>JBAYJD010000028.1:0-40170 GCA_041665305.1 Elusimicrobiales bacterium
AGCGAAAATGAGCGGGATGTATGAATTACGCGCCGCAACCGGGGGTGGGGAGTTTTACGCCGCCGCTGATGTGGGGATTCTTTAACCGCAGAGATCTGGGGAACTTACCGGCGCTCCCCTCATTGAGCGCGATGAGACGAAAAAACCCAAGGCTCGCCTCTTAAAATTGTCACCTGAAGCTGTCGAACGCATGCTTGCCTTTGAAGCTTGGGTCGAGCCGCAGTTGTCCGAGTTCGGGGCCTTGGGCTCACTGACTGATTTCGGTGGCAAACTGGTCGGAGGTGTCGCCCGGATCGCCGGTCTTCTGCACATGGGCGAGCATGCAGGTCGGGAAGCCCCTTGGGATAGCCTCATCAGCCTCGGGACCGTAGAACGCGCTATTCGCATCGGGGAATATCTCATCCCTCACGCGCGTGCGGCATACGCTACCATGGGCGCTGATGCCGCAATTGAGGACGCAAAGCGCGTCCTGGCTTGGGTTCACAGGCAGGGGCTTAGTAATTTCTCTAAGCGGCAACTTTTTCAGGACATGAAGGGATATTTTAAGCGGGTTTCGCAGTTGGAACCGGCTTTGGCGGTGCTTGAAGAACACGGCTATATACGCTGTCGGTTAGCGGAGCCTCGGCCCGGCGCAGGGCGCAAGCCAAGTCCGGTTTATGAAGTGAATCCACTTTCGCTGGCTCAAAATACGCGCGATGTGGGGCCTGAACCTAATTGTGGGGATTTTGAGGATTATGGGAAGGATAATCAAAAACACATTTTAGAGAGTTCCATTTCTGTATCTTCCCATGACACGCCCATGGGCGATGGCTCACCCCATGATTCCCTAACCGCCTCTGTGGCTCCTCAAAATTCTCACAATCCACAGAATTGCGCAGCTGAGCCGGGAGCAGAATCCCTGTTCGGGCCTGATGAACTTGAACTGCTCAAGGACTGCCCACCGGAAGATCTGGCTGGCCTTGCCAATATTAAAAATATATTTCCCGGCAGTCGCGTGATTGAAGCCGGACTTAAAAAAAAGGGGTAAAAAGCCATTATGCCCCTTACAGCCCAGGATATATCGGAGTTCCGCGCCCTCTATTTCAAGCATTACGGCGTGGAGCTGAACGAGGCTGACGCTCGCGAAAAAGCGGGGCGGCTACTCCGACTGGTTAAAGCTGTGTGGGGCGTTAAACCTGATGTTATCCACGGGCCGAGAGGTAAGAGGCCATTCGGGAATTAAAACCTTGATTTACGACGCAACAGACTGTATCATTCAGAGTGAGCTTATGACGACATTTGCGAATATTACTAAGCCGCGCATGAAATATTTTATGTATGCCCGCAAGTCCTCTGATTCCGAGGACAGGCAGGTGGCGTCTATTGATTCCCAAATCGGCGAACTGCTCAGGATTGCCGAGCGCGATGGGTTGGAGGTTGTGGAGCGATTCTCAGAATCCAAATCTGCAAAAGCGCCGGGTAGACCAATTTTTGCCGAAATGATAAAGCGCATAGGCCGTGGCGAGGCGCAGGGAATTATCTGCTGGAAGCTGGATCGTCTTGCCCGTAACCCGATAGACGGCGGCAATATCTCATGGATGCTTCAGCAGGGTAAGCTGCTGCATATTCAGACCTATGACCGCGCTTATTGGCCCACAGATAATGTTTTGATGATGTCGGTCGAGTTCGGAATGGCAAATCAATATGTTCGCGATCTATCAACCAATGTAAAACGAGAATTACGCCGCAAAGCGGAAATGGGCTGGCGGCCCGGCCAGGCACCCACTGGCTACCTAAACTCGCCTGACAAGGAAAAGGGGAAACGCATTATCACGCCTGACCCCAACCTCTTTCCATCTTTGCGGCGCATGATCGGGATGATACTTGACCGAACGCATACGGTTCCACAGGTTCTTGCGCTCGCTACCAACGAATGGTGCCTCCGGAACCGAAATGGCAGAAAAATAGGGCTGAGCACGTTTTACAGGATGCTGTCCCTGCCTTTCTACTATGGAGCTTATGAATATCCTGGCGGAAGCGGTAACTGGCATCAGGGCCAGCATGAGCCGTTACTCAACAAGGCTGAGTTTGATAAATTAAATCACATCATTCGGGCCGAAACAACCACACGTCCTAAAACATATTTCTTCCCATACCGAGGCCTGCTGCGCTGTGCCGAATGCGGGGCAATGATAACCGCCGAGAATAAGCATAAGCGGCGCTCCGACGGCTCCAGCAGGGATTATGTGTATTATCACTGTACCAAGCGAAGGAACCCTGAATGTTCTCAGAGAGCCATAGAGGGCTCGGAGCTGGAGAGGCAGGCAAAAGACCAACTTGATAATATCCAGATCCCGCAGGATTTTTGTGACTGGGCTATTCAGAAACTGAAAAATGAAAACGGCAAAGAAGCCGAGATCCGGGCCAGTATTATTGACCAACAGCGTAAGGCCTACGACCAATGCGTCAAGAAGCTGGATAAACTGCTGGAATTGCGCCTTTCAGGCGAGGTGGATGAGGACCAGTTTCTCGCCAAGAAAGAGTCCCTTATCAAAGAAAAGACCCGGCTTACCGAGTTGTTGAAGGATAGCGATAATCGGGTAGATGATTGGCTGATCCGGGCGGAGAACGCCTTTAACTTCGCCAAGACCGCCAAGGAACGCTTTGAAACGGGCGACGATGCCGTTAAACGCGAGATCCTGGGCGCACTGGGCACCAACTGGCTGCTGAAGGACGGGGAAGTGCAGGTTACCGTCGAGGAACCGCTAATACATATCGGCAATTGCGCCAAAATAGTTCGAACCTTCCAAGAAACGGGTGAAACCAGGTTAGAACTGGAAAAAAACGAGACCCACCGTCGAGAAACGAGTGGGTCTGCGTATAACTGTCTAAAAATCCTCCGGGACTAGGATTCGAACCTAGACAAAGAGATTCAGAGTCTCTCGTGCTACCGTTACACTATCCCGGAATAAAATACCTGCCGCTTGTATTATATAACTTCCAGGGGCGGGTTGAAAATTAAAAAGTGGATTTCCGCAGCCCCGGGAACTTGGGGCGGGGGAATGTTCCGGTTTATGGCCCGGAATTTATAAGCTATAATTAACATGCAGCTGGTTTCATTTTGCAGGGGGGATACTGCACTTTGAAACCATGTCGGTTTCAAAGTGCGGGGCATAGTGAAATGGTTCTCACGCGTGCTTTGGGAGCATGAGTTCCAGGTTCAATTCCTGGTGCCCCGATCTTAAAATTTTAGGGTTCAAGTTATGATCACGATGCGGCAATTCAGGTTTTTTATTATCGCGGCGGCCGCGCTTTGCCTGGCCTGCTCGTCGAATGCGGCGGGGAAATGGACCGCTCCGCGCACGGTTTATTATCTTACCGAGCAACAGCAGCAATTCCCTGGATTTAAGGCTCCGCCCGCCATGAATTCCAAAGAGGAACTGGCGGATCTGGCGGTTGTGCGGGATTGGAACCGGAAACGCACGGAAGGGCAATGCGCCGAAGCCCGTGCCCAGGCTCAGGCCGAGTATGAGGAGTTTTTCGGCGATCTCAGTCCGTTCCCCAGTCCGCTGCCGGCCGGTGCCGCCGTTGTGTTTAGGCGCGTCAAGGCTGAGAGTGATTGGATAGATTTAAAGTTAAAAGACCGCTTCAATCGGCCCCGCCCGTTCCTGCGCGAACCGGGCTTGAAGCACTGTCTTGAGTCCATAGACGGCCCGTCTTATCCCAGCGGTCATGCCGTGATCTCCCGGGTTTATGCGCTTATCCTTTCGGACCTGGTCCCGCAAAGGCGGGCTGAATTTCTCGCCCGCGCGGACGAGGCGGCGTTGTATCGCGTTATCAGCGGCGTTCATTACCCTTCGGACATTGAGGCGGGGAAAAAGCTGGCGGACGCAATTTATGCGAAGCTGCTGAAAAGCCGCGTGTTCGGCGCCGATATGTCGGCCTTGAAAGGATATCTGTCCGGTTCCCCGGCCCTCGCGGCGAAATAGAACAATATTTTATTCCCTAAACGCTTGCCGTATCGCGGCGATCGGATGTTTAATGTTCTCTTTTACATTTTTAGGGATAGGCGTTTGATATTTCTTTTCATTTTTCAGATACCACGCGGCGAATTGTCCGGCGCCTTGGGTTACTGTTTCGCTTATTCCCATCGTTCCCAGTAAAACGCATCCGAAATATGTCCAAGCGCCCGCCGCGGCGGGCGCGCAGGCGTACGCCACCGGAACCTGCGACATGACAGCGGCTGTATACCCCGCGCCAAGCCCTACTGCTTTACCGCGTATCGCATAGGTTCGCTCTTTATTGTCGCTTGACGCGGCCTCGTCCGAATAGGCTTTCATCCTCTTTTCGACAAAATATGCGCCAAGTCCGGCAAAGGCCGCATTTAATGCGTCCGGTCCGTATTCCATGGCCGCGTTCTTAAGTTTGCCCGCCGCCGGGGTCGTTTCCTTCAGACCTTCCGGCAGCGGCGGTTTTACGGTTGTTTTTGAAGGCTTGGAAAGTCCGCCCGCCGCATGCTCTTCGGGCGCCGCGCCGCCCTGTGCCAGAACCAAAGGTTCGGATTGCGTTCCGCCGTCGAACGGATGTTTGGACAGTTGGTCCAAAGCGGTATTGTCGGCGGCCTGAGGCCCCGCCGCTTCGCGCGGAATTTCACGCAGACGAACATGGCCGCGCCTTGTTACTATGAACTTCGCATGGATGTCCTCATATTCAGGTTCCGGCGCCGGGTCGTCCGCTCCTAATAAGAGTTTCTCTAATTTCGCGACCAGCCGGTTGGTCTTTAATTCGTTTTCAAGCGTGAACTCCGGTTTGTACGCCCGTTCGGGATGAGGCACATCCGCATAATCCGCTATATTTCCCAACATCGGCTGTTCAGGCAGCCGCACGATCTTTGTCCCCCATTGAATATCTTCCGCATCTATGGCGGTTTGCTGCCATTCGGCCAGGATTTTGTTCTCATCGGCTACGGCTTTTAAGTATGCGACTACGCTGTCTTTATCCCCGTATGAAAAAACAAGCGTGTTTTTTAAATAATGCGTCGGCCAAAGTTTGCTTTTGAACGCATGAAGGGGATCTCCCGTCTTTATAGGGCCGATATCAACCAGCTCTGTCCTTAGATCAAAAACAGCTTCCCAGCCATCCATCTCAACCGTCCTGAGTAAGGGGGCATCGGGGGACAACCCTCTGACTATAACGCCTTTAATGCCTCCCTCGCTATATGCGGATTCATATCCGGTTCGCCCCACCGTTTCATTTACTCGATATGCGAGTTCCGCCTTTGTAAACTTGATATTTGGGTCATAATCTCCATAGCCATAATATTTGCTTGTCCACAGGCTGTCCGTATGGCTCCGTTTTACAGCCTTGGCATAGTTTTCTGGGTCATTTACATAACCATAAGCGCTGTTATTCCACACAACTTTTGTCCTGACTATTATCCTATGAAGGCCGTTCATAAGCCTGACGCTCACTTCGGCCGCAAGTTTAAAATACGGCTGGGCGGAGATCTCCGCCGCCTCGACCGGCGCCGGAACCTGCGGTGTCTCCAAGGCATTCGCCGCGCCGTATGTCAGTGAAAAACCGAGCGCAAATATTGATATTACTCTTATCATCATAGAGTTCGCCGAGATCGGACGCGCAGCCGTTCCATTTCTACGGGGCGGGGCCCGCTCATCCGTATCAATAGTGCTTCCGCGCTTCCAATGGTTATAGTTTAGTGCAAACGGTAAGCTTTGTTAAGGTCTGATTGCCCCGATTTTACCTGTATTTAGACCTATGTAGTCTTGGGTCTTTCGGGCAGGTGATCCAGCGCCCGTGATCTTTAAAACGCGGCCGCCGCGTTTTAAACTATCTTGCCGTCCCGGATCTCTATGATCCTGTCGGCGGCTTTGGCCAGGTCCAGGTTGTGGGTTACCATGATCACCGTGATGCCTCCGGCGGCGAGAGCTCTCAGGATGTCTTTTATTTCATCAGCGCGTTTCGAATCCAGATTGCCGGTGGGCTCGTCGGCCAGAAGGATCCTGGGGGCGTTGATCAGCGCGCGGGCTATGGCCACCCGCTGCATCTCTCCGCCTGAAAGCTCGGAGGGGAGATGGCCGGCGCGGTTCTCAATGCCCAGTTGTTTTAGGACTTCCTGCGGGGTTTTGCAGATGTCGCAGTTGCGGTAAAAAACGGACGGCAGCATGATGTTTTCCAGCACCGTAAGCGTGGGGATCAGGTAGAACTTCTGGAAAATATAACCGAAGTTCCTGCGCCGGATCCCGGTCAGTTTTTTTTCCGAAAGTTCCTTTTTGCCGCCGAAGATCTCGTCACCGCCCACGGAGAGCGCGCCTTCGCTGGGGTTGTCCAGGCAGCCCAGGATGTTGAGCAGCGTGGTTTTTCCGGAGCCGGACGGGCCTATGATCGCCGTCATTTCCCCCGGGGCGGCTTCAAGGCTGATGCCGTCGACGGCGTGCACGGCTTCCGAGCCGCGGTGGTAGATCTTTTTCAGGTCCCTGGCGGAAAGTACGGTGTTCATCAATCCCCCTCGCTGCGGATGGCTTCAAGCGGGCGCACGCGCGCCGCGCGCCAGGCGGGGTAGATCCCGCTGAGCAGCCCGCCTATCACGATCCCGCCGAAAGCTCCGGCGGCTATGCCCGTATTTATCGCTATCATCTCGCCGTTGGGCGTGAACGGCAGGAAATGCCTGACGGCCGCCTCGGCCGCTTTTGCCGTGGCAAGGGAGAGCGCTATGCCGGCCAGGCCGCCAAGGGAGCAGAGTATGGCAGTCTCGGCCCAGATCATTTTAAAGATGTCCAGCGGCATGGCCCCCATGCTTTTAAGGATGCCTATCTCGCCGTAGCGTTCCATGACCGACATAAGAATGGTGTTTATGACGCCGGCCATCGCGATGATAACGGCGATGAAAGCTATGGCGAAGACTATCACTTTGGCGCTGGTGACCAGGTTCATTATGGTGCTTTTTACCTGCGCCATTGAAACCACCTGGACATCCGGCAGGTCGTAAAGTTTGTTCTCGAACGCGGTCATGTCCGCGCCTTTTTTAACTTTAATGCCGAGGCCGGTCAGTTTGCCCTGTTTTGAAAAGATCTTCTGCACCGCGCTTATGGGCAGGAAAATTGTACCGTCGTCCTGGGTGCCGGAGCGTTTCAGGATCCCTACGACTTTAAGCTCGGCGTTCAGGCCCGGGATAAGCAGCTTGTCGCCTATCTCGCGCTGTTCGAGCTCCGCGGCTTCGTAACCCATGACGGCCTCGTAAGCGTTGTTGTCCGTGAACCACGCGCCCTGTTTGAATTCCAGGTAGCCCTTCATTTTGGGATAAGTGAGGGCGTCCACGCCGAGGTACGCCGCGATGGCGCCGTTCTCGCCCTTGTTGGGGTCGAAGACCCCCTGCATAAGCATCCGGGTAACGCCTTCGACTTCCGGATTGGAGGTCACCGTCCTGACCACGGCCTCTTCCATATAGCGCAGGCCGGTGCCGCCTTTGAGCATGAGTGTGGCAGCTTCGTAGGGGCAGCCTTTGGCCGTCAGCAGGACCTGGAAGCCCATGTTGTCTATGTCGCGGTTCAGGCCGGTTTCATAGCCCCGGTTAAAACCGAGGAGGGTGGCCAGCACCCAGGCCGAGAGCGCTATGCCCGCGGCGGTAAGCGCCGTGCGGGTTTTTTTGCGGAGCAGATTTTTATAAGCGACGGAATAGATGTTCATACTGTGCGTGTTTCCTTGCGGTAAGAGGGAGCTGAAGGGGGGTACATATTCCGCCTCAACTCCGGCATGGGGCGAACAAAACCGCGTGCCGGGTGCGATAAAACGCCGTTCTACGGCGTTTTATTTTCCTTTGAAAATACGAATTCGTCCATCAGGATAAGGTTCTTTTTTACGGCTCTCATGACATGCTGAAAATCCTTCTCCGCGGCGGAGGAGGGGCTTTTTAGCTTGGTCGCCGGGCTTGACGCGGGGGCTTTGCCGGCAGCGGGGTCGTAATCCGCGAGGTCTTTCAGGGAGAGCCCCGCGAATTGCGCTCCGAAGGTTTTTGAACGCAGTTCGGCGGCGGCTTTGGAAGTGAGCTTCTGGATGTAGAACGCTTTTATTTTTCCGTCCAGGCCCAGGGAAAGAAAGACCTGGATGCCGCCGTACTCGCCTTTCTGGTTCACGCCGTGTATATAGCCGATCTTTTCCTTTCCTTTATAGATCAGATAAAGGGTGTACGGGACATCTATGGTCTCGTAGAGCCCTTTGAATTTGTCGCCCAGGCGGTCCTCGATGCGGGCGAGCAGTTTTTCTCCTCCCGCCGTTTTGACCGAGAGATACTGCGTTTTGTAGCCGGACGAAGCGGGAAAAAGGCGCGCGACATCCCGGTCCGGGTCGTTCAGGTCGCAGCCGACCGCCCCGAAGGCCGCCCCGCGGGCGGAGGCCAGGAGAAGCGGGAACAGCAGTTTATTTATTTTCATATCTTCAGGTAATAATAGACCTGCGTCATAAGGCGCTTGTCTGCGCCGAGATTTTCGTATTCGAATATGGCGCGAAGCGACAGTTCCGGGGTGGCAGCGTAGGCAAGCCCGGAGGTCAGGAAATAATCATGGATATTGTTCGTCTCCGTGAGGACCGTCTGCAATTCCAGCTTAAGCCGGTTCTCTTCCAGGAAATTGACGCCGAAGCGCCCGAGCGCCGCGTAGAGGCCTTTTCCGTCCTTCTGCCCGAAGCGCAGGTCCCCGCGGAACTCGAACCTGTCCAGGAGATAGGCGAAGTCCGTGCCCGCGACATTATAGGTCTCGGGAGTGCGGTTTTCTATGTGGTAGCCGGTGATGTCGGGGATCTTGCCGCCGGAGAAATAAAGGCCGGTGTTGTAATTGTCCCTGGCGAGCACGCCTTCCGAGAGCCGAGCGGAGGCGAGATAATTTCCGTGCAGATAAAGTGGCATGCCGCTGCCCGCGGTCAGGGAGAACGCGGCGTCGCCCCAGTCGAAGTCCTTCGACGCCCCGGCGCCCCAATCGCGGTCGAAGCCCGCGCCGTACATTTGAAGGGTCTGCATAAGCGCCGCGTGCGTGTCGAAATAAGATTCCAGCCCCATCGCTATCCTGTTATGCCCGGCCCACAGGTATCCGTAAGGCGTCCTTGTCCGGAAGTAGCCGTTATAAAGCTGGGGCTGGAGCCGGGCGCGGGCGTCCGGGTCCCAGGCCAGGCGGCTTTCTATGGCCAGGGTTCCCCAGTCGCCGTTCTCCGAAGAAAATTTCTGGAGGTAGTCCACGCCTCCCGAGGTCTTCTGCATCATGTCGTCCCGTCCGGCGGAATGGTAAATTATGTCGTCCGCGCGGGAAGAGTAGCCGGCCACGGCCTGGGCTTCCAGATATAAAAGACGCGAGTCCGCCGTCGCGGCGGAGGGCAGGAACAACAAGACCAGGCTTAAAAGCTTACACATTAAAGTCCGTTTTGCCGGCGAAGAGTTCTTTGCCGTTCTTTTTTATCCTGATGACCACTTCCCAGCCGCCGGCCATTACGACATTTATCGGCAGAAGGTAGTCTCCTTTCCTGTTCAACTGGAATTTGAGGGGGCCGGAGTCATGGTCGCGCATGGAGGGCATGCCGGATTCCCCGGTTATTTCATAAGAAGAATCCTGTTTGCTTTCTTTTGAGTAAACCTGTACCTTGAGGATGGCCGGGCCGAGCCGGGGCTTCCTGTCGAACCTCCAGATGAACCAGCCGCCGCCCGGCAGCGCGTTCTTTTTGCCTTCCGCCGCGAGCGCGGACGGTTTAAGGGCCGTTATGGTTTTGGCCGGTTTCGCCTGTGTTTTCATTGCCGGTTCAGCGCCGCTCCGGGCGATAACCGCCATGGCCAGCGCCGCCGTCAGAATAAAGAAATATATATTTTTCATAGTCCTCCGTAACCCTGGAAGTCATCTCACGGAAATTATAGCAAACCGCGGTACTATTTCGATCCGGTGGAAATAACCGCCACTTAGGTCCTTGGGGGCGGACAGGGCGCGGGGAAACTATGCGTTCTCGATCGGGTGCGGGGGAACGGCGAACCACTTTGCGGCTTCCTGTTTCATATCGGGGGGGAGGAAAGAGGCTTTGAGGGCGCAGTTGTTGGCGTAGGCCAGGTCGGCTGTTGAAAGCCCTATCTTCTCAACGGCAAGGGCGTATTCCCTGTTAAGGTCGGTGTCGAGTATCTCCGGGTCGTCCGCGCCTATGGAGACGCTTAAGCCCGCCTCTATGAATTTTTTAAGAGGGTGGTCTTCCAGCCTTTCCACCGCGCGGGTGAGATAGTTGCTGTACGGGTTGGTTTCGATAGTGATGCCTTTCTTTTTTATCAGTTCAAGGGTTTTGCCCGACGGGTCTTCTACAGCCTTTACCCCGTGGCCTATGCGCGCCGGGTTAAGATAGTTGATCGCGTCCAGGACCTGGCTGAAACCGCCTTCTTCGCCCGAATGCACCGTGAGCGGGATCCCGGCTTCGTGAAGTTTTTTAACGGCTTCCGTGTAAAGCGAGGAGGGGTAATCTATCTCGGCGTCCGCGAAATCGAAGCCCGCGATAAGGCCTTTGTTCTTTACCGCGAAATCCGTCGTCTTGAGCACGGAGTCCACGCCGCAGGACCTGGAGGCTATGATTATCACGCCGGTGAACATGGCGTATTTTTTCTGAAAGGACCGCGCGGCGGATAAGATGACCTCAAGCACCTTCTGCCAGTCCAGGTCTTTGTCTCTCAGCATGAAATCAGGGCTGTACCGCAGTTCCAGAAGGCGGATATTTTCTTTCTTGTGCGCGTCCGTCAGCGCCTGGCGCGTTATTTCCTCCACCGCCCCGTACGAAACGAAGACGGAACGGGCCAGTTCGAACATCCCCAGAACTTCCGCCAGGGAACCCATCGGGCCGCTGAGCCTGGCTGTTTTGGCCAGTTCATCCGCGTAGAAGGTGGGGAGCTTGATGTTATGCCTGAGCGCGGTCCTTATGATGGTCGGGATGCGCACGCAGCCCTCCAGATGGCGGTGCAGTTCCACCTTGGGCATGGCTTTAATGGCAATATCGCGGTCTGTCATTTAAAAAATTCGCGGCGAAAATTTTTACTTTGCGGTAAAAAAATAAAGAACGGCGAGGCCTATTACGGCCAGCGCCACGATCCAGCCGGAAGAGGAGGGCCGGATCGCCTCCGGCTTTGGAAGTTCCGGGCCGGTTTCAGGCTCGTTTTCAGGTTCCGCGTCCGGGGTGTCCGCGTCAGCCGGGATCGTCGCCTGAGGCTCGGCCGCGCCGTTCTGCGCGGCGGACGGGGAATGCGCGGGTCCCGGAGGAGGCGAGATCTTAACCAGCCATTTCAACAGAGTGAGAAGTTCCGGGCTGTCCTGGAAATTGAATTCCTTTCGTATGGTTATTTTTGAGGCGCCCGCGGTTTCGGCGCCGGTTTTTGCGGCAGCCATTTTCGCTTTTACCGTTTCCCGGAAGGCTTCGGGGACTTCTTCCAGGTTATAGTATTGCCTGCCGTTGATAACTATTTTTTTATTATCCTTTTCCATTGGTATAGTTTATCTATAAACCCGAGAAATGTAAACCCGGCGAACATCGTTCCCCGTCTTCCGATCCCGGTTCAGCGCGATTTTTTCCGATGCCGGCAGGTTTTTCGGATGAAACCATTTAGCGGCCTCTCGCGTATTACTTACAGCGGTGTCGGGCTCGCGGAGGAAAAAATGCGCAAGTGGAGTTTGTTTTGTATCATCAGCCTGTCGATATCCCCGTTTTCTGGCGCGCAGGAGGAAAATCCGGTTCTGGAGATACGCCGGCTTGAATCTGCCCCGGTCGTGGACGGGAAACTGGATGAAGTTTGGCGGCAAGCCGCTGTCGGGGCCGGGTTATATCAGCTTGAACCCCTGGAAGGAAAATCGATGACGGAGAAAACCGCGATATACGCGGGGTATGATTCCGATAATTTATACTTTGCTTTCGAGGCCGAGGACTCCAGGCCCGATCTTATCCGTTCGCAATTGTCGCAGCGTGAACAAATTTTTGACGGCGATGTCGTAGGTGTGCTTATCGATACTTTCGGCGACAGCCGCCGGGCGTATGAGTTCTTCGCGAATCCGCTTGGCATACAGGCCGATGCGTTCAATCTTAACGGCAACGAAGATTCGGCTCCGGATTTTGTTTGGCACTCCAGGGGCGAATTGACCGCCTCCGGCTATATTGTGGAACTGAGGATCCCGTTTAAAAGCCTTCGATTTTCGAGGGCCTCCGGGCGGCCATGGAGAATTTCTTTCTTTCGCAACATCCAGAGAAAGAACGAGAAGGGCCTTTGGCCCGCATACCGCAGCGATAGAGGCGGAATCCTTACCCAGTTCGCCGTGATCAAAGGACTTTCCATTCCGGACCGCGGCACAAGGCTTGAAATAATCCCGGAAGTAACCGCGTCTCATGCCGCGCCGTATAAACCGCAGGACGCTTCGGCGCATCTTGGAAGATCGGACATGCGCGCCGGCGCCAGCATGCGTTATGGCCTTACGCCGGACTGGACCTTGGATACCGCTGTCAATCCTGATTTTAGCCAGGTTGAAACTGATGCGCCGCAGTTGACGGTAAATCAGCGGTACGCCGTGTATTATCCTGAAAAAAGACCGTTCTTTATGGAGGGCGCGGATATTTTCTCTACGCCGATAAATGTGGTGCATACCAGGACCGTTTCCGATCTGTCCTATGGCGTGAAACTGACCGGGAAGGAAGGTCGTTATACCGGTGGTGCGATTTTGGCGAATGACCGCGCCGGTTCCGGTTCAACGGCCTCTATCGTGAGGCTTAAAAAAGATCTGGGCTCGCAGTCTTCGATCGGCATTGTTTACAGCGGACGCGAATTATCAGGCGCGGAACAAAACCGCGTCGGCGGTATCGATGGGGAGATCTGGCTCGGCAAGATCTCGCGGCTGTCTTTCCAAGGCCTTGGCAGTTATTTTGACAGGGCTGCGGGGCGTGATACAGGGAGTGCCGTATACGCCAATCTGTGGCGCGGCAACCGCGACTATGACCTGTCCCTCGGCTACACCGATATAAGTCCTGATTTTATTGCGGAGAACGGGTATATAGAGCGGAGCGATATGCGAGAACGCACTGTTTCTTTCAGTTATAAATTCTGGCAGGACGGAGGCCCCCTGGTTTACTGGCAGCCCGGCGCCGGATATACCAAGGATTATGACTATAGCGGGAAGCTTACCGACGAAGACGCCTATATGAAAATATATTTTTCGTTCCCGTGCCGTACCAATGTGTCGGCTGTATATCGGCCGGCCACACTTGAGAGATTCGGCGGGGTGAATTTTATGAAACAGACGGTTTCGGTAAGCGCCTACAGCGAGCCGTTTAAATGGCTCCTGGGTTCAGCGGCGATGACCACCGGCGACGGCATATATTATGATGCCCCTGCCCCTTTTCTCGGCGATAAGACCACCTGGGATCTCTCTATGACCTTAAAGCCTTCCGCGGCTTTCCAGTTGTCGCAGAACTTGATCAACAGCAGATTCAATTCCAAGCAAGGCGGCAGGATTTACAGCGAAAATATTTGGCAGACAAAAGCTTCCATGCAGTGGAGCAGGGAAACTTCCGGCAGAATTATTTACCGCTATAGCGTATTGAACCGGACAGGGTTTGTGGACGCGCTGGTGAGTCGGACGCTGGTTCCGGGAACTGCCGTGCACGCCGGATATAATATAGGGTTCGCGGAAAAGGACGGCGTCCTTAAAAAGACCACGGAAATGATGTTTACCAAAATCTCCTACTTGTTCAGGTTTTAAATTGAAGGCGGTGTGTGGGGTTGCGGCGGTTGCAAAGCGGGCGGGGCAAAACATAGAATCTAACCTGCGATGAAAATTTATAACGGCGCTATCATTTCGTGCGACGGCAAAAACAGCGTTCACCGGTTCCTTGTGGAAGACAAGGGGCGGATCCTTTATGTCGGGGCGGAGCTGCCGGCGGCATACCGGGGCGCGCCGCAGGAGGCGCTGGGTTCAAGGGCGCTGCTGCCCTGCTTCGGCGATACCCATCTGCATTTCGCTTCCCATGCCCTTTTTAACGCCGGGCTGGATGTGCGGTCCGCGCGGAGCCTGGCCGAGATGAGCGAGTTGATCCTGCAATTTGCGCGCGGGAATCCGGATAAGATCCTGATGGGCTTCGGGGCGTCGCCGCACCTTGTCGCGGAACGCAGGCTGATCTCAAAGGATGAACTGGACGGCGTTTGTTCGGAGAGGCCGGTGTTTCTAGTTAAGTATGACGGGCATGCCTGTATCGTTAACAGCAGGCTTATCTCCATGCTGCCGGAGAAAATTAAAACCCTCAGAGGCTTTCATCAGGCTAGCGGGGAGATGAACCAGGAGGCTTTTTTTGCCGTCACCGATTTTGTCACAAAAAAGATCCCGCTTCTCCGGACGCTGCGCAATATGCTGCGCGCGGTGGATGAGATGGCGGAGAAAGGCATAGGACTGATGCACACCGTCTCCGGCGTCGGGTTTCCATTCGATCTGGATGTCACCCTGGAGACGCTTCTGGGCAAAGGACTGGACAGCGGTTTCCAGACCCGGCTCTTCTTCCAGACCATGAATATTGAAAAGGTAAGGAAGCGGCGGCTTCCCCGGGTGGGGGGCTGTTTTGCCGCGGCGCTGGACGGCTGCTTCGGCAGCGGGGACGCGGCGCTGCTGAGGCCTTATTCCGATGACGGCTGCAACAAAGGCGTCCTGTTTTACCGGGATGAAGAGGTGGTTGAATTTGCAAAACGGGCCAATCGCGAGGGCCTTCAGATCGAGATGCACGCTATAGGCGACGCGGCTTTCGACCAGGCCGTCATGGCCCTGGAAGCGGCCCTGAAGGACCGGCCCAGAGCGGATCACCGCCACGGCATTATCCATGCGAGCCTTCCAACCGCGGAGGGGCTTAAAAAATGCGCCGCGTTCGGCATACAGATCCCTCTTCAGCCCGTTTTTCTGGGGTGGGACCTTGAACCCGTTGATTTTCTTCGCGGTCTGCTGGGGGACCGGGTGGATGAGCTCTCGCCGCTGCGAAAGATGACGGACTTGGGGATCATGCTGAGCGGAGGTTCCGACGCCCCCTGTACCCCGCCGGACCCTGTGGCGGGGATCTATGCCGCCTGTAATCATTATGTTCCCGGGCAGTCCCTTACTATCGCGGAGGCACTGAAGCTTTTCACCTACAATGCGGCCTGGACTACCTTTGACGAGGGCGACCGCGGAAGCCTTGAAGCCGGGAAGTTTGCCGATATGGTCATTGTGAATCGTAATCCCCTGTCCATGGACCCGCGCGCGCTTCTGGACCTTAAGGTCGAAAAGCTTCTGCTGAAAGGCGAGCCTTATAAAAAAGGCCAGGGTCTCCTGAGCCTTTTAACCAAAGCCCTCCTTTCCGCCGAAAAAATATAAAATGTTGTTGCTACAACATTTTATGGGCAGAAAGGCCTACTGTTTGGTGGGCCTTTCGGCTCTAACATTGCTCCCGTCAAGAATTATACACTATGCGCATATTCGGTTCCTTATAAAGGCGCGCCGACTTTATTGACTGAAAATTATTGCGGCAAAAATTTTTACCGTTTTATTTTGTGGTGCAAAATGTTTCAAATTATGAGAAAATATGGATATAAGGAGCGCTAATACATGAAACAAAACATCGTTGAGAAGATCCTTACCGCTCATTTAAAAGAGGGCGAATTCATCAAGGGCAAGGAAATAGGCATCCGCATCGACCAGACGCTTACCCAGGACGCCACCGGAACCATGGCTTATCTTCAGTTCGAAGCTATGGGCCTGAAGGAAATAAAAACAGATCTTTCGGTTTCTTATGTGGACCATAATACGGTACAGACCGGTTTTGAGAACGCGGACGATCACAAGTACCTGCAAACCGTGGCGGCCCGCTACGGCGTAGTATATTCCCGTCCGGGCAACGGTATCTGCCACCAAGTGCATCTGGAACGGTTCGGCAAGCCCGGCACCACGCTGCTTGGGTCCGACAGCCACACCCCCACCGGCGGCGGCATAGGCCAGGTGGCCATAGGCGCGGGCGGCCTCGATGTGGCGGTGGCCATGGGCGGAGGGTTGTTCTATACCGCCGCTCCCAGGGTTTATCTGGCGAACCTGACGGGGGAGTTAGGCCCGTGGGTTTCGGCCAAGGATGTGGTGCTGAAGATGCTGGAGCTCCTGACCACCAGGGGCAATGTGGGCGTGATGCTGGAATACGGCGGGCCCGGGGTCGGGAAACTTTCCGTGCCGCAGCGCGCCACGATAGCCAACATGGGCGCGGAGATGGGCGTGACCTGCTCGGTCTTTCCGTCCGACGGCGTGACCAGGAAATTCCTTAAGGCCCAGGGCCGGGAAGCGGATTGGACCGCGCTGAAAGCGGACCGCGGGGCGAAATACGACCGCGTGATAGAGTTGGACCTTTCGGCCATAGAGCCGATGGCCGCCTGCCCGCACAGCCCCGGCAGTGTAAAAAAGATCTCCGAGCTGGAAGGCCTGGCCGTGGACCAGGTGTGCATAGGCTCCTGCACCAACTCCTCTTACCGCGATATGATGACGGTGTCGGAGATCTTGAAAGGCCGCAAGGTCGATCCGGCGGTCAGCCTCGGCATAGCGCCCGGTTCGCGCCAGGTGCTGCAGATGATGTCCCGCACGGGCGCCCTCACCAGCTTGCTGGACGCCGGGGCGCGCGTGCTTGAGAGCGCCTGCGGATTTTGCATAGGCAACCATTTCTCCCCGAAGAGCGGCGGCGTGTCCATCCGCACCTCCAACCGCAATTTCGAGGCGCGCAGCGGCACGGCCGACGCGCAGGTGTATCTGACCAGTCCCGAGGTCGCCGCCGTGGCAGCCGTTTTCGGCAGGCTCACCGACCCGCGCAAGGCCGGCATCCCGTACCCGGCCGTTAAAGAACCGGCGGGCTTCCTGGTGGACGATTCCATGTTCGTCAAGCCCGCCGCCGGAAGCGTTAATACGGAAGTTTTCCGCGGTCCGAACATAGGCGAACCTCCCAAGAACGACAGGATGCCCGAACGGCTCGACGGAGCAGTAATGATAGTCGTCGGAGACAAGATCACCACCGACCATATTATGCCCGCCGGCGCGCGCCTGAAATACCGCTCCAATGTCCCGAAATACGCGCAGTTCGTGTTTGAAAATGTGGATGCGTCGTTCGCGAAACGCTGCCTGGAGAGCAAGGCCAGGGGCTCCCACAACATCATAGTCGCCGGCGAGTCCTACGGCCAGGGCTCAAGCCGGGAGCACGCCGCCATGTGCCCGATGTATCTCGGAGTTAAAGCGGTGCTGGCGAAGTCCTTTGAGCGCATTCACGCGGCCAACCTGCTTAATTTCGGCATAGCGCCGCTGACTTTCAAGGACCCCGCGGATTACGCTGCCGTCCAGGCCGGAGATCCTTTGACTTGTCCGGATTGGCGGGCCGCGGCGGCTGAAGGAAAACCGGTGATGCTCGCCAACGGGCGCACCGGCGCGGTAATAGAATGCGTTTGCGAGCTTTCGGGGCGCCAGAGAGCCATCCTGACGGCGGGCGGGTTGCTCAATCATACCACACAGGAGAACACATGTCTAAAATAAAAGTAAAAACACCGTTGGTGGAGATGGACGGCGACGAGATGACCCGGATCATCTGGGCCATGATAAAGGACAAGCTGATCTTGCCGCACCTGGATATAGATCTTAAATATTACGACCTGGGGGTCGAGAAACGCGACCGGACCGACGACCAGATAACTGTCGATTCCGCCAACGCGATAAAGAAATACGGCGTGGGCGTGAAATGCGCCACCATCACCCCGGACGCAGACCGCGTGACCGAGTATAAGCTGAAGAAGGCCTGGGCCTCGCCCAACGGCACGATCCGCAGCATCATGGACGGCACGGTGTTCCGCAAGCCCATAACGGTGAGCAATATCACCCCGGCCGTGCGCAGCTGGAAAAAACCGATCGTCATAGGCCGCCACGCCTACGGCGATCTTTACAAATCCATGGAACTGGTCGTCGATCGTCCCGGCAGGGCCGAGCTTGTGTTCACCCCGGACGACGGCGGCGCGGTGCTCAACGCCACCATCAAGGAATTCAAAGGCCCCGGCGTCATCATGGGGATGCACAATACCGACAAGTCCATCCATTCGTTCGCGCAGTCCTGCATAAACTACGCGATCTCGGAAAAGATAAACCTTTGGTTCGCTTGCAAGGACACCATCAGCAAGAAATACCACGCGCGGTTCAAGGACATCTTCAACGAGGAGGTCCTCGCGCATAAAGACGCGCTGGACAGGGCCGGCGTGACCTACCGCTTCCTGCTGATAGACGACGCCGTGGCGCAGATCATGAAGCACGAGGGCGGCATCCTCTGGGCCATGCGCAATTACGACGGCGATGTGTTCTCGGACATGATCGCGGCCGGCTTCGGCAGCCTGGGGATGATGACCTCCGTGCTGGTGTCGCCCGACGGACATTTCGAATATGAGGCCGCCCACGGCACGGTGCGCCGCCATTATTACGAACATCTCAAAGGCAACAAGACCAGCACCAACTCCGTGGCGTCCATCTTCGCCTGGAGCGGCGCTCTTAAGAAACGCGGCGAACTGGACGGGACTCCGGAAGTCGTCAGGTTCGGGGAAAGGCTGGAAGCCGCCGTTCTGGGCTGTATCGAGGACGGCGTGGTCACCAAGGACCTGGTTTCACTGATAACCCCGGCGCCCGCAGGTTACGAAACCACCGAAGGCTTTATCGACAAGGTGGCCGGACGCCTTTGCGCCGTAGCGAAATAACCGGACGGCGCCGCGCGGGAGGGCCCCGCGCGGCGCGTTCCCGACAAAGCGGTCCCCAAGAGGAAAAGATCATGGCACAACGCGGAATAAGAGAATATGAAGGCAAGAAAATACTTTTTGACGGCCTGGCCGAATACATCCCTTCGTTCAAAGGAAGGTCGGCCAGGCTCGCTCTGGTAACTCCCGAAACCGACCCCAAAGAACTTTTAAAAGCCAACCCCTGGCTGACGAAGGAAAAGCTGGTGGTCAAGCCCGACCAGCTTTTCGGCAAGCGCGGCAAGCACGGCCTGATCTGCCTGAACGCGGACTGGACGACCGCCTGGTCCTGGATCTCGGAAAGGATGAACAAGACCGTCACCGTGGGCAAGACCACCGGCAGGCTGACGGATTTTCTGATAGAGCCGTTCACTCCGCACAAGGAAACGGAGGAGTGCTATGTCGCCATCCGCGCGTTCCGCGAGAACGATGTGATCTATCTTTCTCCAAAGGGCGGCATATATGTCGAGGAGAACTGGGACACGGTCAAAGAGACCGCGGTGCCGGTGCTGGCCTCCATCGACGGCGTCAAGCTTAACATGCCGGATCTCGGCGAGAGAAACTCCCAGGTGGAACAGTTCGTGAGAGCCCTTTACAAGGTTTATGTCGGCGGCGGGTTCACTTATCTTGAGATCAACCCCTTCACTTTCGCCGGCGGCGGGATCGTGCCGCTGGACCTGGTGGCGAAGGTGGACGACACCGCGGCTTTCGAATGCGCGAAGGTCTGGGGAGACCTTCCGTTCCCGGCGCCGTTCGGCCAAACGCATACCCCGGAAGAGGATTTTATACGGGGCCTGGACGAGAAGACCGGCGCCAGCCTGAAGCTGACCGTGCTGAACCCGAAGGGCCGCATCTGGAACATGGTGGCCGGCGGGGGGGCGTCCGTGATCTACGCCGATACCGTCTGCGACCTGGGCTACTCCGGAGAACTCGCGAACTACGGGGAATATTCCGGCGACCCTTCTACCGAGGATACCTACCAGTACGCTAAAACCATCCTCGACCTGATGACCCGCGAGAAGAACGCCAAAGGCAAGGTGCTGATAATAGGCGGCGGCATCGCCAACTTCACCGATGTGGCTAAAACCTTCACCGGCATCATCAAGGCGCTGAACGAATACAGAGCCAAGCTTATAGAGAACAAGGTGAAGATCTTCGTGCGGCGCGGCGGCCCCAACTATAAGGAAGGCCTTGAGAATATGCGCAAACTGGGCGACACCCTGGGCGTGCCGATAGAGGTGTACGGCCCCGAGACCCATATGACCGCCGTAGTCTCAATGGCGCTGGGCAAGAAGAAGAGCCTTGCCGCGCAGGGAGGAAAAAAGAAATGAAATCCGAACTTTTCACAAAAGATACCACGGCGATAGTTTACGGCTATCACACCAACGCGATACAGCGCATGCTTGACTTCGACTACGCCTGCGGCCGCAAAACGCCGTCGGTGGCGGCCATCGTGGACCCGGGCAGGGACGGCGAGCATAAGGCTTTTTTCGGCAAAGGGGAGATCCTGCTGCCGATGTACACTACGCTTGAGGCCGCGGCCGAGGAGCATCCCAAGGCGGATGTGGTCGTCAATTTCGCTTCGTTCCGCAGCGCGTTCGCTTCCAGCCTGGAGGCGCTCAATCATCCCAACATCCGCACCGTGGCCGTGATAGCGGAAGGCATCCCGGAGCGCCGCGCGCGGATCCTGGCGGCCACCGCCGCGAAGCTGGACAAGATGCTGATCGGCCCGGCCACCGTGGGCGGCATAAAGGCCGGCTGTTTCAAGATAGCCAATACCGCCGGCACCTACGAGAACATAGTCGAATCCAGGCTGCACAGGCCCGGCAGCGTGGGCTTCGTGTCCAAGTCCGGCGGCCTGTCCAATGAGTGCTATAACATCATAGCCCGCAACAGCGACGGGCTGTATGAGGGCATAGCCATAGGCGGCGACGCCTACCCCGGCTCCACCCTGCTTCAGCATATCCTTCGTTACGAGGCTATCGCTTCCGTTAAAATGATAGTGGCGCTGGGCGAGATAGGCGGCACCGAAGAACTGCGCATAGTGGAAGCGCTTAAAGCCGGGAAAATAAAGAAACCGCTGGTCATCTGGGTCACGGGCACCTGCTCAAAAATGTTCCCCGCCGGAGTGCAGTTCGGCCATGCGGGCGCAAAAGCCGGCTCGGAGCTTGAAACCGCCGAGGCCAAGAACAAGGCCCTGAAGGACGCAGGCGCCATAGTGCCGGATTCTTTCGACGACTACGGCGTGAAAATAAAAGAAACCTATGAAAAACTGGTGAAGAAAGGGGTTCTTACGCCCGCCCCGGAAGTCGCCGCCCCGGCCCTGCCTATGGATTTCGCGCAGGCGATGAAAGAAGGCAGGATCCGCAAGTCCACCACTTTCATCAACACCATCTCCAATGAGAAGAAAGAGGAACTGGAATACTGCAATATCCCCATCTCGAAGGTGCTTGAAAGCGGCATGGGGATCGGCGGCGTGATCGGCCTGCTCTGGTTCAAGCGCGAGCTGCCGGATTACGGCAGGAAGTTCCTGGAAACAGCCCTGATCCTGACGGCGGACCACGGTCCGGCGGTGTCGGGCGCGCATAACGCCATCGTGGCGGCCCGCGCCGGCAAGGACATCATCTCCTCGCTGGCTTCCGGGCTGTTGACCATCGGCCCGCGCTTCGGCGGGGCAATAGACGACGCGGCGCAGAACTTCAAGCGCGCCTGCGACGCGGGACTGTCCCCGGCCCAATTCGTCGCGGAGATGAAAGCGAAGGGGCTCAACATCCCGGGGATAGGCCACCGGGTGAAGAGCATCTCGAACCCGGACATGCGCGTGACGCAGCTGAAGGCTTTCTGCAGAAAGAACTTCAGGAGGACCGCGTTGCTTGATTACGCGCTGGAGGTGGAAAAGATCACCTCGTCCAAGAAGGGGAACCTTATCCTTAATGTGGACGGCTGCATCGGCATCTGCTTCGTGGACATGCTGGGCAGCTACGGCAGTTTTAAAAAGGAAGAGATCGACGAGATAGTGAAAATGGGCTGTCTGAACGCCCTGTTCGTGGTTGGCAGGTCCATCGGCATCTTCGGACACATCTTCGATCAGAAGCGCATGAAGCAGCCGTTGTACCGCACCCCGTACGACGAAATAGCGTACATGACGGACCTGTAAACGCACGAAAAAGACCGCGTGTCCGGCACGCGGTTCTTTTTCAAAGACAGAATGAACAAGCCATTACCTAAAGTGAAACTCGCCTACGCCCCGGCCGGGCCCAACGCCTTCCGGCGGATGATCGGTTCCGTGGAAGGCGCCTCCGCCGGCGACATCGTCGCCGTTTATAATAAGAACGGCCAGCCCTACGGCGTGGGGCTTTATAACCCCCGCAGCCAGATCGCCCTGCGCATCTTTACCAGAGAAAATCCCGAGGCGTTCGATCTTGAGGCGTTCATAAAAAGACAGGTGGCCCGCGCCGTGGAGTTCCGCCGCAAGGTGCTTAAGCTGGACGCAGTTACCAACGCCTGCCGCCTGGTCCACGATTACGGCGACGGCTTGCCCGGGCTGGTGGTGGACCGGTACGGCGACAATATCGTGCTTGAATTTTATTCCTTCGCCATGTACCGGCTGGCTTCCTCTCTTGAGGCCGCTTTCAGGGAGCATTTCCCCAAAGCCGTTTTCCACCACCGCGCCAGTTCCTACACCGAGGCCATGGAAGGTTTTACTCTGCCCGTAAACCAGCCCGGCCGGGCGGCCGTAGGCGGGAAACCCGGGTCCGTTCTTCCCGGGAAAAAAGTCCGCGTCACGGAGAACGGCGTGTCGTTCGAAGTGGACCTGGCGGGCGGGCACAAGACAGGTTTTTTTTGCGACCAGCGCGGTAACAGGCTGTACGCGTCGACGCTCGCGCAAGGGCGGAGCGTGCTGGATATCTGCTCCTACACCGGCGGCTTCGGCATCTACGCCATGAAGCTGGGCGGGGCGAAGGATGTCACCTGCGTGGAACTGGACGCCGAGGCGGTGGAGCTTTCAAAACGCAACGCGAATATAAACGGGGTCAGGATAGACCCGGTCTGCTCCGACGCCTTCCCTTACATGCGCCAGATGTTCCAGAACAGCAGGAAATACGACATGGTCATCCTGGACCCCTACAAGCTCGTGGCTTCGCGGGAGGACCGCGAGTACGGCATTTTTAAATACAGGGATTTTAACCGCCTGGCGCTGTCTCTTGTGGCCGAGGGGGGTATCTTCGTCACCTGTTCGTGCAGCGGGATGGTCTCGATGGACGAATTTTCCTTTATCGTGCGCGGAGCCGCGGCCAACGCCGGACGGCGCGCCCAGATCTTTAAAAAGTCCGGCGCCGGCGCCGATCATCCCGTTTCTTCCGATTATCCCGAAGGCGAGTACCTTAAAGCGGTCTGGGCCAGGGTGTACTGATAAAATGTCGTTTTACGGCGTTTTATAATACTTCATCGCTTCCGGCATCCAATCTTTTATATCTTTTATCCTGGCCGCGGCTCCCGGGTGGGCTGATAAGTATTTAGCCAGATGCGAATCGGTAGGCGTGGCGGCGGCTTCCATGCGTTTCCAGAACTCCAGCGCGGCGCGGGGATCGTGACCGGCTTTGGCCATAAGTATCAGGCCTATATGATCGGCTTCGGATTCCTGATCGCGGCTGAACGGCAGCGTTACGCACAGTTTCATCCCCAACTTGTAGGCCCTGGAGAAGGCCTCCTGAGTTTCAGGCGTTCTGCGGACAAGCGTCCCCTTCAAGACCCTGTCTCCCAGGCTGACGACCATTTCGCGGCTTATTCGTTCGGAGCCGTGCCGGGCGAGCGCGTGAGCGATCTCATGGCCCATCACAACGGCCAGGCCGGTCTCGTCTTCGGCCACGGGCAGAAGCGCGCTGTAGACCGCCACTTTGCCTCCCGGAAGGCAGAAAGCGTTTATCTGCGGATCTTCTATAAGATTGAATTCCCATTCGTAGCCGGGGGGCGCGTTCGCGATCCCGGCCAGCCGATCCCCCACCTGTCTGACCATTTCCGTCTTTTCGGTATCTGTGGATATCCGGGCTCCGTACAGTATTTCGGAGTAGGCTTCAATGCCAAGCCTCACTTCCTCCGGCTCGGAGATCAGCATCAACTGCTTGCGGTTCGTGTAGGGCGCGCGGGAGTAATTCCGCCGCGCGAGGAGCGCTTCCGCTCCGGACCTGGCCTCTTCTTTTAAAGCCTCTTTATCCACCTCGGCGTGTTTTATCGTGGTCGTGTCCGGCGGGGAGGGGATTGCAGCGGTTTCGGGCGCGCCCAGGGCCGATAATTCCTTGCGGAAATCATCCAGGCCGGTCGAAAAACCTGGACTTGAATACAGGCACAGCAGCAGGCAGGGCAGCAAAAGTTTCATGCGCATATTATACGGCCGCAACGCCGCCGCGGCATGGGGCCAACGGTCCGTCCGCGCCAGGCTTTGGACCTATCCAGGTTCCCGGGGAAACGGGATAGGGGGCGGTTTTGTTCCGTGCCGGGAAAATGCTAAAATATGAAGGCAGTGATCTTCTGATCGGTCCAAACGGCGCTTTCCGGATTTTGAGCAAAGATCCCCTTACTTTTAAAGAACAAAAAGGCAGGACGCGGCGTGTCCGCTTTTGAGCGTTTTATCCATGATAACTATCAGAGACATCCATAAATCCTTTTCCTCCCAGTCCCTTTTCGAGGGAGCGTCCCTCCAGATAAACGAGGGGGAACGCTTCGCGCTGGTGGGGCCGAACGGTTCCGGCAAATCCACGCTTTTTAAAATGATGCTCCGCGAAGAGGAGCCCGACGACGGCGAGATCCAGTTCAAGAAGAATGTGGTGGTGGGCTATCTGCCGCAGGAGAACGCTCCCACTTCCGCCCGTTCGGTCGTGGATGAGACCCTGGACGGCGCCGAGGATTTTGACGGCCGCAAGGGGGCCGAGGCGAAAGCCGTGCTGATGGGACTGGGTTTCAAGGTTTCCGATTTCGGCAGGCAGGTCAACACTCTTTCCGGCGGGTGGGCCATGCGCGTTGCGATGGCGCGCCTTCTGGTAAAAAAGCCGGACCTGCTGCTCCTGGACGAGCCGACCAACCACCTGGACCTGGATTCCCTGCTGTGGCTGCAGGAGTACCTGGCGGCCTATCAGGGCGCGGTTTTCGTCATCTCGCATGACCGGTCGTTCATCAATACCGTCTGTAACGCGATAATTTCGGTGCAGGACAAAACCCTGCGCGCCTATTACGGGGATTATGAGCATTTCCTCGCGCAGCGCGAGTCGGAAAAAGAGAAGCTTCTCTCGCAGTGGAAACAGCAGCAGGATGAGATAGCCCAGATGAAGGACTTTATCTTCCGCAACCGGGCGCGCGTGTCGACCGCCTCCCGCGTGCAGAGCATGATGAAGCGTCTTGATAAACTTGAACTTATCCAGCTGCCGGAAACCGCCAAGACGGTCAAGATCCGGTTTCCCCAGCCGGGCCGCACAGGCACCAAGGTGCTGGAACTGAAGAATATCAACAAGGTCTATAATGTGCCGGGCCACGAGCCGATCCGGGTCTACGAGAATTTTAATTTCGAGCTTTACCGCGGCCAGAAGATGGCTTTCGTCGGGCATAACGGCGCGGGCAAGTCCACGCTGCTGAAGATGCTCGCCGGCGTCATAGAGCCGGATTCGGGGGAGCGCGTCCTCGGGTTGAATGTCAAGACGGGCTATTTCTCGCAGCACCGCGAAGGCATCCTGGAGCCGCGTTATTCCGTGCTGCAGGAAGCCATGGACAACGACAGGATGAACCCCGAGCTGATGGTCAGGACCGTACTTGGAACCTTCCTGTTCCCGGGCGATAATGTCTATAAAAAAACGGCGGTGCTCAGCGGCGGCGAGAAAAGCCGGTTGATGCTGGTGAAACTGCTGCTGGACCCGCCGAACGTTATTTTGATGGATGAGCCCACCACCCATCTGGATATGCCCAGCGTGGACGCGCTTATCGGCGCGCTGAAGGAATTTGAGGGCACCCTCTGCTTTATAAGCCACGATCTGTATTTTATAAACGCGCTGGCCGACTCCGTGGTGCATATCGAGAAAGGCAAAACCACTGTTTATCCCGGCAACTACGATTATTTCAGCCACCGCCAGCGGACCATGCTGGCGGAAACGGCCGCGGCCGAAGCTTTTGCCGGAGAGGCCAAGCCTTCCGGAGCCCGCGCCGACACCGCGGCCTGGGAAGAGAAGAAACGCCAGGAGGCGGAGGCCCGCAAACGGACCCGGCGCGGCGACACGCTGAAAAAGGACATAGCCTATACAAGGAAGACCATCGAGACCCTGGCCGCGAAAATGTCCATGCCCGAAATTTATTCGGACTATAAGCAGGTGAAGGAATTGGGCGATAAGATCCACGCTCTCGAAGCCAGGGTCGCCGCGGCCGTACAGGAACTGAACGAGTTGGAGGGAGCCGCGCAATAATTTGCGAAGGTTTGCGGTCGCCCGGATGCGCCGGGCAGTTGCAAGGAGAATGATAAATTCATGGAACAAGACAACCCAAAGCGCCGGCAGGACCTGCGGAATATCGCCATCATAGCCCATGTCGACCACGGCAAGACCACCCTGGTGGACGCCATGCTCAGGCAGACCGGCGCGTTCAAGGACAAAAGCGGCGAATCCCGCGAGTGCATCATGGACTCCAACGACCTGGAACGCGAGCGAGGCATCACCATCCTTTCAAAGAATACTTCCGTGAAATACGGGGAGACCACCATTCATATAGTGGACACCCCCGGCCACGCCGACTTCGGCAGCGAGGTGGAGCGCGTGCTGCGCATGGTTGACGGCGTGCTTTTGCTGGTCGACGCATTGGACGGGCCCATGCCGCAGACCCGCTTCGTCCTTAAAAAAGCTCTGGCCCTTGGCGTCAGGCCCATCGTGGTCATAAACAAGGTCGACCGGCCCAACTGCGATCCGCACGCCATGCTCGACAAGGTCTTCGCGCTTTTTATGGAACTGGGCGCCAGCGATTACCAGCTTGATTTCCCCACCGTCTACGCCGCAGGCCGAGACGGCTGGGCGTCCAAAGACTATAAAGTTAAAACGAACGACCTTTCCTACCTTTTTGAGACCATCATAAAATATGTGCCCGGACCGCTGGACAGGGACGCCGAGCCCCTGCGGATGCTGGTGACGATGCTGGATTACAGCTCTTACACCGGGCGCATAGGCATAGGCCGCATCTTCCAGGGGACGGTGGCCACGGGGGCCATGATCTCGCTGGCCTCGCCCGGCTCCCAGCCCGTCACGCGCGAGGTCGTGCAGCTTATGGGCTTCAGGGGCCTGACGCGAGTGCCCGTGCAGACGGCGCGCTCCGGCGACATCGTGGCCATGGCCGGACTTGAAGGAATAGAGGTGGGGGACACCGTTTCAAGCGCGGAGAATCCCGGTGTTCTGCCGGGTCTTGAGATAGAATTGCCCACTCTTTCCATGGAATTTTACGCCAACGACGGGCCTTTTTCCGGCAGGGACGGGAAATTCGTGACCATCACCCAGCTGCGCGAAAGGCTTTACCGCGAGCAGCAGATAAATGTGGGCCTTAAGGTGGAAGATATCATGGGCCAGCCGGGGTTCAAGGTCTCAGGCCGCGGAGAGCTGCATCTGTCCATCCTCATCGAGACCATGCGCCGGGAAGGCTATGAGCTTTGCGTTTCCAAGATGGCCGTCATCACGCACCAGGAGAACGGCGTCAATATGGAACCGGTGGAATATCTGGTCCTGGACTCTCCGACGGAGTTCCAGGGCGCTACGATGGAAGCTTTGGGCCGCAGAGGCGCCCAGATGAAGGACATGAAGGTTTGCGAAGATGGGCGCGTGCGCTTCGAATATGTCGTTTCCTCCAGGGCGCTCATAGGTTTTAAGTCGGAGTTCATGACGCTGACCAGGGGCTCCGGCCTGATGCATCACAACTTCCACGGCTTCATGCCCGAAGGCGGGTTCCAGCCCCCGAAGCGCAACGGCGTTTTTATCGCTAAAGAATCCGGCAAGACCGCCGGCTACGCCCTGAACGGGCTTCAGGACCACGGCATAATGTTCGTGAGCCCCAACCAGGATGTTTATTCCGGACAGATCGTGGGGGAACATTGCCGTTCCAACGACCTTGTGGTGAACCCCTGCAAAGAAAAAAAGCAGACCAATATGCGTTCCTCCACTTCCGACATGTCCATAACCCTTACTCCGCCGCTTAACATGAGCCTTGAACAGGCTATAGAATATGTGGAGGAGGGGGAGTTTGTGGAGGTCACGCCCAAAAGCCTGCGCCTGCGCAAAAAGGTCCTGGACCATTCGCTGCGCAAAAGAGGGGAGAAAGAGTATTTCTGATATCTATGCCGTCCAATATCGAAATAAAAGCCAGGGCCGGGGACTGGGGCCGCCAGATCGCGGCTGCGCGCGCTCTGGCCGATAGGACAGAAGAACTGATACAGGAAGACACTTTTTTCAACTGCCCCAGCGGGCGGTTGAAACTGCGGGAAATCAAGGGCGGGGAAAGCTATCTGATCTTTTATCTTCGCTCCGATCTGAAGGGCCCGAAAAGTTCCGTTTACTATCCGTCCGCGGTAAAAGACCCCGCCTCGATGAAAGCGCTCCTGGGCGCGGCGTTCGGCGCCGGCAAGATAGTGAAAAAGACCCGGATATTATTGCTGTCCGGGGCCACCCGCATACACTTCGACGAGGTTTCCGGCCTGGGCCGGTTCATAGAGCTGGAAGTATGTATGCGGGACGGCCAAAGCCGGGCCGAAGGCGAAGCCGCTGCCGGAGCATTTATGGACCGTCTTGGCATAGTTGAAGCCGATCTGCTGGATCGCGCCTACGCCGATATGCTCGCGTAAGATCTGCCGCGGTCTTTCAATTTGCCATGCCAGCATTCAACTTTTTCGAGAAAGAAGAGGGGGGGATGGGCGAACTTTTGTCCGTCGCCTATCCGCTCATTATTTCCACCGCCTCCAACACGGTGATGCAGTTCATCAACCGCGTTTTCCTGTCCCGCTACAGCGCCGATGCGCTCGCCGCCTGCGTCCCCGCCGGGGTGCTCAGTTTTACCCTGATCTGCTTTTTCATGGGAACGACCTCTTACACCAACGCTTTTGTTTCGCAATATCACGGCAGGGGCAAGACCGCCAGTGTTTCCGTGGCCGTGTGGCAGGGGGTATGGCTTGGGCTTGTTTCCGGCCTTATACTGCTGGTCCTGACTCCGGCCGGCCGGTATCTTATCGACGCATCCGGGCATCCGTCCGCCGTCAAGATACTAGAGAAACAATATTTCACAATACTGAACTCAGGGGGTGTGCTGATCACCGTGAATACCGCCCTGGCCGCTTTTTTCACCGGCCGCGGGCGAACCAAGGTGACCATGGCCGCCAACATGACGGGTAACGGCGTTTGCGTTCTGCTTTCTTGGCTGCTGATCTTCGGCAAGGGGGTAGTGCCAGAACTGGGAATAAAAGGCGCGGCCTGGGCGTCGGTTATCGGCCAGCTCTGCGTGATGGGCATCTATCTCGTCATTATTTTTTCCGCCGAGAATCGCCGGACTTACCGCACCGCGCGGCTGGTGGGTTTGCATAAAGGTCTTTTTAAACGACTGATAAAATTCGGCGCGCCGAACGGCGCCGGATTTTTCCTGGATATAGCGTCCTTCGGAGTGTTCATCTTCATGGTGGGCAACATGGACAAGTATTCCCTCGCGGCCAACAATATCATCGCCTCCATTAACATGATAGCCTTCATGCCGGTCATAGGGCTGGGCATGGCCAACCTGACGCTGGTGGGGCGCTACATAGGCCGCAAGCGGCCTGAGATCTCGGTAAAAGTCACATGGAACGCGGTAAAACTGGCGTTGTCATATGTGGCGGGTCTTGGCTGTTTGTTTTTCGCCTTCCCTGGTTTCTTCGTGAATATTTTCGGCGCCCCGGATTCGGCGGAATTCGCCCCGATACTTGCGGCCAGCCGTCCCCTGATGAACATCCTGGCATTCTTTATCCTTTTTGACGCGGTCGGAATCGTGTTCGTGGACGCTCTCAGGGGGGCCGGAGATACGAGGTTCCAGATGATAACCGGCAGCGCCCTGGCATGGTGTTTTTTCGTGCCTGGTATTTATTGCCTGGTGAACATCTCCCGCTCCGGACTCATGGCGGTCTGGGGGTGGGCGCTGGCTTATGTGATGCTTCTGGCCGGCGTCTACGGGTTCAGGTTTAACGCCGGACGGTGGCGGACCATAAATATTTTAAGAGATTAAAAAAAGATCAAAACCCTCTTGCCGGAAAAATCCAGTTCTTGTATACTGTATTCAAGGTTATCCCCCATATCTGCTTAACGCATTTTATCGGGGGATGACCCCTTTTTTGCGGGCCGCAAGCGGCTTCTGTTATGGCCGCCCCGGCTTTATTAAAACCAGCTATTTTTAAAAAACGCGCCAAGGGGGCGGAAATGCGGCATAAGATCCTGATAGTCGATGACGAAGAGAACATCAGGTTTGTCATCAAAGAAACTTTTTCGCAGGCCTACCAGGTGTTTACGGCGTCGGAAGGCCAGACCGCAGTGGAAATAATAAAAAAAGAACGCCCCACTTTGGTTTTTCTAGACATGAAGATGCCCGGCATCTCGGGGCTGGAGGTGCTGCGGCGGATAAAAGAGACCGGATTCAGCCCCGTTATCTGGATGCTTACCGGCGATGAAGACTTGGATCTGGCGCTCAAGACCCTCAAGATGGGAGCGTCGGGCTATTTGACCAAGCCTTTTGAGATAAAAAAGATCCGGGAGATAGCCCTGGGTGTTATAGAGGGCAGCGACCGGAAAGCGCAGCACGACACCCGCGCCGACAAACCCTGGCGCGTAAAAAAGAAAAAATAACCCCACAGAATCGAAAAGGCTCCTGCTGCCTTTTGTGTTAAAAAGGCAGCAGGAGCCTTTTGTGCGGCGTTCGCAAATTGAGTACAATTGAAACAACGGTCCTTGCAAAGCGCCGATAAGGCGAGGGATCGAATCAAAAAAAGGGGAAATCATAATAATGACGAAAAAAATAGCGGTAGCGGTGTTCGCGGCGTTGGCGTTCGCGGGATCGGTTGCGCAGGCAGACGCCGCCGGCAGTAACGGGGCGGGTCTTGGATTCGACATGACCGGCAGTTTTTATATGCCGGCGGATTCCAGGTTCTCCGGCGTAGGCTCCGGTGTTAACATCACTATAAAAGTCGATGACAATCTTACTATGGGCTATCGCGTGGAGGAGCTCTCGGTTCGCGGCGAGGAAACCGTGGCCGGCGTTAAGACCACGGGCAACAATAGCGTGATGTTCCAGGGAATAAACGCCTTCTATAGAACCGCCACCTTTGATAAGGTAAGCGTGGATCTCGGCCTTTGGATGGGCTCCGCCGTCACGGATGTCCTGGGCAGCGCCGCCGTCGGCGATGCGCAACAGAGCGTTTTGCTGGAACCGCAGGGCAGGATAGTGTATGCCACGACAGGTAAAGTGGATTCCCGCGTTACCGTCGGCCTGGGGTATCGGTTCGTACCCGGGTTCAACGCAACGGGTCCGAATGTCCTCTCCGCCGCCAGCACCAAGGAACTCAAGAACTTCAACGGACTCACGCTCTCGCTGGGAGTGGGTCTCGGTTTCTAAAAAGCTTCCGCTTTTTAAAGATAAAACCCCCGTACGCATAATGCGTACGGGGGTTTTATTATTCTTTTGCCGAAGGCAGGCTTAGAACTTATAGCTTACGGTTATGGCCGACAGATGCGCGGAGGCCGTATACTTGCCGTCTATAACGGTCGTTTTGCCGGTAAGCGCGTCATCCTGTACGCTTCCGCTGACGGTCCGTTTAAGGAACATTATATACATATAGGAAGCGTCAACGGTGATGCTGCCCTTGGTGTAACCCGCGCCTACCGAGAGGCCCACGCGGTCGGAGTCAGGCACGCGGGTTTCAAAATACTTCTCTTTGACGGGGTTCAGGTCGTAGAAGGCGCCGCCGCGGAATTTCCAGGCGTCCGAGTATTTATACTCGGTGCCGGCGCGGAAGGCCCAGACGCTTTTCCAATTTTTGTAATCTATCGACTGTTTCGCGACACCCGCGGTGGTGTCGTAATCAATGACCAGTTTGCGGTAGGTGGTCCAGTCGGTATAGTCGGCTTCGGCGGAGAACAGCCATTTGTCGCTGTATTTATAGGCCGCGCCCAACTGGAAGAGGTCGGGGAGGGTGATGCTGGTCGTCGCGTCCCCGTCGGCGGCTAAAGTCGCGAGGACTCCGGTGGTGGGAAGCTTTATTTTCCCGTCCACATCAACTTTTACTTTGCTGCGGAAGTTGGCGCCGAACTGCAACTTGTCGGTATATTTGTAGAACGCGGCGGCGTTATAGCCCCAGCCTGTGCCGTTGCCGGTGAGCTTTTGTTCGACATTATTTCCGAGCATTTCTATTTTTTTATTCATTTCCGCGTCCAAATTCACCCACGCCAGGCCCAGGCCGAACGAGAGTTTGTCGTTCAGTTTATATGCGCCGTTCATGTTGGTGTAGATCGCCTCGATCTCGGACTTGGTGGCGACGATGCGGGTGGTCGCGTCGGTTTTATTCCATTCGGTCGCGAGACCGAACGGGGCGTTAACGCCCAGACCTAGCGACCAGTGGTCGTTCATTTTATGGGTGGCGTAAAAATGCGGGGGAATGTGCAGCTTGTTCTTTATTTTATCGGCGGCGGCGCCGTTGGCGTCGGTGTTCTTATGTTCCATCGAGGGGGCGACCATGACGGACCCGAGGGACAGGTTGGTGCCCTCAAGGTTGGTGATGGCGGCGGGGTTGTACCATACGGCTGAGGCGTTGTCGGCTACGGCCGTGAACGCATTGCCCATGCCTGCGGCCTTTGCATCCTGCTCAGAGAGCCTGAAGCCGGCCGCGTTAAGGTTCGATCCAAGCGCCATAACGGCCGCCAGGATTAATACTAACGAGTTGTTCATGTATTCTCCTTGTTGAATTCTCAAGGCCCGGTAATGCCGGGGATGAATTCCCGCGGCATATCCTAACCCCTTCGGCGTTCGTCCACGAACGCCATTCATATATTATGATTATTGGAAAGCCAAGTCAAAAAGCGATAGGCAACCTGTCTGCGGCAATTCCGCGGCCTTTCGCGGGATTACCAAGCTTTGCGGCGATTTAACAGTCCGGTCCGTGTAAAAAATATATAATAGTTCCGGGCGCATGACGGGGCCAGTAAGACTTTTTGCCCGATGATCTTCAGGCGGCTATAATGAGCTTACGGCCGCATAAGGAGGAAAGATGCGAAGTGCGATCGTTCCCGTTCTTATTCTGGTTTTTTTAGGAGCCTGCGGTCCTTATGCCCATAAGGCTTCGCCTGCCGCCGCCGAGCCCGCCGCCGGCTTTGTGCTGGCATCGGAGGACTTCAGGAACAATGATACTATGCCGCGGATGTTCGCCTGCACCGGGCAGAATATCTCTCCGGACCTCAGGTGGAGCGGGGCTCCTCCCGGTACGAAAAGTTTTATCCTGACCATGAAGGACCTGGACGCGCCGGGCGGAGATTTCCTGCACTGGGCCGTGGTGGATATTCCCGCGACGGCGAACGGAGCCGGACGCAACGCCAAATTCCCTCCCAATTCGCGGGAATTCCAGAACGATGCCGGAGGTTTCGGTTACACGGGCCCCTGTCCGCCCTCCGGCACCCATCGCTATATCTTTTCCCTCTACGCCGTGGATACGGAGCGGCTTAACGACGCTCCCGCGCCGCTTGAGGAATTTATCAAAGACCATACTCTCGCCAAAGCCGTTCTTACGGGGGTTTACAGGAAACAATGAACATAATAGAGGACATAAAGACCGTATTCAACGAAGATCCGGCGGCGCGCGGCATCTTGGAGATCCTGACCTGTTATCCCGGCCTGCACGCGGTCTGGTTGCACCGCATTTCGCACCGTCTCTGGACCCTGGGCCTCCATTTCCCGGCGCGGCTTCTTTCGCAGGCCGGCCGCGCGTTGACCGGCATTGAGATCCATCCCGGCGCGACTATCGGCCGCCGCTTTTTTATAGACCACGGCATGGGCGTGGTTATAGGCGAAACGACCGAAATAGGGGACGATGTCCTGATGTATCAGGGCGTGGTGCTGGGCGGCACCTCCCTGGAGAAAAAGAAAAGACATCCGACCATAGGCAGCAAGGTCGTGATAGGGGCGGGGGCCATAGTCCTGGGGGCCATCACCATAGGCGATCACGCGCGTATCGGGGCCGGCTCCGTCGTACTGAAAGATGTTCCGCGCGACACCACCGTTTTCGGCATTCCCGCCAAGGCCAGGGAAGGCGGCATTGTGGAAACGGCGCAGCTCGACCATAATAAGCTTTTCGATGTCTGCGGCGAAGAAATAAGGGTCCTTCGCGCGGAGGTTGAGGAGCTTAAAAAGATCGTGACGGCCAGGGCGGGGGGGCAGGACAGTTAGGCGCATCTAACCGTGTTTTTCCGTCCCCTGCCGGGCGTCCAAGGAGATCTTATGAAATACGCTGAAGATATTACCGGGCTTATAGGCAATACGCCCCTGGTAAGGATAAACCGCGCGGCCGGTTCCGGCCGGGCGCTCGTTCTGGCTAAACTTGAATCTTTCAATCCCATGTCCAGCGTCAAGGACCGTATCGCGCTGGCCATGCTGGACGCGGCCGCTAAAAGCGGGCTTATAAAGGAAAATAGCCTGATAATAGAGCCGACCAGCGGTAATACCGGCATCGGCCTGGCTTATGTCTGCGCGGTGCGCGGCTACCGGCTGCTGCTGACCATGCCGGAGACCATGAGCGTGGAGAGGCGCAAGATCCTTGCGGCGCTGGGCGCGGAACTGGTGCTTACCCCCGGAGCCGAGGGGATGAAAGGGGCCATCGCCAGGGCCGCCGAGCTTATGTCCGTCAACCCCGGCGCTTTTATGCCCCGGCAGTTCGACAATCCCGTCAATCCTGAGATCCACAGAAAAACTACCGCGGAGGAGATCTGGAGGGATACCGGCGGTAAAATAGATTATTTTGTGGCCGGGGTCGGCACCGGCGGGACTATCACCGGCGTTTCGGAGGTCTTGAAAGCGCGCAGGCCGGAAGCCCGGATAATAGCGGTGGAACCGTTCACCTCCTCCGTGCTCTCCGGCGAGCCCGCCGGTCCGCACAAGATCCAGGGCATAGGCGCCGGTTTCGTCCCGGCCGTGCTTAAAAAAGAAAATATAGACGAGATCATCAGGGTCACCGACGCGCAAGCCGGCCTGATGGCCAGGCGCCTTATGGCGCAAGAGGGCGTCTGCGCCGGGATCTCGGGGGGAGCGGCCATGCACGCCGCCGCCCTGGTGGCCGCGCGGCCGGAGGCCGCGGACAAGGTTATAGTGGTCCTTCTGCCCGACAGCGGCGAACGCTACCTGAGTACCTGGTTGTTTGAAGAGATAAAGCCGGCGTGAACGGAATGCGCAAGCCGGGCAAAGCGCCTTCCTGCGCTTCCTGTTTTTATTGCGTTGATTTATGAGCAAAATATTTAAGATCATTGGCCTTATGTCGGGCACTTCGGCGGACGGCCTTTCTATAGCTTTGTGTTCCATAAGGGGGGACGGCGCGGGGTTTAAAGTGCTGGCTTCTAAAACTTACCCTTACGGCGCCGGTTTGCAAGGGCGGATCCTCGCGGCTAAAGGTATGCGCGCGCCGGAACTTTCCGGGCTTAATTTTGAACTGGGCCGCCTTTGGGCCGGGATGGTCGGCCGGTTTTGCCGGGAACATAAGACCGCATATAAAAATATCGCCGTTATCGGTTCTCACGGCCAGACCGTCTATCATTTGCCCGGCCGGAAAGGAAGCACTTTGCAGATAGGCGAGCCGTCGTTCATAGCCGAAGAAACAAGGCGGCCTGTGGTCGCGGATTTCAGGCCGGCCGACATGGCGGCCGGGGGGGAAGGCGCCCCGCTTATTCCGTTCATGGACGAATATTTGTCCGGCCTCCGCGCTTTTTCCGGACGGCCCGGCGGGCGGGGCAGGGCTGCGGCCTTTCAGAATATCGGAGGGGTGGGAAATATCTCGTTCGTAGGCAAAGGCGTTAAAACCTCGGGTTTCGACACGGGCCCCGGCAACTCCCTGATGGACACCGCCGTGGCTTCGGTTACCCGCGGAAAAACGGCCTATGACAAGGCCGGCCGGCTGGCGGCGGGGGGGAAGGCGGACCGCGCGAAGGTGGAAACGCTCCTTAAACTGCCGTTTTTCTCTCTCAGGCCTCCTAAGTCGCTGGACCGCGGAGCTTTTTCCGCGGCTTTCCTCAAAAGACATTTCGGACGGATACACGCCGCTAATTTGAAGGATACGCTGGCCACCCTTAATCTTTTTACCGCCGCCTCCATAGCGCTGGCGTTCAAAAAACACGCTCCGGCTGGTACGGACGAATTGATCGTCAGCGGCGGCGGGGCGCTAAATCCCGTCCTTATGCGCAATATCGCCGCGGAGCTGCCTGGAACGGAGGTGAAAAGTATCTCCGCCTGCGGCATCGATCCTTTGGCGAAAGAACCGGCCTGCTTCGCGCTGATGGCCTGGCTGGCGCTGAACGGGCGGGTGAACCATTGCCCGTCGGCCACCGGCGCCCTCGGCCCCCGCGTACTGGGGAAAGTTTTGTAAAATATATACATGACCTACCATAAGGCTGGTTTTTCCGGAGACCTTAAAGGTATTCTCAAGGATGTTTCCCGGACGCTTTACCTGAGCATAAAGATCCTGCCCGAACCGTTAAAGACCTCTATGGCGATGGGCTATCTTGTCGCCCGCACCATGGACACCGTGACGGACTGTCCGGCCCTGGACGCCGCCTCCAAGCGCGGGATGCTGGCTCTGTTCAGGGGGCTGGAGAACAGGAACAACGCCTGGGAGCTGGGCGGCCGGATAAAACAGGCGGCGGGGAGCATTTCCAGCCAGAAAGAAAAGGAACTGCTTTTTAAATTTGAAAAAATAGCGGCCCTTTACGCCGCTTTTTCCGAGGCGGAGCTCGCGCCTCTTAAGGCCCTGGTGGACGGGGTGGCTAAGGGCATGGAGATGGACCTGGATGTTTTCCAGGGCGGCGCCGGGCCTGAAGAGCGGGAAAGCGGACATAAATATAAAGCGCGGCCCGCCGAGTCGAAAGGACGGGGCGTCACGGCGCTGAAAACCGAAGACGAACTTAAAACATACTGCGCCCTGATCGGCGGCGAACCGGGGATCTTCTGGGCCCGGCTCTACCGGGAGACCATTCGCCGCAATAATATCAATTTCGGCAAGTTCTCCTCCGATGCCGACGCCGGACTTATCGGCTCGGCTTTACAGATAACCAATGTCCTGAAGGATCTGGCCGCCGACCTGCGCATGGGGCGCTGCTATCTGCCCCTGTCGGATCTGAACGGGGCGGGTCTTAAGCCGGAAGATCTGCTCGATCCCAAAAAAATGGAGCGGCTGCGTCCGGTGGTCTATAAATGGATCTGCTGGGCCGTGGATCAGCTGGATCTAAGCGAGGCGTTCCTGTCTTCAGTTCCCAAGACGGAAATGGCCCTGCGCGCAGCTTTTATCTGGCCGGTCTACTGGGCCATGGATACTCTGCAGGAAATAGCGCGGGCGAACCTCCTTGATCCTTTATGCTGTCCGAAGATAAAAAGAAGCAGGATCTATTCGACCATACTTTCCACGCCTCCGCTGCTCCTTAGCAATACCGCTTTCGCCAATGGTTACCGTTTCAGAAGGGAGACCCTTATAGTGCAGATCTCCGGCAGATAAGAACAAAGAGGTGAATATGAAGCTTGCCGTATTGATAATGACCGTCGTTATGTTTTGCGCCTGCGCCGGGCACAGGAAGGATCCGCTGCTGATGGAGGAGAACCGGCGCGCCGCGCTGGAGATGCAATCCCTCCAGGATCTGGTGACTTCGCGGGATATCCCGCCGGCGGAATTCAAGCTCGGTTCGGATGTGCTCCTCCCCAGTTCTTTTGATATGCTTGACCGGGTGGCGGCTATACTCCTGCGTTACCCCCATCTGAAGCTTATAGTGGAGGGGCATACCTGCGATATCGGCAGCGACGAACGCAACGAGCAGCTTTCCCTGCAAAGGGCCGGTTCCGTCAAGATGTACCTGGTAAAAAAAGGCATCTATCCGGAATCCATCAAAGTTTACGGTTTTTCGCACGCCCGCCGCGTAACGACCGACATCACCGAGAGGGCCCGTTCGCTCAACCGCCGTGTGGAATTTATCCTGACCGACCGCGATTGGGAAACCGTATACTGATCCCATGTAAAAGGCTCCTGCTGCCTTTTGCTACCAAAAGGCAGCAGGAGCCTTTTGATTGGAATGAAAAAAGGAAGCGTACATTTTATGTACGCTTCCTTTTTTAAGGCTCGCAACTATTACGATTTAGCGGCGGACTAAGTTGAACGTCAATCCGCTGTTAACATAACCCTGGGCGGTGGCTTCGTAGCCGTTTTGCCAGATCGTACCGGTAAAAATCGCCGGTCCGTTCAGCCATTGGACGGTCACCGAGAACTGCCCGGTCCGGTCATCACACCTGCCGTTGCCGTAGAACGTCCCGCCGCCGTGAGTGTCAACGACAGCGCCTACGTTGCTGAAGCTGGAGGGACTCAATGTCAAGGAAATCCTTATGTTATTGGATAAGCTTCCATTGAATGTTCCCTGACACAGCATCTGTTGGGGCGGGTATGGATGCGGATTCGGGTGCGGGTGCCAGGGATCCGGTTTGGGGTGCGGGTGCCAGGGATCCGGTTTGGGGTGCGGGTGCCAGGGATCCGGTTTGGGATGCGGATGCCAGGGGCCGGTGTGATCTCCGTGATGATCTCCGCCGCCGCCGGGGTGGAACCCTCCGCCATGGTCTCCGTGGTTATCGCCGCCATTATGGCCGGGCCCGATGTGGATGCCGCCAATGTTGAAGCGGCCTGCCTGTTCGGGCGTGTCTATGGGTAATGCAATGTTCTGTTTCTTACCCTCTTCGAGAAGCTGGTCCAAGGCTTTCATGGGTTCCGCGAAGATACTGGTGCATGAAGCCAGAACAAGGACCGCTATAGAACCGACTACTGACTGTTTCATTTATTGTTTTCCTCCGTATGAAGGCTACCTGTTACCATACTAATATACAAACCTCCGTACTTTGCCTTCTAGGGTCCAAAGTCCCTGTATTTTATGGCAAAGGACCTATTCCCAACTAGGCATAACGGGCATAAAAAAGAAGCGTACATTTTATGTACGCTTCTTTTTTTAAGGCTTGCAACTACGACTTAGTTGCGAACTAAGGTGAATCCCAGTCCGCTGCCGACAATGGAACCCTGAGCGTTCGCCCGGTAGCCGTTTTGCCAGATCGTGCCGACAAAAGTCGCCGGTCCGTTCAGCCATTGAACGGTCACCTCGAATTGTCCGCTCCGGTCATCACATTTGCCGTTACCGTAGAATGTGCCGCCGCCGTGAGTATCTACGACAGCGCCTACATTGCTGAAGTTGAAGGGGCTCAATGTCAAGGAGATCCTTATCCCATTGGATAAGTTCCCGTTGAATGTCCCCTGACACAACTGCTGTTGGGGCGGGTAGGGATCCGGGCCGGGGTGCGGACCAGGGCCAGGACCGGGGTGAGGATGAGGTCCAGGGCCAGGACCGGGATGCGGACCAGGGCCAGGACCGGGGTGAGGATGAGGTCCAGGGCCAGGACCGGGATGCGGACCGGGGCCAGGACCGGGGTGAGGATGAGGTCCAGGGCCAGGACCGGGATGAGGTCCAAAGCCGCCATGGTTGCCGCCGTGGTCGAATAAGCCTCTGTCCGTATTTCCAGGCTCATTCGCGACTTGGGTGCTGTCCAATCCCTGCCCAGCTTGCGCAAGCTGCTCCAGCGCCTTCGCGGGCTCTGCGAAGAGATAGCTGGATGAAGCCATAGCATAGACTGCTATCAAGCATAACGCTGACTTTTTCATTTTATTAGGTAGTCCTCCGTATTAGAGTATTGCATACACTTTATTATAGGCGACGGATGATTGAGGCTTCTAGGTTCGAAAGTCCCGGTGTTTTGTGGTAAACAGCCTACCTCAAAATAGGCCCAACGGTCCAGGGCTGTCCCGGAAAATCCGGATAATTCTCGCATTAGGTGGCGCAGAAGAGCCCATTCTCCCGCTAAATTTAATGTAAAGTGAGCAGCAAAACTTGTAACTCCGTAAAAGGGACATGGTTTTTACAGTAACCGATTTTATGAGGCAGCATATTAAAAATGTCTAAGATGGCGGCAACCACCGGGCGGGACAACTATGCCGTACCTTAATTAAGGGCGGGATCACGATTGAATATTAAAGTATTTAGGCAAGATTTGCAGCTCACATTGCCGTTTGTGTGAAGGGCGGCGGGGTAAAG
>JBAYJD010000029.1:0-37913 GCA_041665305.1 Elusimicrobiales bacterium
ATGAAGGGCGGCGGGGTGTAATTGGCGGGGTGACAGCTATGGGTGGATCGGGCCGAGGGGTGCGAAGCACAATTCAATGAACAGGCAACCGGCGCGAAGTCGCCGGGCCGGCCGCAGGCCCGATGGGTCCCATAGCTGGCAGGACCCCGAACCTGCAACCCGCCGTTTCCTTAAAATTTTCTGGTATAGCCGAGGCCGTGTCACAGGATTCCGGTGACTATCTCCATGCGCATGGAGTCGAACACATCTCCGTTCCTGAATTCCAGGCGATGCGTTTTCCTGAACGCGGGCGGCGCATTCCTGTAGATCCGCATGATCCGCCGCCGGACGCGGGGCGGGACCGCTCCGTTGGAGATCCAGTTGCCTACCGATTCCCGCGTCAGATGTTCCGCGGTCGTAACACGGGAAAAATATTTTTTCGCCTCGCGGGCCAGATCCCCTGGGGAGAAGAAATTCCTTCTGGCGGGGTTCCTGAGTCTCTGCACAAGGAACGACCTGCCGTCGTCCGCCCTTCCATAGGAAGTGAGATGGCAGAAAACCGCCCTCCCTCCCGGCCTCAGCACCCGCCTTACCTCGGAGAGGGCGCGGTCCAGGCGCATGAACTGCAATCCCTGCCGGCAGACGCAGATGTCGAAGCTCCCGTCCGGGAACGGCAGCTTTTCGGCGCGCGCCCGCACCAGCAGGTCCGCGCGGCCGGCGGCTTTTGCGGCCATCGCCTCGCAAATATCCACTCCGACCACGAGCCCGGCTTTTCCTTTAAAAGTCCCCGCTATCGCGCCGGTCCCCACGGCCAGGTCAAGCAGGGTCCTGCCTTTCAAAGCGCCCGCTTCCCGTTTTATTTTTGAAAGAAGGGCCTTGTCGCGCACCCAGCGGGCGGAAGAATCATAGCGTCCGGCGCGTTTTGAAAAATGGCTTGCCGGCGGTTCCGGATCTCTTTTTTTCTTCACGGGAGCAGCCTCCTGCTTTTAAGGAATTTGACGATCTTTTCCACCGACTCTTCCACGCTCATTTTATCAGTCCGCAGCGTAAGTTCGGGGCGCGAAGGGACTTCGTATGGGGAATGAATTCCGGTAAAGTCCCTTATGGCGCCGAGGCGGGCTTTTTTATAAAGGCCTTTCGGGTCGCGCCGGGCGCAGATTTCCAAAGGACAGGCCAGGTACGCTTCCACGAACCGGCCGCGGTCCGAGACCGCGCGCGCGGCGGCCCTGCCGGATCCGAAGGGAGAAATGAAAGCCGTTATCACCGCCATTCCCGCGCCGGCAAAAAGTCCTGCTATTTCCCCGGCTCTGCGGATGTTCTCCTCCCTGTCCGCGGAGGAAAATCCCAGGTCCCTGTTGATGCCCCGGCGGAGTTCGTCCCCGTCGAGCACATACGCCTGCGCGCCGGATTCGAATAATTTTTTTTCAAGCGCCCGGGCCAAGGTGGATTTACCCGACCCGGAAAGTCCCGTAAACCATACCGTGAACCCCGGGTGTCCGTTGCGTTTTTCGCGCGCGGCCGCGGCCACGCCGCTTTTTTCCGAGGACGGCTCCCGGCCGTTCCCGACGCCGCTAAGCGGTTCCCGTCCGGCGTTCGCAAGGATTATGCCGCCGCCGCATACCCGGCCATGCTCCGCCAGCACGAACCTGCCCGTACCGGCTATCTTTGCAAACTCGTCGAAGACCAGGGGGGTATCCAGCTTCAGCGTCACCTCCCCCAGATTGTTCGCAGCGATAGAGCCTTCGTTCGCGTCCGTTTTTTCAAAGGTGGCCGGGTCTATCACATTCTCCACCGAAACCAGGCGGCAGGCGGTTTCCTGGGTGGTCAGCCGGAACTTGCAGGCGGTTCCTGGCGAGAGCGGCCGGTCTCCCATCCAGAAAATATTGGCGCGTGTCAGGTTCGAAACGAACGGCGGGAGGCCCCTTCCCCGCGCGGGGCGGGCAACGCCTATCTCTCCGCGTTCCAGGAACAAAGGATCCTTTAAGGTAAGGCCCGCGCATTCGCCGCGGCCCGCCGTTTCGGCGCCCGGTCCCGGCCAGGTCTCTATGTCCCTGACGCATGTCGTCCTGCCGGAAGGTAAAAAAGTTATTTTCATGCCTTTTTTAACGGTTCCGGATTCCACCCGGCCGGCGTAGATGCGTTTGTCGTCGAATTTATAAACATCCTGTATCGAAAATCTCAGGGGCCCCGGGCCGTCCTTTTTACCGTGCTGAAAGCGCAGCAGTTCGCGCGCGAGCGGTCTGCCGCGGTACCAGGGCATGGCAGGAGCGGGTCGCAGGAGGTTCTCGCCACTGATGGAACACAGAGGGATCACGGCGTTCGGCCGGAGACCCAGCCCGCCGAGAAAAGAGCGGGCCTCGGAGCTTATCACGGAGAACCGGCGCTTGTCGTACGCGACCAGGTCCATTTTATTCACCGCCACGATTATTTTCCTGATGCCGAGCATGGCCAGGATGCGGCTGTGGCGGCGGAATTGCTCCCGGAGGCCTTCGGCGGCGTCGAGCAGGAGCACGGCCGCGTCGGCCCTTGAGGCGCCGGTCGCCATGTTCTTTGAAAATTCCCTGTGCCCGGGCGTGTCTATAAGCAGGAAGCGCCTGCGCCCGAAACGCCAGCGGATCTCGGTATAGTCGATGGTGACGCCCTGGGAGCGTTCCTCTTCGAAGGCATCCAGCAAAAAAGCGAACTCGAAGGGTCTGCCGGTCCGGCGGCAGATCTTTTCCACTTTCGCTTTCCTGTCTTCGGCGACCTGTCCGGTGTCGGAAAGGAGGCGGCCCACCAGGGTGGATTTTCCGTGGTCCACATGTCCCGCGATCGCTATTCTTATTTCCGTGTCCGTCATCGTACCCCCCCGGTAAAAGGAAACGGCCGGCCTGTAAGTTCGCGGGTGTGCCGGGGGCATGGGGCTGCCGGGCACGCTATCGTCCACACCGTGGACGCGCTCCCGCTCGGGTTCGGCGCTTGCGTAAGCCTCACCCTGCGCGACGGCCCGTCAGCCCCACGCCCCCGTCATCCCGCTCCAGTTATTTGTCTGCCGCATACTAAATATTTAACATGTCCCCGCCCAGGAATTATGGTAAAGCGTAATTAGCCCACCCGGTGGTTTCTGCAATCTGACAACAAAAATACCGCCGTTAATGTCCGTTCTTGTCGTGCGCTTGAATCACGGCGCCCGCAAACATTTAAGGAAACGGCAGGCCTGCCGGTTGCGGGATCCGGGCCGGCTCCGGCCGGACCGGATCACATGTAGCCTTCGATACGGAGTTTTTGCATGGCGTAATCTTCGGCCTTGTCCTGGGCGCGGCCCGCGCGTTCGCTGGTCCCGACGTGTTCCAGTTCGGCGATTATTTCCTCCACGGAAGCCGCCGAAGACTCCGCCGGCGCCGTGCACGGGACGCAGCCGAGGCTGCGATAGCGCTTCCCGTTCTTCGCGAAATATAGGTCTATGACTTGAAGGCCCTCTTTGCCGATAAATTTCCATATATCGGTTTCGGTCCAGCGCAGCAGCGGATGGACGCGCACATGTCCGCCTTCGCAGGGGTCGGTCTGGAACTGGCTCCACAGTTCCGGGGGCTGGTCTTTGAACTCCCATTTAAAACCGGGGCCGCGCGGCGAAAAGAACCGTTCCTTCGCCCGTGTGCCTTCCTCATCGCGTCGGATCGCCACAAGGACCGCGTCGTATTTTTCTTTTTTCAGGAGCTCCCTGAGAGCGGCGGTCTTAAGAGCCGTACAGCATTTAAGCGCGCCTCCGGCGGGAGACATGCCGCCCCGGAGCGCGGCTTTGTTCCTTGCGATAATGAGATCGAGCCCCCACTCCCGGGCTTTTTCATCGCGGAACTTTATCATTTCCGGCATTTTATAGGAGGTGTCTATATGGACAAGGGGGAAAGGGACCCTGCCGAAAAACGCTTTTCTCGCCAGCCATAACAGGACGGTGGAATCCTTGCCCATGGACCAGAGCATGGCCGGCTTTTTAAATTTTTTATACGCCTCGCGGATCATATAAACCGCTTCATGCTCAAGCTCAAGAAGCCGGCGGTCTTCCGCGGCGGCGGGTGGACGGGGTTTCATAGGCGGAACAAAAGTCCGAGCCTCCTTACGGCTATAAAGAGCCGTTTTCTGAACATAGGCAGGGCATTCCGGTCCGTGAACAGGGACCTGCCCAGGATATAGGCCATTCTGCATTTTTCGAGCATAAAATAGGCCGCCTTCCTGTACGGAGGCAAAGGCGGGCGCGCGGGGTGCGGGAGTCCTCCGCGGGGATTTTCAAGCCGGTAGCCGAAAAGTTCAAGTTCGGCGGACGAAACCGTTTCAAAAAGTTCGATCTCGCCGGCGGATAATTTTGTCCTGTATTTTCCGGAATTTCCGGCGAGGACCGGTTTTGCGCAGTTTGCCCAGGAAGCGTTCGCCGAGGCCAGTTTTTTAGGTTCCGTTCCTTCGAAATAGCGCAGCATGGCGGGTGAGTAATCCTCTCCGAGGAAGCGGCACGCCTTCCGCGCCGAACTTTCAGGTTCGCAGACCAGGTCCTCGTAACGAAGCGTTATGAATTCGTCTTTTCCCATGGTACGGGCCAGCGCCGCCGCCTGCCGCTGCTGAAGGCTCCAGAGCCCGGCGACGAAATAGGGATGGAAATGGTTGAAAACGGAATCACGGGACGAAACGGCCACATCCCTGCCGTCGCGCACCAGATGGATGAATTTCGCGCCGGAGCTGTATCTCCGCGCCGCGCCGGCGTAATGCACCATGAAGGTGCTTTTACAGCCCCATCTTTTTGCGCCCCTGAACCGGCGGTATTGTTCGTAAAAAGCGGCCTTGACGCAGTACAAGTTCCTGGCCGCGGACTTTTTAAAAGCAAGTTCCCTGTCCGGCTTTATTTCCCAGGGGAAAAAATGAAGTTCCACCAGCCGGGCGGCGTCGTTTATAAGGCGGAGGAAATTCCTGTCGTCTCCGAGGTCCCCGTAAAGGCGCTCTACGGGGCCCAGGTCTTTCATGATATGCGGCGGATGCGGGATATAGATCTCCGGGTGTGCGTTGAGCATCAGGCGCAGCAGATTGGACCCGGACCTCTCCGTGCCTATTATAAAAACCGGTCCGTTCGCGGCCTCGGCCATAGCTCAGTCCCTCACCTCCCTGGAGAGGATGCCGGCGGCGCACGCAAGCCCGCCCGCCCCGTTTATAAGCTGGCCGATCCCGACCTCCGCCGCCACCGAGAGGCCGGCCGACAAATACAGTTTTTTCAGGCCGGGGCAGCGGGCGGGCATAATGATCCTGCGCGGCGCCACGGTGACGATATTCATTCCCTGGCGCAGCCCTACCTCGTCGGTTTCGGGCACCGGGATAATATCGATCCCGTACCGGCGCAGGACGGCTTTCAGGCGGTTCGGAGCTTTTTTTGTCCTCAGCAGCGCCAGGTTGCGGTCCACGATCTGCAGGAGGCCCAGCAGGTGCTGCACGCCGTCCGGCAGCGGCGTCTCCACCGCGTTTACTCCCTGCAAGGCCAGAGATTGCCGGAGCTGGAGGAACCCCAGGGCGTTCGTCCTGTTGCCGGTACCGCAGAGCACGGTCTTTTCATTAAGCCAGAGCGCGTCCGCCCCTTCAAAAAGTCCCGCGCCCGAGATCATTTTATTGATCGGGATCCCGAGCGAAACAAGCGCCGGGACCGCCAGCGATTCCTCCCCCGCGCGCGCCGCGCCGGCCATCCTGGCTACGACGGCTCCCTCCAGGGTGTTGAAAAAAAGGTCCCTGACATACATCAGGTTGAAAGCCGGACCGCGCCCCGGCCTTTCGAGCCCGGTCCTGAGGATATGAACGGCCGCGCCTTCCATGCGGAAAACCGCGTTCAAAGCGGCGTATTCGCGGCGGATCCCGCCGGGATCGATGCGGGCAAGATGCTGGACGAGGTTCGGATCTTTTATCTTTGACAGCTCTTTGCCGGGGCAGTAGAGCAAAACGGCTTTTAATACGCCGTATTCGGAATTAACGCGCGGGGCGGCCGACCGGGCCAGTTCCAGGGCCATGCTTTCATCCCTGGGCCGCCAGCCTGCGCCCTGGTATGCCGAAAATTTTTTCCAGGACCGGTTCATGGCAAGCGCTCCGTGTTCCGCAGATCATACCCAAGTTCCAGGGAGAGCTCCCGCAGCTCCCGCGAAGAGGCCAGCGCCAGCAGTTCGTTTTTCCTTTTATGCCACTTTCGCGGGCGGACCGGAGTTGCCGCCATAACCGGCGTTTCCCGCGCGGCCGCGCAGGCCTTCGTTCCCCCGGCAAGTCCGGCGAACTCCCCGATCCTTGCCAGTTCGCGCGCAAGTTTTGCCGGTTCCAGAAGGTCCTCATACCTGATGCGGAGGGGTTCGCCCAGCAGGCCGGAGGCCGTATCGGAGAGAATGCGCCGGTTGGCCGAAACCCACTGGAAGGCGCAGACTTCCGCAAGCGAGCTGCGGCGGAATCCGGCCCAGCCCGGCGGCAGGTCGAATTTCCACCAGGCGCGCGTCCAGGGCTTCGAAGGCGTCGTGTAGCCTTTTATCTCAAGCTCCGAGACCCCGCCCAGGTCATGCGAAAAAAAGCCGTTGGACAGCCACCCGTCCATGAGCCCGTTCACGGAGGCCAGGGGATTGCGCGACAGCCGGATGAATCTGAAGCGGGCGGAGGGAAAAAGCTTTTTTATAAACCCCGCGCGGTAGCAATTCGAAGACGATTTCAACAACAAGGTCGCGCGCGCGGTCCCGGCTGCGTCCGGAAAGCGCCTCGGTTCCGGGACCACGAAAGGCGGATCCTCAAGGCCTCCGTGCGCCGGAGGCCCGGCGCAAGGTTCGCTTCCCGGGAACCGGTTTTTGATAAATTCTGCGGGCAGATCATAAGACCATGGATCCGCTTTTATTCCCCGTCCGTTAAGAAGGGTTAAAAAAGTGGCCCAGGTTTCTTTGGCGTCAAAGCCGGAATTGCGGACCGGTCCGCCGCCGACGGCGCTTACGGCGCAGTTATAAACGGCGTCCGGGTCTCCGGCCCCGGGCCGTTGGAGGAGAAACCGCCGGGCGCAGTCGACGGCGTAATCCCGCGCGGGGAAAGGGCCTTTCCCCGCGTAAACGCAGCCGGCGTCGAGAAGGAGGTTTTCCGCGAGGCGGCTGAGGATGCCGGAGCCGGGAGCCGGGTCGGGAGGAAGCGCATCGCTGTCAGCCGGGGAATTTATCGCGCCGAGCCCGGCCAGTTTATGAAAAACTATATCCTCGCCGTTCAAAGAAATTATGCCTGGATGCCGCGACAGCAGCCGGTACAGGAAGCTCGAACCGCTCCTGGAAGCGGCCTGGATAACAAGGATATTTTTTATCTCCGCGGCTCCCAGGCCGCGCCGCCGCCAGCGGCCGTATGTGCCGCGTACCGGTCCGCGCGCCGCCGCGATCCCGTTTACTGCCAGCCCGGATTTACCTGTTTTCATCGGAACCCGCCCCGGTTTTTTCCGCCACAAAGATCACCCACTTCCATTCGGCCCGCGCTTCCCCGTTCTTTACGGTCGCCGCGCCGTTCTTTCCGCCGGAGGCCTTCAGGTACTCTTTGAGGATCTTCTCCTTGCGCGCCGCTGAAAGATTAGGGTAACAGCTCAGCAGGGCGGTTAGGGGCTCCGTGGAAAAATAAAAAAGTTCCTTCCTCGGCCGCAGGCCGGAGCGCGCTATCTGAGCGCGCAGCTCGCCGCTCAGATAAAGTTTCGAGGGGTCCTTAAAAACGCCGGACGGCTGGATAAGCCTGTAAATGCGCAGCAGCCGGGCGCGTTCTCCGCGGCCGCGCGGCACATGCTGGCTGAGCAGCAGCGTCCCTCCCGGTTTGAGCACCCGCGCGGCTTCCTTTAGAAAGGTCCGCGGGGCAAGGAACTGCATCGCCTGGCGCACGATCACGGCGTCGAAAAAACCGCCGGCGTAAGGCAGTTCATGCGCGTCGCCGAGGCGCAGATCCTTAATATGCGCCTCGGCCCGTTTTAACATGCCGGTTGAAAGGTCCAGCCCGTAGGTTTCAAGCCCGCGGCGCTTCAGCGCGCCGGTAACTTCGCCGGTGCCGCAGCAGGCCTCAAGGATGCGGCCTTCCTTCGGCAGAAAACCTTTTAGCGCGCCGCGGTGGGCGGCCAGAAGTCCCCGGTCTGTTACCCAGGAGGCGGACCTGGAAAAGCAGGCGGCACGGGCGTCGAACTGTTTTTTTATGGCGTTATTTTTCATGGATCAATGAGCCGGAACAAAGCCGCGCGTCCTCCTTCAGCACGGAATCTACCTCTTTGGCGGATATGGGCCTGTCCGGATATGCGTAAAGGCGCTTGCCGCGCACCAGCTCCGCCGTGCCGTAAGGTCCCGGAATGTAGCGCGATTCCAGCTCACGGTAAGCTTCGCGGCATACGCCTTCCGGCAGACCCGACAGGTTGAGGAACTCGTCGTCCCGCGCGCCGCGTTCGCGCGCCAGCATCCCGCGCAGATGGGCGAGCTCGTCCTTTATAAGTCCGGAGGCTATGCAGTCGAGGTAAACCCTGGTCCCCGGAATGGCTGAAAGATATTTAACCCTGGCGGGCGTGCCCGGCCCGGAAGCGAAAGCCGCCGCGGCGGCCAGGGTTTCCCGCGTTTCCCCCGGCAGGCCTACCACATAGGCCGCGCCCACCGTGATCCCGGCGTCGCGGGTGAGCCGCATGGCGCGCGCCGTTTCGTCCCCGCTGAAACCTTTGCCGGCTCCGTCCAGCGCCGCCTGGCTGAGCGTTTCCACTCCGTAAAGTATCTGGTCGCAGCCGGCCTCGCCCATGGCGCCCAGCACTTCCGCGTCCACATCCTGCACGCGCGTCATGCACCACCATTTGACCCGCAGTTCTTTCAGCGTTTCGCACAGGGCCAGGGTCCTTTTTTTGGAAAACGAAAAGGTCAGGTCCGTGAACTGGAAAAATTCCGTTTTGTGGCGCTCCTTGAGGACGGCAAGCTCCCGTCCGAGTTTTTCAGGCGACTTTAAACCCGGTTTCGGCGTGGTGCGGTAACAAAACGAGCAATTCTTACGGCAGCCGCGCCCGGAACTGACTATCGCCTGCCGCAGGAACTCCGAACCGCCCCCCCACAGCCTGAAGTCCGGTACCGGCAGAATGTCCAGGTTCGCGAGCTGTTTTCTCGGCGCGGTCCTGCGCGGCGCGCCGTCCGGACCGCGCAGGCATAAACCGGGGATGGACCCCGCTTCCCGGGCAAGAGCTCCGCGGGTAAATGCGTCCAGCAGTTCCAGTATCGTTAGTTCTCCCTCGCCCAGGACGCCGAGGTCGGCGCGGGTGTTGCGCATGACCAGTTCCGGGACCGAAGTCACCAGTGAGCCGCCGAGGATCACGGGCCTGTGCGGAGCTCCCTCTTTGGCGAGCGCGCAGATGCCTTCTATAAAAGGAAAGCCGTCCTCAAAAGTCGCCACCCCGACCACATCGGCGCCGCGGATGCCGGCGGCGGCGTAGGAAAGCGGTTCAGGCTTGAACCTGGCATCCACGATCTTGATCCTGTAGCCGGCATTATGAAGGACCGTGGCTATATATGAGATCCCTTCAAAAGGCCTGCGGAGGTAGTAACCCCATCCTTTAGGGACGGTGAAGGGGCTGGGCGGCACTACCAGGGCGATCCTCGGCATGGAGTCGTCCTGAGGCTTCGGGGACCGGCCCGTGGAGGAAATAAGCTCCTCCCAGCGCCGGTATCCCCCGCCGCAGTTCTGCGTTCCCGTGAAATCTCTTATTTCATCCTTATGCAAGCCCTCTACCCCCCGGTAAATGCCGCAAAACGATATTTTATTTCCTGTTCTTGTTTACACAGCCGAGACGGTCGAATTCCTTTAACGCGGCCTCAGGCTTAAATTCCAGCTTTGGAAAAAAGAGTTCGAGCTGCGCCAGCAGCGAACCGTTCTCGCAGTAAAGATAACCCAGCAACGCCATATGACTTACAAGGTCGTCCGAGCCCGCGCCGTAGGCCAGGCCGGGAGTGGCCGCAAGCATTTTTACGGTCTTTACTCCGGGGCCGCTCCGGAGATCTTTGGGCCGCAGGTGCGGCGGCGCCTCGAAAGCGGTGGTGATCATGCCGGGATAGGCGGCCGCTCCGGCGTAAAGCGCCTCTATCCTGAGGAACCGTTCTTCCATTATCTTGTCGGCCCGGCCGCGGCTGATATTTTTTGTCATTTCCAGGCGGAGTTTGACGGAGCCTCCGGAAACGGACAGGGTCCGGAAAGCCGGGCGCGCGCCGTCCCATGCGCCGCGCCGGTAATCCCTGTCGACTACGAACCGCCCGGCCCCGGTATATTCAAGCCCGGCTTCGGCCAAAGCCCGTTTAAAGACCTCCGCTCGCGTTGTTTCGGCGCGAACCGCCGCCGTGGCGGACGACGGAACAACGACCCCGGGGCCCTGGGCAAAAAGACAGGGACCGGCAAAGGCCTGCGCCAGCAGCAATATTTTAACGGTCGAAAATTTCATCTATAACTTTCCCCTGCATGTGGTCCGGGACCGGGACGCCGGTAAGCCTGAGCAAGGTGGGAAGCTGGTCCGCGTTGCTTATGATGCGCTTCAGTTTGAGGCCTTTTTTTACTCCGGGCCCCATCACCGCGAAAGGGGTCAGGAGCGCCCGATTCCCGTCCGCCAGAAGAGCCTGTTTATAGCCGCCTTCCACCGGGTCTCGGAACACCGTCAGCCCCGGGGATATTTCCTCGGTAAGGCCGTAGCCCGGCTTCATTACCAGCAGCAGGTCCGGGACGCGGTCTTTGGGCATTTTCAGTCCGGCCGCGTCTTCCCAGTCCACTACACGGTCTATCGGAGAGACCCCGCCATCCTTCAGGTCCGTCAGCAGGCGTTTGACTTTTTCCCGCAAGGCCGAATATTTCGGACCGGAGCCGCGTTTCCACGGCCCGGAAAGACCGTCGGGACGCAGGTAAACGCCGATCATCTTAAGGTGGACCGCCCGGGTCCCGGCCCAGTCGATGGCCGGAACTCCTGTTACGGGGTCCGTGCCGAACTTTAAAAGCCCTTCTTTGGCGAACAGATCGTTCAGCATAACCATGCGGTTGAGCGGCGCGATGCCGTGGTCGGAACTGAGCGCGATCAGCGAGTTCTTGCCGGCGCTTTTTATAGCCGCTCCCAGGACGGCGTCCAGCCGCCGATACAGTTCTTCCAGATCGGCCCTGGCCGAAGCGCGCTCTTCCGGCGCCGCCAGGGCGTACCGGGCGCTGTTAGTGTCCACGAAGGGCAGCCACCACCTGCTTTCCAGCATCTGATTCGGCGTATAGGTGTCTTGTATGAAGATCTCCGGCTTCAGGGCGGCATACACGAAAGGGACCAGCGATCTGTGCCAGTCCAGGGCCAGCTTCGCTTCGGAAAAGAAAACGGCTTTTTCCTCGGGATAATTATTCAGCTGCGCCGGCCAGTTATCGGGGAAGTCCACCATGGGTCCCAGTCCCTTTTTCAGGCCCCGCGCGGCGTCCGAGGGCTGCACGGTGGTGCGGTTCAGCGGGTCGAACAACAGGCGCGCCTTCAGGGCGCCGGAAGATTCCAGGCGGATGAGCGAGATCTTCAGGCTGGACCCAAGCGTTTCCTTCCCCCAATTCAGCGCGACCGGGACCCAGCCGCTCCAGGAATCCGGCGCTCCGAGGTCCGCTATCGGCAGGGCTTTGTCCGAAGAGAACAGCGCCCGTGAATAATTTTCCGACTTGTCGTCGGTGTCGTCATAAACATAGGCGTAAACCGTGGTCCCGTACGCGCCCAGTTCCGCCTCCAGGGGCGGAGAATATGAGACCGGCGCGTTTTTCCAGTTCCGGGCGGGTGAGAGGAGCGCCTGCCGGGTCAGCCGCGGCCCGGTATAAAAAAGCCGCGCGGAATTCCCCGCCCGGGCTTTGGCGGACCGCGAGGCTTCGAAATTGACGGCCCAGAAATCCGAGCCCCAGGAACCCCAGCGGCCCCGGATGGTCATCCCGGAGGACATTTCGGGCGGGGTCGAACCCGGAACCGAGACCACGGCCACGGTCCGCCCGGCGTCCTCGAAGATCTTCCAGGCGGACGGGACTTTTTTGGCCGTGGAGGAAAAACCCGATACGGAAGGTTTGGCCAGGCCGTAACCCTCCAGGCGCATGGTCCCGTCGGCTACTCCGTGCCGTTCCGGATAGCAGCCGGTCATAAGCGTGGTGAAATTAACGGGGGTATGCGACGGGTAGACCGGCGCCGAATAGCCGTAGGCGCCGTTCTCCATCATCTTGCGGAGATTGGGGAGCTTTCCCTCGGAGGCCAGTTCGAAAATATCCCTGCCTCCGATGTCGGCCCGCAGGCCGTCCGGCACGAACCAGTACAGCCCCGGTGCAGGGCCCGCGCAGCGCCCCGGCAGCGCGGCCGCCGGCAGCGACAACGCCAGGCCCGCGAGCGCCGCGATTTTATTTATCAGCCTCATACGCCGCCTCTTTTTCCCGCGTAAGCTCCCAGATCTTGTGGAAATGATCCCTGATCAGGGTTTCGTCCAATCCAGTCAGATTGGTGATGGCGTCGTCATGATCTCCGACCCGGCGGAGGGAGAGCTCCCGCAGGAACGCCTCCGTGTCGGTTATTTTAGCGGTCTTCAATGCGTCTTTGTAAACGGCGGTGCCGGGGAAAGGCACCAGGTATTTCACCAGCGGTATGAATTCCCCTTTGCGGATAAATTCCATCATGCGTTCGAGAGAGCCTTCGGTTTCTCCGGGGAGCCCCACTATAAAAAGTCCCCTGGCCGAAAGGCCCGCTTCGGCCGCGGCCGCCATCGCCGAATTTATCCCGGCGATAGTGGTGTTCTTTCGGCTCAGGTCCAGCACCTTCTGGTCGTATGATTCCAGGCCGAACCAGATCCCCTGGCAGCCCGTTCTTTTAAGCTCGGAGGCGAAATCGCGGCTGACGCCGTCGACCCTAGCGAAACAGTGGTATTTCACCCCGTGCTTGTGCAGGAGCTTGCAGATCTTCACGGCGCGCGGGACATCGACATTAAAAGTCAGGTCGTTAAGCCAGGCGTAATCGAAGCCGGTGGAGGCTTTCAGGTACGCCACCTCCGCTTCCAACCTTGCCAGGCTTTTAAACCTTAACGCCGGGATGGTCTTAAAACAAAAAGTGCAGGCGCAGGGACAGCCCCTTGAAGTGGAAATTATTATCCGGCCGGCGGCCGCTATTCCCTTATGATCGGGCCAGATGGTGTAATCGGGAAAAGGCAGATTGTCGAGGTTCCGGATCTGCGGCCGGGGAGCCGTGAGCTTTACGCCGGCGGCGGTCTTAAGCGCCATGCCTTTGACGCCGGAGAGATCCGTCTGGCCGCGCTCGACGGCCGTCTCCAGGAATTCTATCAGCGTCAATTCCGCTTCCCCTAGCAAAGCGCAGTCGGCGGATGTTTTTTCGAGGAGCAGTTCCGGAAGGGAAGTGACCAGCGGCCCGCCCAGAAAAACAAGCGTGTCCGGAAAAGACCGTTTTATCGCCGCCGTCATGTCCGTCAGGAATACGAAAGAATCGCAGTAACAGGCCAGCCCCACCGCACAAGCTCCGGCCGTTTCCTTGAGCGCCCAACCGATATCCGTCCCGCCCTTAGGCCTGCAATCCACCACTTTAAGTTTATAGCCCAGTTTTTTAACTACGGTGGCCACCGCCGTAAAACCTTCGAAAGGGCCGCTTATAAGGAATTCCCTGCCCGGCGTGGGGATCTGGGGCGAAGGCGGGATGACGAGCGCGATCGTTTCGCCGCGGGCCGCGCGGCCCTCCGATCCGGCCAGGGCGGCAAGGACCTTTTCGTACGCATCCTCATCGGCATATGAGGGCATTTTTAAATTATATAATATTCCTATAATATTCCAAGTCCCATGATAACCCGGCTCGACATAAAAATAAGTTTTCGCTGCAATAATCTCTGCGGCTTCTGCGCGCAGGGCCGGAAACGGGACAGGTATCCGGACCGGAGCGCGGCCGTGATGGAGACGGAGCTTAAGAAAGCCTACGGCCTCGGCGTGCGCGGCGTAGTGTTTACCGGCGGCGAGCCCAGCCTGCACCCCGCGCTATTGGGCGTTATCCGGACGGCCGCCGTGACCGGATATAAAACCATCCAGCTTCAGACCAACGGCCGCGCCCTGGCCTATCCGGGTTTCTGCCGGGAGCTGAAGGAGGCCGGATTGACCGAATTCGGACCCAGCCTGCACGGCGCTTCGCCCGGGACGCATGACTCGCTGACCGGCGCCGAAGGCAGCTTCGCGCAGAGCGCGGCCGGCATAGCCAACGCCGCCGCGACCGGCCTGCCGGTCCTGTCCAACACTGTTGTAACTTCGGTAAATTACAGGGAGCTGCCGGAGATCGCGGCTTTGCTGATCAAACTAGGGGTAAGCCAGTACCAGTTCGCCTTTATCCATATGGTCGGTTCGGCCGCGGAGAACAAGAACCGCCTTGTGCCCAGAAAAACCGCCGTAATGCCGTACCTTAAAAAGGCCTTGGACCTGGGCATAAAAAAAGGCGTGCCGTGTTACACGGAGGCCATACCGTTCTGCCTTATGAAAGGGTATGACGCCTGCGTAGCGGAGCGCCTCATCCCGTCCGGGCCCGTGGTCGACGCCGACCGTTATATAGAGGATTACGGCGCTTACCGGCGCTCGGAAGGCAAAGCCAAGGGGCCGCGCTGCGCGGAATGCGCGTGTGCCGGGGTTTGTGAAGGCCCCTGGCGGGAATATCCCGCGCTTTACGGCTGGTCCGAATTTAAACCGGTCCGGGACCCGCGGCGCGGTCCTGCGCGGCAAGCTCCGCCGCAAAGGGCGGCGGCCGGCACAAAAAGAAAATGAAGGAATAATATGGATACGGCGCTGAAAGAGGAGATCGATAGACTGCTGGGCAAAGGCCTCGGCGAAAAATGCGTGGCCCGGGGCCTTCCCTCCGTGGCCGAACTGACCTTAAGAATCAACCGGCTGAAGAAGGAAAAGAACGCCGTTGTCTGCGCCCATGTGTATCAAACCCCGGATATTATTTACGGCATAGGCGATTTTATAGGAGATTCTTACAAACTGGCCGATGATTCCAGGAAAACGGATGCCGGGACCATAATTTTCTGCGGCGTTCATTTCATGGGCGAAACGGCCAAGATCCTTAACCCCGCGAAGAAAGTTTATGTCCCTTCCGTTAAAGCCGGCTGCTCCCTGAGCGAAAGTATTACCGCTTCCGAGGTCCGGGAAATTAAGGCCCGGCATCCCGGCCTGCCGGTGGTCACCTATATCAACACCTCGGCGGAGGTAAAGGCCGAGTCGGACTGCATAGTCACCAGCGCCAACGCGGAAAAGATCCTGCGCAAGCTTTACCTGAAGAACGAACGGCTTATTTTTATCCCCGACCGTTTCATGGGCGCCAACCTTGCGAAAGTTCTCGGCAAGACCCCAGGTAAGGACATCATCTTATGGCATGGTTCCTGCGTGGTGCATGAAAAATTCGATCCTGCAACCATAGCGGTTTACCGGAAGAACTATCCGGGGCTGGCGGCGCTTGCGCACGCCGAATGTCCTTCCGACCTCATCAGGGCAGTGGATTTTATGGGCGGGACCGGCGATATGCTGCATTACATCGAAAACACCAACGCCGCCGCCTACCTGCTGGTGACGGAATGCGGTTTCGGCGAGCTGGCCAGGATAAGGTTCCCGGGAAAGAATTTTATAGCCATGTGCCGGCTCTGCCCCTACATGAAGTCCATTAAGCTTGAGAGCGTGCTGGAGACGCTTGAGCGGCCGGACAAGGCGCTGGAAGTGACGGTCCCGTCCGGGGTGGCGGACAAAGCCCGGAAGGCCATAGAAAAAATGTTCGAACTCGCTGAAGAGTAGTCCCTCCGGGTTACGGCTGTTCTACAAACTTTTAAGGAAACGTCAGGCCTGCAAGTTCGCGGGCGTGCCGGGGGCGTGGAGCTAAATTCTTAATGCGAAAAATAGAATTAACATCGATATACAGGATGGACAGGATTTGAGAAAAACATGCGGCGTCCGGTTGGGATCCTGGATATCCTGTGCATCGATGTAAATGTTCGAATCTGCGTTAATCTGGGGATTATCTCTTTTGGTCGGGAGCGGGGGCGCGGCCACCGCGGCCGATAACCGGTCCGGGTTCAGGGCCACTTGTGTTTGGGGTAGCGGCGGGCGAGTTGCGGCCTCAACTTCGGGTAGCTGTCGGCCCAGAAACTTTTAAGGTCTTTTGTCACCTGGACGGGGCGCATGGACGGCGCCAGGATATGCACGACCAGCCGCACCCGTCCGGCGGCTATCACCGGTGTTTCCTTTAAAGAGAACAGATCCTGGATCTTCGCTTCCAGGTAGGGCTCCCCGCCTTTCGGGTAGCGGATCCTGGCTTTACGGCCTCCGGGCATTTCAAGTTTTACCGGGGCGTGCCGGTCTATCAGCCGGTTCTTCTCCCAGCCGAACCAGTTTTGCAGCACCGGCAGCACAGGTTTGCTCCCGGCCTCTGCCACGCTGCGGGCGCCGGCGCAGATCTCGGCTATGACCAGGTTCAGATCCTCTTCTCCGAGAGCGTCGATGCCAAGGTCGGGGCAGGCTTTGGACAGGAACTCCACGCGGTCCAGCCATTCCAGGACCTCTTCGTTCCAATAGCGCAGTTTATGCCGGCCGCTGGTGAATTCCGCGGCTATCAGGTCCGAGGAGGGTCTGCCCGGCGCGGCGCGGGAGATCTCGCTGCGGATGGGCAGATCGCGGTAAAGCGTCAGAGTTTCCGTAACCGGCGTGAGCATGTCTTTATCCAGCGCCGGCCGCGAAACGGCGCTGATCTCTCCGGGAAAGGCTTCGCGCAGCCACTCTTCCCGGATCTCGGCTGCGAAGGAAAGGGTTATGTCCGCGCCGCCGCGATGAAGGCTTTCCAGCGCTTCCCCGGCGCAGATCAAAGCCGCGCCTTCGGCGGCGCTTCCGGGTTTAAGCCTGGCCCGCTTGCCCCCAGCCAACTGGTAGCGGCCTTTTTCCGCTGAGACCAGCGCCGCCACGCGGTCCGGGAAGGCGCGCAAGAAGCAGCGGGCCGCGCGCGCGGCGGCGCCGCTCCCGCCCGGCCGCGCGCCGCCGGAGAGACGGCCGGCGATCTTTAAAGCCTCGCGGGCGGCCGCATGATTGAGGCCGGCGAGCTCGCAGGTATGGGGGTCGAAGCCCGCCGAAGAGCAAAATTCCAGGGCTTCTATCACCGCGGCCAGGTCGGACCGCGGGCCGCCGTAAGCCGGGTCCGTTTTCCCTCTTTCCAGCCGCAGTCCCCGGCCCTGCGCGGCGGCCGCGGCGAGCGCGCATTCATAGCGGCAGTCCAGGCGCGCGGCTTCCGTCATCATGCGGGAATAACGGGGGTGGAGGGGGTAGGCGGCCATAACGCGCCCTGCCGCGGTGAGCCCGCCGGCCGCGTCCGCCGCTCCCAGTTCCCGCAGCAGGTTTTCGGCGCGTTCGACCTCCCGGAGGTCGGGCGCGTCAAGCCATTTCAAAGCGTTAAAACCGGAGAAGCCGCAGGCTTTAAGGGTGAGCAGGGCTTCGCTTATGTCCAGGCGGAGCATTTCAGGCTCAAGCGCGGCGGGTCGGTGGTCGTTTTCCCGTTCGGTCCACAGGCGCGCGCAGACGCCCGGCTGCGTCCTGCCGGCGCGTCCCGCGCGCTGGACGGCCGACGGAGCGGCGATGTTCTCGGTAAACAGGGTGTTGATGCCGCGCGCGCCGTCGAAGCGCGCTATCCTGGCCAGGCCCGAATCGATCACCGCGGTCACGCCTTCTATGGTCAGCGAGGTCTCGGCGATATTCGTGGCTACTATGATCTTGCGGCGCTCCGAGGCGGCTAAGGCTGCGTCCTGCTCGCGCGGCGGCAGTTCTCCGTGCAGGGGCATTACGAAGAATCCGTCCAGGGACGGGGTCCCGGCCAGCGCGGCGCAGGTCCTTCCGATCTCGAACGCGCCGGGCATAAAGACCAGCGCGTGTCCGCCGCCTATGGCGGGAAGCAGACGCGCGCAGGTCCTGGCCGCCGCTTCCCACGGCGGAAGTTTAGCCAGGGCCTCGCCGCAATAAGTTATGTCCACCGGGAACGCTCTGCCTTCGGCGGCGATAATTTCGCAGGGCGACATATAGGCGGCAAGGGGTTTTTCATCCAGCGTGGCCGACATCACCGCCACCAGCAGGTCCGGTCTCGGCCCTTTCTGGAGCGCCAGGCAGGCCGCCAGGGTAAGGTCGCCGTAGATGTGGCGTTCGTGGAATTCGTCAAGGATTATCGCGGAATATTTTTTCAGGTTCGGGTCGGAAACCAGCTCACGCAGCAAGATGCCTTCTGTCTCGAAGATTATGCGGGTCCCGGGTCCGGTCCGGTCTTCAAAGCGCACGCGGTAACCGACTTCGGCGCCTGTAGGGCTCCCCCGTTCCCTGGCGACCCGCTCCCCCAGCATCCGGGCGGCCAGGCGCCGGGGCTGGAGCACGGCGATCCTGCCCTTGAACTCCCCGCTGTCCAGCAGCAGCTGCGGGACTTTGGTCGATTTGCCGGAACCGGGCGGCGCGGAGATGATCAGCCGGCGGCTGTGCTTGGCCGCCCGCAGGATCTGTCCGGCTTTTTGCAAGATAGGCAGCGGGATCATATATTACGGACGCAAAAATTTTACGAAAAAACGCCGTTTTACGACATTTTATCTAGCTTTTGCGCGCTGGCTTTTGCTTTACGGCTAAAGCTATCAGCCGGTCGGTTCCATCGGTAAGTTTCTCGCCGTGAAAGCCGCCCCAGAACTTAACGGGCTTCAGGCCCGCCTGACGCAGGGCCGAGCTCAGCCTGTTTTTGGAATAAAGTCGCGTAAAAAAACTTTTTTCACTGACCCGGCCTTTTTTTATTACGGTCCAGGCGCTGTGGATCCCGTCGCCGGACAGTTCGGTCTCTTCAAGGGTATAGGAGCCGTCTTCGGCTTTCCCCCAGGTCCTGGCCCTGAAGTTCTTGCGGAGAAAATCTCCGTGGATAAGGTCTATCAGAAAAAATCCGCCCGGTTTCAGCGCCCGCGCCGCGCCCTTCAGGGTTTTGAGATCTTCGGAGAACCGCTGAAAATAACCGAAACTTGTGAACAGGTTTATGACCGCGTCGAACCCGCCGTTAAAGTCCAGGCGGCGCATGTCGCCCCGGACAAGGGTCAGCTTTACCCCGGCTTTTTTCGCTTTCGCGGAGGCTTCCTTGAGGTAATCGGCGGAGTAGTCGTAGCCGGTGACCGCCAGTCCTTTTTTCGCGAGCAGGATGGAGTGGCGGGCGGGGCCGCAGCAAAGGTCGAGCAGCCTGGCGCCTTTACGGAGGCGCAGCTGTTTTAAAATAAAATCAACTTCCATCGGCGCTTTAGCGACCGCCGCGGGCGAGGCCGGATTATAAAACGAGTTCCTGAAAAAATCCTTATGCCAGTCGTTCTTAACTCTCATATTCCGTCATCCCTTAAGCATGTTCTTGTAAACGCCCGGAGCCGAGCCGTCTATTACCGTGGCTCCCACCGTTTTTTTAAAAAAATCCACGGGCCCCGCCCAGCCTATTACCGCATAACCGTAGCCGGCTTCGCGCATGGCTTCAAGCGTCCGTATCAGCAGGGCCTTCCCAAGACCGAGGTTCCTTATGGTCTCATCGACGCCGATCGGACCGAAAAATCCCCTGGAGGCGGCGTCATAACAGGCGAACCCCCGGATCCTTGAGTCCTTGACGGCCACAAAACAGGAACAGGGAACGGCGGAGCAGGCCGCGTCGCATTCCGAGGCCCAGCCCTTCGAGAATTTCTCGCCCACCCAGTCGAGGATATGGTGCTTTTCCGGGGCTATGGCGCGTTTTATCTCTATTCCGCTGCGTGAAAGTTCCGCCAGGGTTTCCCCCGGGTCCGGAAGAGCGTAAAGTTTAACAAGAAGGTCTGACATAAATTTTAGAAATTCCCCCCCTGCAACATTTTATTCTTCCGGATTCTGCTGCTGGTCTTCGTCCTCCCCCAGCCCCTCCTGCCGGTCTCCACCTTCCTGCGGAGGCTGGATATTCAGTTTTTGCTGCGGCTGGGCGGCGGCGCCGGCTTTCGGCGCGGCCGGCGCGTTTTTGCCGGCTTTGCCGGTTTTTTTCGCCGGGGAGTCCTTTTTAATTATCGGGTTGGCTTTTTTGTCGAATTTGTAAGCGGGGATGCTGTCCACTTTTTCGAATTTATATTCCGAGGCTGTTTTAAGTTTCTTTTTTTTAGCTTTTTTTGCCGTCTTTTTTTGGGCCGCTTTTTCGGCTTTCTTTTTTGCGGCCGTTTTCGCCGGGGTTTTTTTCGCCGGGGCGGTGGAGTCCTCGCCGGTTTCGGCTAAGGACTGCGAATCCTGCGCCGCGGCCGGCGGAGTCAATGTCGCCGGCAAAGCGCCCGCCGTCAGCAACGAAAGCGAGACGATGAAGGTGTTTTTAAGTCTGTTCATTATGAGTCTCCTTAAATCCTGGTTTCCGCGGCTTTTACGGACGCTTCGATAAGGCAGGCCATGGTCACGGGACCGACGCCCCCGGGTACCGGGGTCATGGCTCTGACCAGATCTTTCATCCCTTCAAAGTCGGCGTCGCCGCACATCCTGCCGTTCTCGTCTATGTTCGTGCCCACGTCGATGACGACCGCTTCCGGCGCGATCATTTCCGCTGTGAGCCAGCGGGCTTTTCCCGCCGCGGTCACGATAAGATCGGAGGCTTTGAAGATCCCGGCGATATCCGGCGTTCTGGTGTGGCAGAGGGTCACCGTCGCATCCATGCTGGTGAGCATATGGGCCAGGGGCCGTCCGACCACGGCCGAGCGGCCCGCGACCGCTATTTTTTTCCCCGCCACCTCTATATTGTGATGCTTTAACAGCCGCACCACCGCCAGGGCCGTGCACGGCGTGAAAAACCCCGCGTGTTCGGGATCGCGCGTCTTAGAAATAAAAAGGCGGCCCATGTTCACGGAGGAGAGCGCGTCCACATCTTTTTCCGGCGCGATGGCGTCCCACATGGCCGGGACCTCGAACCCGTCCGGAAGCGGGCGCTCTATCATTACGGCGTCCACGGAGCCGTCGTCTTTAAGGTCCGCCAGGAGCTTTAAAAACCCCGACAGTCCGTCTTTGGGCTCCGGTTTTATCATCCGGACGGCTACCCCGAGTTTTTCGCAGGCCGCGACCTTTCGCTTGACATAGATGCCGGAAGGAGAATCGTCGAAATAGTTGACGATGGCCAGCTTGGGCGGGCGGCCGGCCTTCGCCGCTACGGCCGTTATGCGCGCCGGCAGGGCGGAGAGGATCTTTTGAGAGAGAGTTTTTCCTTCCAGCAGTTTTTCCATAAGTATATGGTATAAAAAAACCGCCGGAGGGTTAAAGCCCCGGCGGTTCTTTATATCTTTGGAGAAAAAGACTTATTTTTTCTTTTTCTTCGCTGCGGCTTTGCCTTTGGATTTGGCATTCACCATTTTAGCGCGGGCTACATCGCCGGCTTTGTCGAGATAATAAAGGAAGCCGACTTCCTTCTGTACTCCGACTTTGGTCACTTTCTGGGGCTTGCCGCCCTTTTTGCCGCCGCGGGCCATTTTAGCGCGGGAAACATCCCCGCCTTTGTCGATGTAATAGAGGAATCCTTCCTCTCTCTTAACGCCTACTTTTTGTACCTTTTCACCCATTGTAAAGCCCTCCTGAGTGTGTGTGTCTTAGGGAAATTTTACACTATATCGTCGTGGAATGCAAATAAAATATCGCGCCGGGCACTTGCTCCCGGCGCGGATTTTGTGTTATAAAATAACCAGCCGGCGGACGGCGTCCTCCGGCCGAAGCGTAAAATATTAAGGAGCTGTGTCGACTATGAAAAATATCGTTCTGATCCTTGCGGCCGCGGGTTTATGTTCCGTCGCGGCCTCTCTCCCGGCGGCGGATTTTAAGGCGGAAGAGCTGAGAACCGGCCCCTTCGGCGCGTTTGCGATGCAGGGCGGGAACGAATTCCCCATGCCCGCCGCGGCAAACTCGCATGCGGTTTTTCAGGCGCCGCTGGATCTGCGCGGGATCTTCGGCCGTCTCACCCGGCTTTTTCCCGTAGCGCGGCACTGGCAGGGGGAGACGGTGCTTTACAGCGTGCCTCTTAACCCCCTCGCCAATCTTTACCTCAAACCCGACACGGCTTTCACCACCGGCAAAGGGACGAAGGTCTATGTGAGCGGGAACGAAGCCGTGAACTGTCCCGACGGCGGCTCCGCCTGCAAGGGCAGGGAAAAAAGTTTTGTGATCCTTACCACCGATAAAGGCGCGACTTTTTTCGTGCGCGGGATGGAGATAGCGTATCTGCCGCCTTTGTATAACGGCTCCAAAGCCGTAGTCATAGACGGGGGAAAATATACGCTGAGACTTTATGTCGATACTTCCGTTCCGGGAAACAGCAGGCTTGACATTAAAGGTCCCTCGGGCCTTGCGTTTACCGGATCTTTGCAGAAGCTCGGCGACGCGGCGGCAATGAAGGGAGTGGATGCGGCGCTTTCCAAAACCTACAAGCTCGCTTATGGCAATGAACTGAAACAGGGCCCGGGCGGAGCGGGGTTCACGGAAACGATGCTGGTATATATGATAGCGTACCCGGTGAACGGGAGCATCAATTACTTCGCTTTCAACCCGCAGGAACTGGCGCCCGGCGGAAGCTCTTTCCCTTCCTTTGAGCCCGCATACGGGTTCAGGCTTAACGCCGGCGCTTTGGAGATCTACAAGTTTTGACCATGAACCATAGAATACTTTTGGTGGACGACCAGGAAGACATTCTTGCCGCGTTGAGACGCATACTTGAGGACTATCCCGTCACCGAGGCACGCGACGGGAAAACAGCTCTTGCGCTCATCAAGGCGGAGAAGCCCGCGCTGGTCATCCTCGATGTTTCGATGCCGGAAATGAGCGGGATAGAGGTTCTGGAAAAGATCCTGCTTATGGACCACAAGCCTCTGGTGCTGATGCTTACCGGCGACGACGCCATAGAAACCGCAGCTAAAACGCTGGCGATCGGGGCTTTCGCCTATATCACCAAGCCTTTTGAGATCAGGCAGATCAGGGAACAGGTGGCAAAAGCTCTCGCCTTCAGCGATCGCAAGCCTGATGGCGGAAAACGGAACGCATAGGAGCTGTGAACGGTCCGTATAAGAAAAGCGCGGGCCGTGTCAGAACGGCCCGCGCTTTTTTATGCTCCAGTAAAACTTTCCCCCTGAGAACCGCCTGGTGACCCGGCCTTTGTCCATCAGGCTGTGCGCCGAATTCAGCACGGCGTTGCCGTCGGAACAATCCCTGCACAGCGTTATGGTTTTGGAAAGCCTGAGCGCTTCGGCCGTGGATACTTCTTTTTTTAGTTTTAGTATTTCCAGCAGGCACAGCTCATTATCCGAAAAAAACAGCTTTCCCCCGGCCTTGGCCGCGCCCGGCGCGGCGGGCCCGCGTTCTACGGGCTTGAAACCCCGGAATCCCAGGAGCCGCGCGTAATTCGCGTCCACGCCCTTGCAGCGACGTTTAAGCGCGCAAGCGCGGCACACCGCGCCGTAAACCTTGGCCGCGTCGGCGTTCAGGTCCAGATCGGTCCTGGCGCCGTCGGGTCCCGTCACCACGGTGTTGAACAGGTCCAGGCCTATGGCCAGGTTCTCCCTCCCGTTCAAAAAACATGGCGGCGTGTTCAGGAACAATATTTCCCCGGCCAGGCCGGCTTGCTCCATCAGCTCCGCGGTTTTAAGGAAATATTTGCCGGCCGCGGGTAGGCTTACGCCTATCGTTCCCGCGTGCGCGGCCATGCCGCCGGCGTAGACCGGATAAATAACGACAAAATTGGAGAGCCCTTTTTCCAGGAAGCGGCTTATGATCTCCGGCAGCCGGCGGTAGTTCAGCCTGTTGACCACGATGTTGGTCCCGAGACGGACCTTCAGCGCGCGCAGGTTCTCCAGCCCTTTAACGGCCTTCGCCCAGGCGCCCGGAACTCCGACAAGCCTGTCATGGATATCCGGGATATCGCTGGTGAAGGAAAATTTGCAGAAGGTCAGGCCGGCTTTGACCAGGGCGGCGCAGAAAGCGGGATCGGCCAGCCTGATCCCGTTGGTCTGTACCCGGATGAAACCGAACCCCACCGACCGGCCCAGGGCCACGATCTTAAGGATATCGGGCCTGATAAGCGGCTCGCCGCCGGTCAAGCCCAGACGCCGGTAGCCGTCCTTGTAGGCCGAGTATATATTCCCGGCTATCGTCCCGAAATCCGCGTTCAGAGACCTGTCGAACGCGCCCTGCGAACAGAAGGAGCAACGCGCGTTGCAGCTGTAGTTAAGGACCAGTTCGTAACATTTCAGATTTTTATTTTCAGGCATTAAAAATTTTTGCGGCAGAAATTTTCACCAGCCCCCGCCTTTTATGGCGGGGGTTCGTCGCGGTAAGAGGGAGTTTGAGGGAGAAATTTATTTCTCCCTCAACTCCGGCGCGGGATTGGAGAAAACTCCGGGCCGGGTATGATAAGATGCCGTCTTACGATATTTTATAGGTTTTAATTCCCCGTCTCCGTAGCGGTCCAGGTATTCCACCCAGAGGCCTTCGCAGTCGTCCCGGCGCGCGCAGCCTTTGCAGGCAGCCGTGCGCCGCCGCCCGACCTCCCTCCGGGAGCCCGCGGCGTCGGTGTTCTTAAAATCCGGCGCCCAGTGTTCGGTGCGGAAAAGCGCCAGTTCATTCATTTCGCTTATTTGCTCCTCGTAACCCTTAAAATGGCAGAGCGGCACATAGCGGACCTTCCATTGATCGAAACCTGAGGCGAGGCCGAGGCGTAAAGCCCGGCGCATGTACGGCGCGGCGGCGGAGATCCTGGGCGTCAGCCTGTAAAAGTCGTTGCGGGCGCCGCCGTGATTGGGGTCCACGAAGATATACTCCACGGTTTTTATCCCGAGCCCGATATAAAGCCGGGCCAGCCCGGGAAGCGAGCGCATATTGCCTTTGACCACCGTTGTGTTTCCGCCTATGCGCGTAAAGCCGAGCCTCTTAAGGTTGAGCAGCCCCCTGCGCAGTTCCGCGAAGCTTCCCGGCGCCGCCGTCAGCGCGTCGTGCACCGCGGCCGAAGGCCCGTGGATGGAAAAAATAAGCGAGTCTATTCCCGCCGAAACGACGGCCCGGGCCAGGGCCGGGTCCGAAAACGCCCTGCCGTTGGTGGCGCACGCCACCTGGCTGATGCCGAGCTTTTTAGCCGCGCGGACCAGGGCCGGAAAATCAGGCCTTATAGTGGCTTCGCCGCCGATGATCTCCAGGATCTCGGCGCCTTGTTTTTTGGCGCAATAGACCGAGGTCAGCAGCTCTTCGGTGGTCCGTCCGGGAAGAGAGCGTTTGTCCGCGGCTATGCAGAACACGCAGCGGTTGCTGCACGCATAGCCGGTGAACAGTACGATCTTCAATTTCCTGCTTTGATCTTGCATTAAAAATTTTTACCAAAAAACGTAGTCTTACGACATTTTATCTAAGCATGTCCGCCAGGTTCCTGTCGAAGACCAGCGACATGACCGCTCCGGCGAAGATCCACAGCGCGAAAGGCCTGCCGCGCACAACTTCTATTTTAGCGTCCGGCACCGGCAGTTTCTCCATCCAGTTCTTGATGAGCAGGACCTGTTCCTCGGTCAGGCCGTCCTTGAAGCAGTCTTCGAACGCTCCGCAAAAGACCGGGTTTTGCCTGAAGGTCCGGGCGGTTTTGGACCCGAGTAGCATGCCGGGCTCCAGCTCAGCGGCTCTAAGGTGCAGGAGATCCTTCCTTTCCAGCAGGGATTCAAGCACAAAACGGCCGAAAAAAAGCAGCAGGCCGAACTTGGAGGCGTTCGCCAGGGCGGAAAGCAGCAGGCCGGCGAGCCTGCCGCGGAAATAAAAATAACCGGCTATAAAATACAGGATATAGCAGGCCGTTGAGACATAAAGCCAGCGTTTGCTGCGGAACACGGGCCCTATCTTGTCCCAGAGAAAGAAAAGGAAAAAATAGAGCAGGTCCGGGCGGGAGAGGGGCTCCGGGAAAAAACGCAGGCTCTCCGCGCGCGCGGCCTGCGGCAGCAGGAACAGGAAGGTCATGTTGGCCGCATACGCGGCCGCTTCCCGGCGGTTATTTTTATTCCCGCGGGCCAGGCCGCGCAGTCTGTCTCCGAGGCCGGAAATAATTTCTTTAAACAAGCCGCCGGGCCGCGCCCGCGCCGGTCCGGCGGCGAGGAGAGATCCTATGCTCACAAGGGAAGCCGCGACGAAGATATTGATCAGCAGGGTGAGGAACAGGCGATCTGGAAAATTCTTTATCAGAGGGTTTATCAGCGGGAGCCAGAGCGCGGTCAGCATAAAAAATTTGGCGTCGCCCGCCGGCCAGATCTCGGAATACCAGAGGACCGCGCCGGCCAGGACCGTCAGCCCGAAATGACCGCCCCACAAAAGGTAAAAATTCCAGTTAAGATAACCGGCCGCGACGCCGATAGAGCCCAGGCAGCTGTTCAAAAGAAGCAGCCCCAGCGCCCCCAGCAGGAGCCCGGCTCCCAGCGCCGCACGGGAGTTTGGGATCTTGCCGGTCGCAAGATCCGCATTCACCACGCCCAGGGCCCAGATCGAAAAGACGGTTAGATAGACTAAGCCGAAAAAATCCATAGCCCCCTTCCCGGCCGGAGCCGCTTCAGTCCGGCCCGAGCCTTTTCAGTTCCCCGCCGCCGAATGCCCTGTAATATCCCAGCATCAGTCCAAGGCAGCGCGCCCTGCCAGCGCAGCCGCCGCATTGTTCAGTATAGATCCTGTCTTCCTCGGGAAGCGTTATCCGGCACCGGGAACGCAGTTCTTTTTTGATAAGGCAAAGCGGGAAATGGTAAAGACTGAGGTCGGGAAAGCCGTTAATAAGCCCGGCCGCGCCGTTTATTATCCGGGCCGAATCGGAAAGCCTTAGCGCGAGGAGTTTGTGATTTTTCAGCGACCTCCCCTCTATTTCGTAATGGATGACCACGACCCGGTACCCGGCCGGGTCCGGGAACCGGCCGCGCAGGAATAAAAGGGTTTTCCCGAATTCCCGGATATTCAGGCGGTGCAGGACCAGCCTGATCTCCACCCGTACGCCCGCGGGCGCCGCCAACAGGTTCCGCAGCCCTCCGATCGTTTCCCCGAAGGCCCCGCGGCCGCCGGCCACCAGTTCGTGGAGCCGCGGGGAAGGGCCATGAACTGGCACGGCCACAATGAAAGGCGGACCGGCTATCTTCAGGAAGCGCCGCGTAAAATCCTTATCCGCGAAACGCCGGCCGTTCGAAAGCAGCAGGATCTCGACGCCGGGAAGTCTTTGCCTGAAATATGACAGCAGACTGAAAAAATCCGGATGGCGGCAGGGTTCTCCGCCGGTCAGACTTATAAAATCCGCTTTGCCGTCGTTCTTGTGATAGACCGGACCCAGGCCATGAAGGTAGCGTTCCAGTTTTTTTATCTGCCGTTTCAGGCCGTATTGCGCCGGATCCTGCGCCGCGAAAGCCGGCGTATTGGTGCACATTACGCATCTGTTGTCGCATTTGTTCCAAAAAGAGATATCCGGCATAAATCAACTTCCCGCTTTAACTTCTGTGTCCCCAGCGGCCGATAACAGCGCCCTGGTGACGATAATGCCGGCTATCCTGGAATTTTTTCCAGCCAGGTCCAGCCGGCACTGCTGGTTAAGTGCCTCGTTAAGGAACTCTCCGGCAAGGAGGTCCGCCCGTTTTGCGCGCAGCGTTACTACGCTTGCGCCGCCGCCGGGCCTGATCTGTATCTCCGCTTTGCCGGAAAACACAAAGGCGGCCAGCCTGACGGCCGCGGCGGAATAGATCCCGTCGTCCAGAACTAACCTTTTTTCGGAAAGAGAATCTTTCATTATTACCATATCGAGCGTGGCGTGGGCGTTTTGCGGTAAGAGGGATAAAATGCCGTCTTACGGCCTTTTATTCAGCCCAGGTTTCAAGTATTTCCGCGTCGGCGCGGTTCTTCAAAAGCGTGAAAAGCGCGTCCAGGATCCCTTTAAAAATGCCGCACCGGCCGTTGGAGGGCATATTCCCCCATAAAGACCCCTGGACCTCGTAATTGTAAACGGGGCACACGCCGCAGTAAGGTTTGTAGGCGCAGCGGGAGCAGGCCGGCTGGGCCTCCAGGTCCGACGCCATGGCGCAGGCCCTGGAGGCCGGGCAGGCCATGACCTTTTTATAGGTATCCTTGAAAACATTGCCGATCCGGAACAGGTCGTCTCCTTCCCAGCCGACCATCCGGCCTTCGTCGCAGGTGTAGAGGTCGCCGTTATAGTTATAGGCCAGCTGGCCGACAGCCGCGCCGCAGGGGCTGCGCGCATCCAGGTAACCCGGGTCCTGAAAATTGATTATTTTGTCCAGCATCATGGCGGCCGTTCTCTCCCGGAGGAGCGTTCCGCGCCGGTTAAGTTTAAGGATGTAAGCCAGGCTCTTGAGATAGAATGCCGCAAAAGCCTCCGCATCGTAGCCTATCGTTCCCCAGAGCCGCCTGGCGTAACCTATCGGCGCAAGGGGCCTGATAAAAATATCCTCAAGCCCGAGTCCGGCATATTCATCGATGATCTCTTTGCCGCGGGAGAGAGAATACCTGGAAACGGTAAGCAGGGCGCCGGGCTTGAACACCCGGTATCCCGGGACCTGTTTTTCGTGCCGCCGCAGGAAATATTTCAGCCACTTCACGGCGGCGGCGTGGGAACGGGATGAAGGCGCCGGCCTGTTCCTGTCGTGCAGGTCCGCGGGACCGTCCAGCGAGGTGCACAGGGAAACCTCGTGCTTCAGTAGAAACTCGGCCTTTTCCGCGGTCATAAGGCTGAAATTGGAGACCAGCGCCAGCTTTAGCTCCCTGCCGGAAGCGCGCGCCTTTTCCCGCGCGTATTGCGCGGCGCTTTTAAGGACCCGCCAGTTCAGAAGCGGCTCCCCGCCCTGGAATTCGATCGTTAGGCCGCGGTTCGGCGACGTGAAGGCGAAATCAACGCTTTTTAGCGCGGTCGCAAGGTCCATGTCGGTCTTCCCGCCGCCCGCCTGCGCGGCGCCGGCCTGGCAGTACAGGCATTTGTGGTTGCATCTGAGGGTCAGCACCAGGATATGCAGGCCGGGACCGCGGTCCAGGAAAGCGTTCTTTTTTTTCCACTTGGCGGCAAGATCGTTAAAATCCAGGCGGTCCCTGATAAACCCTTTTGACGCCAGTTCCGCGAAAAGCGGATGCTGTTCGGCCACGCCCGCGCCCGTAACCAGGGAGAACTCTTTTGCTTTCAGCCACGCATAATGGCCTGAATCGTTGGTGAGCAGATAATCGGAGCCTATTTTCCGCCACAACGCCTGCGGCGGAACAGGGATCTGTTTTTCAGTTCTTTTTACGGCCGGTTTTTGCGCCATATTTTTCTTCCCAGGTCCTGGTAAGGCCGAGCGGATCTTTGGTCCTTCTCCCGGCCGATTCCTTTCTGATCTCCCGTTCGACCTGCGCTATCAAAGCGTTCAATTCCTTCTCCTGTTCCGGAGTAAGGCCGGAGTCGTCCCGCCGGACCCCGCCCGGCGGGGCCGTGTATGACAGCGCTTTCAGGATCATGAATTCCCGGAGGGGCAGATTAGCGTCGGAAATTGCCGCGCGCAGTTTCTCGTCCTCGAGCTCTTCCTGGAAGCGTTTGAGCAGCGCTTTGGCCGTTCCGCTTTCCGTTCCCCGGTTTCCGCTTTTCGGCGTAAACTCCACGGCCGTTCCCCCGGCTTCCGGTTTAATGAAGACATAGGCCTCGCCGCTGACGGCGTAAGCGGCATAGCGGATCGTATCCGGAGAATGCTCCTTAAAACCGAGGTCGACGGAAACCGTATTATTTCCCTGTTTTTTCAAGTTCATTATAAATTTTTGCCGCAAAAATTTATACCACACCCAGCCCCTCAGGGCGGGGTCGCCTTGCGGCAAAAGGCGGACACGGGGATGGACAAAACCCGTGCCGGGCACGATAAAATGTCGTTTGGCGACATTTTGTTAATTTATCCTGCAGCACTGCATCCGGCCGTTCCAGTCCTGGCCGTAGGTCACCCATTGGCCGGCGACGACATTCGACTGATCGCCCCCGGTCACGGTCGGCAGCCAGCCGGTAACGCGGGCTGTCCCATCCCCGGCCCAGCCGAAGATCCGCTCGTTCGCGCCGCACCAGGTGACCCCGTTGCCGTAGTCCACATACCTGCACAGGTTGGTGAGGGTCCCCTGCACCCTGACATCGCCGTTCTGGTTCACATTGAAAACATCAAGGGTCCAGGGGTGATTGACCAGCCGGAACGAGCCGTTGATGTTTTCAAGATGCATGTTAACGCCGTTGTCACCCGTAAGGCGCAGGGTTTCACCTTCTCCTCCCGCCCGGAAGAACAGCGCCCCGGTAAAATCCGCGCCGTTGTTGAACGCCGCGTTGCCGTTGACGTCCAGTTTTTGCGAGGGCGTGAGCGTTCCTATGCCGACATTCCCGCCCAGGCCGTTCAGCGAGAGATCGCCGTCGCCGTCCGCGATCGTGCGGCCCTGTATAGTAGGCCCCTGATAACCGAGCAGAAGCCCCCCGTTGGCGGCATCCATGGTTCGCACAGCCTGGCTGCCCAGGGAGTTTGCGGTCGTGTTGATATCTAGGATCGCATACGGTTTCGGCTTACCCGCGGCGCCCAGCCCGATGCCCACTTTCCCGAAGTCGCGGGCAAGAAGGGTGTTCAGGCCGGGCCCGGCTTCGCCGCCGGTGGTCAGGAGTGCGGCGTAACCGCCGTAAGGCGCGGGATAATAAGTCGTCAGGGTCAGGATCTCGGAGCCCAGAAAGCTGGGGCGCCAGCACAGAAAAAAAGCCGTCAGGGTGTAAAGCGCCGTCCTCCTGCTCAATTGCAGGCGCAAGGTGATTACACTCTCGTTTTGCATAAGCCCCCCCTAACCGTGGAACCGGCCGCGCTCCCCGCTATTCAGGGCGCGGTCGCAGGTTCCGGGTCAGCCCAGTAGGCACCTACACAGTTTAGTATAAAAAACCACGGATTTCAACACCGCCAAACCAGAAAGTTTCAATATTGAATTGCAGGATTCAGGTTAAATTTTCATACAGAAGACTTTACTCCAGGTCGTTGACGCGCACATGCGGCATTTCTCCCAATTTACGCAACTTTCGCACAGCGGCACTGTGCCGTTCCAACCCAGATGAAGGTAGCAGGTCCAGCCGCCGTTGCTGTTGCAAGTGGTGGTCGTCCAATAAGTGGATATGATTTGATATCCCGCCGGACATACCGGATTATTGCCCGTCACCATTATCCCGCAGTGGTTGCTTAAACATATACCGCCGTTCAGATCCGTGCAAATATCATCCGTCGCATGGATGTTTCCCCGCACCATTAATTTATCCGCTCCGGGAACCGTCGTCCCTATGCCTACATTGCCGTCGTCGCGGACCGCCAGGGCGTAGGAGTCGTTGCTGTTGCGCACGGCAAGCCCGAACGAAGCGGCGGTATTCCCCCCGCCTTGAACATCCAATCTGGCGTTCGGCCCGGCCGCGCCGATCCCTACCCGGCCGTTGTCACGAGCAAGGATAGTGTTAAAGGCGGCCGCGGGGTTGCCGCCGGTGGTCAGGAGGGCGGCATAGCCGCCGTAAGGCGCGGGATAATAGGTCGTCAGGGTCAGGGGTTCGGACCCCAGAAAATTGGGGCGCCAGCAGAGGAAAAAAATCGCCAGGCCGCAGATCGCCGTTTTCCTGGGCAGTTGGAGTTGCAAGATCAGGATATTCTTATTTTGCATAAGCCCTTTAAGGCCGCCTTGGTATCGGAGCCGCCCGCCGCGATCTGTCCGGACCACAGCCGCGCCGCTACGGCCCCGCATCCGTGGACCCTATTTTATACAGTAGACCATGTCCCATGTGGTTGAGGCGCACATGTGGCATTTTTCCCAATTTACGCAATCTTCGCACATCGGCGTTTCGCCGTTCCACACCTGAGGCAAATAGCAGCCAGGCCCGGCCTTGGAACAAGAGGCGGTCGTCCAGTGTCTGGACATAAGCTGATACCCCGCCGGGCACACGGGATTATTACCCGACACTATTAACCCACAGCTCCTGCTTAAGCAGACCCCGCCGTTCAGATCCGTGCAAACATCCCCTGTCGCGTGGATGTTTCCCTGCACCATTAATCTATCCGCTCCGGGAGACGCCGTCCCTATGCCTACATTGCCGTCGTCGCGGACCGCCAGGGCGTAGGAGTCGTTACTGTTGCGCACGGCAAGCCCGAACGAAGCGGCGGTATTCCCCCGGCCTTTAACATCCAATTCGGCGTTCGGCCCGGCCGTGCCGATACCTACCCTGCCGGCGTTGCGGGCAAGGATAGTGTTCAAGGGGGCGGCGGCGGAGCCTCCTGTGGTCAGAAGGGCGATATAGCCGCCGTAAGGCGCGGGATAGTAGGTCGTCATGGTCAGGGTTTCGGAACCCAGAAAACCGGGGTTCCAGCAGAGGAGAAAAACCGTCAGGATATAAAGCGCCGCCCTCCTGGTCAGATGCAGCCGTAAGGTCACTACCTTCTCGTTCTCCATTAGGATCTCCTCTGATGTGCTGTCCATCCGCCGCTATCTCCGTGCGCCTATCGTTCAGTTGTTAAAAAGACGGCCGAAACCCCGGATGGGTCCGACGCTCACGTATAGTCTAATACAAAACCACGTGTTTTTCAATGCTTAAAATGCCGCGAATACCCGCTAAAACGCCGCATAAAAATGTTGTTTCGCAACATTTTATTTTGCTATTATTTAATATAATGACCCATGTACTGGCCGGGATTATATTCGTTCTTTTGGGCGTCGTCGGATACCTGCTTAAAAAGGTTTACGCCCTGAAACTGGACAAACCTAGTTCGGAAACCGAGGAAAGGGACGCTTCGCTTAAGAATACCTGGAACAAATTCGACGAGCTCCTTACCAGTCTGCTCACCATCCACGAGATCGGCATAGTCAACGCCGGCTCCATTAAAAAAGAGGAATTCTACCAGACCGTGCTGGAAAGCGCCTGTGAGCTTATCCATTCCCCCAGGGGCTCGCTGATGATCTTCGACGACGCCTCCCAGGAGCTCCGGATCGCCGCCTCAAAGAATATTTCCAAAGAAGTGATCGAAACGACCCACATCAAGCCGGGCCAGGGCATAGGCGGCCGCGCCTTTGAAACGGGCGAGACCATCTTCGTCACCGATCCTGAGCAGAACACGCAATACAAGGATTTTATAGGCGGAGAGGAGCAGAAAGAACCGTTCATCGCCCTTCCGTTGAAGGTCAAGGATAAGCCGTTCGGGGTCCTGAACCTGCACCTGTCCAGGGAAAAGGAATCCTTCACCGATTACGACCTTAAATTCCTGACCCTGCTGGCGGGCGAGTCCGCCATCACCCTGGAGAACATCAAACTTTACGAGAGCATAGAGAACTTCTATCTTGAGATGGTCCAGACCCTGGCGCGCGTTATCGACGCCAAGGACGCCTACACCGGCGACCACGCCGGCCGCGCCCGCCAGAAAGCCAGGTCGCTGGCCGAAGAACTGCACATGCCCGAGCAGATGATAAAATATGTGGAATATGCCGCTTTGTTGCATGACATCGGCAAGATAGGCATAGACGGCGGGATCCTTTCCAAGCCCGGCCGCCTGACCGAGGCCGAATACACCGAGATAAAAAAACATCCGGCCATCGGTTACCAGATCCTTTCCCCCATACATTTTCTGGGTCCCGTGGCGCAGATGGTCCTTTACCACCAGGAGTGGTATAACGGCATGGGATATCCGGAAGGCCTTAAGGGCGAGGAGATCCCTTTGGGCGCCAGGATCGTGGCCACCATAGACGCCTGGGACGCCATGATGAGCGACCGCCCTTACCGCAAAGCGCTTTCCCGCGAAATAGGCGTTTCGGAACTGACCAAAGGCGCCGGCAAGCAATTCGACCCCCAGGTGGTGGAAGCTTTCCTCAAGCTTGAGAACAAGGAATGGCAGGGACCCAAATAAGGGTCCGGCTGACCCTGTCTTGACCCCCGGCCCCTTATGTTGACCATCGTTCCCACACCGCTAGGAAATCTGGAAGATATAACGGTCCGCGCGCTCAAAGCGCTGCGCGCGGCCGACCTGGTGCTTTGCGAAGACACGCGCCGCACGGCCAAACTTATGGCCCGCTACGCCATAGCCAAAAAACTGGTCAGGTATAATGAGCATAATGAAAAGTCGCTGTCCGGGGCCGCCGCTTTTTTGCGCCAGGGCAGGGCCGTGGCGCTGGTTTCCGACGGCGGCATGCCCTGCATCTCGGACCCCGGCCGCCGGCTTGTGGCCCTGGCCCGCGCCGAGGGCCTGCCTGTGACGGTGCTCCCCGGCCCTTCCGCCGTGGTTACCGCGGCCGCCGGGTCCGGTTTGCCGGCGGATTCTTTCGTTTTCCTGGGTTTCCTGCCGCGTCAGCGCGGCAGGATCCTGAAGGCGCTTCAAAAAGCCTTTGAGCTTCAAAGAACGGTCATACTTTATGAATCGCCTTTCAGGATAAAAAAATTGGTCGAACTGGTCTGCGCGGAGTTCGGCGCCGACACCGAGCTCGTCATAGCGCGCGAACTGACCAAGGTCTACGAGGAATGGCTTAAGGGGACGGCCGCGGAGCTTCGGGATAAATTGGCCGCGGTCAAAGAAGTTAAAGGCGAGATCGTGGTAATGCTGCGCCCCGCCTCTTTTAAAGAGGCCGATTGGGAGACCGGCTGTCCCGCTCCCATGACGGTAATGTTCGTATGCACGGGCAACACCTGCCGGAGCGTGATGGCGCAATATTACGCCGCCAAGGCGGCCGCGGACCGCGAACTTGACCTGGAATTTATCTCCAGCGGCCTGTCCGCCGAGGACGCCATTCCCACCCCGCGGCATGTAAGAACGCTGCTGGAAAAAGAGGGCGTGCCGGCGGTCAGCCACACCCCGGTCCGGATCACTCCGGAGCTGGTGGAACAGGCCGGTCTTATCCTCGCCATGACGCACGCTCATAAGGCGGCTATCCTGGAAAAATTCCCCGCCGCTTTCGATAAGACCTATACGCTGGTGGAGTACGCCGGTTTCGGCAACGGCGATGTGTCCGATCCTTTCCGGAGGGACGAGATCTTTTATTTTGAGACCTTTCGCCTGATAAAGAGGGCCGTTGATGTTGTATTGGCGAAACTGAAGAAGTAGAATATCATTTGAGGAGATCCAGCCATGTACGAAGAAATTAAAAGGAACGATCCGCAGTTATATAAAGCCGTTAAGGGCGAGGTGCTCAGGCAGCAGAACAACCTGGAGCTTATCGCCTCAGAGAACTATACTTCCAGGGCCGTGCTTGAGGCCCTGGGTTCGGTCCTGACCAATAAATACGCCGAAGGCTACCCCGGCAAGCGCTATTACGGCGGCTGCGAGTTCGTGGACATAGCCGAAAAGCTGGCTATAGACCGCGCCAAAGAGCTGTTCGGCGCCGAACACGCCAATGTTCAGCCCCATTCCGGCACCCAGGCCAACATCACGGCCTATCTTTCCCTCATTAACCCCGGAGACACCGTTCTGGGCCTGAATCTTTCCCACGGCGGCCACCTTTCGCACGGCCATCCCCTGAATTTTTCCGGCCGGTATTTTAAGATCGTCACCATGAATGTCCGCCAGGACACCGAACTGCTGGATTACGAGGAAGCCGCCAAGCTTATAGAAAAAGAGCGGCCCAGGCTTATTATGGCTGGAGCTTCCAATTACTCCAGGATCTGGGACTGGAAACGGCTGAAAAAAATGGCCGACGACTGGAAAGCTTTCCTGGTCACCGATATCGCCCATTACGCCGGTCTGATAGCGGCGGGAGAATATCCTTCCCCGGTGGAGCACGCGGATATCGTCACCACGACCACGCACAAGACCCTGCGCGGCCCCCGCGGCGGACTCATCCTTTCCAAAGCCGCCTACGCCAGGGCGATAGACCGCACCAATTTCCCCGGCAACCAGGGAGGGCCTTTGATGCACGCCATAGCCGGCAAAGCCGTCTGTTTCAAGGAGGCTTTGTCGCCCTCCTTCAGGGAATACCAGAAGCAGGTCGTTAAGAACGCCCGCAAACTTGCAGCCGAACTCCAGGACCGGGGTTACCGCATCGTAGCCGGCGGTACGGACTGCCACCTTATGAGCGTGGACCTGCGCGCCAAGAACGTTACCGGAAAGGAAGCGGAGATAGCCCTGGATAAGGCCGGCATCACCGTCAATAAGAACACGATTCCTTTCGATCCGCAGCCTCCCATGGTCACCAGCGGCATCCGGATCGGCACGCCGGCGGTCACCACGCGCGGCATGAAAGACCGGGATATGCCCGTCATAGCGGACTTTATCAACGACGCTATCGAACATAAGAGCGACGAGAAGGCGCTGAAAGGGATAGCTGAGAAAGTAAAACGGCTTTGCTCCAGATTCCCCATGTACCCCGGGTTTGAGGACTGAGTAAAGATTTTTTACGGCAAAAATTTTTACCACGCTTTACAACTCTAATTATTATAAAATCTATTGGGCGACATTGCCTGCTTCAAGGAGACAGTATGACCAGTAAACCGGCGGCCGCGGTGGCTGTTATAGGCGGAAGCGGACTTTATGCGATGCAGGAGCTTAAAGGCGTCAGGGAAATAAAGGTTAAAACGCCGTTCGGAGACCCTTCGGACAATATTATAACAGGACTTCTCTCCGGCGTACCGGCGGCTTTCCTGCCAAGGCACGGCCGCAAACATGCCATCCTGCCCGGGGAGATCAACCATCGCGCCAATATGTGGGCGCTCAAAACCCTTGGAGTTAAAACTATAATTTCGGCCAGCGCGGTCGGCTCTTTGAAGGCCGGGCTTGCCCCCACGCATTTTGTGTTCCCGGATCAATTCGTGGATGAGACCAAAGGCCGCGTTTCCACTTTTTTCGGAGGCGGCGTGGTGGGACATGTCCCTATGGCGGAGCCTTTCTGCATGGCGTTGTCCAAAGTGATGTATAAAGAGGCGCTGAAGCTGGGTATCAAGGCCCATTTCGGCGGCACCTATGTCTGTATGGAGGGTCCGGGATTTTCCACCAAGGCCGAATCCAGGTTCCACAGGAAGATGGGGTTTTCCATCATAGGCATGACCGTGGCCACCGAAGCCAAGCTCGCCCGCGAAGCCGGTTTCCATTATTCTCCGGTTTCGCTGGTGACGGATTATGACTGCTGGAAGGAAGGCGAAGAAGTGGACCAGGAAAAAGTGACGGAAACCCTCAGGAAGAACATCGAGAATATCCGGCGCCTGCTGGTAAGGGTTATACCCGCGGCGGGCCGGGCCGGCTGCGCCAATCATTGCCCGGAGTTCATAAAGAGTTCTATCCTTACCCGCAAAGAGAATTTCCCGCCGAAGCTTTATAAGGCGTTAAAACCTTTGGTGGGATAACCGAGCTTATGAAAAAGAAGGCCGGCAACCGCAAGGTGAACAGGAAGGTCAGGCTTGACTCCGTCCGCAAGGGGCTTATAAAGGCGGCCAAGACCGCTCAAAAGAATTCTTATTCCCCGTATTCCCGCTATCCCGTCGGCGCGGCCGTGCTGGCCGAGTCCGGCAGGATCTATACCGGCTGCAATGTGGAGAACGCCTCGTTCGGGCTCGCCTGCTGCGCGGAGCGCGTGGCCATTTTCAACGCCGTGAGCCATGGGGAAAAAAAATTGCGCGCCATCTGCGTGACGGCGAAGTCGGCCAAGCCCTGCGGCGCCTGCCGGCAGGTCATCATGGAGTTCGCCCTGAAGGACGCGGAAGTGATCTGTGTCGACTGGGAGCCGCTTGAGAAGAAGGAAAAAGTGTTCTATATCCGGGCGTCCCGGTTATTGCCCAAGCCCTTTAATCCTTCCGAAGCCGGTTTATAGCGGGTAATCCGCCCCGCGCGTGAGTACAGCGCGAGGTGCGACAGGCGGGGAGGTCTGATTCCTCTCTGATAAAGAAATTTCCGCTTCGAGGGGTTCAGCGTAGCGACCAAGCGAAGCGCCGG
>JBAYJD010000030.1:0-37677 GCA_041665305.1 Elusimicrobiales bacterium
GGATATGCGAGGTTTATCGCAGAAAATCTGCGAAGCGACCACAATCGGAGTTAAGAAGCGAAAAGCAGGGCCTATTCCAGATTAACACCTTAAGTTAGTGCCATTCTATTGTGTCACCGGATTTCGCGCAAAAAGTTCCGTACCGCCTTCGTCGGGGGTTATGAAACCGCAACCTTTTTTATCGTTGGCTCGTTCATATCGGACAGCTGTGGACCGACGGCAGGCGTGTCCCATTCGGCCTATGCGGGGATGGACCCAAAGATGTTAAGAAATGGGCATTAGTACCCAACCGCTTTTCCCCCGTACGGGCTACACTATCTGCGTCGGACTATATCAGTGGAGGAGAAAATGAAAACCATAGCTATGATAGTGTGTTTGCTGGGACTGGCCGCGGGCGCAAATGCGTTTAATACCGAATCGCAACTACTCCTGAAGGATGGACTGGCGGGCGCGTATAAGGACGGCAAGTCTGTGTCTATCGGGGAACTTGCCGGCGGAAGTGGTGAGGTCGAATATCAGATTAACACCGAGGACCATGGCCCGATCGTCTTCAAGATAGTGTCGGCAGGCGATAACAGGTTTAATGTATTCCTGGACGGACACTTCGTTGAGAATGTTTCCGGAGAGGTAATAGAAATATCCGAAGATAGCATACTCCACACCAAAACAGCTTCGCTTAAAATCAGAGCGGTCACAGTTAACGGTCGGAAAATGATGGTGTGCCGGGTAGTTTATGACGCTATGCTTAACTTCACCCAAGTCTACTACGAACGGGTGACAAAGAAATAAATCCACAGTCGTAGGCGTGATTAGAGTAGAGGCGATGTATATATTTAGGAGGAAGAATCTCATGAGAAAGCTAATGTTTTCCATTCTGGCCGTAGTCGTGTCGGTAGGCGCCGCCGGCGCGACCGGGTCCGGCAAGTACCCTGTTTGCCAACCGGCGGCAAAAGCGATAATAGACGCAAGGTGCGTTAGTTCCGCCGAGGTAGCCGTAAATGGCGACACACCGGCGGCTGAAGTCGCCTGCGCGGACAGCGCCCCCGGCACCAACGGCATTCAGCAGTGCATCGGAGCGGTAAAAGCGATGCTCAGCGATAGTATAGACGATGCGCATCAGTCACGGATCGCGGCGGTGGCATGCAGCGGAGGCAGCGAGCGCCTCACTATCCAAGGCTGCATGTACAGTGCGCAAGCGGTCCTGAATCATGATGACACGGAAGCAGGTCGGGCCATGGCGGCGGCCATAGCGTGCAGCGGCGGCACGGACAGGAACTATATTCAGCATTGCATCTCGTCGGCGCACGCGGTCACGGATTCGCCTTCCGCATGGGAGCAAGATCTGACTGCGGGGTTCGCGTGCAGCGGTTATACCGCCGAAAGTGGTTCAGTACAGTCTTGCATCAGCCGCGGCGGCTTTGAAATAAAGGAAAAGTCCCGTTTCCAGCTTATCCAAGACCTGATCGGAGTGAAATAACGAAATCCGGTGACATAATACTCAATTCGATTTAATAGGTATTATGTCACCGGATTATTAGAGCGATGCGCGCGCGTACCGCGCGCGCATAATAAAAAAGCCCGCCGTTAAGCGGGCTTTTTCTTTTGTAAAGCCGGGCTTTACAGTTTAACGACCTTGGTGGCCTTGGGGCCCTTTTCGCCCTGCGCTACTTCGAACTCCACGGCCTGTCCCTCGGCGAGCGTTTTAAAGCCATCGCCCTGTATGTCCTGATGATGCACAAAAAGTTCCGTACCGCCTTCGTCGGGGGTTATGAAACCGTAACCTTTTTTATCGTTAAACCACTTCACTTTTCCTTTCGTCATTTGTTTACATTCCTTTCGCTTAAAGTTTTAACTTCAGCGTTTATTCATTTACTTTCCATATCATACATGATTGCCGGAACTAAAGCAAACACTTATTTTTGCAATTCCTGGATGAACGCCACGGCGGCTTCCATTTCGGCGGCCCCGCGGGTGCGGACCAGGTAGCCGTTGTCGCCCATGGCGCGGGCCAGCACCGGCGGCAGCCCCTCGTGGTGGACCAGCGCCTCTCCCAGGCGGGCGCGGATCTCTTCATGCGAATGCGCGTAGCTCAGCCTGTTCTTCCTGCCGACATAACCACAATGATATTTCCTGGAGTAGTCCAGCCCGGCCGGTCCGCCAGTCATCATTTTTGCCCAGACGGCGTACATGTCGATATCGCAGGCGAAATTGAACATATCCATCGTCATGCCGCCGGGAGGCCGGATATTCACTTCCAGCGCGCAAAGCGTTCCGTCGGGCCTGCGGAAAAATTCAAAATGGAAGAACCGTTCCCTGACCGCGAAACCCTTGACAAGTTTTACGCCCGCTTCCTCAAGGTCGCGCGGGATGTCCCGTTGGGAATAATAGGAAATATGCATATCGGCCAGCACGGCCTCCATCACCCGTTCGCCGTAAAGATGCGAAGTGCAAAAAATAATTTCGCCGTCCGGGCCGGCCAGGCCGTCGAAGGTGACTATGCCGCCGTCTATAAATTCCTCCATTATAAAATCCCTGCCCGGCTTGCCCGCGAAAAATCCGTCGACTTCCGCGGAGGAATTCAGCCTGTAGGTATGTTCCGCGCCCATCCCGTCGTCTGGTTTTACGACCACGGGAAATTTAAGCTCCGCCGCCAGGACATGGGCGCGGGCCGCGTCGGAAACGATCTCTCCGCGCGCATGGGCAATGCCCATCCGGGAGAACACTTTCTTCATCAGGGATTTCTTCCGTATTTCCGAAACTTCGTGCGCCTGTACGCCCGGGATGCCGAATTCGCTGCGAAGCCGGGCTTCGGTCTCAAGCCAGTACTCGTTAAGCGAATCTATCCTGTCTATTTTTCCGAAACGACCGGAGAAAAAACGCAGGGCTTCGCCCAACTGGGCGGGATCGTGCAGGTCGCGGACCTGGTAATACCAGGCCAGGGAGTCGCGCAGTTCCGGCCGCAGCCCGGCAAAAGGGGAATCGCCTATGCCCAGCACGGTGGCGCCCGCCGCCTTCAATGCGGCGCAGAAAAGCCGGTAGTTCGGGGGGAACGCCGGGGAAAGGAACACGAAGTTCATATTTGGTATTATAGTACATAGACGCGGGGAAAGGATATTTCGCGCCCCGGGAACACGGGACACGGTCCGGGCATATCGGCATTATGGAGATCAACTATCATAAATTTTACAGCGAGGCTCTGGGCCAGGATTTCGAATTCAAATCCTACGGCTCCGCGGGAAAACCGGTGATGGTATTCCCGACCTCCAACGGAAGGTTCTACGATCATGAAAACCAGGGGATGATCGACGCCGTCCGGGATTTTATCGAACGCGGCGATATCCGCATCTTCGCAGTGGACGGCCGCGATTGGGAAAGCTGGCATAAACCGGCGCATGACGACTGGATAGGACGGCGGCACGCGCAGTACGAGGCCTGCATCTGCCGGGAAACTGCGGGATTCATCTCAAACACCTACGGCCTCTCCGAAAAATTCATGGCCTACGGGACCAGCTTCGGCGCTTTTCACGCCGCTAATTTTTTTCTTAAATTCCCCGGCTGCTTCGACTCCGCCGTCTGCCTGAGCGGGCTGTACAGCATGCGGACGGAACTGGGCGGGTATTCGGATGCCGGTATTTATTTCAACGAACCGCTCAGCTATCTTCCAGGCCTGAACGACGAACAAACGCTGGCCGGGCTCCGCGAAGGCTACATCGTGATAGCGCACGGGCGGGGGGCTTGGGAACAGTTCAACGACCAGTCGCGCGAACTGGCGGAGACCCTGCGCGCCAAGGCCATAACCTGCTGGTATGACGCCTGGGGCGAAGAATGGCCGCATGACTGGCCCACCTGGAAGGCTCAGATACGCAAATACCTGCGTCAATTCCGGGAAGGCGTGGCGTTCGGCGACGGTCTGTTGAAACTTACCGGCCCGGAAAGGCGGATCTTAAGGGACCGCTGACGGCGGCGGGCTCCTGACCATGGCGGAATAACGGGGAACAAGCGCATCTCAGGGGGAATTCATGAGCACTACTATCTACTATTACACCGGTACCGGCAATTCGCTCTGGGCGGCGAGAAAACTTGCCGCGGAACTTCCGGACACGCGGCTTGCGAGCATGCGCAGAGCAAGGCCTGAGGACGGAAAGTCCAAAACCGCGGGCCTTGTGTTCCCGGTGCATATCTGGGGCTTGCCGCGCAGGGTCGTAGAGTTCCTCAGCCGGCTGCCCGCGGACCCGTCCGTTTATTATTTCGCGGTAGCCGTCAACGCCGGCCAGACGGCCGCGACGCTGCCGCAGCTGCAAAAGCTTATGAAAGCCCGCGGCCTGAACCTTTCGTCGGGTTTCAGCCTGGTCATGCCCAGCAACTATATACCCTGGGGCGGCGCCGCCCCGGCGGAAGAACAGGACCGTCAATTCTCGGCGGCCGATAAAAAATTGAAGGAGATCGCGGATCTTATAGGCCGGAGGGAAACGAAGCCGGTTGAAAAAGGCCCGCTCTGGCAGAGGCTGCTGCTGTCTGGCGTATGCTATAAACTGTCGTATTCCAAGGTCCCGAAGACGGATAAGGATTTTTGGGTCGACGACAAATGCAATTCCTGCGCGGTCTGCACGGCCGTCTGCCCAAGCGGGAATATCCTGCTGAACTCGGGGAAACCCGTGTGGCAGGGGAAATGCGAGTTATGTCTGGCCTGCATACAGTGGTGTCCGCTGGAAGCGATCCAGTTCGGCAAAAAAACGCCCGGCTACACACGCTACCATCACCCTGAAATAACGCTCTCCGACATGCTGGGGTAAACTTTTCCTCACGGTTACAGGAGTTTAAAATGTGGAAACCGAATACGCGCGAGCTGCCGCTCTTGTTGTTCCTGTCTTTTTGTCCCGCCGCGGCCCTGCCGCAGGAGCTTCTCACCAATGTGGAAAACCGCAGGCTCACTTCGCTCGACGGTCCGTGGAATTACATCGTCGACCCGTATGAAACCGGCTATTTCAATTACCGGCGCCAGCCCTACGACCGGCAAAAAGAAAATTCCAATGCGGCCTTCTACAATAATTATCATGCGAAGGACGGCTCCGAGCTTGTGGAGTACGACTTCGACAAATCTCCCGCTCTGACGGTGCCTGGCGACTGGAACTCGCAAAAAGAAAATCTTTTTTATTACGAGGGGACGGTCTGGTTTAAAAAGTCGTTCGACTTCGCTTTCTCGAAAAAGGGCGGCCGCCTGTTCGTATATTTCGGGGCCGCCAACTACAAGGCCGAAGTTTACCTGAACGGCGTCAAACTCGGCGCGCATGAAGGCGGCTTCACCCCGTTCAATTTCGAGATCACCCGCCTGGTCAAGCCGAAAGACAACTACCTGGTGGTAAAAGTCGACGACACCCGGCGCCAGGAAGCCGTGCCGACGCTCAGCACGGACTGGTGGAATTACGGCGGCCTCACCCGCGAGGTACTGCTTATAGAGGAGCCCGAAAGCTTTGTCCGGGATTACACCATCCAGCTGAAGAAAGGCTCATCCGGCGTCATCGCCGGCTCGGTCGAACTGGCCGGCGCGCAGCCGGGCGAAAAGGTTTCCGTCATCATCCCCGAGTTAAAGATCGACCATGTTATGACCGTGGATGCGGCCGGCGCCGCCGGGTTCGAGATAGAAGCGAAGAACATCAGGTACTGGTCGCCGTCCGACCCCAAACTTTACGAAGTGTTCGTCAGGACCGAAAAACAATCGCTGCGCGACGACATCGGCTTCAGGACCATTGAAACCCGCGGCCCGGAGCTCCTCCTCAACGGCAGCCCCGTTTTTCTCAGGGGCATCTCCATCCACGAGGAGAACGCGCTGAAAGGCGCCAGAGCCCACAGCGAAGCCGACGCCATGCAGGCGCTGGGCTGGGCGAAGGAACTCGGCTGCAACTATGTCCGCCTTGCCCACTACCCCCACAACGAACACATGCTGAGACTGGCGGATAAGCTGGGCCTTATGGTCTGGGAGGAGATCCCCGTTTATTGGACCGTGGACTTCGCCGATGCAGCCACTCTCGCCGGCGCCAGGAACCAGTTGTCGGAAGTTATCACCCGCGACAGGAACAGGGCTTCGGTTATCATCTGGTCCATGGCCAACGAAACGCCCCCTTCGGACGCGCGCAACGCCTTTCTGCTGGACCTGATCTCAACGGCCCGGAGCCTCGACCCGACCCGCCTTATAAGCGCCGCGCTCGAAACCCGCCAGGAGAACGGCGCTTCGGTCGTGGACGATAAGATCGGAAAGGACCTCGACATTATCGCTTTCAATGAATACAGGGGCTGGTACGGAGGCGGTCTCTCCGACGCCCCGGACGCCAAATGGGAGATCCGCTTCGATAAACCGGTGGTCGTTTCCGAATTCGGCGGGGACGCCCTCCAGGGTCTGCATGGGACGCGCGAGGAGCGCTGGACCGAGGAATACCAGGAATATCTGTACCGGCAGAATCTGGCGATGCTGGAGAAGATCCGCAATTTCAGAGGCGTGAGCCCCTGGATCCTGGCGGATTTCAGATCTCCCCGGCGCCTGCTCCCCGGCATCCAGGACGGCTACAACCGGAAAGGCCTGATCTCCGACAAAGGCCTCAAAAAGAAGGCGTTCTTCATCCTGCGTGATTTCTACCGCAAAATGGAGACCTTGTACAAGTGACGCTTGTTTCCAGAATGGAAACAATTCACATGCGCAATCCTTGCGCGTGTTTAAAACCCGGCGTATTTACGCAGGCTTACCAGGCGGGAATAGTAGTAGGGAGCGGCGACCGAATCTATATGCACGCCGCTGGTGACCGAGGCGTGCACGAAAAAACCTTTGCCGACATATATCCCGACATGGTCCACTCCGGACGCGCCGGGCTCTTTCATGGAAAAAAAGATCAGGTCCCCCGGCAGCACGCCGGAGGGGGAAAGGCGGCGGGTCTGCGAAAACTGCGCTCTGGCCACGCGCGGCAGGCCGATCCCGGCCCTGCCGTACACCAGCTTTACGAAAGCGGAACAGTCCATGCCTGTGTCCGGGTGCATACCGCCCCAAAGGTAGGGCGTATTCAGGTAAGTCAGCGTCTCCCGCACCACGGTCCCCCTGGCGTCGGCGATGGTCGCAGCCCGCGCCGCCGGAAAAAGGAACAGGCTTGCTGACAATACGATGAATAGCGCGCGGGTTTTTATCCTCACATTTTGTATTATATAACAAAATGCCGTTCACGGCATTTTACCGTAAAAATTTTTGCGGCAGAAATTTTTAATTGAATTTCATCATGAAAACCGCGCTGACAATTATCTGCCTCATTGCGCTGAACCCGGCCTTCCCGCGCGCGCAGCCGCTCCCCGACCTCAGGAACCAGGAGGCGTGGGGGGAAAAGGAAAAAAAAGAATTTCTGGGCTTCCTCAGGTCCGACCAGCCCATGCCGGCCGGACAGGTCAGGTATCTCTCCCCGGAGAACTCCTCGCGGCGGGCGCCGTCAAAAGCGCGCTACGCCTCTCTGGCCCTGGCGGCGGACACCCTGATCCTGGAGACCGGCGGCGGCGGGAACAAAACGGAAACCGTCACGGCCGGGCCCAAGCTGCTGGTCGGCGGACACATCTTCTCCTGGGTGCGCTATTACGCCGGAGTCAAATACAACCGCATAGGGCTGGAGAAGCCGGACGGCTCAAGGGCGCATCTGGCGCATTATGAGGCGCCGCTGGGCCTTGAGCTCGCGCTTATCCCGCTGGGCACGCCCCACACCAGATATGTCCTGCTGCGCGGCGGCGTTTCCTCCCATTATTTCTCAGGCGGGCCCGGAAAATCCGATCTTAAGGAACCGCTGCGGGGCTGGCGCGCGGCCTGGAACCTGGGCCTGGGCTACGAATGGCAGTTCTCAAATTCCAACTGGCGCTTTAACTCACTGGCCGAGGGCTACAGGTCCTTCGCCGGGAACGGCGCCCGGTTCTACGGCCTGGGCCTTACAGCCGGCTTTGTCTATACTTTCTAATGTACTTATTTTTCGACACCGAGACCACCGGGCTTCCTAAAAACTGGAAGGCGCCTGTAACCGACCTGGACAACTGGCCCAGGATGATCCAATTGGCCTATTTACTTTCCGACGGCGGCGGGAACAGGATCCTGGGCGGCGATTTTATAATCAAGCCGGACGGCTTTACGATCCCGGATGAGGCGGCGCGGATACACGGGATCTCCACGGACCGGGCGAACAGGGAAGGTAGCAATCTGCGTTCGGTCTTAAAGGAATTCCAGGCGGCGCTTGACCGGGCGGCCTGCCTGGTCGCGCACAACATGAGCTTCGACGAGAAGATAGTAAGCGCGGAATTTTTAAGGCATAAACTGCAACCCCCCCTGCCGGCCAAAAAAAAGATCTGCACCATGCGAAGCGCCGCTGATTATTGCGCCCTCCCCGGGCCGTACGGCTACAAATGGCCCAAACTGATGGAACTTCACTCCAAATTATTCCGGAAGGATTTTGAAGAAGCGCACAACGCCGCCGCCGATGTTTCGGCGATGATAAAATGTTTCTGGGAATTGAAACGCCTAGGTGTGATCAAAGCCTGACTCGCTCCCGCCCGGGAGCGAGTCCATAGCGCGGACGATAGCGTGCCCGGCAGTTCCATTCCCCCGGCACGCCCGCGAACCCGCAGGCCTGCCGTTTCCTTAAAAGTTCCCAGGCCCGGACGCCTATTACCGGCTCTTATTTTTCGATTAATATAACTAATCGGGCGCGGCGGCTTATTTTGCTAGAATGTAAACAGCATGAGACAATACCTCGCCATAATGCTGACAGCGGGCTTCGGACTGGCGGTCGCAGCGGGAATGCTGGCCGCCGCCATGCTGTTCGGGCCGAAAAAACGGACCCATATCAAAGCCGAACCTTTTGAATGCGGAATGCCTCCCGCCCAGGCCTCCAGGAGCGCCGTCTCCGTCAATTTTTACCTTATCGCCGTCCTGTTCGTCATGTTCGACATAGAAATAATATTCCTGTACCCGTGGGCGGTCTCCTTGCGCACGCTCGGCCTCCACGGCTTTATAGCCATGGCCGGGTTCCTGTTCATCCTGTTCACGGCCCTTATCTACGCTATAAAGCGAGGCGCCCTGCAATGGGATTAGAGACGATCTTCGGCCATTCTTTTTTCACCTCCCGCATAGACGACGCCGTCAACTGGGCCCGCAAATATTCTTTTTTTCAATACCCCTTCGTGACCGCCTGCTGCGGCATGGAGTTCATGGCGGTATGGGCCTCCACCTACGACATAGCGCGTTTCGGCGCCGAGTTCCCCAGGTTCTCGCCCAGGCAGGCCGATGTGCTTTTTGTGGTGGGCACGGTGAACGAAAAACTGGCCCCCGTGCTGAAGCGGGTCTATGACCAGATGTGCGAACCCAAATGGGTGGTCTCTTTCGGGGTTTGCGCCACCTCCGGCGGGTTTTACGACAACTACGCCACGGTGCAGGGGATAGACAAAATAATCCCGGTGGACATCTATATTCCCGGCTGCCCGCCGCGTCCGGAAGCGGTGCTGGACGCGCTGATGAAACTACAGGAGAAAGTTTCCGCCGAATCGGTTTTGGACAAGAAATACAGATAAAATGCCGTAAGACGACATTTTATGCCTTGAAGACGGCCGAGCTCGCTCTTGCCGCAAGGTACCCCGCCCTATAGGGCGTGGTATGGCATGAGTTTTTACGGCGAAAATTTATAATGAACCAGGATCTGATACGGACCATACAGGAAAAATTCCCGGAAGCGGTAACGGGCTCCCACGCCTTCCGCGGGGACGAAACCGTGACCATCCGAAATTCCGCCCTGCCCGAAGTGGCCCGCTACCTGCGCGACGAGCTGGGTTTTGAGTTCCTGACGGACCTTACCGCCGTGGACTATCCGGAGCGGGAAGACCGCTTTGAAATGGTCTATCACTTTTATTCCCTCAGGACCAACCTGCGCCTGCGCCTGAAAGCGCCGGTCAACGGGCAAGAGCCCGTCATCGCCTCCCTGACGCCGCTCTGGGCCTGCGCCGACTGGTTCGAACGCGAAGCATACGACATGTTCGGCATAAAATTCGAAGGCCACCCGGATCTGAGAAGGCTTCTGATGTACGACACCTTTGAAGGCCACCCCCTGCGCAAGGACTATCCTCTGAAGAAAAGGCAGCCGAGGATACCGCACAGGGAATAAAAATTTTTGCGTCGGAAATTTTTAATGGATACAAAAAACACCGAAATACCCCGGACCTGGGAGCTGGAAGACCTGGGGAACGGACGAATGGTCCTGAACATGGGGCCTTCGCACCCGGCTATGCACGGCATTGTGCGCATCCTCCTGACCATCGAGGGGGAACGGGTGGTGAATTCCGATGTCGAGATAGGCTACCTGCACCGCGGCTTCGAGAAGACCTGCGAAAACATCACCTATAACCAGGTCATCCCCTACACCGACCGTCTTAACTATGTTTCTCCCTTCATAAACAATGTGGGCTTCGCCCTGGCCATAGAGAAGCTCATGGGCCTGGAAACCCCCGAGCGCTGCAAATATCTGCGCGTCATCATGTCGGAGCTGGGCCGCCTCCAGGACCATCTCACCTGCATAGGCGCCAACGCTATGGAGCAGGGCGCCTTTACCGTCTATTTCTACCTAATCAACGCCAGGGAATTCCTTTACCAGCTGACCGACTCGGTGGCGGGCGGCCGCGTGACCCCCGCTTACGCCCGCGTCGGAGGGGTGACGGGCGACCTGCCGCCGGATTTCAGGGCCAGGACCGCGGAGGTTTTCGCCAAAGTCCGCAAGAACCTGTCCGACGCCGGCAAGCTGCTCACCCGCAACCGTATTTTTTTCGACCGTATGCGCGGCACCGGCGCCGTCTCCAGGCAGGACGCCGTCTCGATGTCCTTCACCGGACCGGTCCTGCGCGCCTGCGGCGTGCCCTACGATGTGCGCAAAGCCAGCCCCTACCTGGTCTACGACCGCTTTGACTTTACCATCCCCGTGGGCGGCAACGGCGACAATTACGACCGCTACCTCGTGCGCATGGAAGAAATGAACCAAAGTATGCGCATAGTGGAACAGGCCCTCGAACAGCTGCCGGAAGGCCCCATCCGCCACGCCGATTTTAATGTTATCCTGCCGGAGAAAGGGGAAGTTTATAATAATATCGAAGCCCTGATGGCCCATTTCAAACTGACCTACGAGGGCGTCAAGCCTCCCGCGGGCGAGGTCTACCAGGCCGTGGAGGGGGGCAACGGGGAACTCGGCTACTATGTGGTCAGCGACGGCTCGGGCCGGCCCTACAGGGTGCGCGTGCGCCCGCCCTGCTTCCCGCTGGTGGCCGGGCTTTCAAAACTGATAAACGGCGGCTACATAGCGGACATAATCTCCACCTTCGGCCAGATAAACATGATCGGAGGCGAACTGGAGAGGTAGCCCCGCCCTAACATATGTCATACGAAATTTCTAAAAAAACCAGGTCGAAGATAGACGAACTGCTGAAGAGCTATCCCAGGAAAGAGGCCGTGCTTATCCCGGCCCTGCGCGAAGTGCAGAATGAAGCGGGCTGGATCTCCGAAGACGCCATGGACGCCCTGAGCGCGGCGCTCGAACTGCCTTACGCCCGGGTGAAAGGGGTGGTCACTTTTTATACCATGTTCAACCGGGTCCCGGCCGGCAGGTACCACCTCCAGGTCTGCCGGAATATTTCCTGCCATTTTATGGGCGCGCCGGAACTTTTGCGGCGCCTTAAGGAAAAGCTGAAGATAACCGAGGGGGAGACCACGCGGGACGGGCTGTTCACGCTGTCGACGGTGGAATGTCTCGCCTCCTGCGGCTCCGCGCCCGTGATAGCGGTGAACGGGACCTATCACGAGAACATGAACCCGGAGAAGCTGGACCTTCTGCTGGAGGAATTGCGCGCCGGAAAGTGAACGGCCGGATATTTTCATGGAAAAGATACTTTTAAACGCCGGGACCGGCGGCTACCGGACGCTTAAAAAAGCCTTCGGCATGAAACCCGATGAAATAACCGCCGAGGTAAGGCTGTCCAACCTGCGGGGCCGCGGCGGCGCGGGCTTTCCGACCGGCCTGAAATGGTCCTTCATCCCCAAAGCGGACCCCAAACCCAGATACCTGGTCTGCAACGCCGACGAAAGCGAACCCGGCACCTTCAAGGACCGGGAGCTGATACTTAAAAATCCGCGGCTCCTCATAGAAGGCCTCATCATCGCCTCCTACGCCATCGGAGCCAGGCAGTGCTATATTTACATCCGGGGGGAATTCGAAAAAGAAGCCGCCCTTCTGGAAGCCTGCGTGAAGGAAGCGGCCGAAAAAGGCTTTCTCGGCGTCAACATCCTGGGCTCGGGTTTCGATCTTGAGATCATCGTGCACAGGGGGGCCGGCGCTTACATCTGCGGCGAAGAAACCGCTCTTCTGGAATCCATCGAAGGCAAACGGGGCCTGCCGCGCCTGAAACCCCCGTTCCCGGCCGTGGTAGGCCTGTTCGGCCGCCCCACGGTAATAAACAATGTGGAGACCCTGGCCTCGGTACCCGCCATTATAGAAAAAGGCGGCGCCTGGTATTCAAAACTCGGCGCGGGCAAAAGCGCCGGCACGAAACTTTTATCCGTGAGCGGCCCGGTCAAAAAACCCGGAGTCTACGAGATAGAACTGGGGCTGCCGTTCAAGAAATTCCTGGAGGAGCAATGCGGCGGGATGCTGGACGGCTCCAGGCTCAAAGCCGTGATCCCCGGCGGCTCCTCGGTGCCGGTGCTGACCGCCGCCGAGGCCCTCAGGATGAACCTCGACTATGAATCCGTGCAGCAGGCCGGCTCGATGCTGGGCTCGGGCGGGATCATAATAATAGACGATAAGGCCTGCATGGTGGGATCGCTGCTGGTACTGGCCAAATTCTACCATCACGAATCCTGCGGCCAATGCACTCCGTGCCGCGAGGGCGGAGGCTGGATAGAAAAATCGCTCGTAAAGCTGGAGGCCGGCAAAGGCGCGCAAAGCGACATCGGCCTGATCTATTCCCTGGCGGAAAACATCCTTTCCAAGACGCTCTGCCCGCTGGGCGACGCCCTGGCCATGCCGGTCATGAGCTTTATAACAAAATTCCGCCCCGAATTCGAAGCGCACGCTCGGGGGGAGATTTGCGGAAAAAATAAAATGTCGTAAGACGACATTTTATCGTAGAATTTTACGGGAAAAATTTTAATAGAGCGTAAAAAGCATGCCTAAGCTGACCATCGACGGGAAGACCATTGAAATGCCGAAGGGCTCCACTGTTTTACAGGCCGCCCAGGCCCTGGGCATTTATATCCCGCGTTACTGTTACCACCCGTCCCTTTCTATCTCGGGCACCTGCCGCATGTGCGCCGTGGAGATCGAGAAAGCTCCAAGGCTGCGAATAGCCTGCGCCACGGAAATAACGGAAGGGATGATAGTGCGCACCGGCACCGAGGCGGTCAAAAAAGCCCGGACCTCCGTGCTGGAATTCCTGCTCGCCAACCACCCCGTGGACTGCCCGATCTGCGACCAGGCGGGGGAATGCTTCCTGCAGGATTATTACATGGATCACGGCCTTCATAAAAGCCGCTTCGCCCTTGAAGACAAGATCCTCCGCCAGAAACGTCTCGCAGCGGGAAAATACCTGGTGCTGGATAATGAGCGCTGCATCCTTTGCACCCGCTGCGTGCGCTTCTGCGAAGAAGTCACCAAAACCAACGAACTGACTGTCTCGGAGCGCAACGACTCCGCCTTCATAGATCTCCGGGGCGGGCGCGGCCTGGACAACGATTATTCCCTCAATATAGCCGATCTCTGCCCGGTCGGGGCTTTCACCTCCGCCGATTTCAGGTTCAAACAGCGCGTATGGTTCCTCAAAAAGGTTAAAAGCGTTTGCACAGGCTGCGCGACCGGCTGCAACATAGAGGTCCACTACAATCAAAATACCGTCTATCGCCTCATGCCCTCCCCGAACCCGGAGACAAATACCTGGTTGTGCGACAACGGCCGCATGACCTACAAGGTCCTGGAAGCCGGGGACCGCCTGCGCAAAGCCCTGGTCAAAAGAGGCAGCATGGAGCTGGAACCGTCCATCAGACAGGCCGCCCACCTGATGGACGAGGCCGTGCGCAAAACAGGGCCCGACTCGGTGGCGGTGCTGGGCTCTCCGTACCTGTCGCTCGAAGACAATCTGGCCCTGGCCGAACTGGCCGCCGTGTCCATAAAAACGCCCCATCTGTGCCTCGATTTTCCTTCGGAGCAGGGGATAAAGGACGGCATCCTGATAAACAAAGACCCCGCGCCCAACACCAACGGCCTGAAACTTTTAAGGACGCGCTATCCCGGCCCGAGCCGGGCCGCGCTGGCGGAACTTATAAATTCGGGCAGAATAAAACTTATAGTGGCCGAAGCCCGCGCCCTGAATTCCCTGAAAGACCAGCTCCCCGGCCTGCCGGGCATGGAGACCGTCATCCTGGCGGCGGCCAGGAGCGAACTTAGTTTCAGTTCGGGCTGCGTGCTGCCTTACGCCGTTTACTTCGAGACCGAAGGACATTTCGTCAATTACAACGGTCTTGTCCAGAAAACCGCGCCGGCGGTCGCCGCGCCGGAAGGCGTGAAGCCGCTTTGGACGGTGCTCAGCAGGATCTCTTCCTATACCGGCGCGCCCATACGGTTCGAGGACGCCGCGGAACTAGGGAAAAAAATTTCGGAACTGGTGAAACAACTATAAATGGAAAGACTTAAACCGTTTTTAACCCAGCCGAACCCGGACCTGCTTCTGTTCCTGGCGGTATCCGCGCTCAAGACCGGCTTTTTCCTCGGCGCCGTGATGGGTTTCACCGCTTTCCTGACCTGGGTGGAAAGGAAACTGAGCTCCCTGATGCAGGACCGCATCGGGCCCAACCGCGCGGCCGTCTTCGGCCTCACCCTGCTGGGCCTGTTCCACCCTATAGCGGACGGCATAAAGCTGATGATGAAAGAGGATTTCGTTCCTGCCCGGGCCGACAAGGTACTGTTCACGCTGGCGCCGGTAATGACCCTGGTTCCCGTGCTGGCCGCTTTCGCAGTCATCCCGTTCGGCGATTACATCGAGATCTGCGGGTACCGAGTGGACCTGGTCATCGCCAGGCTGCCGCTGGGCCTGCTGTATGTGCTGGCTGTTTCCGGTTTAGCTGTTTACGGAACTTTTCTGGCCGGCTGGGCCTCTAAAAGCAATTTCGCCCTGCTGGGCGCGCTGCGCGGCGCGGCCCAGATGATCTCCTACGAAGTGACGCTGGGCCTTACCCTGGCCGGCCTTATGATGGTCTACGGCACGGCCGACCTCCAGCAGATAGTCCTGGCGCAGGGCCGGCTGTTGTACGGTTTTATCCCGGCCTGGGGCATAGTCTACCAGTTCCCCGCTTTTTTACTTTTTCTGACGGCGGCCATGGCCGAGAACAAACGCACCCCCTTCGATGTCGTGGAGGGGGAATCGGAGATCATCGGCTATTTCATGGAATACAGTTCCATGCGTTTCGCCGTCTTTATGTTCGCGGAATTCATAGAGATCATCCTGGTGGCCATGCTGGCGGTAACGCTGTTCCTCGGCGGCTGGCAGATCCCTTATCTCGGCGAGACCGGATTCCTGTTCCCCGGCGGGCGAAGTATCGCCATGCCCCACTACGCGACGGCGGCGGCCCAAACGGCCGCGTTCGCGGCCAAAACGGCCTTTATGTGCTGGGCGCTTATGACGCTGCGCTGGACCGTGCCCCGGTTCCGTTTCGACCAGGTGATGAGGCTGGCCTGGCAGGGGATCCTGCCGCTTTCGCTTTTAAATATCCTTGCGACCGGGCTCGTGCTGGCGCTGGCGGGCAAACTATGATAGAAATTAAAAAGGTGAACAACCGCCCCCTGAACCTCGTTGAGCGGATCTATGTCCTGGAGATCTTTAAGGGTTTCCTGGTGACCGCGCGCCATTTTTTTATAAATCTGTTCAACCCGGGGGAAATAATCACTATACGGTATCCCGAGGTCGTCCGTCCGCTTGAACACGCCGCCAGGGGACGGTCCCTTCACCGCCTGAAGATGCGCTCCGACGGCTCACCCAAATGCGTGGCCTGCTTCCTGTGCGCGACGGCCTGCCCGGCCTACTGCATCCATATAGAAGCGGCCGAGTATGCCGGCCTCCGCGTGGAAAAATACCCCGCCGTCTTTGATGTGGACCTTTCCAGGTGCGTAGTGTGCGGGATGTGCGTGGAGGCCTGTCCCGAAGACGCCATAGCCATGGACACCGGCGTCATCCCCGGCGGCGCCCTGAAACGCGAACACATGTACCTGACCAGGGACAAACTGCTTAAAAACCTCCCTGGCGAGGAACCTTCGCTTAAAGGAGCGGCGAACAGACTGGCGGCGGCCCGCGGACCGTATTTGACGGAGCGACATTAGGTACATTACCGCAAAGACGCGGAGTTCGCGGAGAACGGCGGCGAGCAAGGCGCGGACAAAAACAGCCGGCGCGCATACCGGCCGGATAAGCATAGACAAAGAAGGATCTTATGGCACAACAGCTCATCATATACGCACTGGGAGCCCTTGCCGCGGCCGCAACCCTGGCTATGCTGTTTCAGACCGACCCGCTGCGCGCGGCGCTTTCCATGCTGACCGTCCTGACAGCCACGGCCGGAATTTATATCCTTTTAAGCGCCCAGCTGGTCGCCTTTCTTCAGGTCATCGTCTATGCAGGCGCGATCATGGTGCTCTTTATCCTCGCCATAAACACCCTGCCCTTCGACGCCGAAGGCGGCAAACCGCAGCTTCCGACATTCCTGAGGCTGGCCGGCCTGGCCGGGGCCGCCGTCCTGCTGGCGGAACTGCTTCAGCTGGTCCTGCCGGCCGGGGCGCGCCTGGACCTGGCTTTCGTGCCGGAATCGGTTGACGCCCTGTCGGCCCTGCTCTTCGGACCTTACGCCTTCCAGTTCGAATTGGTGTCGCTCGTGGTCCTGGCCGGCATTGTCGGCGCCGTTGCGACCGCAAAGAGGAAATTATAATGCCTTTTGAACACCTGCTGGTCTTAAGCTTCGTTCTTTTTACGCTGGCCGCCGCCGGTTTCCTGACGCACAGGAATATTATCGTGCTGCTCATGTTCGCCGAACTGATGCTCAACGCCGCGAATATAATGCTGGTGGCCTTTTCAAGGTCCGGCGGCGCGCCCGACCCGCAGGTATTCGTGCTGATGGTCTTCGCCGTGGCCGCCGCCGAGGCCGGGGTGGGACTCGCCATAGTGATCCTGCTGGCCCGCAACCTCGGGACCTTGAACATCGGCCTTATAAAAAATCTAAGGGGGTAGTTCGCTCATCGGCGGCCGCCGCTCTCAGCCTGATTTAATTTTATGCCTGTAAACTGCTATCCGATGTTGAAATGGATCATACTCCCGCCGCTGGCCGGGTTCCTGCTTAACGGCATTTTTGGAAAAAAATTCCTGGGGGAAAAAGCGGGGGGCTGGATGGGTTCGGCGGCGGTCCTGGCGGCTTTCGCTGCGGCCTGCCTCAGTCTGTCCGGCCTGCTCAGCCTTCCGGCGGAGAACCGGCTCCTGCGCGACACGCTTTTTAACTGGATCACGGCGGGCGATTTTTCCATAGATTTCGCCCTGCGCTTCGACCCGCTCTCGGCCGTAATGGCGCTGGTGGTTACCGGAGTCAGCTTCCTGATCCATGTTTATTCCATCGGCTATATGCGCGGCGACAAAGGCTTCAACCGCTATTTCGCCTACCTGAACCTGTTCGTATCCTTCATGCTTCTCCTGGTCCTGGCGGACAATCCCGTGCTGATGTTCGTGGGCTGGGAGGGCGTGGGCCTGTGCTCCTATCTGCTGATCGGGTTCTGGCATGAGGAGGTTCGGAACGCCTCGGCCGGGAAAAAAGCCTTCATCACCAACCGCGTAGGCGACGCCGGCTTCCTGCTCGGCCTTATGCTGCTGTTCGGTCTGCTGGCCGAACAGGGCGTCTTCGCCTCCGATTTCACGGCCCTGGCCGGGAACGCCGGCCTGCTGAGCGGCAGGACCGTACTGGGCTTCCCCGCTCCGACCGTCATCGGCCTGCTTTTGTTCTTCGGCGCCGCCGGAAAGTCGGCGCAGTTCCCGCTGTATGTCTGGCTGCCGGACGCCATGGCCGGCCCCACCCCGGTCTCCGCCCTCATCCACGCCGCCACCATGGTCACCGCCGGCGTCTATATGCTGGCGCGCATGGACTTTCTTTACGCCCTCGCTCCCGGAGCCCTGGAAGTCGTGCTCGTCGTCGGCTGCTTTACGGCTTTACTTGGCGCGGTCATCGCCACGCTGCAAAGCGACATTAAAAAAGTGCTGGCCTATTCCACTATCAGCCAGATAGGGTATATGTTCATGGCCGTGGGAGCGGGTTCGTACGCGGCCGGCGTCTTCCACCTGACGACCCACGCTTTTTTCAAGGCGCTGCTGTTCCTGGCCGCAGGCTCGGTGATCCACGGGATGTCCGGCGAACAGGACATGTCCAGGATGGGCGGACTTTCAAAGGAGATGCGTTTCACCTTCGCTCTCACCGCCGTGGGGTGGCTGGCCATCTCCGGCATACCGCCGCTGGCGGGCTTTTATTCAAAAGATCTTGTGCTGGAACAGGTGCGCGCGCACGGTACGCCGCTTCTCTGGTACACGGGGCTTGCCGTAGCGGGCCTGACGGCCTATTATGTCACCCGCCTGATGGCTCTCACCTTCCTCGGCGGCAAAAGATCGGAGGGCCGCGCCCACGAATCTTCCCCGCTCATGACCGTACCTATGGCCGCGCTGGCCGCGCTGGCGCTTACGGGCGGCTGGCTGGGCTCAAAATATCTTCCGGCCTTCCTTGACCCGGCCGCGGCCCTCCCGCTTGAGGGGGCCGATCCGGCGGCCCGCAGGCTGATGCTGACCACGGTCATCACGGCCCTGGCCGGCATAGCCGCCGGTTTCTTCTTCACCATACCGGCCCTGGCCGGAGCCTTGGCGCTCAGGTTCAGGTTCGCTCGCGGGCTTGTCCTCAACAAATTTTATGTGGACGAGCTCTATGATTACGCGTTAATCAGGCCCCTTAAATGGACGGCCGACAGGGTGTTCTTCGGTTTTTTAGACACGGTTCTTATAGACCGTCTGCTGGTCAACGGCGCGGCGAAGCTCGCCTACAGGACGGGATCGCTCCTCAGGAAGGCCCAGACCGGCAACGCCCAGGCATACGCGCTGGCTTTCACCGGCGGCCTGGCGGCACTTTTATACTGGATCATGTAATTATGAGATTTCTCGATTCCAACCTGCTGACGATGATCATCATGACCCCGCTCGCCGGAGCGCTGGCGTTGACCCTTGTCCCGAAGGACAGACCCGGCCTCATAAAGAACCTGGCTTTCGCCATATCAGCGGCGGTGTTCCTGCTCTCCCTCCGCCTTTATGCCGGTTTTGACGCGGCCGGCCCCGCCATGCAGTTTACCGTCTGCCAACCCTGGCTGCCCGACTGGGGGATCAACTACCGGCTCGGCGTGGACGGCATAAGCCTGCTGCTCCTGCTGCTCACGGCGCTGCTGACCCCGCTGTCCATCCTGGCTTCGTTCAATTATATCCAGGAACACCGGAAGGCTTTCTACGCCTCCCTGCTGGCGCTCCAGACCGGAATGCTGGGGGTCTTCGCCGCGATGGATGTCTTCCTGTTCTATGTTTTCTGGGAAGCCATGCTCATACCGATGTATTTCCTGATCGGCGTCTGGGGCGGGCACCGGCGCGTCTACGCCGCGCTCAAGTTCTTTATCTACACCATGCTGGGCAGCGTGCTCATGCTGGCCGCCATTCTCTGCGTCTACCTCGCGCACAAGACCCAGTCCGGGGTTTATTCCTTCGCCCTGCTCGATTTCTGCCGGACCGCTTTCCCGCTCAAAACCCAGCTCTGGCTGTTCGCGGCCTTCGCGCTGGCCTTCGCGATCAAAGTGCCGCTATTCCCTTTCCATACCTGGCTGCCCGACGCCCATGTGGAAGCGCCGACGGCCGGCTCCGTTATCCTGGCCGGCGTGCTGCTGAAAATGGGCGTATACGGCTACCTGCGCTTCGCCATGCCGCTGTTCCCGGCCGCGGCGCAGCTCTTCGCGCCCTGGCTGGCGGGTCTCGGCGTCGTCGGGATCGTTTACGGCTCGCTGACGGCCTGGAGCCAGCCGGACATGAAGAAAATGGTGGCCTATTCATCCGTGGCCCACATGGGCCTGATCATGCTCGGCGTCGCGGCTTTCGAACCCTCGGCCGTCTCCGGGGCGGTTCTGCAGATGATAAACCACGGCCTCAGCACCGGCGCGCTCTTCCTTCTGGTGGGCATTCTGTACGAAAGGCGCCACACCCGCAGCATAGAGGACTACGGCGGACTGGCCAAAGCGATGCCCGGATTCTCGGCGGTCTTCCTGATAATAACGCTTTCCTCCATCGGCCTGCCGGGCCTGAACGGTTTCGTGGGGGAATTCCTTATACTTTTCGGCTCTTTCAAGGTCTATCCCTGGCCGGCCGCCGCGGCTGTCTCGGGCATCATACTTTCGGCCGTCTACATGCTGGGGATGTACCAGCGCGTTATCTTCGGCCCGGTGCGCCACGACGAGAACCGCCATCTGCCCGACCTGAGCGCGCGGGAATGGGCGTACCTGCTGCCGCTGGTGTTCTTTATCATCTTTATCGGCCTCTATCCCGCGCCGTTCCTAGGAAAAATGGACGCGGCGGTGCGGCAATACAGCGTCCGCCCGCCGTCAGCCGCCGGCCGCCGGACGCTCGCAGCCCGCAAGCCGTCGCAAACAGCCGCGGCACTCACCAACCGCGGCTCGCAAGCCGCCAAAAAACCGCCTTTTGCCGACAAGGAGGCTGAATGATGTCCCCTGAGATCGCGGCCTGCGCGGGACACGCCCTGGCCGTTCCCCTGACCCTGCTCCTGGCCTCGCTTACGGCCTTGTTCATCCCGATACTTACCCGCAGGGACGACCCGCTGCCAGGCGTCATAGTCCTGGGAGCGGCGCTGGTCCTGCTGGGCCTGTTCCCGGCCTCGAACACGGCTTCGTTTTCCATGTTCGACGGAGCCTTGGCCGTCGGCCCGTTTACCGGCTACCTCTGGCCGTTCTTCCTGGCTGCGCTCGCCTTAACGGTCCTGATCTCCCTTTCCGCGCGCAACGGGAAGCCGGGCGCGGGGGAATATTATTTCCTGCTGTCCATGGCCGCCTTGGGCCTTATGTTCCTGGTTTCCGCGGGAGAACTCCTGACCGCCTTTATCTCCGTGGAACTTCTCTCGGTCTGCCTGTACGCCCTTTCCGCCATAAACCGCAGCCCCGCCGGAGCCGAAGCCGGGTACAAATATTTTCTGCTGGGCTCTTTCGGCACGGGTATGCTGGTCATGGGCATCGCGCTGATATACGGGACCACCGGAACATTGCACTACGAAGCGATAAAACTCTCCGCAACCCCCGCCATCCCGCTCCTTCAACCCTCTTCCTTCCTTGTTCATCCTTCGCTGACGGCCGCCGGCTTCGTTTTCCTGATCGCCGGCTTTTCTTTTAAAACGGCCCTGGTCCCTTTCCACATGTGGGTGCCGGATGTCTACGAAGGCGCCCCCACTCCAGTTTCAGCTTTTATGGGCGCGGCGGTAAAAGCCGGCGCGGCGGTGGTGCTTTACCGGCTCTTCACCCTGACCGCCGGTGCGGCGCAGTTCAGGGAGATCTTCTGGGCTCTAGCGGTCCTCACCATGGTGCTGGGCAACCTTATGGCCCTGCCCCAGCATAATGTAAAGCGCCTGCTGGCCTATTCCAGCATTTCGCACGCCGGATATATCATTACGGGGTTTTTCGGGGGGACGGAAGGCCTCAAAGCGGTACTGTTCTATCTCGTGGTCTACTCTTGCGCCAATATCGGGGCTTTTGCGGTGGTCGCGGCCCTGGAGAAGGAAGATCGCGGCGTGACGATCAAAGAGCTCGCCGGGCTTTCAGAGAGGCGCCCGTACCTGGCGGGCGCGATGTCCCTCTTTATCCTTTCGCTGGCCGGCATACCGCCGCTGGCCGGTTTCTTCGGTAAATTTTATCTTTTCACAGCCGCCCTGAAAGGCGGCTGTCTCTGGCTGGTTATCATAGCGCTGCTGATGAGCGCGGTCTCCGTTTATTATTATCTGCGGATCCTGGTGGCTATGTACATGGAAAAAGGCCACGCCGCCCAGGCCGCGCCGTCCTCGCGGGCCATGACCTTCGCGCTGGCGCTGTTGTCCCTAGCCGTAACCGCCCTTGGGATCTTCTCCACTCCCCTCCTGAAACTAGCCCAAACCGCCGCCTTCTAAAAGGTAGCATGAGCTTTTTCACACCAAAAGGCAGCAGGAGCCTTTCCGCTTTTGGACCTATCCGGCGATGGGCCTTTTGACTTTGACTTTTAACGGATCATAGCCCATAATATGACCGGGTCCGCGCATCTATGATAAAAATACTGAATCCCGCTGTTCATGCGGCGACGATCCTGCTGGCACTTTCGGCATTGTCATGGGCCGACCGCAGCCGAAGTATTTACGGCGACGACGACCGCGTGGACTATTACGCAGCCTCGCCGGGGATGCAAGCCCTTGCCGATTCGGTGGTGTCCATCTGGAACGCCGCCGATCTGGCGCCTGCGGCGCGCGGGAAGATCAAACTCAGGACCGTCCGCTTTCGCGACAGCTTCAACCTCTGCCGTGAGGTGAAGTTCCAGGACCAGCCCAGGGGGCCGTTCGCTTCCGGCTCGCTGGTGGAAGAAAGCCTTGTACTGACGGCCGGACATGTCATAACCGATGAGACCGCCTGTAAGAATGCCAGGATCGTGTTCGGCTTCGCCGCAAAAAAAAGGGGCGCGCGGGTCGCAACGACGATACCGGCCGCAGAGGTCTACCGTTGCGCGGAAATAGTAGAACGGTTCCGCAGCTTGGAACTTAGCACAGGAACTCCGGTAAAACCGGCCCTTGCCGGCGCCGACTTCGCCCTTATCCGGCTGGACCGCCCCGCGAAGGGATATAAACCGCTGCGCATCAACCGCGGAGCCGGCCTCAACGCAGGGGATAAAGTATTCGTGATCGGCTACCCAGCCAGACTGCCGTTAAAGATCGGAGAGAAGGGCACGGTGAGGGATTTCACAAAAGAAGGCTGCTTCATCACGGACCTGGATGTTTTCCCGGGAAACTCGGGTTCCCCGGTGTTTAACGCGGCGACAGGGCTTATCGAAGGCGTCATGGTGCGCGAAGACGGCGGTTATATCGAAAGCCCGGAGGGGTGCGTCGCCATGAACGTCTACGCGCAGGCGGACGGCGACGGCAATGAGATCACCAAGATCTCCGTCGCCGCGCCTTTCATACCCGAAAGCCCGTAGCTCACGCCGCAAAACGGTCTGTTTTTGCCGTTGACATTTGCCGATCCGTACGCCATAATATGGGAATAAAATGCCGCAAGACGGCATTTTATAATAAAAATTTTTGCGGCAAAAATTTTTAAATCACGGGCGATTTTATGGGACGCAGACCAACTTTCATCCTGGCGGCCGCCGCGGCCTGCATATGCGCGCTGGCGCCCCTGAAGGCGGAGGATCTTGACAAAGACTCCGTCCAGGGCGCCGTCTTCTTCGACGGCGCCGTTAATAAAAATAAACCCCTGCGACAGGCCCCGGCCCCAGCCGCGCATGACCGCGCACAGCTGGCGGATGCCCTCAAACAATGCCTTATACTCAACGACCACGGCAACCCGGCCGAAAGAGCCGCTCTTGATTCCATGATCTCAAGGATGCTGGACAGTCCGACGGCAAGTGAGGCGGCCGCGGAGTTCATAAAGGCGGGCGCAAGGGCGGAGCTCTCCTACGAGGACCTGCCCTGCACTCCGGTGACAGTGAACGGGAAGAAAACCTTCTGGGGAACGAGCGGGTCGACTTTGATCGATAAAAAACCGCCCGTGGTGATGCTGAACAAATTCTTCATGCACGACAGCGCGGATGAAGGCATAGGAACCCTGGCTCACGAAATGCTCGGGCATGTGCTGGAACGGAAACTGATAGGCCCGCTCTGCGACCTTGCCTTGAACGACGAGGAGAACGCCCACCTTATCGGCTGGCTGGCGCGCACCGAACTTGGCGTAACGCCCGAGGACGACCTTCTGGCATATGTGGAAAATCCCGGGGACTACATCGGGTCCATGATCATGAGCGACGCTTCCAACGCAAAACTTCTTACCACGGCGGAAATGAAAAACCCCGCGCCGGTATATCTGCGCCGGATCAAGGACGCCGACAGGATATTAAAACAGCTTCAGGAAAACGCCGGGATGTACAGGCAATTCGGCAAAAATATCGATCATTTCATAACCGCGCACAAAATGCCTCCCGGCCCTTTCCGGACCATTAAAGAAGAACTTGCCAACCGTCTCAACGATCTTCCCGCGAACCAGAAGGATCTTGCACGGATAAAAGGCACCCTTCAGGACCGCTTGATCTATTTTCTCGACAAAGACGGCAGGCAATTCTTAATGAGACTTGCCAAACAGGCGGACAATAATTATTTCAAGCATCAGGACTCGGTGGTAAGGGAGCGGCGCATGAAACTTGAGGGACTGTTGCGGGGCAGGCTTCGGACCGGACTCAATCCGCCGCCCGCGGAGGAACAACTCTCTTTCGACCAGCTTAAGGAACTTATAGCAAAAGACTCCGAGTGTCCTTTCGGAAGCGTAAAGTAGGGATGTCCTACCGGTATTTAGCCAGCGATTTGTTATAGATCAGCCAGAGAGCAGACATGGATTTCCTGGTCTGCCCGCACCTGCTGCCGGGCAAAGACGGCCAGATGTTCCTGACCTTGCGCACGGCATATCTGAACTCCGATTCCTGGTCGGAATTAATCACCGCCTGATACGCCCCGACCCTGCGGATAAGTTCCATGGCCGCCTTGTCCTGGCTGGGGGGGGAAAAGTCCTTAAGATGCAGCTTTCTGACAAGCCGTTTCCAGGTCTTGTACAGGAATTGGTAACGGCCGGCCGCGCTGGAACAATATTTGCCCTTGCAGATCGAATGGCGCGGATGGTGCAAATAACTGTCGAACGATTTATGGCCGTACCTCAGATTATACGCGCCGTGGGTGCCCTCGGCATAAGCCAGCATGTCAAGGAAGGCTTTTGCCGTGGGCGGCAGGTCATTAAAGCCGCCGGCCGACGAATCCGCTATGCTGTTAAGCCGCACATAACCATTTTTGCGCGCATGGCCGGGTGCAGGCTGCTTCAACTCCACCTTGATCTTATCCGCTTCGAACACCAGCGCCGCCTGCAGCTTGTAAAGGGTTTTCGGCGGCAGGGTGAAGGACTCGCCGTCCTTGCCGTTGCCGGAAAGATCGGTACTGAAACTCGCGCCTTTATCCCCGGTGACGATATAGTCCCCGGGAACGCGCCTTTTTACTTCCTCCCAGGAGAAACCGGGCTGGTCGTTGTCGGGCGGGATATACTGCGGAATATCCTCCTCTTCCGGCGGAACGGGGCGCGGAACGGAAGGGATATACAAAGCAAGCTTGTCTGTCCCCGCTTCGGCTACAAGCTGATCGAAGGGGGAATCGGAGGCAAAAAGCGCTCCGGGAACGAACATCGCCATAGCCAGCATGGTATAGTGTTTCATGCCAATAGTATGGCGCATAAACATTGACAACAAAAGGGCACATAGGCCCAGCAACGCCTGGGCCTTTCGGTCCTAAAAAGGCGCCTTGCGCCTTTTTAGAAGCCGTTCTCGGAGAGCCAGACTTTGGTTATTTTATTGCCGGCGGTCTTAAGGACATATTTGCCGAGGATATCATATTCGATGTTCAGGAGGTCTCCGGTCCTGAGGTGTTTGAGATTGGTGTTCTCCCAAGTATGGGGGATGACGGCGGTCTTAAAGCCGGCTTCGGAGACGGCGAAAACCGTCAGGCTTACGCCGTTCAGGGCCGCCGAACCTTTTTCCACGAGCAAAGACCCGGAAGGGGGGGCGCCGAACAGCAGGATGAAACCATCCGCGTCTTTGCGGATGCCTAGCAGTCGGATCGCGCCGTCCACATGTCCGGTGACGAAATGGCCGGAAAAACGGCCGCCGGCTTTCACGGCCCGCTCCAGGTTCGCCGGGGAGCCCTTTTTAAGCGAACCCAGCGCCGTTCTTTTAAAAGTTTCGGAGCTCAGGTTGAAAGCGGCCAGGTTTTTAACGCATGAGATCACGGTAAGGCAGGCGCCGTTCACCGCCACGCTCTCTCCTACGGCCAAAGACCAATCCGCAGGCACGGACACCTCCAACCGGTCTTTTGAAACCGTCCCGGCCTTCCCCACCGCCTCTATGATCCCGGTGAACATGATTTTATTAAAATTTTTTGCCGCAAAAATTTTAACGATAAAATATCGTTTTATTTACCCGCCGCTTCTATTAACAGGTCGGGGCCGATCCTTCTTATCTCCTTAAAAGCCAGTCTGAGCCCCAACTCCTTGCGCGCGGCGTTCAGAGCATCGGGCCAGACGACCGAACCCCGGGAATTTTCTCCGCCTATCACGAGGGGGGAGAGGAACATCATAAAACGGTCGAAAAGCCCCTCGGCAATGAATGAACCCACGACGCGTCCGCCGCCCTCCACGAACAGGTGGGCTATCCCCAGCGCGCCCAACTCCTTCAGCAGAGCCCTAAGGTCCACCCCGCCGCGCCGGCCGGAAGGCAGAAGGATAACGCGCGCACCGGCGCCGTTCAATTCTTTTACGCGGCGCGGCGAGGCGTTTCCGGCGCAGGCCGCTATAACGGCCTTGTTCCCAAGGATACGGGCTTTTAACGGGGTCCTTAAGCCGGAATCCAGGATCACCGCCGCGGGCTGGCGCTTCACTTTGAGATGGCGGACATTGAGCAAAGGGTCGTCGGCGAGTATGGTGTTTATGCCGGCCAGCACGGCGTCGGCCTGGGCCCTGAGGCGGTGGGTCTCCACGCGCGCGGGCGGCGAGGAGATCCAGCGCGAGCGGCCCTTAAAATCGGCTATCTTCCCATCCATGCTCTGGGAGATCTTCAAAGTGACATAAGGCAGTCCGGTCCGCATGAATTTATTAAAAGCCGGGTTGAGCGCGCGCGCCTCTCCGGCAAGCACCCCGTTCCTTACGGCTATACCGGCGGCCTTGAGTATCCCGGCGGCTTTGCCGGCGTTGGCGGGGTTCGGATCCTCCGCGCCGATCACGACGCGGTTTATGCCGGCGGCGATCACGGCTTCGGTGCAGGCGCCGGTCCTGCCTATGGTGGAGCACGGCTCAAGCGTCACAAAAAGCGTGGAGCCTTTTGCGCGGGAGCCGGCGGCCCTGATGGCGTTCACCTCGGCGTGCGCCTTGCCGAATTCCTCGTGCCAGCCCTCCCCGATAATGCCGCCGTTCTTCACCAGGACGGCCCCTACCATGGGATTAGGGTGGGCGCCGTAAACGCCCCGGCGGGCCAGCGCTATCGCGCGGGACATATAACAGCCGTCTTTACCGGGATCGGTTTTCGCAGTCATAATTACGCAAGGCGCGGGCCGGCTACAGCTGCTTGAAAAGATTCGCCATTTCCATGGCGGACATAGCGGCATCTGCGCCTTTGTTGCCATGTTTGGTTCCGGCCCGCTCGATGGCCTGTTCCAGAGTGTCGGCCGTGACGATGCCGAAAGCCACCGGGATCTTGCAGGCCAGCGAAACCTGCGCGATGCCTTTGGCCGTTTCAGCGGCGACATAATCAAAGTGCGGCGTGTCGCCCTTTATGATTACCCCAAGCGCGATTATGGCGTTAAAGCCTTTGCCGGCGAGCTTCTGGACCGCGAGCGGGATCTCGTAGGAGCCCGGCACTTTGACGACCGTCAGGCTCTTTTCCCGCGCACCGTGCCGCTTCAATGCGTCCAGCGCCCCTTCCAAGAGTTTGGCGGTCAGGAAATCGTTGAACCGCGAAACGACGAGCGCGAATTTAAGTTTTTCCGCCGTAAGCCGCCCTTCTACTATTTTCATTATATCCTCCCTTATCCCAGCAAATGCCCCATTTTTTTGCGCTTGGTGTTCAGATACTTCCTGTTGTGGGGGTTCGCTTTTATCACTATGGGAACCCTTTCAACGACCTCAAGGCCGTACCCTTTGAGTCCGATGATCTTTTTAGGATTATTCGTCAGCAGCCGCATCCGGCATATTCCCAGGCCGCAGAGTATCCGGGCGCCGGTGCCGTACTCTCTAAGATCGGTTTTGAAACCGAGGGCATGATTGGCTGAAACCGTGTCATACCCCTTATCCTGCAAACCATAGGCTTTGATCTTATTGCCCAGGCCTATGCCCCGCCCTTCCTGACGCATGTACAGGATCGCTCCGGAACCCTCTTTTTCTATCATATCCATGGAGGCGCGCAACTGCGGCCCGCAATCGCAGCGCCGGGAGCCGAAAACATCTCCCGTAAGGCATTCCGAATGGACCCGCACCAGCGCCGGGTCCGCGAGCCGGCCCAGGACCAGCGCCACATGCTCAAGTCCGGTCAACAGGTCGCGGTAGATGCGTATCGCGTAGTCGCCGCGCTCCGTGGGAAGCCGTGAAACCGCCGTCTGTTCTATATACGACTCTCGTTTGCGGCGGTACTCTATCAGCGCCGCTATGGTGGAGATCTTCAACTTATGCTTGCGCGCGAAGCGCAGCAGCTCCGGCAGCCGGGCCATGGAACCGTCGCCGTTCATGATCTCGCAGATGACGCCGGAAGGCCTCAGGCCGGCGAGTTTCAGGAGATCGACGCAGGCTTCGGTATGCCCCGCGCGCGTGAGGACCCCGCCCTTCTTCGCCCTGAGCGGGAAAACATGACCGGGTCGCGTGAGGTCGTCCGGGGAGGTTTTGGGATCGGACAGGAGCTTAAGCGTGCGCGCGCGGTCCTGAGCCGAAATGCCGGTCGTGACGCCCCTGGCGGCGTCCACGGAGATCATCCAGCCGGTACTGAAAGGGTCGGTGTTCTCCCGTTCCATGGGGAAGAGGCGCAGGCCGTTTATAAGCGACTCCTCCATCGGGGCGCAGACCAGGCCGCGGGCCTGTTTCACTATAAAATTCACCTTTTCGGGAGTGGCGAACTGCCCGGCAAGCATGAGATCGCCCTCATTCTCCCGGTTTTCATCATCCGTGATGACGACCATCCTGCCTTTTTTAAGGTCGGAGATCACATCTTCTACCGGGGAAAACAGCTTGTTCATAAGGTCCCTTTTACCGCAAGGCTATCCCGCCCTAAAGGGGGGAGGCATGGTAAAAATTTTTGCCGCAAAAATTTTTAATAAAAAAACCCTGAAGATTCTCTTCAGGGCCTGTCGGCTGCAAAGTCCGGAACCGGGAGTCGGCGTTCCAAAACTCTCCGACCCGCTAGTTCTTCTTTCATCCGGACTTTAACCGTCGGCCCCGGAATTCCACCGGATCTGCGCTCAGCGACTGCCGGCGCTTGCGGGCTGTACCGCCGGTCGGGAGTTACACCCGGCCCTGAAGAACTATTTTAAAATTACACATGTTTTGCCGGGGGCTGTCAAGGTTTTTTCAGCAGCGCCCCTATTCTTTTCTCCAGATAGGAAAGCTCTATGGTTTTGCTTAGGAAATCCCGGCAGTTGGACTCCTGTTTAAAAAGCTCGCTCATGTTCTTGTCGAAGTAAGTGCCGGTAAGGATAATGACGGGCACGGATCTTGCCTCGTCGTAGGTCTGCAGTTCGCGGAGTACCTCTATGCCGCCGATATCGGGCATCATGACATCCAGCAGAATGATGTCGGGTTTGAAGGTCCTGGCTTTCCGCAGTCCTTCGCGGCCGTTGTCCGCCAGTTCCACCTTGTACTTCAGGTTGGTGAAAAAATAGGCGACCATCGTCTTGAACTCCACATTGTCGTCTATGATCAACATGTTCGGCATCGGGTCCTCCTGAAAACACCGGGAACGAACGGGCGAAAGAAGAAGGCGTCAGAGACGCTTTTTCAGCGGCGCCGGAGTTCCGGCCACGGTAAACGCGAATTTACTTCCTTTACCTGCCTCCGATTCCACCCAGATCCTGCCGCCGTGCAGTTCCACGGTCATCTTGCACATGGCCAGGCCTAAACCGAAGCCCTGGCTCTTGTGTTCTTCCAACTGGGAATATTTGTCGAAAATAGCCGCGCATTTGCCTTCCGGGATCCCGGGGCCGGTATCCTGAACCCAGAAGGTGGTGTTTGCGGCGTCCTGCGCGGCTCCCAGGGTGATCGTGCCTCCGGTCGGAGTGAACTTGAGGGAGTTGCCCGTAAGATTGGTCAGAACCCTTTCCAGCAGCGCGGCGTCGCCGCGAAATTGCAGGTTTTCCGGCGGCAGCGCCGCGGCCATCCTGATATGCTTCGCGGTGGCTACAAGCTCGTTATTTTCTATGATGCGGTTTATCAGGTCGTTGGCTGAAAGCGTCTCAAGCGCAAGCATCATCGTACCGCGCTGGAGCTTGGTGGTGTTCAGGATGTCGTCTATCATGCCCTTCAGGCGCCGGGTGGAGTAAAGCATGTTCTTAAAATACCTGTCCGTGTCGGAGGAGCGGGAGACCTGCCCCGTCAGGATCTCGATATAACCCTGTATGGTGGAAAGCGGCGCCCTCATGTCGTGGGTGATCATGTGGAAAAAGTCCTCTTTCGCTTTCTCCAGCTCTTTTTCGCTGGTTATATCGCGCAGGGTGACTACGCGGCCGGGCCGCTTAAGCGTGGCGAGCTGGAACTGGTTCGCCACGACCCTGTAGTGCCTCATGACCGGCTCGGCGCCGGGCTCGGCGGCAAGGGGGACCAGGATCTCGGACCTAATCAATTTCTCCTGGGAGCCCATGATAGCGGAAAATTCCCGGAAAAAGCTCTCGTTCGTTATGGACCGGGGCAGGCTCACGCCCGCGGCGATCTTAGCTATGCCCAGGAGCCTGAGCGCGGTCTGGTTGGCGTAAATGACCCCGCCCCTGTCGTCGGAAAGGATGACGCCGTCGGTGATAGTGTCGATAAGGGCCTGGGCCTTGTTTTTCTCTTCCACCACCTGGTTAAGGTGAAAAGCCCTGTAGGCCTGCAGTTCCAGCATTAAGCGGTTAAGCGCGCCCGTCAGGGTCCTGATCTCGGGCCACCCTTCCTGCGGGATCACCGCGGCAAGATGATGGTCCTCTTTAAGGAAACGCTTCACGCCGGTCACCATGTTGTTGATGGGCCGGATGATGCGGTTGGAGATCAGCAGGAGCATGCACAGGGGGACGATGACGATCGCGGCCGCGAGAAGCGCGCAAACCGCGATAGAGTTATGCTGCCTGAAATGCCAGACCGCGACGGACGACAGCGGCAGGACCGTTATCGCCATCATGATCAGAAAGCATCTCGTGGTCAGCTTCATAAATTCAGGCACAAGGACATCTGCCTATTAACCCCGTCCATATCATATCAAAAAGAGGGCGGCATTGAAACCGCGCGCCCTATTTTGATAACATAAAATTCCATGAGCAACCTGAAAGCCATCAGTCCCATAGACGGCCGTTACGCGGGCCTCACGGCGCCGCTTGCCGCTTTTTTCAGCGAAGAAGCGCTTATCCGCCACAGGATCGAGATCGAGGCCGTCTACCTGGAACTCTTTTGCGGGAACCGCGGCGCCGGCATCCGGCGTCTGTCGAAAAAAGAGCTGGCCGTACTGTCCGCCCTCAGGAACATCTCCCCGGCCGACGCGGCCAGGGTAAAAAAAATAGAGGCCGTGACGCGCCACGACATGAAGGCGGCCGAGTATTTCATAAAGGAGAAGCTTTCGCGCACCACTCTAAGGGACCTGGGCGAACTGGTGCATTTCGCGCTGACCTCGGAAGATGTGAACAATTTCGCCTATGCCCTGATGCTCTCAAGGGCTCTTGAGCGCGTGCTCCTGCCGGCCCAGCGCGCGATCCTGGACGAGCTTAAGGCGCGGGCCCGCCTGCACGCCGCGGATCCGCTCCTGGCCCGGACCCACGGCCAGCCCGCCGTAGGCACCACTTTCGGCAAGGAATTCGCCGTCTTCGCCGCGCGCCTGGAAAGGCAGCTCGCGGCGCTGGAGCGGCTCACGATCTCGGTCAAATTTTCCGGAGCGGCCGGCAACTATAACGCGCACCTGGCCGCCTTCCCGTCGGTGGACTGGCGGGCCTTCTCCCGGCGCATGACCGCCAGGGCCTGCGAAGGCCTTAAAATAAAACTGACGCTTACCGAACTGGCCACCCAGATAGAACCGCACGACACCTACGCAGAGCTCTTTGACGCCTTAAGACGCGCCAACACCGTGCTGTTGGACCTGGCGCAGGACATGTGGCGCTACATAAGCGACGACCTGATAGTGCAGAAAAAAGTGGCGGGGGAAGTGGGCTCGTCCACCATGCCTCAGAAGATAAACCCCATCCAGTTCGAGAACGCGGAGGGCAATCTGGGCCTTGCCAACGCGCTTTGCGCTTTTTTTTCCTGCAAACTCCCGGTTTCAAGGCTCCAGCGCGACCTTTCCGATTCCACGGTGGAACGGAATTTCGGGACGGCGTTCGCGCACAGCCTGATCGCCTACCGATCGATCCTGGACGGGCTTGACCGCTCCGCCGTGGACGCGCGCAAGGCCGCGGCCGGCCTGTACGAGCACCCCGCCGTCTACGCCGAGGCGATCCAGACCATACTGCGCCGGGAAGGTTTTAAAAGGCCGTACGAAGCCCTGAAGGGACTCACGCGCGGGCGCCGGATAACCCACGCGGACCTGGAACGCTTTATACGGCAGTTGGCCGTAAAGCCGGAGGTGCGGGCCGAGATGCTGGAACTGATCTCCGCGCCCTACATAGGCCTGGCGCCCGAACTGGCCGGAGCGGTCAAGGACCGGGCGGCAAAGCGGTGACATGCGTTTTTTAACCTATCCAGCCGAATTGCGGAGGGACCATGCCGGTTGACATCATCGTGGGCGGACAAGGCGGAGATGAAGGCAAAGGGAAGATCTGCGCGTACCTGGCATACAAGGACGACTACAAGTATGCCATAAAAGTGGGCGGGCCCAACGCGGGCCATACGGTTTTTTATAAGGGCCGCATCTACGCGCTTAAATCCATTCCCGCGGGCTTTGTGAACAAGAAAGCGAAACTCATCTTGGGCGCGGGCACCTACATAATAACCGACTGGCTTTTAAAAGAAATGGAGGAGACCGACTCGGCGGAGCGCGTCCTTATCGATCCCAACGCGGTGGTGATAGAACCCCGCCAGATGGCCCTTGAGCGCGGCGACGCGCGGATGATGAAATCCATCGGCAGCGTGGGAACGGGGCTGGGCGAAGCGGTGAAGGAACGCATCGAGCGCAAAAAAATAAGGTTCGCCAAGGACGAACCGCGCCTCAAACGCTTCATAAAAGACATACCCGAACTCCTGAACAAAGCCCTGCAGAAGGGGGACAAGGTGCTTCTGGAAGGGACGCAGGGGATGAAACTCTCGCTGCTGCACGGCGAATACCCTTTCGTCACTTCCCGCGACACCACGGCCTCGACTTTCCTCGCGGAGGCGGGGCTGGGCCCGAAATATGTGCGGGAGGTCTACGCCGTTTTCAAGCCCTATGTGACGCGCGTAGGCCCCGGCCCCCTGGAAAAAGAGATCAAAGACCGCCGGCTCCTCACCGCCCATCACACCAAGGGCCGCGAGGTCGGTTCGGTCAGCGGGCGCCTTCGCAGAATAGGGGATTTTGAGGACAAGTCGGCTTTCAGATCGGTCGCCATAAATTCCGCGACCCGCCTGGCCGTCACGCACATAGACCTTTACGAGGGCGGCTCTTCCCCGGCGCGCTTGTCCGATATCAAAGGCCCGGCCGGGAAATTCCTGGACAGGATCCGGCTTTTGTCGAAGATCTACCCGCATCCGGAACTTTCGCTGGTTTCCTACGGCCCCGGCCTGCTGGATGTGCTGGACCTGAGAAAATAAAATGCCGCAAGACGGCATTTTACCGCCGCAAAAATTTTTAATGGGATAAGGAGCCGACCATGGATTATTTACTGACGGAACAACAGGTAATGATGCGCGATCTTGCCAAAAAAATAGCGGACGAGAAGATCAGGCCCGTGGCGGCGCATTACGACGAGACCGAGGAATTCGCCTGGCCGGTAATGAAAACGATCGCCGACAGCGACCTTTTCGGAATTTATATCCCCGAGCAATACGGCGGGCTCGGCGGCGGCGTAATGGACATGTGCCTCGTCACGGAAGAATTTGCCAAAGCCTGCGGAGGCATAACGCTCGGCTACGCCGGAACGGGGCTGGGCACCTTCCCGATCCTGCTGTACGGCTCGGACGAACAGAAACAGAGGTTCCTGCCGGACATAGCCAAAGGCAAGCGCCTGGCCGCGTTCTGCATAACCGAGGCGGGGGCGGGATCGGACGCCGGTTCGATAAAAACGACCGCGGTGAAAGACGGCGGCCATTATATCCTTAACGGCACCAAACAATGGATAACCAACGCGGGCGAGGCCGAAGTTTACACCGTAATAGCCATGACCGACAAAACCAAGGGCTCCCGCGGCGCCAGCGCGTTCATCGTGGAAAAAGGCACGCCGGGCATGGAGTTCGGAAAGAAAGAAAAAAAGATGGGCATCCGCGCCTCGGCCACGCGCGAGGTTATCTTCACGGACTGCAAAGTTCCCGCGGCGAACCTTATCTCAAAGGAAGGCATGGGATTTATCGTGGCGATGAAAACGCTGGATAATTCCAGGCCCGGAGTCGCCGCGCAGGCCGTCGGCATAGCGCAGGGGGCCCTCGACCACGCGCTGGAGTATGCCAGGACGCGCGTCCAGTTCGACCAGCCTATTTCATGCTTCCAGGCGATACAGCACATGCTGGCCGATATGGGCGCGCAGCTGGAGGCCGCGCGCGCGCTTACCTACGCGACCGCCAGGATGGTCGACGCGGGCGTAAAATCCATTTCCAAGGAATCCGCGATGGCCAAGCTCTTCGCGAGCGACATGGCTATGAAAGTGACCAACGACGCCGTCCAGATCCTGGGCGGCTACGGCTATATGCGCGAGTACCCGGTGGAAAAATATATGCGCGACGCTAAGATCACCCAGATCTACGAGGGGACCAACCAGATCCAGCGCAATGTGATAGCCGCGCATATGATAAAAGAAAGCCTTAAGAAGTGAAAATAAAACGCCGTAAAACGACATTTTATCGTAAAAATTTTTGCAGCAAAGATTTTTGATCGATTATGAACATCGCCGTCTGCATTAAACAGGTCCCCAATACCGTCGAGGTCAGGCTGGACCCGGCCACCAACACGCTCATCCGCGAGGGAGTGGAAAGCGTGATAAATCCCTTCGACGCTTACGCCATAGAAGAGGCGGTGCGGCTGAAGGAACGCTGCGGCGGCAAAGTCACGGCCGTCACCATGGGCCCGCCCCAGGCCGAAAACGCGCTCAGAGAGGCGATCTCGCTCGGCTGCGACGAGGGCATCCTTGTCAGCGACAGGAAATTCGCGGGGTCGGACACCTGGGCCACCAGCTATACGCTGGCCGCCGCGATACGCAAGGCGGGGCCGTTCGAGGTTATACTCTGCGGCAAACAGGCTTCCGACGGAGACACCGCGCAGGTGGGCCCGGGCATCTCGGCGCACCTGGACCTCCCGCAGGTCACCTATGTTAAAAAAATAAGGGAAATTTCCGAAAAAACGGCGGTCGTGGAACGCATGACCGAGGAAGGCTGCGATGTGGTGGAAACCCCGCTGCCCTGCCTTTTCACCGTGGTAAAGGAGATCAACACGCCGCGCCTGCCGTCGATGAAAGGCCTGATGCGAGCCAAGTCCGCGAAACCGGTCAAATGGAACGCGGACGACCTGGAAGCGGACCCCGCGGCCCTGGGCCTTGCAGGCTCGCCCACGCGCGTGGTAAAGATCTTCACGCCCGAGCCCAGGAAAGGCGGCGAGATCCTCAGCGGCGCGGCCGGGGATGTTTCAAAAGAACTGGTCGAGCTGCTGAAAGATCTGGTGATCTAATAATGGCTTCAATAACGATATTGCTGGATAAATGCACGGGATGCGCGCTCTGCGTAAAGGCCTGTCCGTTCGGCGCGATCCGCATGGCCGATAAAAAGGCCGTTATAGATATGGCCAAATGCACGCTCTGCGGGGCCTGCGAGCCTGTTTGCAGATTCGGCGCTATTGAGCTGAAAAGGGATCCCGGCCCTAAAAAAGACCTTTCCGCCTACAAGGACGTCTGGGTATTCTGCGAGCAGAAAAAAGGCGTGATACAATCCATCTCTTTCGAACTTCTGGGCGAAGGGCGCAAGCTGGCCGATAAGCTGGGCGTAAAACTATGCGCCGTGCTGCTCGGCAGCGGCCTGGAGGAGACGGCGGCCGGGCTTGGCCGGCGGGGCGCCGACAAGGTCTATTTAGCGGACCATCCGGCCCTGAAAGCCTACCAGGACGACCCTTATACCGAAGTTCTCGTCAGGCTGGCGGAAGAATACAAACCCGAAGTGATATTGTGCGGCGCCACCACCATCGGCAGAAGTCTTGTTTCGCGGGTGGCCGTCAGAATAAACGCGGGACTTACCGCCGACTGCACGGAACTGGATATTGATACCGGGGAACGCCGGCTCCTGCAAACCCGCCCCGCTTTCGGCGGCAATATCATGGCCACCATCATAACGCCCGACCACAGGCCGCAGATGGCCACCGTCCGCCACAAAGTGATGAAAGAGGCGGGGGACTATCCGGCCCGCGAGGCGGAAGTCATAAAAAAAAGTTATCCGGAAGAGGTTTTTGCGTCGCGCACCCGGCTCTTAGATATAATCGAAGAAATAAGCGAAACGATAAATCTTTCCGAAGCGGATATCATCGTCTCCGGCGGGCGGGGTGTGGGAAAAGACGGCTTCGCCCTGATAGCGGAACTCGCCAAGACACTGGGCGGAGCGGTCGGTGCGACCCGAAGCGCGGTGGACGCCGGCTGGATCTCATATTCGCATCAGGTGGGACAGACCGGCAAAACGGTCTGCCCCAAGCTCTACATAGCGTGCGGCATTTCGGGCCAGATCCAGCATTTGATCGGAATGCAGTCGTCCAAGGTGATAGTAGCCGTCAATAAAGACCCGGACGCGCCCATCTTCAAAGCCGCCACCTACGGAATTGTGGGCGACGCTCTTGAGCTCGTCCCCGCCCTCACAAAGGAATTCCGCAGCCTATTAAAGAACAAGTGACCCGGAGAAAGAGGCCGCGCGCACTCTTGAAGAATTACTGGAAGGCGACCCGCCCTAAAAGGCGGGGTATGGTATAAATTTTTGCGGCAAAAATTTATAATTCAAATGCAAATGCGGCGGCGCAAATTGCAGAGGGACCATGCCCGGCAGACCCATGCCCACGGCGTCCCCGAACTTGCAGCCCGCCGTTCCCTTAAAATTTTCTTGGGGCAGCTGTGGGCCGAAAGGCCTAGATTTTTCCGCCGTTTGGCGTAAAATATAAGGTCTTTCGGCTCTAAACAGGTTATTACGTTTTTGGTATCCTGATACCATACCAGCCGGGGTAGTCGGTTCTGAGTTATTAAAAATCGGCGGTAAATAAAACTGAATGAGGAATAAGAACAAATGAAGAAACTAGTGCCCTGTAAAAGAAGTTGTTAATAGTTGTTGATATTATGGTAGTATCTTCCTAAAAGGAGATAAACCATGAGCCAAAAAAGTTACAAAGTGCGGTTGAACAAGAAAGAGCGGAAAC
>JBAYJD010000031.1:0-36530 GCA_041665305.1 Elusimicrobiales bacterium
GGCCGAACCGAAGTTGCGCGAAACGCGCAGGCTCCAATGAACCTGTAAGTTTCGCGCAACAAAGGTGCAGGCAAAAAACGGCGATTGCAGCCAAAATTCCTTATGTCGGACAGGCTCCTAGAGATAGGCGATGTACAGCCGGACGGTATGTTCGTCTATTGCGGTGGCGGCGGTGTAATAAACCGTCAAGAGCAGGGCGGCCGCGCCTATGAACAGCCACAGAGACGCGCGGGGTATCGGTAACGGCTCCTGCGCGTCCTGTTCCCAGGTCCGGCCCTGCCTGAGGCGGGAGATAAAATTATACATGGCATAACATTCCACGGCGAAGAGAGGAAAGCCTAGATAGCCGGCGGCAGGCATCTCAAAAAGTTTCATGTTCCCCGCCAGCGGCAGAGTGTAGATCCATTTTGCGCCCGCTTTAAAATTCCAGAATTCCCAGAGGAAACCGCAGACGGCCCCTGCGGCGAGCAACTGGTACAATTTGCGCGGGTTCCCCTCCTCCAGGTCCCGCAGCAGGGAGCGCAGACCCAGGCGGTAATTTACCGGTTCCAGCAGCAGCGTGAACGCCGCCCAGATCAGCGCGAAAAAATATCGGGGCAGCGCCAGCGGCAGGATAAGAGCCGCCGCTCCGGCTATGTATATTTTTTTAAGCAGTTCCGGAGTCACGCGCAGGGCGCGGCTCTTCGCGTTCTTTGCAAGTCCGGCCGAAGCCAGGAATTCGGCGGTCTCGAATAATCCCGGCAGGACGCTGGCATAGGCCAGCAGATAGCCGGTCCAGCGCAGGGACCTGTCGGACGGTATGAACATATAGCCCCAGTTCTTAAGGCGCAGGTTCGCCAGTTCGAACAAGAACCAGATGAAGGCCGACCAGGCGGCCAGGAACCAAAATTCGTTATCCCTGGAAACGAGGAGCGAGTCGCCTTTGAGCCTGTAGTTGACCGCGTCCAAGAGGAAAATGTACGACCACCAGGCGAAGATATAAAAAAGATTGTGTACGGGTTCCAATTCAAGAGTGTTGCCGACGGCGGCGACACACGCAAGCAGGATCCCGGCATAGAGAAAGAACTTGGCCTTTGCGTCTTCTAACATGGTCGGTCCCTCCAGCCCTTGGTCCCTGAAATTCTATGACTTATGCGCAGGTCAATGAAACGGGAACTTGTATCTATCGAGGCCCAGTTCGTCGCGCATGGCGAGGATTTCCTGCTGGGTCTCCTTGTTCACCGGGACGCCTTTCTGCCTGCGTTCCAGCCAGGTCTCATGCTCTTTCTCGCCGGCGGTGAAGATTCTCCTTGCGCCGGGCATTTTCTTCGACGCGCGCAGTTCCCTCAGGATGGACCCGGCTATGCGTTTGAAGGACCTGAGCTCCGTAAAGGCGGAGATGTTTATGGCTATGAAGAAATGGCCCAGAGGGTAGGGTATCTTTTTGCCGTTCTTAACTCCGGAGAGCATCTTCATGTACGCGCCCTTCTGGAGGGCCGAGCAAAGTATTTCCACGGCGGTGGCGTAACCGTACCCTTTATAACCGCCCAGTTCCTCTCCGATGCCGCCCAGCGGCACCAGCGCGGCGGTCCCTTGCGTCAGATCGACCAGGACCTTGCGCGGGTCGGTCTTGGAACGGCCGTCCCTGTCTATGACCCAGCCGGCCGGCATTTTCTTGTTAAGTTTCGCGTAAACCTCTATCTTGCCGCGCTGCGTTATCGAGGTGGCGCAGTCCAGCAGGAAAGGGAACGCCTCGTCGGTCGGCATTCCGAAGGTGAGCGGATTGGTGCCGAGCATATTCTCGATGCCGAAAGTCGGGGCCAGCGAGGGCCGTGCGTTGGTTCCGGTGATGCCTATCATTCCGGCCTTGACCGCCATCAGCGGGTAATACCCGGCCATGCCGTAATGCGTGGAGTTCCGCACGGCGGTCATGGCGATGCCGTATTTTTTAGCCTTGTCTATCGCCATTCCCATGGCGCGGTGGCCCACTACATGGCCCATGCCGTTGCCGCCGTCTATCACGGCGCAGGCCGGGGTTTCCTTTACTATCCTGAAAGCGGTGACCGGGCGCTGGATGCCCTGCTTTATGCGGTCGTAATAGATGGGCTTCAGCCGCGAGATGCCGTGGGAATCGAAGCCGAGCTTGTCGGCGGTTATAAGAACCTCAGCGGAGACCTCGGCGTCTTTTTTGGGCGTCCCCAGGCCGAGAAGCACATCGCGCATGAAGTCGCGCATATAGTCGAATTTCACCCATTTCGCTCCCTTCTCAATTTCCATCCGATCCTCCTGTCCGATTAGATTAAAATTTTTTTGCCGCAAAAATTTTTACGAGATCAGCTTTTCTATGGCAATGATTATGTTTTCCGCCGCTTTTCCCGGGTCCGGCAGGTATGCCAGGCCTGAAAAAGAAGACCGCATGCGCTCCAGTTCCTGCGCAGAGCCGATTAAACGCTCCAACTGCGCCGCCAGTTCGGCGTCGAACGCGGGAGATTGCTCCACGACGACCGCGGTTCCCGCGTCCGCCAGGACCCTGGCGTTCTCCAGCTGGTGCCCGCCCGCCGAGGTGGGCAGCGGAACCAGCACGGCCGGTTTTTTAAGGTAAAGCAGTTCCGCGACCGTGCCCGCTCCCGAACGGCAGCAAACAAGCCCGGCCGCCGCGTAAAGCAGGTTCATCTCTTCGCTGTAGGGCAGCACCTTCAGATAAGGCGCGCCGGAGAGCCCAAGTCCGGAGTAAAAAGCCAGGGTTCCGGCATAATCGTTTTTTCCCGCGAGGTGGATGACCTGGAAAGCCAGGCCTTTCGCTTTGAGCTTCTTTACGGCCGCGGCCGCTGCGCGGTTCAGGCGCAGGGCGCCCTGGCTGCCGCCGAAAATAAGAAGAAGGGGGCCCTCTTCCTTCAGCCCCAGGCTTGCGCGCGCCGGGAGCGGGCCGGTATAGGAGAGGAAGCCGTTGCGGACCGGGGTTCCGGTCAGTGTCGTCGCGGCTCCGAAAGGGTTGTTCTTTACGGGCAGTCCAAGCGTGGTATGGGAGGCGAAGCGGGCGCACAGTCCGTTGCCGAGCCCGAATTTGGCGTTGGACTCGTGGATCATGGAGGGCGTGCCTTTGAGGAAGGCGGCCAGGATCGCGGGGAAGGAAATGTAGCTGCCGGTGCCGAAGACCAGGACGGGCCCGGTATCCTTCAGGATGCGCAGGCAGGCCGCCAGCGAGGACGCGAATTTATACAGGAAGCCCAGGTGGGCCAGCGGGTTCAGCGAGCGCGGAAGCGCGACCATGTCCAGTTCGGCGTAGGGATAATAGTTTTGCCGGAGCGCGTCGATGGCGCTGTCCCCCTTCTTGACAAGAAAAACCGGTTCCCAGCCGCCTTTGGCGCGCAGGGCGTCGGCCAGCGCCAGGCCCGGGTAGAAATGGCCCCCGGTCCCGCCCGAGGCTATAAGGATCCGTTTTCTGTTCGTTTTGTTCATCCCGCCTGGTTCCTGTGAGCCGAGATATTAAGGATTATTCCGACGGCCGCCATCGAGGCGAGGATCGAAGATCCGCCGTAGGAAAAAAAGGGCAGAGGGATGCCTTTTGTGGGGATCAGGCCCGTGGCCATGGCCACATTAAAAAAGGCCTGCAGCGTTATCATCAGCGTAAGGCCCAGCGCCGTAAGCGTGGTGTAAAAGCTGGGAGCGTTCCTGGCTATCCTTACGCCCTTTATCAGCAGCGCCAGGAAAAGCAGGATTATGACCATGCTCCCTAAAAACCCTATCTCTTCGGCTATCACGGGAAAAATAAAATCAGTGTGAGGTTCCGGGAGATACATCAGTTTAAGCTGCGACGCGCCCAGCCCCTTGCCCAGCCAGCCTCCCGATCCCACGGCCAGCAGCGACTGCACCAGCTGATAACCGGTGCCTTTGGCGGACTCCCACGGGGATAAAAAGGTTTTAAGGCGGGCGATGCGGTACGGATGGCGGAAAAGCTCCAGGATAAAGACCGGGATCACGGCCGCGACGGGCATGAATATAAAACGGGGTTTGACTCCCGCGGCGTAGGAGATCATGCAGGCCGCGGCGAATATCAGCGCCGGCGTGCCTAGGTCCGGTTCCGCGGCGATCAGGGCGAGTATTATGCCCATGGCGCACAGCGGTTTGAAAAGCTGTTTAGGGGCCGCCGCGATCCGGCTCGCGTTGAGATCGAAAAAATCGGCGAGGTATAGCACCAGGACTATCTTGGCGAATTCGGCCGTTTGCAGTTTCATTGGACCCAGCGGGATCCAGCGGCGCACATGGGCGACAGGGTGCATGAAAAGCGTTATCAGCAGCAGGAGCGCCGTTCCTATGACGGCGGGCTTTATGAACCTGCGGGTCTTTTCAAGGTCCACTCTGGCTATGACCGCGGTGAGGCCGAGGCCGAGAATCATCCACAGCGCCTGCCGTTTCACGAAGGAGAGCGAGTCCAGCCCTTTGTTCGTCGCGTAGATGGCGCTGGCGGAAAAAAGAGTGATAAGTCCCAGTCCCAGCAGGATCAGGATTATGAAAAAAAATGAGAAATCCATGTACTTAAGACTTCTGTTCTTTATCGTGTTATACGAGGGCTTGGCCCGCCGTGATGAAAGGCTCATAGTTTTTTAACCAGCGCCTTGAATTTCCGGCCGCGGTCCTCGTAGTCTTTGAACTGATCGAAGGAGGCGCACGCCGGGGACAACAGGACTATGTCCCCTTTTTTCCCCCGGGCCGCGGCTATGGCCAAGGCTTTAGCGATCGTTCCGGCTCTTATTACCGTGCCCGCGCAGCGGAGCTCCCGCTCTATTTTCGCGGCCGCCGCGCCGATGGCCAGCACCGTTCTTACCGATCTGCCGATGAGCGGCGCCAGCGGCCCGTATGGGCTGCCTTTGTCCAGGCCGCCCAGTATAAGCCAGATATTTTTGCGGCCGGTCCCCAGGGCTTTCAGCGCCACGAGCGTCGAATCGACATTGGTGGCCTTGGAATCGTTGATAAAAGCCAGCCCGCGCGCTTTGCCTGCCGGCTCGATGCGGTGCTCGACTCCTTTGAAGGCGGAAAAAGTTCTTTGTATGTCCGCGAAGCCGGCGCCCCGGGCGAGGGCCATAAGTCCCGCGCACATTGCGTTCTCCAGGTTGTGCAGGCCGGGGAGCGCGGGCGGGGTCAGCGCCGCTCTTTTGCCGTTCCATTTCAGGATTATTTTTGCGCCGTCCTCCACCCAGGCGTCGAGGGCGCCGCCTTTAGCGGAGGAGGAGAAAAACAATGTTTTGCAGGGGCAGCGCGCGGCCAGCCGGCGGCAGCGGGCGTCGTCGAAGTTAAAAACCGCCGCGTCGTCCTTTTTCTGGAACCGGAAGATCTTCGCTTTGGCGTTTATATAACCGGCCATCGTTCTATGATGCTCCAGATGGTCCGGAGTTATATTGAGCACGCAGGCGGCCGCGGGGCTCAGGTAAGAGCTGTCTTCCAGCTGATAACTTGAAACTTCCATGACTATAGCGTCGCCGGTTCCGGCCTTGGACGCGATCTCGGAGGCCGGAGTTCCCACATTCCCGCAGATCCAGGCTTTTGCGCCGCGGGTTTTCAGGACGCGCTTCATTATTTCCCCGAGCAGGATCGTGGTGGTCGTTTTACCGTTGGTCCCGGTAACGGCCAGCACCTGGGAAGTCCCGGAGAAGGCCAGCGCCGTTTCTATCTCGCTGAAAACCGGGATCCCGTTCTTCCTGAGCTTTACGATAAGAGGATGCGAATGCGGCAGCCCCGGGCTTTTGACCGCGAAGCCGCAGGCCAGGACCCCGGCGGTGTGCCCGCCGGTTTCGACCTCCACTTTTGCGTTGAGCCCCCTGAGCCGGTCCTTTAACAGGTTCAGGGGTTTGTTATCGCTCAGCAGCACCCGGAAGCCTCCGGAGGCCAGGAGGAGGTTAGCGGCCGCGACGCCGGATCTGCCCGCGCCGATCACCAGGGCTTTTTTACCTTTGAATTTTTCCGGTATGAACATAATTAAAAACCGTCTCCGCGAAAATTTTTACGATAAAATGTCGTCTTACGGCATTTATTGACCTGCGCTACCTGAGCTTCAACGACGACAATGCCGCGAGCATAAGCATGATGCCTATGATCCAGAACCGTACGGTCACTTTCGACTCGGCTATGCCCTTAAGTTCGAAGTGATGATGTATAGGAGCCATTAGAAAAAGCCTTTTTTTGCCGCGCAATTTATAGGAACCCATCTGTAGGATGACCGACAGCGTTTCAAGCAGGAAGATCCCGCCCGCTATGGGCAGGACGAGTTCCTGCTTTATCGCGATCGCGGAAACGCCTATCGCCCCGCCCAGGAACAGGGAGCTGGTGTCGCCCATGAAGACTTCCGCGGGATAGGCGTTGAACCACAGGAAGCCCAGGCAGGAACCGATCAGCGCCGAGAGAAAAACGGCTATTTCTCCCGCGCCCTCGACATGGATGATCTTGAAATACGCGGCCAGTTTCACATTGCCCGAAGAGTAGGCCAGGACGGCGAAGGTCAGCGCGGCGAAGACGATGCTGCCGGCCGCAAGGCCGTCAAGGCCGTCGGTCAGATTGACGGCGTTGGACGAGCCGATGATCGTGAACATGGCCAGCGCGGCGTAAAGGAAGCCCAGGTTGACGTAAAGCTCCTTGGTGTAGGGAATAGAGAGGCTGGTGGCGTAGCCTGCGTTGGGCGGGTCCGCGGCCAGGTAGCCGACCACGACGATGGCCGTGAACATCTGCATCAGGAATTTGAACCTGGAGGAGGCGCCTTTCGGGTTCTTTTTAACCAGTTTGGTGTAGTCGTCCATCCAGCCCGTGAAGGCCAGGACCACGGTGGTAAAAATGAGCAGCAGTATAAAACGGTTGTCGAGCCTCGCCCAGAGCAGGGTGCTGAGGAGCAGCGTTAGGACTATAAGCAGGCCGCCCATGGTCGTCGTGCCTTCTTTTGAAAGGTGGCTTTTGGGGCCGTCGGTGCGCTGGATCTGGCCTATCTTGAAGGAGCGCAGCCGGGCTATAAGCGACGGGCCGATCATAAGGCTGAGGAAGAAGGAGGTCATGACCGCCCCGCCTACCCTGAAAGTTATGTACTGGAGGACATTAAGCGGAGTGAAAATATCCCTGAAATAGTGGACATAATAAAGCATAGATCAGTTCTCCCGGTTCGTGCGCGGCGGCAAGCCGATCATGGATTTTTGCCGTAAAAATTTTACCGCTTACAGCCCCTCTATCAGTTTTTCAAATTTCATCGCCCTGGAAGCTTTTAACAGAAATGTTCCCCTGCCGTCAAGGATCGCCGCCCGCAGGTCCCGCGCCCAGGCTTCAGCGGACTCGGCGTAAACGACTTTCGCGCTTTTGCCCCGTTTCTCCAGCTCTTTTGCGGCGGCTTTCATTTCCGGTCCGGCCAGGAAGATCCTTTCCGCGTCCAGTCCGGACAGATATTCCCCCAGTTCGGAGTGGTAGCGTTCGGAGTGGCGGCCCAGTTCCTTCATGTCCCCCAGCGCCAGGTAGAACGGTTTTTTAAAAGAGGAGCCGAAAGCGGTTTCAAGCGCGGCCCTCATGGAGGCGGGGTTGGCGTTGTAGGCGTCCAGGATCACCGCGGCGCCGTTTATTTCCAGAATCTGCATCCTCATGGGCGGCGGAACGAAGGCTTCCAGGCCCGCTTTTACCGCCGTCAGGTCAAGGCCGGAGGCTATGGCCGCGCCCGCGGCCGCGGCGGCGTTGCGGTAATTGTGGCGGACGGCGGACGGCAGGCGGACTTCGATGCTTGCGCCTTTATAGCCCAGCTTAAGGAGCCCTCCGGAGTCGGAGATGGTTATGTCCGCGCCATAGCAGCCGAAACTCAGTTTGTTTATCCTGCGGTCCTTAAGGGGCGCAAGATATTTATCGTCCGCGTTGTAAACCAGCGTGCCTCCGGGCTCCAGGCAGTCCACGATCTCCGCCTTTGTCCGGAAAATGGTTTCCAGGTCGCCGAAATACTCCAGGTGCGAGGGGCCGATATTGGTGATGACCGCCACCGTGGGCCTGGCCAGCGAGCCTATTTCGAAGATGTCGCCTTTTTTGGAGGCGCCCAACTCGAAAACTCCGAATTTGTGCTCTTTGCGCAGTTCCAGAAGAGAGAGCGGGAGGCCGAAATGGTTGTTAAGGTTCCCGGCGTTGGAGCAGGCCGGGCCGGATTCGGCGAAGATGGATCTCAGCATCTCCTTCGTGGTACTCTTGCCGTTCGAGCCTGTGACGGCCGCCAGCGGGATCCTGAACCGTCCGCGATGCCAGGCGGCCAGGCGGTGCAGCGCCTTCAGGGTGTCCCAGACGCCGATCACGAATTCCGGGTAGGCCGCTTTGTCGAACCGGCCGATCTTGTTGTCCTCCACGATCCACCCTTTGACGCTTTTGGCCAGCGTTTCTTCCAGGAAAGCGTGGGCGTCGTGCGCTCCGCCCCGGAATGCCCAGAAGAAATCGCCGCCTTTCAGTTTGCGGGTGTCGGCTTCAAAGCTGTTGAAAGGCGCGTCCAGGCCGCCTTTTATCACGCGCCCGTTAGTAATTTCGGCTAATGTTCCTATATTGGTGTTCAGGTCCATACGGTGTGGCGGCCGGAAGACCGGCCTTCCGGGGAGAATCCTTAAAGCCCCCGGTTCTTTGTTTTTTCCTTTATCGCTTCCGCCGCCGCTTCCCTGTCGTCGAAATGGATGGTGCGGTCCTTAAGTATCTGATAGTCCTCGTGGCCCTTGCCCGCGATAAGGACTATATCCCCGGCCCGGGCCAGTTCCACGGCTTTCATTATCGCGGTTTTGCGGTCCGGCAGCAGGGTGTAGTTGGCGAACGCTCCTTTGAGGCCCGCTTCCATGTCCGCGAAGATCCGCGCGGGGTCCTCGCCGCGCGGGTTATCGCTGGTTAGTATGGCGTGGTCGCTGAGCCTGGCCGCCGCTTCGGCCATGGGCGCGCGTTTGGTGCGGTCACGGTCGCCGCCGTAGCCGAAGACGGTAATGATCCTCCCGTGCGGCATCCGGCCTAGGTTCGTCAGCACATTTTCCAGGGCCGCGTCGGTGTGGGCGTAATCCACGAAAACCCCGAAAGTCTGGCCGAGGTCCACCCGCTCAAGCCTGCCCGGGACGCTGGCCAGGGTTTCGGCGCCTTTTACGGCCGTCTCAAGCGGAACGCCGGCTGAAACGGCCGCGGCCACGGCCGCGAGGGCGTTATAGACATTATACCGGCCCAGGAGCCTGAGCGTAACTTTGCGGCGGGTTCCCCGGGCGTTGAGTTCAAAAACGGTGCGGTCCTGCAGGATCTTGATCTCCGACGCCCTGAAATCCGCGGGTTTATCTATGCCGTAGGTTACCGGGGCCACGCCGCAGCTTAGAGCGGAAACGATCGCACCCGCTTTTTCCTCGTCGGCGTTCACCACCGCGCTTTTGTTTTTTTTCGGCGAGGCCGCGAGAAGCTCGAAAAGCCTGAGTTTGGCGTTAAAATAGGTTTCCCTGTCCTTGTGGAAATCCAGATGGTCGCGCTGGAGGTTGGTGAAGAGCGCCACATCAAAGGCGGCTTCGTCGGCGCGTTTAAGCGCCAGGGCGTGCGAGGAGACCTCCATGACCACGGCGTCGGCCCCGGCGTCGGCCATTGTCCTGAAAAGCGAATGAAGGTCGGCGGCCGTCGGCGTGGTGTTGGCCGCTTTAGCGAGGACCTTTCCGTCCACGCGGTAGTCTATGGTGCCGATGACGCCGGGACGGGCTCCGGCCAGGGCATAGATGGTCTCAAGCAGGTAGGCCGTGGTGGTTTTGCCGTTGGTGCCGGTGATCCCTATGAGCGTGAAGCGGCGCGAGGGGCGTCCGTAGAACCGGTCGGAGGCTTTGGAGAACGCAGCCGGAAGATCCGCGGCCCGGACCCAGGCTGTTCGCGGGTGGGCGGATATAAGTTCGGCGGGAACCGGTTTGCCTGTCGCTATCGCAGCGGCGCCGTTGGCTATGGCCGACAGTATGTAGGCGTTCCCGTCGTCCTTCAGCCCGGTCACGGCGAAGAACAGGTCCCCGGGTTTAACTTTGCGGGAGTCGTTGGTTATGCCGAGGATCTCGGCGTCGCCTGTAACATCGGCGCCGAGATCCCCGAAAATTTCTTTAAGCGTCATATCCTGACAATATGATAGAAAATTTGGAGGTGGTTGGAAAACCGGAAGGCGATGCCGGTAATTTCGCAGCCGCCAGAGAAACTCGGGCATGGTAAAGATTTTTGCGGCAAAAATCTTTAATGAATTCTTTCAGAAATTCAGGGTGGCGGTTATGCCGCCGGCCAGCGTATCTTTTATAACGCCGGCGGGATTGAACGCCCCGGTGTGATCTGTCGCGGTCCAACTGGTCTTTTGCCCCATGTCGAAATTATCCCAGAGGGTCAAGGAAAAATTTTGGTATGAGATGGTGGCGGAAGGTTCGATCACTACGCTTTTGTGATTCAACCTGTAGCCCCGGAACATATAACTGCTGGACACTCCCGCCGAGACGCTGCCGGAGACCCGCTCTTCCGCTCTTGGAGCCGTTTTCGGCCCTGCCGGAACCGGCATTTCCTCTGCGTATATCGCTCCGGCAACAAGGCAAATAAGCAAAGTGAGATATGTCGTCGGCGGATTTTTCATAACATACCTCTCGGGATTTTTATAAACAAACTTTACCTGGCGGAGAATTCCCCCACCGTAACCGACACCATTACTTCGGCAGAAGATATCGTGCCTGGGAATTGTTTTTTCAGCTTGGCCGCCGCGGCTTTAGGGTCGTTCATGTTTTCTGTGGACAGATGCGTCCAGATACTGCCGGTCATAGCCGTGTTTTCGGGGCGCAGTGTGATGGCCAGGTCGGGGAACGCCGAAAATATTTCCCGTACGCGAGGCGCATACAGGTCCTTCGAAAAAAACACGCTGTAACTTGGCCTATCGGAATAGGTCGTATGGACTTCCTTAACTTCGGCAAGCCGCTTTATCTCTCTTAAATCCCGGCTCCTGACATAGGCAAGTTTTGTGGCGTCGATCATCCCCGCGGGTTTTCTGAAATCCAGCCGCACAGTGCCGTGTGCGTCATTGTCCTGGTAAAATAATATTTTCAAGCCAAGCTTGCCGAAAAAGGCCTCCACATTCGCCCTGGTTTCCTGCGGCGTCGTTCCCGCCACCGCGGCGCTTATCAGTTCCGCATTAATAAACGGCCTGCTTACGCCTTCCTGATATTTTTCAGCTTCAGTTTGCCCGGGTTTCTCCGGAGCCGCCGGAATGGATATGGACTCGCCGTTTTTAAGGATGGCGGGAATGGTCGTATCGAAATCGCGGGTTGTTTCTTCAGCCGCAGCGTCCCTGAGATCATTGGGCTTGCTGTGCGTATTGCCGCGGCCTGAGACGGCATAAACAGCCGCTATCAAAATTGCCGGCAGCAGCAGGTTGATTTTATTCTTCATGATCGAACGCCTTTGGGTCATTATTGTCGCAACCGTCACCTTACAGTATAATGCTCCCCGTCCGGTTTGTCAAGATAACAAATCCGCGATAAAATAGTACAATTTGGGACATGAGCCCCGACTTTAATTTTTGTTGAATTACGAGGAACGACCTTTATGAAACTGTTTCTTTATTCCATTATTCTGGCTTCGGCCGTTAATATGGCGCCCGTTTCCACAGCGCGCGCCGCGGAGCGCGCAGATATCCCCGAAAAATATAAATGGGATACCACGGACCTTTACCCTACGGAAGACGCCTGGCGCAAGGAGGCGGACGCGATCTCGGCCCGCATCCCGGCCCTGGCCGCCCTTCAGGGCAAACTCGGCGAGTCGGCCTTCGGATTTTACGACGCGCTTGAGGCCGTCACGAAACTTGACATGGACCTCGTGCGGCTGCAAACCTACGCCAGTATGCGCGCAAGCGAGGATACCCGCGTCGGCAAAACCCGCGGGATGGACCAGGCGGCGTCCGACATGGCCGTCAAATACGCCTCCGTCATCTCCTTTATGCGCCCCGAGATCCTGGCGATGGGCGCTGAAAAGGTCGCGGATTTTTTGTCCGAAGAAAAACGCCTTGCCCCCTACAAGCCCTGGCTCGACGACATCCTGCGGTATGAAAGCCATACGCGGACCGCGGCAGAGGAGAAAATTGCGGCCCAGGCGGCCCTAATGTCGGACGGGCCCTCCAGCACTTTTACCACTTTCACCAACGCGGATATGCCTTCCCCCGAGATCACGCTCACGGGAGGAAAGAAGGTGCGCCTGGACGCGTCCGCCTATATGGAATACCGGGAACTTCCGGACCGGGAAGACCGCGACAAGGTTTTTCGGACATTCTGGTCGCAGTACAAAGACTTTGAACGGACGCTGGGGACCACGCTTAACGCGCAGATAAGAGTGCACCTGTTCGATAAAGAAGCGCATAAGTTCGACAGCTGCCTGTCCGCCGCTTTATTCGAGTCCAATGTCCCGGCCACCGTGTACAAACGGCTCATCGCCGATGTCCATGCCAATCTGCCTACGCTTCACCGCTATCTTAAACTGCGCCGGCGGATGATGGGCGTGGGCCAGCTGCGCTATGAGGACCTTTATGCTCCCTTGGTTAAAAAAATAGACCAGACCTACAAACCGGAACAGGCCATGGACCTCGTCCTCCAGGCCGTGGCTCCGCTCGGTCCCGAATATGCCGCGGAACTTAAAAAAGGATATGAACACCGCTGGGTGGATTTTATGCCCTCTACCGGCAAAGACTCAGGCGCCTACAGCATCGGCGTCTATGGGGTGCATCCCTACCAGCTCCAGAATTTCACGGGTCTTTATGAGGAGGTTTCGACCCTGGCCCATGAATCGGGACACTCTATGCACACTTTCCTGTCGGATAAGACCCAGCCGTACAGTACGCATGAATACAAGATATTCGTGGCGGAGGTGGCCTCCACGCTGAATGAAAACCTGCTTTTCCACCATATGCTGGACAAAAGCGGGGACCGCAATACGCGATTATATTTGCTGGGGACTTATCTTGAAGGCTTGCGCACGACCCTGTTCCGGCAGACCCTCTTCGCGGAATTCGAGCTGCGCATTCACGAAATGGCCGAGCAAGGCGAACCGATCATCGGAGAAAATTTAAGCAGGATCTATTTAAGCCTGCTTAAGGAATACTACGGCGACGCGGCGGGAATATGCAAGATAAACGATCTCTACGGCATAGAATGGGCTTATATCCCGCACTTTTATAATGATTTCTATGTGTACCAGTACGCGACAAGCATCACAGCCTCCGCGGAAATAGCGTCGGCCATCCGCGCGGAGGCCGCCTCGGCCGGGCCCGCCGCCCACCGGGACGCTTATCTTAAAATGCTTTCGTCGGGTTCTTCCAAATATCCTGTGGAATTGTTAAAGGACGCCGGAGTCGACATGCTCACTTCGGAGCCTTTTAACGCGGCCATGAAAGAGATGAACGGCATCATGGACGAAATAGAGAAACTTCTTGATAAACCCCCCGCCCTATAAATTTTTGCCGCAAAAATTTATACCGTACCCCGCCCTTTAGGGCGGGGTAACCTTGCGGTATATGGGAGGTTGACCGTATCCTCTTATCATGAACTCCGCTATGATCTAAAAAATGGTCGCTGTCCCTATTTGAGCCAGGGCTTTTTGGTAGCGGGCCTTGCGCCAGTTGCCGAAGGAGGGGTGCGGGATCTCGTCGGCGGTCCAGCTCATACCGGCAGGCAGCGCTTTTCGCGCGAACCTTCCGCAGGGGATGATCCTGGTTTTCCCGCTTATCCCGGACAGCCTGGTTTTAAAATCTTCCAGGAGCGCCGAATAAAGTTCGTCATCCACGCTCTTCAGATCTGGATTCCTGAGTTTTTCCAGTTGTTTTACGATCTCGTTCTGTTCCGCCGACAGGGGGCTGTTATAGGCGCTTTTCTGCATAGGGATCCGGCAGACATTCACGATCCCGTATCGATTTCCGGTTTCCCCGTCGCGGATCAGTTCTCCCAGCGCTTTCGCGCCGCTGCCGGTCAAAAATCTGGCCATAGCCTTGCCGGCCGTCCCCGCCGCCGGACATTTCTTCTCCAGTTCTTTCTTGTGCGGAGATTCCAGCACGAACACTAACTTGACCGCCTCCATATCCGCGGGAACGTCGGGAACGAGCCACTCCCCGAACATCTTCGCCAGGCCTGAATATTTTGATCTCATACGGTCTTTAAAAATTTTTATCGGAAAAAAGGTCCGGGCCGAAGCCGGCGGTCCGGCGCGGGCTTTCCCGTCACCGGCAGGGATATTTCGCGACCATCGGCCTCAGCCTCTCCATGGTTTCCTCTTCCCCGTCCGTAAGCGCCATGGCCTCCGCGTCCTTATAGTACCAGTCTTTGATCTTAGCGTAATAAAACCGTTTAAGCTCGGGGTCCTTCAGCTCGCTGCCGGGGTTTTTGGTAAGATCGCCGAGAGTGAGCTTCCCGATCTTCAGCTCGTGGGCGACTTTGCGGGCCTGGAGTTCCGCGCCCATGTGCGCGGCGCCTATTTCATCCTGGGAGAGGCGCGCGCAGGCGGAATCCATGAATCCCACCGGCAGGAGCGGTTCCGGGGCGTCCAGGTCCACATCCATTTTAAGATTTATGTCGAAATCGCCCCAGGAGGCCGCACGCTCGTCCTGCCAGTCCCTGTCCAATTTTTTATTCACGGCTTTAAGGATCCTGCCGTTCTGGGTGTCCACCAGGCGGGCGTTGATCTCCACGCTTTTGTCGTCCAGCTCTATGACCGAGCCGGTGACCAGCGCCTCGGCGCCCAGGATGTTGCCTATTTTCCTGACGGTGACCGGGTCGATGGCGCCTTGGGACTGGATATTCTGCTCGCTGAGGATCTGGTCCAGCCTGGACCTTTCTATGACCTCCACTCCCGGGTCGGAGGCTATTTCCGAGGTCAATCTTTCGGTAACGATGGCGCTGGAACGGGTCTTCTTGCCCGTTTCCGAAGAAAACGGCATTACCGCTATGCGCCTTCTGGAGGTTTTAACCGCGGTGGCGGTGAGGTTTTTGGATACGAAATGGTAGCCTTCCCAGCCGGCCCAGATGGCGCCCGCCGTTAAAGTGCCGAAAAGAAGGAGCGTTCTTGGATTGATCATGAAGTTGTCTAGGAGCCTGTTCGCCGTTAAGCGCGCCTCGTGACAGGCTTCGTCCCCCCAGTCTTGCTTATATCATAGAAAATTTGCGCGACATCTCAAAATAAAATGCCGCAAGGGCGGGCTGGTAAAAATTTTTAATCCGTCACGGGGGAGGCGGGCCGGGGTTTGCGTTCGATCAGGGCTTTGTCCGGTTTTATGCCCTTGAGCGTGATGATCTTTTTGGCGATTTCCTGGAAAGCGGGGGCGGCCGTTTCTCCGCCGTAATAAAGGGTCTTGGGGTTGTCCAGGATCACCAGGATAGTGTACTGCGGTTTGTCGGCGGGAAAAAAGCCGCAGAACGAAGCTACGGTTTTATTGGTGATGTACTTGCCCGTCCTGGGATCTATTTTTTTGGAAGTGCCGGTTTTGCCGGCTATGAGGTAACCGAGCACGCCGGCGTTCTTGCCCGTTCCGGAATCGACCACATTGAGCAGGATCTCCTTTATCAAGGCATCCGTGCCTTTGGAGATGACGCGGCGTATGACGGAGGCCGCAGTCTTGAACTTCGCCGTTCCGCCGGCGTCCGTGATCCTGTCCACGAGGCGCGTTTCCAGCAATTCCCCCCCGTTCGCCACCGCGGAATAGGCGTTGATCACCTGAAGCGGAGTGGCGCCTATCCCGTGCCCGTATGAACCGACCGCGAGGTCCACGGTCCGGTAGTTTTCCATAGGCCGCAGAATGCCCGGGGATTCACCCGGAAAGCCCAGTCCGGTCCTGGTGCCGAAACCGAAGGCCTTCGTATAAAGATAATAGTTTTCCAGGCCCAGCTTAAGGCCTATCTTGGCCGCGCCGATGTTCGAGGACCGTTCCATGACCCCGGACAACGAAAGCGTCTTTTCCGGTTCGTGGTCGTGGATCGTGACCTTGCCGTTCAGGGCCCAGGAGCCGTTCTCGCAGTAGAACGAATCGCCGGCCGCGGCCGTGTTCTTTTCCAGAGCGGCGGATACCGTCACGGTCTTGAAGGTCGACCCAGGTTCGTACACCCATTCCACCGGTTCTATCTTTCCCAGGGTTTCCGGATAAGTGGCCATGGCCAAGATCCTTCCGCTGCCGGGGTCCTGGACCAGGACCATGGCTAGATCGGAGCGGTTCTTCTGGGCGTATTTTTTTATCGCTTCCTGGGAGAAAAACTGGATATTCTTGTCGATGGTGAGGTAGATATCCATAGGCGCCGCCTCGCCGTCAAGTTCGTTCTTGTAGATTACCTTGCCGCCGTTGTCGCGCACGATCTCCCTGCGCAGCACCTTCCCCGTGAGCACCTTGTTGTACAGCAGCTCGATGCCGGTGAGGCCCTTGTCGGCGCCTACTACGCCCAGGATGTTCCTGGCGAGATTCCCGGAGGGGTAATAGCGGGTCTGCTCGGGGTCAAGCCGCACCCCTTTAAGTTTCAGCGCCTTTACCGCTTCTGCTTGGGCGCGGTCCAGGCCCTTCTTCACTACGACGAAGTTTTTATTTTTGCGGAATTTCTCCTGCAGTTCTTTTTTGGGGATGGAGAGGGCCGACGCCAGCGCCGAAAGGGCGCCGGACTGGTCCTGCAGCTCTTTTTTGAACAGGCTGCAGTTCCAGGTGATTATGGATTCCGCCAGCAGGCTGCCCTGGGAATCGAAGATCCTGCCCCTGGGTCCGGTTTCGGAAACGGTCCTGTTGAATTCGCGCGACGCGGTCGCGGAAAGAGTCTCGTGGTTTATCGTCTGCAGGTAGAACAACCTAAGCGCTATCGGAACAGCCGGCACGGCGGCTATGAACAGGCAGAACTGAATTCTTGTTCTTAAGGTCTTGGCGGTCATTGATAGCCGGGGATGTCCGTCGATCCGTTACTCGAACGGGCTACGGGACACCAGACCGGCCAGCCAGCCCTTCGCGGGCGCGTTCCCCCTGGCGTCGTCCAGCATGACCAGCGCATCCGGTTCCGGATATACAAGACCAAGTTTCAGCGCTTCAGCCTGGAGCGTTTCCGGAGCAAGAGAGGTGCGGATCTCCTTTTTAAGGTAGTTATTGCCGTTTTCAAGGTCTTGGATCTCCTTGCGGAGGCCTTCGATGCTGTAACCCAGCCGCGTCGCCTGGACATTTTCCCATGTGAAGATGAAGAAAACGGCCCCGGCGGCGGCCAGTAACGCCAATTTAAACGTCCTTATCCTTGTCATGTTGTTTACTCCATGCTGAAAAGCTCGATCCTCCTGATGCCGTGTTTTTCCCAGAGGTAGAAGATCTTGGTGGGGCAGATGGCGGCCTTGAGGCCGCTAAGCTTGGACTTCGCAGACCGGCCGCAGAGGAACTTGTTTATTTTTGAACCAGTTTTAAGGATGTTCTCCGGATTCATACTTCCTCCTCTTTGTCGCATCCCGCCTGTCGCGTCCCGTCCGCATTGCCCGGCGGGCGGGGCGAATAACGCCCTTGCCTACGCTTTTTCGATCACCCGCAGTTTCGCGCTGCGCGCCCTTTTGTTCCGCGTCACTTCCGCTTCGGAGGGCGCGACGGGCTTCTTTGTCACCATCTTCCAGCCGCCCATGTCGGCCATGATCTTGAAGGTTTCTTTCACGATCCTGTCCTCCAGCGAATGGAAGGTTATTATCCCCATCCTGGCGCCCTTGGCCAGGAACGGCATCGCTTTTTGGATCCCCCTGGTAAGATTGTCGAATTCGTAATTGACTGCGACCCTTAATGCCAGGAACGTTTTGGTGGCGGGATGGACCTTTTCGCCCCTGAAGGGGACGACCCTTTCTATCAGGTTCCTCAGTTCGGCCGTGGTTTCCATGGGTTTGGCCGACCGTTTGTCCACTATGGCGCGGGCTATCCTGTTCGAATTGCGTTCTCCGCAGACGCGGATGAGATGTTCTATCTGTTCGTAGGGCCAGTGGTTGATTATGCTGTACGCGGTAAGCGGGTTGCCGGGATTTATGCGCATATCCAGCGGACCCTCGTGTTTGAGGCTGAACCCCCTGGACGGCTTGTCGAAGTGCAGCGAGGAGATGCCAAGGTCGAACAGAATACCGGTTACCCCGTTGAACTGCTCGCGCCTGAGGATCTCGTCGATGTTGGCAAAATTGCCCTGCACCACTTTCGCCCGCGTCCCGTAGGGCTCAAGGTTCCTGGCGGCTAGAGCGGCCATTTCAGGGTCCCAGTCCACTCCGAGCAGCGTTGCTTTATCATCCAGCATCGAAAGCAGCTTTATGGCGTGGCCGGCCAGCCCCAGCGTCGCGTCCACATAGATCCCGGACCTGTCGGTTATCAGAAGCCCGGCGGTTTCTTCCAGAAGCACGGGGCTGTGCGTGTAATTCTCGTCCATTGGGTCAGGTCCTTTTGCGGCCCGCGGGCTAGGCAGCGCCCGTCCGTTCATAAATCGAAAATCTTGCTGAATTTTTCGAACGAGGGCTCCATAATTTCTTTTTTGTATTTCGACCAGCTCTGTGCATCCCATATCTCCGCCTTGTTCCCCACGCCCCTTATCACGATATTTTTTTTGAGGGCGGCGTAGTTCTTTTGATTCTGCGGCACCAGGATCCTGCCCTGCTCGTCCAGCTGGGCGTCGGCCGCGTTGCCGAAAAAAAATCTTTTGAAGGCGCGTTCCTCTTCCTTTTTTTCCGATTTGAAGATCTGCATGTTATCGGCTATGAGCTCTTCCCATTTCGAGGGCATGAACAGGAAGAGGCAGCGGTCAAGCCCTATGGACAGCATAAAATAATTCTTGTCTTCTTTGTGAAGTTCCTCGCGGAACCGCGCCGGTATGAACATGCGGTTCTTGGAGTCCATCACATAGGAATATTCGCCGTAAAGAGTGCTCATAAGATCAGCGCGCCGGGAATTTTATTACGACTTTATTTTACAACATTATAAACCACTTGCAAACATTATTCACCACTTTAAACCACTGGCAAGAGTATAATGAATGCCTTGATAATTGTCAATGCCTAATTTAAAAAAGCGTTGGAATGCAACGCTTTTTTAAATTCAAAAAACAGGAACGGCATGGCCGTTCCTGGAAATAAGGAGCGGACCGGGCTATCAAAGGCTTGCTATGGACGCCACTTTCGCGCGAGGATAAGGGCGGCCGCGCCGTCCGATCCGGCCCCGAAAGCCAACCCCGCCGGCGCCCCGCGAACTTGCAGGCCTGCCGTTTCCTTAAAAGTTTTAGACAAGCGGCGGTACATATGGCCCATATCTGGTTGGGCCGTATTACCCATGACATCCAAAGCCCCGGATGCTATGCTATTATGCGGCGGGGAATTGGATCATGGCGAGGAGAACGGTATGAAACAAATAACTGTCATTGTGGCGCTGGTTCTGACTATCATAAACGGGGGATATGCGGCCCAGGATACGACTCCAAAGGGATCGATCCCTTCCGGCGATATTCACAAAACCAGATGTGTAACGCTCGATCGAAATAATCAGCCGGACGGCGGGGAATTTATAGTGGAAGCGGATAAGAAGACGCTGCTTGCGTCCGTCAGTGTGACTAAGCAAACTTCTTTATTAGAGGCCATACAGCCGTTCAATTCCGAAGAAGCGACCAAGCCCGGTGAATTTAGCTTTACGGTATGCAAAAACGATAACAACCCCGATTTCTCTCTAAGTTATGAGATTTGCGGGATCGAGATCACCTTTGGCGGAACCTCGCTGGCGGACGAAGGCGATACCACATTTGTTTTTAGTTCCAAATTTAACCTGGGGCGGGACATACCCTCTTTTAAAGGTCAAATAAAAGCGGGAGACTACGCGCGAAACTTGTTCAAGGATCCCAGGCATATAACGAATAAATTGCTCCGTTGGGAACTAGAAATCAACGCGGTCGGCCATATAACTCCGTACCCCAATGGTTTCGCGGATTTCGATGGCGTCGTCAAAACGCAGTGCGAATCTCTTTCCGATAATTCCATAGTAGTAGAAGGCGCAAATCATTGATCCGGATCAATCCGGTGACATGATACTCAATTCTACCAAATAGGTATTATGTCACCGGATTGTACCGCATAAGGTTTTTAAGGCGAAATTGACGGTTTTGAGGCCGAACCGAAGTTGCGCGAAACGCGCAGGCTCCAATGAGCCTGTAAGTTTCGCGCAACAAAGGCGCAGGCAAAAAACGGCGATTGCAGCCAAAATTCCTTATGTCGGACAGGCTCCTAGGGGAGGGAACTATGAATAATAAATGCGTAGCGGCCGCGGTTCTAGCGGCCGCTTTTATCTGTGCGGGGGGGCAGGTTCGCGCGCAAATGATAAACCTCGGCGCGGGCTTCGGCGGGTCGCTTCCCCCCACGCCGTTCCCTGATACCGGCAATTTAAGCGCGCCGTTACCCGAAGTGCATACATATGATACGCGGACCCGCGTTGAGATCGAACCTTATCCGAATATTCAGCCGAGGATAGAACCGTCGTATAACAGTCCGGATGACGAGAGAAGCGGCGGCGCCGGGGGTGAAGGCGTGGGATTGGCGGTGCTTGAACTCCTGGTTTGCGCGGCCGATTCTGATAATGCGTCGAATTGCGTCAAGGAGAACGCCGACGGCCTGGCGAGGACGCTTGCCAAAACCATGCTTGAGGATATAGTGACGCGCTCCGCCCATCGCTATATAGAAGTATCGCTTCCCGGCGGCAGGGAAGAGGAAGAGTTGGCTGTAAAACTTTACGATATAGAGGCCCGGGCCGTGCGCAAGGTCGCCGACGCGCTAGTGCGGGATATAGACCGGATCGCCCGGATAAAAGGTTTTTATTCCGATCCGCCGGAGATCGTCACGGCGAAGCGGGCGGTGGCGGCGGCCGCCAAGTCAAAACTTGAACAGGCCCGCGACGGCATAAATTGGGATGGCGAGGCGACCCCTTCCGGCTATGCATATAAGTACAAGGGGCTTGAGTACAACAGCAACGGCCTTTCCTGGTCGCAACTCGGCGTATCAGATTCCTACTCCGGCGATATCCCTGATGTGGGAGAGGGCAGGGATTACACTCCATAAGCCTCATACCGGCGGGGCGTATGCCTCCCGAAAGGCGCCTGCTGGGCGGGCGGAGGCTTATTCGTCTACCGGGTTAAACATGACGCGTCAGGAAGCCCTGGATTTCTGTGCCGGCGCCCAGGACTTAAAGCGCATCGATTTATAAAGGCGCTTATTTCCATACAGGGCTTGATCTGACCCATGCGGACTCCGTCAAACTGTGTTTAGTACGATAAAATGTCGTAAAACGACATTTTATTAGCGCGCCGCGCCGGAGATCTTTCCTGTTTTCATGTCGTAGCGCCAGGCGTATTCAAGCGAAGCGAGTTTATTGTAGGGCATCCCGTAAGCCTGGAAAAGCGCCTGATGAACCGGCGTTCCGTCCCGCAGCCTTTTACAGAACATGTAGAATGCGTCTCCGACCTTCAACTTCATCAGGAAGCGGACTACGCTGTAGGCCTGCGCGTACCAGAGCCGCACATTGTCCTCGTCCGCCCCCCGCATATCCTCTATGCGCACCAGGTCGTTCAGTTTGAATCCCCCGCCTTTTCCCAACAACATAAGGTTCTTCGACAGCCAGCGCGGGGTGGACAGCCCTCTTTCCGACTGGATATAAGTCGCCATCCCTTCGCTCAGCCACAGCGGGCTCGGCTTGTCCGCAGGAAAAAAACTGTCGAAATAGATGTGTGTGAGCTCGTGCGCCAGTATTCCGAACGCCTCCTCGCTTTTGAAAAGATAGATCTTCCTTTCGCTCAAAGACGAGACGCCTCCGGACCAAGCCGGGCGGCCCGTCAGCCGCTGGTAGGCGTCCTGGGTGTTGGTGAAGAACACAAAAACCTTCCTGTCCCTGTTCCATGGCGAAAAAGCCACCAGGTCCAGCATTATATTGCCGTGCAGATTCTCCACGGTCTCCATAAGGTCTTTAGAAACTTCCCCGCCTTCTTCGTAGATCACAAAATGGGCGGTTTTTTCCATCGCGAAGCCGCGCGGGGCTTCCGGCGGAGCCTCTTCCTCGGCCCGGGCGTTTTTTTCGGCTGCTTCATTTTCCAGGGCGGTGCGCCCGGCCGCTCTTTCGGTATTCCCGCCTATATCCTTTATGTCCAGTCCCCCCGCCTTGGGACCGATCAAGTGCGTGTCGGGCGGTATGTCCGGAGTGGTCCGCTCCGCGGGCTGCGGCCGGGTATCGGTCGCAGGCGTATGTATTTTCCTTATTTTTCGTTCCGCCGCCGGTCTGCCGCTGAACGGATTTTTTGCTATGGGGGTTTTACGGCCCGGGGCCATGTCCTCGCTGACATACTGGTACATGAAAAGGCCCCAGAGGCCGATGATCAGGCCCCAGAAGATCACTCTTAGTTTACCCAGGATACCCATACATGTCCAGATAACCGTTTTAGCGCGCAAGCCCGGAGGCCGTGGAGTTATTATGATCGTATCGTGCGGCCTGGAAATACGACAAAACAGCCGTCAGCGGAGGGAATCCCTCACTTTCAGGATCATTTCGGACATCGCCTCCACGAACATCGATAAAAATATGACGAAGAGGGCGTGGCAGGAAGCCATGCCCCAGAGCTGCGTGCCCAGCGGCATGCCCAACTGCACGCTTTTAAGGCAGTACACCCCCAGCATCGAAGCGGCCGATGCGAAAGCGACGACAAGAACAAGATTCCTTTTCATGAACATGGCCGAGGTCGCCGGAGCGATGATGAACAATAACCACATAGGTGCCCAGTATGAGCCCAGCAGATAGAAGAGCACGGCGCTGGTTGCCAGGTTAAGCCAGACCATGATGGCGCGGATATTTTGCGACCAGCGCATGAAGCGGTAGGTATTCTTAGTGAACCAGTAATTGGCGCAGAACGACGCGGCCAGGATGGCGAATGACGCGTAGGTCACGCTTTTTTCCGGTTCGGAGAAATAGACGGCGAAAACTATTAGTATGATGGCAAAGGGCGTAAAATAATAATTAAGTATGTGCATTGAGACTCTCCTTCTTTGTCGCACCCCGCGCTGAACACATGCGCGGGGCGGATTACCCGCCGGACCTCTAAAGGAAATCGGTCCGGTGCTCCACAAGGGGGGCGCTGCCCCCCATTTCATCGTCGCTTGCTCCCGGCGCTTCGCTTGGTCGCTGCGCTGAACCCCTCGAAGCGGAACTCCTTCAATAGAAAGGAGCAAAACCTTTCTCTCTGTCGCACCCCGCGCTGAATGCGCGGGGCGGATTACCCGCCGGACCTCTTAAGGAAATCGGTCCGGCGCCTGCTCTGCTGAATTGTGTCCGTTACATCGCCGTTTGGTCGCTGCGCTTTCTGAATACTATTATGTGCCGGTCTTCCGGTTCACCCGGCAGCCTGTAAGAAACGGTCTCCGCCGGTTCGGCCCCGGCTTTGCGCGCGGCCTCCAGGGCGGCGGGCCGTTCCTGGGCCAGCTGAGCGGCGGTTTGCCAGGCCAGGAAAACTCCGCCGGCTTGTACCATATTTAAGCATTGAGGCAGGATGTTTTCAAGTTTTCCCATGGCGCGCTCCACTACCGCGCCGTATTTCCCGGCCTCAAGCGGGCCGCTCTGCCCTATACGGGAATGCAGCGCGCGGACGGTTTTAAGCCTGAGACGGGAAGCCGCGCAGGTGAGGAACATGGAGCGTTTGAGGCTGGAATCCCAGAGATCAAAACGCGTCGGCTCAAGAACCACGGCCAGCGGGATGCCCGGGAACCCGGCCCCCGCGCCGGCGTCGGCGACGGCGGCGCCGGGTTTGAGCAGTTTTGCCAGCAGCGGGGCGCCGGCCAGCGAATCCAGGATATGGCGCGGCCAAAGGTTGCCCGCGTCATTGTCCGAAACAAGGTTCAGGCGCGAGTTCTTTTCCAGCAGTTCCGTTTTAAAGAGCTCCAGTCTGACGATCTGCTCTTCAGTCAGGCGCAGACCCCATGTTTCCAAAGTTTCCCTGATCATCGGTTCCATAAAAATGCGTCCGTCGTTATATGCGCTAGTGTTGGAGTTTCTTATTTCCGTGCTCTTTGCCCGCGGTCCCCGCACGCGCGCCCTTGGTTACCCGGCCGACATGGACCCATAAAAGCTGGAGATCGGTCGGGGTTACGCCGGGGATCCTGGCGGCCTGGGCCAGCGTTCCGGGACGGACCTTGAGCAGCTTTTGTCTGGATTCTATTGAAAGGCCGGTTACGGCGCCGAGGTCCAGCTCGTCGGGGATGGCGATATGCTCGAATTTTTTAATTTTTTCGGCTTCGCGGGTATTGTGCGCGATATAGGAGGCATATTCCTTTTCTATTGCGGCCGTCGCGGCGGCCTTGGCGGCTGTCCATGGGGCCAGTTCCGCGTCGTCGGCATGAGGGCCGCGCTTTGGCTCGCCGGAGCCGGTCTTCCGGTCCCTTAGGCGTTCGACTGCGTTCTTATAGCGGTCGAAACTTTTTTTAAATTTTTCCGGCACCAGGCCGGTTTCAAATCCGTGCGGCAGGAGCCTGAGGTCCGCGTTGTCGTTGCGCAGGAGCAGGCGGTATTCGGCGCGGGAAGTATAAATGCGGTAGGGTTCGTCCACGCCCTTGGAGATCAGGTCGTCTATCATTACGCCGATATAGGCCTCGTCCCGGCCGAGGATAAGCGGCGCCAGGTTTTTAAGTTTCAGGGCGGCGTTGACGCCGGCCATCAGGCCCTGCGCCGCGGCTTCTTCGTAACCGGTGGTGCCGTTTATCTGGCCTGCCATGAAAAGTCCTTTGACGGTTTTGGCCTCAAGATTATAGTCCAACTGCTGCGGAAGGCAGTAATCATATTCGATGGCGTAGGCCGCGCGCATCAGTTCGGCGCGTTCAAGACCTTTCACCGAGCGGACCAGTTCCAGCTGCGTTTCTTCCGGCAGGCTGGTGGACAATCCGTTTACATAGTATTCCGCGGTGTCGAATCCTTCCGGTTCCAGGAACAGGATATGGTCGGGGTGGTGAGGGAACTTGACGATCTTGTCTTCGATGGAAGGGCAGTAGCGCGGCCCTGCGGCCGTTATGCGGCCGGAGTAAAGCGGGGATTTGTGCAGGTTCGCCCTGACCACGGCGGCGGCGCCTTCTCCGGTGCGCGTGATCCAACAGGACAGCAGCTTGCGTTCCGTCCGCGCGGTGAAGTGCGAGAAAAGCGCGGGCGGTTCGTCGGGTTTCTGTTCCTGGCATTTTGAAAAATCTATGCTGCGCCCGTTTATGCGCATCGGGGTGCCGGTCTTCAATCGGCCCAGCTCGAAGCCCAGCGCCGCCAGCGACGGGGAGAGGCCGTCCGAAGGCGGGTGGTTGTAACGGCCGCCCCTGAACGAGGACTGGCCGATGTGTATGACGCCTTTGAGGAAGGTTCCGGTGGTGAGGATGACGCAGCGGGCTTTGTAACGGGTTCCGCGCGCCGTCACCAGGCCGCGGAGCTTTGAGCCCTCGGCCCAGACCCGCGCCGCTTCGTCCTGGATCAGGGCGAGGTTGTCGGCCAGCTCAAGGGCGTGTTTCATGGCCGACTGGTAGAGTTTTTTATCGCATTGCGCCCTGGGGGAATGGACGGCGGCGCCGCGCGAGGTGTTGAGCATATGCGAGCTCAGGGTGGCCAGGTCGGCGATGCGTGCCATGCGGCCCCCCAGCGCGTCCAGTTCCCTGACAAGCTGGCCTTTTCCAACGCCGCCTATGGAGGGGTTGCAGGACATCAGCGCGATAGTATCCAGGTCCTGCGTCATCAGCAGGGTTTTCATTCCCATGCCGGAAGCGGCCAAGGCGGCCTCGCAGCCGGCGTGCCCGCCGCCGACCACTATGATGTCGAAATTCTCCGGATAATCGAAATACGCCATAAACATTCCTGCGCAAATTTTTTGCTACATGAACATCATGAATCTGAAGATCTCGGCCGGGATCAGGTCGAGATTCTTCAGCATATAAAAAGAAAATACGGCCGTGAGCATGGAGAACAGCAGGGTCAGGGCGGCGCGCGCCGTCGTCCCTCCGAAAACCGCCTTGGACGCTTTTACGGTCAGCACGATCAGCCAGAGCCCCCCGGCGGCTTCCGCCGCCGTGTACAGCGTTTCGCTGCGCAGCGCCGCCGCCAGGGCATAGACGGGCAGGCAGAGGAGCATCGCGGCGTTGACCGCGAGCGAAAAGCGGAAAAAGGCCGCCGCGGCGGGCCTTGCCGCGCGGACGCCGGCGTACGCCGCGGCGCCCGCGGCGGCCAGGAGAGGCGGCGCGAACTTCGGCTCGGTTCTGGAATAGAAGGCGGCCGCCGCGTAAGCGCCGCAGGCGGCGCAGCCCGACAGGAATTTAAAAGCCGGCCTGCCTTCTTTAAGAAAACCCGCAAAAGCCGCGAAAAGAGCGCAGAATGCGGCGGTGAAGGCGAGTTCGAAGAAAGCCTGCACGGCGAAGAGCCAGATATAGGGTTTGCCGGAGAACTCCCCGGCCGCCTCCGAAAACTCGGAGGGGAAATCCGCCGGCTTTATATAAAGGAAGAGGGCGTAGGCGGCGCAGTATGCCAGATATACCGCCAGCGGACCGCCGGATCCCGCGCCGGGCGCCATGAATTCCCCCGCCGCGCCCGCCGGATCGGTTATCGTTCTCTTAGCCAGGTCAAAATATGTTTTTAGTTTCCGCATCATTTGATCATAAATTTTTGCCGCAAAAATTTATACGACATTTTATTTGCCCACGCAGAACTTTTCGAAGATCCTGCCCAGTATTTCTTCCGATGTCGTTTCCCCCAGGATCCCGGCCAGGGCGTTGAGCGCCCCTCTGAGATGTTCAGCGGCCAGCTCAAGAGGGAGCCGTTTTCCGGGCCGGTCCAGGGCGCGCAGGCGTTCCAGTTCCCTGTGAGCGTCAAGCAGCGCGCCGTAATGTCTGGCCGAGGTTATTATGGAAGAAGCTTCGGCCGAGAACATCTTTTGTTCCTCGCCCACCAGCAGGCGCTTCAGGGCTTCTATTCCCTGTCCGGTCCTGCAGGAGATCCTGAGCGCGTCCGCCGTCTCGGCCGGCGTCCTGGCCGGCGGCAGGTCGCATTTATTGAACGCCTTGATAAGGTCGGCGCCGGGCGCAGCGCCCCGTTCTACGGCGCGGGCCACCCTGCGGTCGGCGGGAGAATCTTTTCTGGAAAGATCGCGGACCCATAGTATGAGATCGGCGGTCTGAAGCGCTTTGAGCGAGCGGCGCATCCCTTCCCGCTCCACGGCGTCCCCGGCCGCGGGGGCTATGCCGGCGGTATCCGTGAGGACGACCGTGAATCCCGCTATGTCGATCCTTTCTTCGATCGTGTCGCGCGTAGTCCCCGCCTCCGGGGAGACGATCGCGCGGTCCCTCCCGGCGAGCCTGTTGAGGAGCGAGGACTTGCCGGAATTAGGCGCTCCGGCTATGGTCACGCGGAGGCCGTGTTTAAGGCGGCGCCCGTGCGCGAAACTGTCGGCCAGGTCCTTTATTTCCGCTTCGGCCGCGGCCGCCTTAGCGGCGAAAGCCTTCGCGCCCAGTTGCGGAAGCTCGCCGTAGGCGTCGTCCAGCCTTACTTCCAGTTCTCCCAGCAGGTCTATGAGACGGCCTTTAAGTTTCCTGATCCGTCCGGAAACCCTGCCTTCAACCTGCGTGATCGCCGAGCGGTGGGCGGTTTCGCTTTCCGAGATAATAAGGTCGTTCACGGCTTCGGCCTGGGCCAGGTCGAGTTTGCCGTTCATAAAGGCCCGCAGCGTGAATTCGCCGGGCGCGGCCTCGCGCGCTCCGTTGGCTATGGAGAGGCTGAGCAGCCTGGAAACTATGTAAGGCGAGCCGTGGCAGAAGATCTCCGTCATGTCGTCCCCTGTGTAGCTTTTCGGGCCGCGGTGAAAGATGACTACCGTCCTGTCCAGGAGCCGGCCGTTCTCTTCGGCCCTGAGCAGATATGAGGTTCCGGCCCTGAGTTTTCCGGCTGCGGGGAGAGGCTTGAGGAAGGCCGACGGGATCGTGTGCGCCAGGGGCCCCGAAAGCCGCACCACCGCTATGGCCCCGTGGCCGGGGGCAGATGCCGGAGCCGCTATGGTCTGGGCGGTGTCTGGGATAAGCATAAGGGGTGCATGTTAAAAGTGGATAGTGACAGGTGTTTTGCACTCGCCACTATCCACCGGCCGTTTCCCGCTTATTTGTTAAAAATTTTCGCCCCGGCACGGGGACGGATAAAACCCCGTGCCGGGTGCGGTAAAATGCCGTCTTACGACATTTTATTTGGCGGCTTCCTGTCTGGTTACCGGACGGATGACCACCTTGCGCCATTTGCCTTCGCCTTCCGAAAGGGTTTCCACTTCCGGATATTTTGTTTTTATCAGGCTGTGAACGAATTTGCGCAGGGGCGCGGACATCGGCTCCAGGCGGTAGGGGCGGGCGGTCCCGACCACCTCTTTTACCACGGATTCGATCTTCGCCGCGAGCTCTTCTTCCTTCTTGTTCCAGTAGTCGGCGGTGTCTATCCTGACCGACACGCGGTTCTTGCGGTTCTTGTTGATGATGGAGTTGACAAGGAACTGGAGGGACTGGAGCCCTCTGGCGTTTTCGGCTGTGAAGACGGCCGAATCCGGGGAGTCGAATTTTATGGAGACTACCCCCTCTTCCGCGCCGCGTCCGGCGTCGGTTACGCTGGCTTCAAGGCCCATCAGTTTAAGGGTCGTGGTGAGCGCCAGTTTCGCGTGGTCGGCCGGATCTTCAGGCGCCTGGACGGCGTCCATGGCCAGGCTGACATCCTGGTATACGGCGTCGGGCCGCCTTTCATAACCGGCGTCCGGCCGTCTCTCCTGCTGCGGCCTGTCCTGGGACGGGCGCGCGGGGCGGGGCCTTCCCTCGTACCTTTCTCTCCTGGATCCGCGGGAGCCGTTGTTCCTGCCGCGGCCCGAAGAAGGGCGTTCGCGCCGCGTGTCGCGTTCTTCATGGTGTCCGCTGCCGGTCCATTTTTTTTCGCGCAGCGTTACGCAGGCTTTTTTAGCGCCCAGACCGAGGAAACCTTTTGTCCCCTCGCTTACTACCACAACTTCGACCTGGTCGCGTCTGAGGCCCAGTTCTATGAGGCCTATTTCGACGGCGTCCTGTATGGTCTTAGCTTCCACTTTCGTCTCTTTCATTTTTTTTATTCCTCCGATGCTGTGTGTAAAATTGGATCGTTCGTTCCGTGTCCGGGGCGTCTCCCCGGCCTTGCCAGCGGCCCGGGCCGTCAGTTTTTATGCCTGCTGTTTCTGCAGGACCATCGTCTGGACGAAGCCCCAGGCGCTGTTGATCAGCCAGTAAAGCACCAGTCCCGACGGGAAGGTCAGGAACATGAAGGTGAAGACCACCGGCATCCACTTCATCATGGCCGCTTGTGACTTGTCCGTGGTCTGGGGGGTCAGGTGCTGCTGCAGGAACATAATGGCGCCCATGACCAGCGGCAGGACATAGTACGGGTCCTTCGCCGAGAGGTCCTTTATCCAGAAAATAAAGGGCGCTCCGTGCAGGGGCCAGGAGTTCCTTAACGCCGTGAAAAGCGAGAAGAAGATCGGGATCTGCAGGAGCATCGGCAGGCAGCCGCCCAGAGGGTTGGTTCCGTGCAACTTATACAGTTCCATCACTTCGGCGTTCATGCGCTTGGGATCGTTCTTGTAACGGGCCTGGATGGCCTGCATCTCGGGCTGGATCTTTTTCATGACGGCCATGGCTTTGTAGGATTTCCAGCTGAGAGGGAAGATCAGTATCTGCAGGATGACGCTCAGGATGACGATGGCCGTGCCGTAATTGCCGGTGAGGCCGTGGAAATAGTCAAGCGCGGAATTTGCCAGCTTGGCCAGCGGGGAGAAGAACCCGAAATCCACAGAGCGGTCCAGGCCGTGTCCGAGGGCCTGGAGCAGTTTATAGTCTTTGGGACCTATATAAAACTCCATGCGCCAGACGCGGGTTTCCTGCGGCGCCAGCAGTTCGGCTTCGAAAGGCATCGACAAAAGTGGCGCCTCTTTCCCATCCACCTCAGGCTGGGAGAGGTTAAGCGTGCCCCGTTTCAGGTCCCCGCCCAGCACCGCCGCCAGGAAATACCTGTTGTCCACGCCGGCCCAGACCCATGGTCCCGCCTTCTGGCCTTCCTTGAGGGTCTTTACGGTCGGGAATTTTTTGCCCTCTTCCTGCACCGTGTACTGCGCTTGCCATAGTTTCGGATTTTCCTTTTCCTCGCTTTTGACCGTGCCAAGGCCGGGTCCCAGTTTCAGGTCCCACGCCGCGAACACCGCGGGGGCAGCGGAAGGGTTTGTCGCCGTTATCTCCAGCAGATTTATCCTGTCTTCCCCGTTGAGCGTGAATTTTTTAAGTATGGTCACGCCGTTGGGGGCGCGCGCCGTGAAGGCGACGCTGTCGGCCGTTTTGCTTTTAAGGGTGAATGTGAGGCTGTCGAAGGAACTGAGGAAACCTGGGGCCGGGCTGGGAACCAGTTCGACCGGGGACACAGGGCCCTGATAGACCACGCTTTTTATCGAGGCGCCTGCGGGATGGAAAGTGTAAACGGCTTTGTTAAGTTTCAGTTCCACCGCGCGCGAGGCCCAGCCTGGCTCCAGGGGCGCCGCGGCGGCCGAAAGTCCGGAGGCGGTGGGAACGGCATGGATCCCGGCTGCGGCGGCCGGGGACGCGGTCTGTGCCGCCGGCGCCGCAGCCTGGGAGGCCGGCTGGTTGAACGCCGGCCTTTTTTCAATGAAAGAGTACCAGCCTATATAAACGGCCGAGGATAAAACGATCGCCAGCACTAGATTTTTCTGCATTAATTTGTCTCCTTATGGCCTGAAGCTGAGAACAAGGATCCCAACCGCGCTTCCCGGAGCGTCGGGACGGGATCATAGCCGCCCCGGTTCCACGGGTGGCAGCGGAGGATCCTCGCGGCGCTCAAAAGAGCGCCTCTGAGCAAACCGTATTGTCTGAAGGATTGGAAGCTGTATTGCGAGCAGGTCGGGTGGAATCTGCAGGCGCGCGGCCCCAGCAACGGCCTGAAAAGGCCGTACGCCGTCCGCACGGCGTCCGAGGCTATGTCCCGCGCGCCGGCTTTTGGCGCTGAGCCGGCTTTGGCGTTCTTATCGCTCCGCATTATTGATCTTAGCCCTGGCCCAGATAGCGCCCAGCGCTTTCCGCGCCCCTGAAAGATTTTGTATCGCGCATCCGGCCTTCGGATATATTATTATATGCGCTCCGTCCCGCAAGCCGTACTTTGACAGCCTGTAGGCTTCGCGCAGAAGCCGTTTGAGCCTGTTGCGCCGGACCGCGCCGCCGGTTTTTTTGCTGATGACGAGACCCAGCCGCTTTTCGTCCGGCATGGGGAGTTGCGCCTTTTCCGTTCCGGTCCTTCCGGCGGCCGGAACATAGGCCCACATCACCAGGTCGCGCGTAGAGAACTTTTTCCCCTTGTTGAAAACAAAATCAAAAATTTTCCGGCTGCGCAGCCGCGCGTTCCTGGAAAAAGAGAACTTTTTCACTTTTCAACGCCGGTGAACGCCGAAGCGTTCACTAGGGGATAAGATGCCATCGCCCTTTCGCGCGCCGTCTCGCTAAAGTTTTTCTTCCGCCGGCGGTTTTCATTTTTGCGCGAAAACCGAGGGTCTTTTTTCTTCTTCTGACATTTGGTCTGTATGTAGGTAGCATAATGCATTAATTATATTAAATAAAATGTTGTCCGACAACATTTTATAGGCGATTTACCCGGCACGGGCTGAATAAGATCCCGTGCCGGGTACGATAAAATGCCGTTTTACGGCATTTTATTGCTAAAATACCTCCATGATCTTCTGCGATTGCGGTCTTGTTCTGTGGCGCAGGCCCCTGCGCGAGAACGACCGCATCGTGACCGTGTTCACCAGGGACAGGGGCAAACTTGAGGTCAATTTCAAGAGCGTGCGGCTGCCGAAAGCCAAGCTCAGGGCGCTTTCGGAGCCGGTCACCTGGGGCGATTACCGTTTCTACCTTAAGAACGGATCTAACTTCCCCGTCTGTACGGGCGGCAGTTCTCTTTCCGTTTTCCCCCGTATCCGCCTGGATACCCGCAAATTGTTTACCGCATTGTATTTTTGCGAAGTGGTAAACAAGCTTACGCCCGCCCATCAGCCCAGCCCTGAAAAATATGAACTTCTGCTGGGCGCCCTTCAGGACCTAGACAGGGACGATCCTTACGGACCGCCGGGGCGGTTTCCCCCGCCACCGTCCGTCCGCGAAACCGGCGTTCCCTCGGGCCGAAAATTTAAGGCCGAAGACGGCGAGCCCGGAGAGCGGGACCTGTCCGGCGCTTCGGCGGCGGTTTCAGCGGCCGAAGCGCGGGGACCGTCGCCCTGGATGTACCGCGCGTTTACCTTGCGCGCGCTGGAGACCGCGGGTTTCGGATTCAGGGCAAGTTCGGTGGGACTGGATTCCAGGCTCTGGGAGACCCTGCACGATGCGGCCTGGCCGGAGGTGCGCGCTCTGGAGGCGCAGCCCCAGGCCATGGATTATCTGGACGAGCTTTTAAGAAGATTTTTCTCCGAACAATTGAACCAGAGCCTGAAAACCCTCGAATTCGTATAGCGTGACGGCGGCGGGGATTATTCCGGATTTGTCATCCTTGCCCGGGCCGCTTTTTCAGTATAATATACCCATTATCCCGTCCGTGGAGGTTTCAAAGTGAATTTTCAGGATATCATACTCAGATTTGACAGGTATTGGGCGAAGCAGGGCTGCGCTATCATCCAGCCGTACGACCTTGAAAAAGGAGCCGGCACCTTCAATCCGGCGACTTTTTTCGGTTCGCTTACCTCAAGGCCCAACCGCGTGGCTTATGTGGAGCCGTGCCGTCGGCCGGGGGACGGGCGCTTCGGCGAAAACCCCAACCGGCTCGGAAAATATTACCAGTATCAGGTCATCATCAAACCCCCGTCAAAAGACATCCAGCAGGTTTATCTGAGCTCCCTTAAGGCCGTCGGCATCAATGCCGAAGAGCATGATATCCGCTGGATAGAGGACGACTGGGAATCCCCCACCCTGGGCGCCTCCGGCGTGGGCTGGGAAGTATGGCTGGACGGTATGGAAGTGACGCAGTTCACTTATTTCCAGCAGATGGCCTCGTTCGAGCTTGACCCGATAAGCGTGGAGATCACCTACGGCCTTGAACGCCTGGCGATGTTCGTCCAGAAAAAAAAGAACATTTTCGACCTCGCCTGGAGCGACCGGCTTACCTACGGAGAAATGTACAAGACGCAGGAACAACAATTCTCGCATTATAATTTCGAATACGCCGATGTCGCCGGCCTGCGCAGGAATTTCGACGATTACGAACGCGAGATCGCCGTACTGATAAAAGACGGCCATTATCTTCCGGCTTACGACCTGGTGATGAAATGTTCCCATTCCTTCAACCTGCTGGACGCGCGGGGCGCCATCTCGGTTTCGGAGCGGGTGGGCATGATCAAAAGGATCCGCGACATAGCCAAAGCCTGCGCCGCGGCGCATGTCAAGGCCGGTGAACCCGCCGCCCAGGACGGCGGCTCCAGGGCTTGCGCCGGGCGCGTTTGATTGAAATTTTTACATTGGTTTATCCCGTGTTGGAGACTATATGATCAAGAAAGAAGCTTTACTGGAAATACGCATTGAGAACATCCCGGCCCGTTTTATAACTTCCGCGGAAATACAGCTGGAAGCCGGCGCCCGCGAACTCCTGGCCGCCGCGAACCTGCCCTTTGAAACGCTTAAAGCCTACGGCACCTACAAACGCCTGGTGCTGCACATCACGGGGCTGCCGGGCAAATCCGAGGAAAAAACCGTAAAGGCCATGGGTCCGCTGGCAAAATTCTGGAAGGATGAAAAAGGCGCGTACACGCCCCAGAGCGTCGGCTTCGCGAAAGGCCAGGGTACGACCCCCGACAAACTTGCCGTCGAGACCTCCCCGAAGGGCCAGGTGCTGACGGCCGTAAAAACGATCCCCGGCAGGCCCGCGCCCAAAGTCCTATCGGAGCTCTTTCCCGGACTTATAGGCTCGCTGGAATTTCCCAAGACCATGGTTTGGGAAGAGACCCGCGTGCGGTTTGCGCGGCCCATCAGGAGCATAACCGCTCTTTACGGCGACAAGATAATCCCTTTCGCTTTCGCCGGCATAAAGTCCGGCCGTTTTACCGTGGGCCTGAGCGCCAAGGGCTCGCGGCAGATCAGCGTCCCCTCGGCTGAAAAGTATTTCCGGATCCTTGAGAACGCCAATGTCCTGGTCAGGGACGAGGAGCGGGCCAGGGTCCTGTCCGCGGAATTGGAGCAGTTTTCCAAACGCGCCGGGCTTGAAGTGGAAGCGGACCCCGAACTCCTGAAGGAGAACCTTTACCTGGTCGAATATCCGGTCTGCGTTGTGGGGACCTATGATCAGGAATTCCTGAAGCTTCCCAGGGAACTGGTCCACCTGGTGATGAAGAAGCAGCTCAAATTCTTTACCGTCTGCGACTCCCAAAAAAAGCTTCAGCCTTATTTCGTCGGGATCCGCGACGGAGTTTCAAAAGGCCAGAAGAATGTCGAAGAGGGCTTCCGCAATGTGCTGGAAGCCCGTTTCCGCGACGCTATATTCTTTTACAGGCGCGATCTGGCGGAGCCGATGGAGGCCATGCTGGAGGTTCTCAAGACCGTTACCTTTCAGGAAAAACTGGGCTCCATGTTCGACAAGGCCGTACGGGTGGAGAATCTGGCCGGCTGGTTTGCGGAAGCGGCGTCCGGGCTGGATGCCGGGGCCGTTAAAAGCGCTTCCCGCCTGGTTTACGCCGACCTTTCAAGCAATGTCGTGCGCGAATTCACCGAACTCCAGGGCGTGATGGGCTATTATTATGCCAGGAACGGAGGCTTGAGTGAAACCGCCTCCAAAGCCGTGGGTGAATTTTACTGGCCCATGAGCGCCAGGTCCCCCCTTCCCTCCACTAAGGAAAGCTCGGTGGTTTCCCTCGCCGGCAAACTGGACACGCTGGCCGCGGATTTCGCCCTCGGGCTGATCCCTTCCGGCAGCGAGGACCCGCATGCGCTCAGAAGGCAGGCCCTGGGCCTGGCCAGGATCGTTCTTGAGAACGATCTGGAGCTGCCGCTGAAAGAGGCGTTCGGCCGCGCGCTTGAACTCCTTCCGGCGAAGGCCGCGGGTTTCGACGCGGCAAGGACCGTCTCCGCGCTGCTCGATTTTACCTGGCAGCGGGCCGAGACCCTGTTCGAGGAAAAAGGTTACCGTTTCGACGAGGTCAAGGCCGTTAAAGAATTCTTCATCAGGAACGCGGACCTGCTGGACTGCCGGCGCCGCATAAACGACCTTCATTCCGTCAGGAAAAATCCGGATTTTGAAGCTCTGGCCATGGCGTTCAAACGGGCCAAGAATATTCTCAGGCAGGCCAAGTACTCTCCTGAAGGCGGCCCTGAGGAGGCGTTGTTTGAAAAAGACGAGGAGCGCGCCCTTTATTCCGGCATCAGGACCCTTTCAGGCAAGGTAAAAGACCATCTTGCCCGCCGGCAATACGAGAAAAGCCTGGTTGAAACCGTTTCGATCAAAGGCGCCCTGGACAGTTTTTTCAACACGGTGATGGTGATGGCGGAAGATCCCAAAGTGAAGGAGAACCGTTTAAAGCTTATCGGTTCCCTTGTCGGTCTTTTCGAAGACGTTGCCGACCTCTCGCAGCTGCAGCAATAACCGCGGGGCCTGCCGGCCCCGAGGTTATATTATCAAAAGGCGTCCCTGTCCACTGATCATCCGTGATGTGTATGAGTTGGTTTGAAGGACATTTGAAGACCTGAGGCGTTCAAGATGCCCATAAAAGTCCTCAGCTCTGGGTTGCCCTTCTTGGAAAGTATTTTATATACACCCGCACGCGAAAGGGAAACCTTTTTCGCGGTTTTGGAGATTCCATGCGCCCGAACGACTTGGGCAAGAACGGCGAGGATTAGCGCAGGGTCATTTTCTTCCACCGCCGCATTCATGTACATGGCGGCTTCTTTAGGGTCTTTAAGCGCCTTGTTCAGATAATCATCATGGGCCTGTAGGTTTTCATATATTCCTCTTGTAGTCTTCCCAGTATTCTTTAGCCTTCCGAATATCTTTGGCCTGAGTGCTTTTATATATTTTCATGGTCCCCAAGATTTCCTATTTCTGCGCGCGTTACCCGCACTCTTATCTTCGCGGGCCCAATGCGATCTCTCAGTGAGTCGACAGTATACCGTCTGTCAAGGGCATGTTTTTACAACAATTCTAATCCTGGTTATCCCCAGGTAACAGGATTAGAACTATCAAGGATCATGGGGCGGGTGGAATGGCTGGCAGGAACCTTTCGCCCTCATAGCCCCCAATGGCGTAAAAAAAGCGTAAACATATCGTTGTTTTCGTGAACGAGACGGGATTTCGAATCGCCTTGATCCCTAGGAGCCTGTCCAGCATAAGGAAAATATCAGGCTAAAAAAATAGTTCTCCTGATAAACTGGACAGTCTCCTACTTTTCAGACGATATTTCTCGCGGTTTTCGACAATATCCCGCACTTTTATCTCTAACTACCCGCATATACCGCCTTCAACCGCCCACTTCTAC
>JBAYJD010000032.1:0-35523 GCA_041665305.1 Elusimicrobiales bacterium
CACCTGGCCAATTACCAGAGCGCGCCCAACCATGTCTCGCGAAGCTATCCGCAAACATGTTCACAATGCCACACCCAGGCCGGCTGGCTCGGCGCCGTCTTCAAACATTCGGCCTCCATGACCGACTGCGTCTCCTGCCATCTGGCGAATTACCAGAGCGCGCCCAACCACCTGGCAAAGAACTACCCGCAGACCTGTTCCCAGTGCCATACCCAGGCCGGCTGGTCCGGCGCCGTCTTCAAACATTCGGCCTCCATGACGAACTGCGTCTCCTGCCACCTGGCCGATTACCAGGCGGCGGCGAACCATGTGGCAAAGAACTACCCGCAAACCTGCTCGCAATGCCATAACCAAAGTTCATGGCTCGGGGCGACATTCGTGCACTCCGCGGCCATGACCAACTGCGCCTCCTGCCACCACTCCGATTTCCTGGCGGCCAGCACGCCCATCAATCATACGGCGCAGGGCATAATCGAAAGTTACTGCGGCACCTGCCACAGGAGCAACGGCTCGCCCTGGCAGCCGACGGCCTTCGTGCATAACAGCTGTTACAACAGCACGACCCACAGAGCGCATAAAGGCGCGACCTGCGTGCAATGCCACCCGGGGAATTACAGCACTTTGAGCTGCACCGCCTGCCACAGCAACAGGCAGTCATGTAACTAAAATTTTTACGGCAAAAATTTTAAATGAAATTCGCTTATATTACCGCCTTGATCCTGATCGGCTCCGCCCTGCCGGCCGGGGCCGCCGCGGATAATAACAATATGCAGGGCCGGATCCTGGGCATACCGGGAGACCGGGTCGGAGTGGATATGGACGCGTTTCACGAACTGCAACCGGGAGAGATCGGCATATTAAAGCGCAACGGGACCCGGGTCGCCTCCGTGGAGGTGGTAAGTTTCAGCCAAACCGAGGTTTCCCTGCGCGTGCTGGACAGCGTCAAAGGTTTCACGCCGCGGGCTGACGACATCGTTTATTTCACGCCCCAGAAACCGGCGGCCCGCGCGGGCGCCGGAGCCGGCCTGGGCGGGGAAGACCTGGTTCCGCTGCTTACGCCGCTGCCCGCGGCGGGGCCGTCAAAAAAACCGGCGGCGCCCTATAAGAAGGCCGCCCGGACTCACGGCCGGGCGCTGCTGCGGCAGTTCTATCAGGAAGTCAGACCGATAAATTTCAACCAGCGCGTTTCCCGGATAGACAGCGACGGAGCGGTGGAGAACCTCGGCGGCGGCCCCTGGTCCTTCGTCTGGTCCGGCAACGGGAATTATCTGGAAGGCAACCACCCCTCTCTCTCCGACAACTTCCGCCGCTTCCGGCTCCGCGCGCGGCGCCTGACGCTCTCACGCCCGCTCGGCGAGGCGGGGTTTTTCCGCGCCGGACGTTTTTTCCCTAAGGAATTACCCGGACTCGGGACCGTGGACGGCCTGGCTGTGGAAGCTCCGGCCGGCTGGTTCCGTCTCGGCGCCGTGGCCGGGGCCCGCCCCGACCGCCGGTTCCAGGATTTTTCCTCCCATGAACTGCTGGGAGCAGTTTACGCGGCGTCGGAAACCGGCTCGCCCGGACAGGGTTCTTACGCCGCCACCCTCGGCCTGATGCACACCCGCTGGCTGGGCAGATCCGACGAACTGGCAGCCCTCTTCGACCAGAACTTCGACCTGGGACCGCTCCTGAGCGCCTACCAGACGGCCCAGCTGGACTTTAACGACGGCGCGGCCAAATTCCATAAGGGAGCGCGCCTGACCCGCCTGGACCTTTCGCTGAACTCCAATTTAAGCGGCTGGCTGGTCCTGCGCGGAGGCTTCAACCACTATGAGCCGGTCGACGCTGCCGCCGACCGCGCGATCGCCGGCGAAGATTCGGCGACGGCCATCAATAACGGCTACTGGCGTTATTGGACGGGAAGCGGACAAACCCTGCCCTGGAACCTGGGTCTGGACGAGGAGATCTCCTGGACCCGCGCCGAGGGACGCATGCAGCCGGGGCTCTGGAGGGCGACGCTGTGGCGCCAGGGCCTGCCGGGTATGCCCGATCTCCGCGCGTATTTCACGGGTTACAATATCACCGGACCGGCCGGCGCCGATTACGGCGGCTCCTCCGGGGTGACGCTGCCGATGTCGGACGGGAAATTTCTGGTGGACGCCAACGCCGGCTTTCATTACGACCGCCGGACCTCCCCCGCCTCAGGACGGATCCTGAAGCTGAGCGACGCTGGCCTGCGCCTGGACTGGCGGCCCGGCCGGGTGTGGCAGCTTGACGCCTCCGCGTCCAGAACCTGGAACGGCTCTTTGACAAGTTCGAGTCTCAGCGCCGGCTTGGCCTTAAGATGGTAAAAATCTGCGCCGCCGAACTTTTAACCGGGAGCGACCGAACAAAATGAAGATCCTGAACGCACTGTCCTCTATAAAACTCTTCCTGATCCTTTCCGCGCTTATTCTGGCCGCTTTTGTGATAGGCGGCGTGTTCCCCCAGGGCCTGTCTCCCCAGGAATACCAGGAAATGTTCGGGCGGGTCGGCGCGGCGTGGATCGCCAGATCCCGTTTCAATGATGTTTTTTCAGGTTTCTGGTTCCTGGCCCTGATGGCCGGGGCGCTGATCAACCTGCTGGCCTGCACCGTAAAACAATGGAAGCCCCTGCGGCTCCGGCCCGGTGTTTTTGTAAGCCACCTGGCGGTGATCCTGCTCTTCATAGGCGCGATGGTGCGCGGCGTTTACCGCGTGAGCGGAACCATGCCTCTTGAGACCGGGGAAACACGGAACGAATTCACGACCGCCGAAGGCGGGTCCGTGACGCTGCCCTTCGAGGTCCGGCTTAAAGATTTCCGGATAACCTATTGGGACGGCGAAAGGCATTTCATCCATGCTTTCCGCGACGGCTCGTACATAGCGGAATCCGTGGAGGCGCATGAGGGCGGCGCCGTTGACTTCAAGACCGTACCGATAAGCCTAAAGGTCCTTAAATTCTACCCCGATTTCGCCATCGGTCCCTCCGGACCTTTCAACGCGGGAGAATCCAGGTCGAACCCGGCGCTCACGATAGCGTTCAAAAATAAAAAGAACGCCGGGCCGCAGTACCTGTTCGCCCGCTACCCGGACTATCACGGCGCGCAGGACGCGTCCGGCATAAGACTCGTTTATGAACACCTGCCGGGCAGGATAAAGCAGTTCGAAAGCCTGCTCGCGATCTCCGAGGGAGGAGAGCTGAAACTGGAGCGGGCGATAAGCGTAAATTCACCCGCCTCTTACCGCGGATACCGCCTTTACCAGGCGGGTTATGACGCCCAAAACCCCAGGTTTTCAAACATCCAGGTATCCAGGGACCCCAGCATTAAGATCATCTACGCGGGATTCGCGCTGCTGATGATGGGCCTTACCCTGGCCTTCTGGAAGGAGATAAAACAATGATGGAGATCTTTCAAAAAGCTTCTTTCGTCCTTTACGGCGCGGCGGCGGCCGCGGCGCTGGCCGGATTTATTTTTAACAGGGAATGGAAATTCAGGCGCGCGCTTGCGGCCCTGGCCGGAGGCTGGGTCCTGGATACCGTATATCTCGCCCTGCGCTGGCATTCGGCGGGCAGGGCGCCCCTGTCCAATCAGTACGAGTCGCTGAGCTTCCTGCTCTGGGCTTTCATAGCCGTTTACCTGCTGTTCTTTTACTTCTCGGACCGGACCCTGGACCGGCTCGCTCCCTGGGCGGCGGGCCTGGCGGTGACAGGTGCGGCGGGCTCCTCGTTCCTGGACTCCGGGATCTCGCCTCTGGTGCCGGCTTTGCAGTCCAACTGGCTGCTTATCCATGTCGGCACGGTCATGGCGGGCTACGGGGCGTTCACCCTTTCTTTCCTCGTGTCCATAGTATTTATTTTTGCGGCATCTCCCGGACGGGAGGCCGGGCGGGGGAACCTGGACTCTTTAATGTACCGCTCGGCACTGGTGGGGTTCTGGCTGCTTTCTATGGGCATCATCACCGGAGCCGTCTGGGCCAACTCGGCGTGGGGCTCCTACTGGTCCTGGGACCCGAAGGAAACCTGGTCGCTCCTCACCTGGCTGTACTACGCCGCGGCCATACACCTGCGGCGCGGCAGGGGCTGGACGGACATGAAGTTCGCCCGGCTCATGGCCGCCGGCTTCGTGCTGGTAATGTTCACCTATTTCGGCGTTAATTACCTTCTCCCCGGCCTGCACAGCTATAGCTGAGATAAAATGCCGTAAAACGGCATTTTATCGTGCCCGGCGGCTCCATGCCCCCGGCACGCCCGCGAACTTGCAGGCCCGCCGTTTCCTTGAAAGCTTCGGGGCGGCCGGCAAAAATCAGGAATATATTATAATATACCCATGAGGAAACTCTTTTTGGCTTTTGTTTTTTCGTTCATCTGCCGTTCCAGCCTTTTAGCCTCGAATAACCCCGGTTCCCTGGATCAGTGCATTTACAACGGCAGCAGCGGCGCGTTGTTGGCCGGCGAGGACGCTTTTAAAGCCGTGGTAGGCGGCGGCGACGCTGTTTTCGCGGGCGAAACCCACGACCAGCCCAAAGACCACCGGGCGCAGCTTGAAACGCTGAAAGCGCTCCACGAAACGCGCGGCCAAAATATCTCCGTCGGTTTTGAAATGTTGAATATGACGCTCCAGCCTGTGCTCGACGATTACGCGGCCGGGAAGATAAGCGAAGAGGAGTTCCTGCTGAGAACCGACTGGAAGAAAGAATGGGGCTTCGACTTCAACCTGTATAAGCCGCTCTTCGATTTCATACGCGAGCACAAGCTTAAAGCCCTGGCCCTGAACCTGCCGAGGAATGTGGTGGCTAGGATAGCCCGCGTAGGGCTGGACGGCCTTTCCCCCGAGGAAAAGCGATACCTGCCGGACAGGGTGGAGATCACGAAGAACGAAGCTTACATAAAATACCTCAGGAAGGCCTTCGACAGCCACGGAAAATTCACCGGGGGCCCGTCCGCGGCCGGCGCGGATATGGCCTTCCTTGACCGCTATATTCTCGGCGGCGTGGAAAAAGGCATGGAGGAATTTACTTTTGAGAACTACCTCGCGGCGATGTGCGCCTGGAACGAAACGATGGGAGCGCGCATGGCCGGGTTTCTGAACGCCTACCCCGGCTGCGCCGGCATGGCCGTGGCCGGGTCGGGACATGTGATCTATAACGCGGGCCTCCCGGCTTCGCTGGCCTCAAGGACCGCGGGCCTGCGCCTCGTCTCCTTCTACCCGCTGGACGCCGCCGCATGCCCCGCGGCCTTGCCGGCTGAGGACGCCGGGCTTGCCGACTATATCAGGTATATCGACCATTCCACGCCGGAGACAGGGACTATAAAATGAAACATCTTGTTATTTCCCTGTTCCTCTGCCTGCCCGGCCCCGCCGCGCGGGCCGCGGAACGAGCGCACCGGAAGCCGGATATGAATATAAAAAAAGACGCTCCGGCGCCCGCGCAGACTTTTTGTATTTTCGGCGGCCAGTCCGGCAAGCCGTTCGGCGACCAGGCGGCCTTCAAATCCGTGATCTGGAAAAGCGATATCGTCTATGCGGGCGGGTCGCCCGGCCGCCCGGCGGACCAGCAGGCGCGGCTGGAGATCCTTAAGGCCATGCGCGAGGCACGCGGCTCCAAAATAGCGGTGGGCTTTGAGGAGTTGGCCGTTCCTTTGCAGCCCATCCTGGACGAATACACGGCCGGGAAAATAAGCGAAGAGGACTTCCTGCAAAAAACCGGCCGGCGGAAAGGTCCACAGCCGGATTTCGCCCCCTACAGGCCTATATTTAATTTTATCATACAGAACAAGCTCAGGGCCCTGGCGCTGGATCCGCCCGACGACCTGGTTGTCGGGATCGGACGGGAAGGCCCGGCGGCCCTGAACGAGACGGAGAAGAAATTACTGCCGGCGCAACTCAAGACCGGCAACCGCAAAAAGTACCTGGAGTTCCTCAAGACCTCTTTCGACGGTCCCGCCGCTTCATCCGCAACGGCGGCAGGCGCACGGGACTGGGAGAACCACCTGGCCGCCGTCTCCGCCTGGAACGAAAGCGCCGGCGCCGCGATAGCGGATTTCATCAACTCTAAGCCCGGCTGGTCCATGCTGGTCCTGGCCGGCAACGACCGCCTTATCTACAACGCGGCCCTCCCGGCTTCGGTTAAAAGCCGGGCGGCCAAGGTCCGCCAGGCCTCGTTCTATGCCGAAGACGCGGAAAAATGCCCGGCGGCCCTGCCCCGGGAACGCAGGGACCTGGCAAATTATATCTGGTACACGGACAGCGCCGCGGCGCGTTAAGGGAGGAGTTAGCCGGATCCGGCGGGCACCTTCCAGGGGAATTTACCCACAGGCGGACGCCGCTTTGCGGTTTCCCCTGCCTATGGCCTTAAAGGCGGCCGAACTCCTTTTTACCGCTATGCATTCCTTAAGGCTATATTTTTCACGGTTCGGGGATTTCCAGAAGAGCGCCAGACTGTTCATTTATCTGACCTTCATTCTGGGCGTCTCGCAAAGCGCCTTCGGGCTGGTCTACAATCTTTACATACTTAAACTCGGCTATACGCGCGAGTTCGTGGGCACGCTGGAATCCATCCCCATGTTCGTGACCGCGGCGCTGGCGGCGCCGCTGGCCCTGCTTTGCGCCGGCCTGCCGCTTAAAAAGAATCTCGCCATCTCCCTGTGCCTGGCCGCGGCCTCCGCACTGGGCCTGGCCGTATTCCCTTCCAGGGCCATGCTGATCTCGTTTAAATTCGTCTCCGGTTTCTCGGGCGCCTTCATGGCCATAACCTCGTGGCCTCTGATGGCCAGATACTCCACCGAAAAAGACCGCAACTTCGTTTTCAGTTTCCAGTTCGCCTTTTCCACGCTGGCGGGGTTCCTTGGCAACCTGCTGGGCGGCGCTCTGACCGACAGGGCGGCGGCGCTTCTGTCGGGAGGGGCGGAAAGTGCGGCGGCCTACCGGATCACCCTGCTGGCCGCGACGGCCCTGATGGCGGCGGCGCTGCTGCCGGTGTTTTATTTCGAGGACGCTGCGCCGGCGCCGAAACGGCCGGCGCGCGGGCTCAACCTGGACCTGGGCGGCATCAAGCCCCTGGAAGCGTTCATGGTGTTTTTGCCGCAGACCCTGGTCGGTTTCGGCGCCGGAATGATAATGCCGTACCTGAACATTTTTTTCAAGACCGGTTTCGACCTGCAGATCTCAAGCCTCGGCTTTTATATGTCCCTGATGCCGCTTTAGATGGCGGCGGGAGGATTTATCGGGCCGTGGCTGGTGAGGAAAAAAGGGCAGGTGCGCGCGATGATAATCCTCCAATCGCTTTCCATTCCGTTCCTGGCCACCATGGGTTTTTCGGGACAGATCCTGCCCACCATAACGGCGGCTTTTATCCGCACCATGCTGATGAACGCCGGAGGACCGATCTACGGCGTGTTCATGCTCTCGCGTTTTAAGAAGGAGGCGCACGCCCTGGCCAGCGCCGTTTACACCGCCTGCTGGAGCCTGCTCTGGGCTTTCGGCGCCAAGCTCAGCGGAAAGCTCCAGATGGATTTCGGTTTCAACATGTCTTTTCTTATCACCATCATCTGCTACAGCGCTGCCACCCTGGTGCTCTCACGGCGCTTCCTGCGCGAGGATGAACAGAAGACCCCGCCTCCGGTGGGCGGCCTCCTAAAGGAAGAAATGGAATAAAAATTTTCGCCGCGGTTTCATACGGAATAAGACCGGCCAGTTCGCCCTTGATGAACTCCATGGTGGCCGGAGCCGTCGCTTCTCCGGCGTTCTCATAATAGAACCGCCTAAGGGCCGGCAGGTCGTCTATATCACGGAGCCGGCCGAGCACCGCGGGCGAGATGTTCCTTCTTCCAAAACGCTCCATTGTCTGTTCAAAAACATACGGAGAACTCCAGCGGATGCCGCTGAAAAGCTCTTTCGTAAAGGCCTCTTCGCGAAGGCCGAGCAGATAATATCCCCCGTCCTCCGAGGGCCCGATCACTGCCGGCACCTGCGCCAGGAGGCTGAAGGCCTCGTTGATGCGCCCCGCCGTAAGGCCGGGCAGGTCGCTGCCCACTATAACGGCGCGGGAGACGCCTTTTTGAAAGACCTCGCGCAGGGCGTTCTCCATCCTTTCGCCCAGCGTGCCACATATCTGGGGGAGATAATTGAAATCGGCGCCCAGGAACTCCCGGAATTCCCGCCCGGCCCGGGCCGGAGTGAAGGAAACGAAAATGTCCGCCTTAAGCCGCCTTAATTCGTCCGCGGCGTCCCGCAAAAAACAGGCATACAGGCCGCGCGTCCGCCGCTCTCCCAGACCCGCGGCCAGGCGTGTTTTTACCGCCCCTTCAAAAGGGTAGCGCGCGAACAGCACGAGCGCTTCCTTTCCGGCCCGGGCCTTCCGCCCGAAAAGACAGGCGGCTTTGGCGGCGAACCCGCGGGCAGCCCTGAATCCCGCCAGCTTTTCAGCGGAGACCCCCCCGAGATAAAGCAGGCGGAGAGCATGATGGTTTAAGGTCGTACGGAGCATTCCTTCCTTTTCCCAGCGCCGGGGGGAAGTGGCGGCGGCTTCCCTGAGGATGACCAGCCTGCCGCCCGCGCCTCTGGCGCGGCGGACCAGGTCCACATCCTCCATAATCGGAATGCGGGCGTAGCCTCCCAGGCGGCGGAAAAACCCGGACCGCATAAAAATAGCCTGGTCGCCGTACGGCGTGCCGGTGAACCTGTTGCGCACATTCGCCGTCCAGGCGACAAAACGCAGCCACGGGTTTCGCGAAGCTATTTCAAGCCTGAAAGCGCCGCCGCAGCGGCCGCCCGGGACCAGCGCCCGCTCCATGGCCTGAAAAGCGCCGGCTGGAAGACGGGTATCCGCGTGCAGAAAAACAAGCACCTCCCCGGACGCTTTTTGCGCGCCAAGATTCATCTGCTCCGCCCGGCCCGCCGGCGATTTCACGAACGCTACTCCGGGCATCTCGGCGGGGTTAAGGGCCTCCGCGTCCGGACCGGCGCAGGAAAGTATGAGTTCCGCCTCCGCGCCGCCCCGGAGCCCGCGGACCGCCCTAACCGCGGCCGCGGCGGCGGGGCCTTCGTCGTATACCGGAATTATTACGGAAAATTTCATGCTCTCACACCCGGCCTTTGCCCCGTCATTTTTTAAACAGCTTCAGATATTTACCGTATCCTTCCCTGCTCATATTTTCTCTGGGGATAAAGCGAAGCGCCGCGGAATTAAGGCAATAGCGTAGGTCCGTCGGCCTGGGGCCGTCGTTGAACACATGGCCGAGGTGGGAGCCCGCTTTGCTGCTGAGCACTTCGGTCCGCTTCATGAACAAGGTGTTATCGGCCTTCTCCACGACTCCGGCGTCCGGGAGCGGCCGCGTGAAACTGGGCCAGCCGGTGCCGGAATCGAACTTATCCAGCGAAGAGAACAACGGCTCGCCGGAGACGACATCCACATAGATCCCCTCTTGTTTATTATTCCAATATTCGTTCTTAAAAGCCGGCTCCGTGCCTCCTTCCTGCGTAACCTTGTATTGAATGGGGGTAAGTTTTTTCATAAGCTCCCGCTTTCCCGGTTTTACAAAGCCTCCCGGCGCGGCGGCCTGCGGCTTTGCGTCCTCCCCGCCGCCCCATATTTCCTTCAGGTACTGGTCCCGGCCCGAGCGGTACCGGTAGAACCCGTAACTTAACGGGTTTTTTTTATAATAATCCTGGTGATAATCCTCCGCTTTGTAAAAATTCTCCAGCTTTATTATAGGCGTCGCCAGCGGTTTCCGGTAGCGCCCGGAGGCGGCGAGTTCGAGCGCGGATCTTTCCGCCTCTGTTTTCTGCTCCGGCGTGGAATAATATATTCCCGGGCGGTATTGGGGTCCGCGGTCGTTGAACTGCCCCCCGGCGTCGGTGGGATCGATCTGGCGCCAGAAAACCTCCAGCAGCCGCGTATACTGGACTTTTGCCGGGTCGTAACTCACCTCAACGGCCTCCACGAACCCTTTTTCGGAATAATCTTCGTAGGTCGGCGCTTCGCCTGAGCCGTTTACATACCCCGCCAGGACCCGGCTTACGCCGTCAATTTCCTCGAATTTGCGCTGCATGCACCAGAAGCAGCCGCCGGCAAAGACCGCTTTCTCCAGCTTCGCCTCCGCCGGCTGGGCGCGGAGCTCTCCGGCCCCCTGGGTCAGCAACGCGCTTACCAGCACCCGCGCGACACCCGTTCCTATCGTCATAAGTTCCTCCCTTCCGGTCGATGATCCGGATCTTTCAGCAAAAATCCGCCAGGACCGGCCCTAGATCTATCTTGCCGAGATCGGCGTCCGCCAGGGGCGCCATGCCGTCCAGCCCGCTAAGCTCCTCATAGGAAGGTTTTTCCTTCTTATAAAGAACGCCTATCGGCAGCTTTTCCCTTTCCGCCGCCAGGGCCAGGGCCGCGGCCCTGTCCGCCGTGTCGTGCTTTGCCCCCGTTTTATAGACCCGCTGCGCGTACCACTCGTAAGTGTTAAGTTTATTGAAGGTGACGCAGGGCTGAAACACATCTATCAGCGAAAATCCCTTGTACCGTATCCCCTCCGTTATAAGTTCCGCCAGATGGTCCGTTTCCGCCGCGTAGCCGCGCGCGACAAAACCGCAGCCGAGAACCAGCGCCGTTTCCAGGGGAGGGAACGGAGCCAGGATCACCCCGCCTGGCTGGATCCGTGTCTTCATGCCGGGAACGGAAGTCGGCGAAGCCTGCCCTTTTGTAAGGCCGTAGATCTGATTATCATGCACTATTACGGTCAGGTCCGCATTGCGCCTGATGTTGTGGATAAAATGATTGCCGCCCTCGCCGTAACAATCCCCGTCGCCCGTGGTCACGATGACGGTCAGTTCCCTGTTGGCTATTTTAGCCGCCGCGGCCGCCGGCAGCGCCCGCCCGTGCAGGCCGTTAAAGAAATTGGCATTTATGTAATGCGGCATTTTGGCCGCCTGGCCTATGCCGGAGACCAGCAGCAGGTCCCGCGGCCGCCTGCCGTATTTTACCAGGGCGGCTTTCAGCGCGGCCTGAATGCCGAAATTGCCGCAGCCGGGACACCAGGCCGCCGGATCCGGCGAATTAAAATCTTTTATTTCCATTATGTCGGACAGGCTCCTAATGCGGCGGCGACTTCGTCCAGCGTGAACGGCCTTCCATCATATTTAAGGACGGACCCGCCGCATTTAAAACCGGTCTCCCGGAATATGAGCCCGGCCAGCTGGCCGGAGGCGTTGTTCTCCACCGTAAGCGCGCGCCCGGCGCCCTTCAGCGCCGCGGCGGTAGCTTCGGCGGGAAAAGGCCGGACCTGGGGGTAGTGAATGAACCCCGTGCCGGCCGCGGCCGAGCACGCCTCCCGCAATAAACCGAGCACGGAACCGAAACCGCAAAGCATGGTCCCGGCGCCGGGGTTAACGACCGTCGGAGGCAGCACCTCCTTCAGCAACCCGGCCATTTTCAGCTGAAAGCGTTTTTGCGTCATTTTAACGCGGACTTCGGACAATTCCGTTATATGTCCTTCAGGACCGTGCTCGTCGCTGTCGGCGGCGGCAGTAGACGGCGACCTGCCGGGAATAATGCGCGGGGACACCCCGTCGGGGGAATATGCATAGCGGCCCGGCTCCGGACCCTCTCTGCCGCTTAAGATCTTCCCCCGGTCCGCAGGCTCGGCCAGGAGGTCGGGAAATTCTAGATTCGTAAAAGACTCGGCCAGGTACTGGTCGGAGAGTATCAGCGCCGGGACCTGGAACCTCTCCGCGGTGTTGAACGCGCGCTTTACGGCCAGGAAACATTCTTCCGGCGAGCCCGGCGAATATACGGCGCGGGCGAACTCTCCGTGTCCGGCGTTCAAAACGAACTCCAGGTCCTCCTGGGCGGTCCGCGTGGGAAAGCCCGTGGCCGGGCCGGGACGCATCACCACGGCTATTACCAGCGGGGTCTCCGTCATCGCGGCCAGGCTGAGGCCCTCGCACATCAGCGCGAAGCCGCCGCCGGAGCTGGCGGTCATAGCTCTTACGCCGGCAAAAGAGGCGCCCACCGCCATGTTGACAGCCGCTATCTCATCCTCGGCCTGTTCCACTATGATCCCGTACCGGGCCGCATAATCCGCCACGGTATCCATGATCCCGGTGGACGGAGACATGGGGTAGGCCGTATAGAACTTGCAGCCGGCTGAGATCGCCCCTAAAGCGAGGGCTTCGTTGCCGGCCAGCAGGCATTTCCTGTTGTGCGGCGCGCAGGCCGGACTTAATATGCGGTCCCCTATACGCCCGGCGGCGTAGTCATACCCGCTGCGGGCGGCCTGCAGGTTCCTTCCGGCGGCCTCGGTCCCCTTCGCGGAGAATTCCCGGTCCACGGCTTTGGAGACATCGTCGAAACTCTCCCGGGTCAACGCGGCTATTACTCCCACCGCCACGGCGTTGGCGTAAAGCGGGCCGCCCGCCGCCAGCGCAAGCGCGTAGAGGGGAACGCTCAGCCATCCTTTCTCCTGTTCCTTTATCCCGTACTTTTCAGCGTCCAGGACCAGCACGCCGCCCGCCGCCAGCGCGGCCTTGCCGGCCTCCACCGCTTCTGCGTCCAGCGCCGCTATTATTTCAGCCTTTTCCCTGGGCGCATAAACAGGGCGGGAAGCCGCGCGGACCTGAAAAAAATTATTTCCGCCCCGGATGCGGGACATATAGTCCTGGATCGCGAAAACATGACGGCCGCTGTCTTTGTACATGCGGCAAAGCGTCATCCCGGCGGAGACTATCCCCCGCCCGGCCCCGCCGCTGATCCTGATGTTTATTTCTTCGTTCATACGGCCGTCCGGCCCGTCAATATCGGCTCGTTAAGCGCGTCATTTTCCCGGCGCCGAAGCGGGCGGCGGAGGCGCGGCCTCGTCGGATGGAGGAGCTCCGGCCGGAGGAGGCGCATGAACGCCTGGTTTCAGGGCTTTGCCGTCCATATCGAACACGGCGAAACTGCCGTCCTTAAAATCCAGCAGGATCTGAAGCGGCTCTCCCGGCGTCCCTCCGGAAAAACGGACCTTCTCCACGCCGCGGCCCAGATAAGCGAGAAAGTCCGGCGCGGAACCGGTCTTGTCGTACAGGAAGGCCTCGGACTGGTCGCCCATGACCCGCACCATACGGCCGCCGTCCGGGCTGTCCCAGCCTTTTCCCCCGTCCGGGGCTGGTTTGACTCCGGGGGGAGGGACCGTTTCCGATTTCTGGACCGTGACCGCCCCGTCCTCGTAAGGGTAATAATTATTATCCATGTACACGAAATATGCGCCGCCGGGGCCGTTCCACCACCAGTAGCCGTCCCACCAGAAAACCCAGCGCGAATACGACGGATCGAACCACCACCAGTTCCCGCCGTAATAACGGGTCCAGTAGAACGACGGTCCGTGGTAAAATCCATACCAGTGGACGCCGCGGTCGTCGAAGTAATGCGCGTACCTCATCCCTCCTGAGTTGTGCCAGTAATAACGGCCGCGGACGGTCTCCGCGCTCCGCCGGCCGGAGATCTCCCGCATAACGCCCCTGTTCCCCGTCACCTCGGTATGCTGGCGCGGAGGCGCGGAGGCGGCTGGCTGCCGGATAGTTTCTCCGGTCTCATATTTTCCGGGCGCGGCTATCTGCCTGTTGTCCCTGATAACGCGCGAAAGATCCTGCGGACGGTCCGGCCTGGCGAGATTCACGCGCTGGGACCTGATTATTTCTCTGCCGCCTCCGGACTCCCAGCGGGCGGAACCGGCCCTCTCCTCCCCGCGAGATCGCGCGCGGTCGAAATGTCCGCCGTCTTCCCCGCCCCGCCCGTCCCTTTCGGCCCGGCCTGGAATAAAAAGGAACAGTACCGCCAAGACCGCCGCAAGCGGAATAAAACACTTTCGTCGCATGAGATCCTCCCCGTTATAGCGAGCCGTTTATACGCGCTCAAAGCGCCGAGACGGGCGCCGGCCCCGGATTACTTCCTACATTCCAGGCGGCTCCTGCGCATTTACATTTCGGCGAACTCGCCGCGCGGATGCGTGCAGAACGGACAGATCTTAAGGTTCGGATCGTCCGAACTATAACCGCAGGTCCGGCACACGATGATCGCGATCTTCCGTTTCCACTCCCCGGTCTTTTTCAGGAGCTTCGAGAAGATCCGGGCATGGCCGCCTTCCGACGCCATGGCCCCCTTTAAACTCATAATGGACCGGGCATCCCCTTCGGCTATGGCCTGTTTTACGAAAGCGGGATAGATCTTTCCGCTCTCGTTCATTTCCGCCCTCAACGCCGCCTTTAGATTCTCTTTTGTGGTCTCAGGGACGACCGCCGCCGCAGGATCCGCGGGCTGGGGCCCTGGCGCGGACATAGCTTTGTAGTGATTGGCCGCGTGAATGCTTTCTGAAAAGGCGATAGCGCGCAATACGCCGGCCACTCCGGCATAGCCTTCTGCGTCGGCTTTGGCCGCGAACGCCTCGTAACGCAGCCTGGTGTTCAGTTCGCGGTTATAAGCGGTCCGCATATTTTCGCTTGTGGAGGCGCCGTTCACCACCGCCGCGAGCGCCGGAACGCCCAGCATGATCAAAACGACCCTGCTCATGTTATTCATAGTCCTCCCTCCTGGACCGCCCGCGCTTTTTACGGCCGGCCCGTAATCCTTGTTTAAATTTTATCGTTATGCGGTACCGGGAGGAACGGGCGGATTCGCCTTTTTATTGACTATTTTCCCCGTAAGCGGTTTTACAGCGGCGGCCCTCAGACCCCGGCCATCAGGCGAAGGAGCCTGCTGCGGACGGGAAAGGCAGAAAGCGCGAACCCGTCTCCGACCCTCTCCGGGTCCGCGTAGGTGCCGAACAGCCTGTCCCAGATGGTAAGGACGAATCCGAGATTAGTGCGGATAAGCGCGGCGACCGGCGTTCCAGGGCGTTAAGCAGTCCGACGGCGATGAGGAGCGTGGCCGCCTGCCACGCCTGTTCCACGGTCATGGTCATTGTATACATCCTGGATAACGCCCGCGGCTGTTTCCGGCCTGGATCCCCGGGAAGGGTTCCAGGCCGTTTCGGCCGCTCTTTCCAAATTATCTCGTAGTCGCCCTTATGGTGTTGGAAAAAACGGAAAGGGCGTTGGCGGTGTCCATAGCTTGTACCCGAAAAAGATATGTTTTCCTAGGTGTAAGCCCGGTGGCGCGGTAGAAGTTCGTATTAGCGCCGACCGTAGTGCCGGGGAGAAGATTTGTCCATGTTACCCCACCGTCGGCGCTCCGCGAGACGACGAATCCCAGCAGATTGACAGTGGTGTTGTTAGTCCAGCTGAGAAGCGTATTGTTGGTTCCGACGGTCACGGCTTTCAGTTTGGTCGGCGCTCCGGGAAGCGTGGTCATGACCACGGTATTGGACGGGGCCGACGCGGGGCCGGTACCGACAGCGTTGGTGGCAGTCACCGTGAAGGTGTAGCTCGTGCCCGGACCGCCCAGGTTCGTCACGGTTACAGGACTGGAGGCTCCCGCGGCCGTTATCGCGCCGGGATTAGAGGTGACGGTATAGGACAGTATCGGGCTGCTGTTGTCCGCCGGCGGAGAGAAGCTCACGGTAGCCGTCTGGTCTCCTCCTACGGCCACGACCGAAGACGGCGCGTCGGGCACCCCGGCCCATGTAAGGATGTTGGACGAAAGAGAGGTCGGGCCGGTACCGGCGTAATTGGAAGCCGTCACCGTGAACGAATAGGTCGTATTAGGCGTAAGCCCCGTTACATATATAGGGCTGGCGTTCCCGGTCCCGACTATGGCTCCCGTACTGGAGGCGACGGTGTAAAGCGGCGTACCACCGCCTGTCAGTTCCAGGGGAAGACTAAAGTTCACCTGGGCGACCCGTACGGACAGATTCGTGACCGGGTCAACCACGCTGGCGAACCGGGCCGTCACCGCGGTGGGAGTACTGGGAGCCAGCTGCACCACCAGCGGGCGCATCATGTCGTCTTCCTCATGCGAAAGGATGTGGCAGTGCCAGACGAACTCGTGTCCGAAGTTGTTCAGTTGGTTTGAGACACGCGGAACCAGCGGCAGGCCGAACTGGTCGACATTGCTGAACCCCATCGTCGCGCCTATCGGCATCAGTGGGTTCAGAGGGCGCACGCTCTGAGGCAGCGCGAACGGTACCGTGGAGACCTTGGGTTTTATGGCCACATAAACCGATTCCAGCATGTTGAACCGCAGGGTTTCCTTCCAGCCGCGCTCATTGGGGTCCGGAGGCGTCATGACCCCGGCCCAGTCTACGCGGTTTACCAGCTGGACATTGAACATATGGAAGTGCAGAGGATGCGTGTCTATGCCGTTATGCGTGAACTTCCAAATTTGTACACCGCCGTCCTTCACATACTCGGTGGGCGGGTCCATGTATTTCTTGAGCAACCCCGTCTGCGTACGGGCGTCCGTGAAGGGCAGTTCCAGGCCCAGCACGCCCATCATGCGCCCGTATTCGGGGTCGAAGGGCTCGTCGGTGAGCATCTTCATCTCCACGAAGTTCTCCATGGGCGGAGAGCCTGTGGCGGTGCTGAAAGTGAGAGAGTTGCTGAAGATCCCGCCCCAATACGCGGGATCTTCCGGTACAATGGCCGGGTCGCGGGAGGCGGTGTAAGCCGCGGGCAGAGCCGCTTTAAGAGCATCCAGGTTATATGGCGCTTCGGCCGGGCCGGACACCTGGAACTGCATAAGGGTCCGCGTGTTCGGGCCGAAACCGGGCAATATTGTCGGCGAGCCGCCGATGTCCGTCTGGTCCGGCGCCCCTGTGAAGTAGTCGTTGCGGGTGTCCCCGGCCGACATTGGCGCGTAGGCGTCGTTATAAAGTATCACCTTGGAAACCCCGGCCGGCACCCTGGAGAAGTCTATGATGATGTCCGCGCGTTCCGCGGGGGCCAGCATCAGGGTTTTCTCCTTGGCGTTGGTAACGGTCATGCTCATGGTGTTGAGGTTGCGGCCTATTGGGGTATTCAGCAGGACCGCGGGGTCGGGCAGCAGGCCGGTCTCGTTGCCTATCTGTATCATGTCCGGGCCCACGGTAAGAGGGTCCGGTACGCCGCCCTCGCGGTTGTCGCCGGGGGGCCAGTGAGGCGGGAACACGGTGTCGGGATCGGCCGGAACCATCTTTACTTCGGTCGGGTTGGCCGGGTCCGCGTAATACAATTGCAGATTCATAAAGCGGTCATTGCATGCGTTGAGCACGCGGAAACGGTACGCTTTACGCTGCACAGGCAGTACGGGATAGGCCGTGCCGTTGATGACCGGCGTATCGAACCAGGATTCCGGGGTCATGGAAGGAATGGGCGTGCCGGGATTTCCGCCCGACGGCCCGTGTGCGATATTGGCGGCGGGCGGCCAGAACCAAGGGCCGTAATGCCAGCGACCGAAGGCATTGATGCCGTCCGGGTCAGCCGGATTCTGGTTGGTCATGTAGACATGCGGCATCCAGAGATTCCCAAAGCCTCCCCAGGCGTTGCTGTCCCAGGTGGGGTCCTGCGCGTTCAGCTGCTTTTGGTCGGGAACAAAGGTTTTGTCCTGTATTATAAGCGGTATGCCGTAGCGGTAAACGCCGCCCAGGTTGGGCAGAACCCCGCTGTCTATGAGTCCTTCCTCTGCGGAGTCGGTCAGCAGATAACCCGCGGCCTCTCCCGCGTAGACATTCAGCCGCGTTATCCCCATAGCGTGGTCATGGTAGAACATCAGGCGGGAACTCATCTGGTTGGGGAGATAGAAAGTAAGCGCCCCTTCGCCCGGGTCTTCCATATCCGGAACATTGCGGGCGCTGACGCCCCTTTTAAAGGGTGTATTCTCGCCCTTGGGCGCTACCCACTGATGCGGAGTGCCGTCGCTTATCCACGGGGCGTCGTTGCCGTGCAGGTGGATGGTGGCGCGGTTCTGCGTGTACTCGGCGCAGTCCTCCTCGGCGGGATCGCAGGGGGTGCCGTCGGAGTTCATCGGGCCTTCCCCGGAGCCCATTATGGTCTTATCCACCGGGAGGAACAGCTTCCCGGCTGCGCCGGTGGGAAGCTGATTGACGAATTTTATGCGCACCGGCCTGTCACGCTGGGCTATGATGAGAGGGCCCAAGTAGTGCGCTTTCCCGTCTCCGCCGGCCAGGTCCTTGTAGCCGCGAAGCTTGGTGGGCGGCAGGGCCGAGTGCATCTGCTGGGAATATTCCACAAGACCTATCTCGTAATAATCCGAACCGGAGTAGGCGCCTGTATTTTTCTCGGCTATGGGGATATACTGCCCGAGGTTGTTGGCGTTAGCTGGGCCGAGACCGGGAAGCCTGTCCACGAATTTTTTCATACCGCCGGTAATGGTATTGCCGGAGACCAGCGGGAGCGGGCTGTTGGCGAAATTACCGCAGTTAAAATAATCGGGCATGCCGCCCGGTGTGGCCGGCGGGCAAGGTTTTAACCCTGTGGGAGTGGTCAGGTCATATATGGCTGACGGCGTTGCGCGCTTTTTGCGGTCGGCGGCGGCCCGGCGCTGGGCGGTGGTCACTATTCTTTTGGTTTTCTCAGCCGGCGTGGACAGACCCTGGGCCGAACTTCGGCCGGACCCCAGGCAAACAAGCGCCGTCGCGAGGGTCAGGCTTGTTATAAATCCGTTGTTTATGCGATATGTTATTGCGCTCATTTCATTTCTCCTTTCTCATTTCCGGTCATTAAAGCGGCATAGCCGGGGCTTCCGGCAGTTCCTGCTGCGGTTCGGGCTCCGGGGCCGGCTGTTCCTCTGCGGCCGTTCCGGGCGCCGCGCCGGAGGTTTGCGGTTGCGCGTTATCGGACATCGCTTGCGCCGCCGCTTTCTCATCCCCGGTCTTCGCGCCGCCGAACAGAATGTTTAAAGTGAATTTATGCACTTGCTGGTTCAGTTCGCCCGCGGCCTGGAAACCGTAGTCGAAGCTGGCCCACCTGAATGTTATGCCCCCGCCGGCCGTGACGCTGTTGTCGCCGGATACGCGCTTGACGCCCAGGCGAAGCGCCAGGATGTCCTTTTTGTACTCCGCCCCGGCGTGCGCGTCCGCGGAGCGCTCGTCCCTGGGCTTGTGCAGATCGGCCGCCAGCAGCAGTTTCCCCATAGCGCCCATATCGAAGCGCATGGCCGCGCCGCCGTATATTATCGTGGGCAGGGGGTCCCCAGCGTTTATATATTTAAGCTCGCCCACGGCGTTCTGCACGCCTGCGCCCAGTGAAAACCGTCCGTTATCGGTCGTGGCCAGTATGCCTGCGTCGACCGTGCCGGTCCTGTCGTCGTAGTTTTCGGCCAGTTTGCTTTTAACCATCTTCGCCTGTGCTCCGGCCGCAAGGTTCCCGGAGAGTTTATAACCCCAGCCCGCGCCAAGCGCGTATTCGTCCGAGAGTTCGACCGAGCTCAGGTTGCCGCCCAGGTCATAGATATCCTCTTTACCGCTTGAATGGCGCAGGTAATTGAGGGTGAAGACGCCGCGCGCGCCGGCGTGGTAGATGCCGGACATAAATGTTTCCCTGCTGTTCTCGTCCACGCCGCTCCAGGCCGAGAAAGAAAGCCTGTGCTCCCGCATATTGCCGAGGGCGGCGGGGTTGAAGTAAGCCGCGCCGCTCTCGTCGTCGAGCGCGGCCAGGGCGCCGCCCATGGCGGTCACGCGGGCGGTGGGTTCGTGGCGCAGGAAGAGAGCCGAGGTTGTCCCGGCGCTGTTGCCAGCCACGCCGGCCCGGGGGGTGGAGAGCACGGCGGCAAGTATCAGTATGGATATTTTTATTTTCATGTTATTTCACCAGTACCACGCGTTTTGTCGAGCTGAAGCCCGGACATTCGAAGCGTATAAGATAGACCCCCGAAGCGCAGATGCGTCCGGATTCGTTACGCCCGTCCCAGGTGTCGAGATAATTGCCGGCGGCGCGGAAGCTGTCGAAGATCTCGCGCACCGGGCGCCCCAGGCTGTCGTAGACCCTGATGCTGACATTGCCAGGCGATAGAAGAGTAGTGGTCAGATTCGCCACTTCTCCCAGGTTGGGCTTGAAAATACCCTGGAAGATCTTGGCGCTGTTCGGGTCCGCCGTCATCACCGCCAGGCCGTTGTAAATGGCGGTGGTAAAGCCTCCGCCCGCCACGACCACATTCCACAGGCCAAGGGCGATAGACCTGGGGACGCTGCATGTCACTTTTCCCGGGCTGATCCAGGTCACGCTGGATAGTATGACATCGCTATAGCCCGTGCGAGTAAGGCGTATTGCGGAGTCAGGGGTGAGGCCTTCTCCGGTTATGATTATCTGTATTTCCCCGTCGCCGCGCAGCATTTTGTTGGGGGTCAGGGCGAATAGGCGAAGCGCGCCGGCCGGCGCTACCGCCGAAGACCAGTTGACCAGATAAGCGTTTTCGCTCTCCGTGACCAGTTTTACTCCCAGATAATAAGGCATAGCGCCTATAAGTCCGGAATAGTCGGTCAATACGGTCTCGGTGGTTATCGAAGAGACGATATTGGTGAAGGCGGAGTCCAGCGCCAGCACCACCGTATAGTACGCGCCCGGGAAGGACGTCCAGGAAGCGTTGAGCCTGCCGGGGGACATGGGCCTCAGAGACGGGACGATCCGCGTCGTAAGGGTGCGCTTCGCCGCGGTGTTTAATACGAACGCCTGGTCCGCCTCAGTCAGCAGCTTTACCATGAAGTAATAGCTGGTATCCGGGAAAAGCCCGGTATAGCCCGCCGGGCTGTCTGTTTCCTGGCTGGAGGACAGAATGACCGTAAAGTTCGGATCGGAAGCCAGTACAGCCACATAAGTTGAGCCGGACACCGCGGTCCAGGAAGCTGTAAGTGTATTGGAAGAAACCGCCGTCAGCACCGGCGCTAGCAAGGCGCCGTCGGGCAGGGTGCGTTTCTGCGCCAGGCTGCCGCTGAAGGCTATGTCGGTCTCGGTGGAGAGTTTCACCTCGAAATAATATGTCGTATAAGGCTCCAGCCCGGAGAACATGCTTGAACTGGGCAGCTGCGTGGCGGACGAGATTATGCCCGTATAATCGCTGCTTGACGCCAGCACCACCACATAGGTGGACCCGGTCATGCCGGTCCAGGAGGCCGTAAGCGTGTTCGAAGAAACCGCAGTCAGTACGGGCCTGAGCGGCGTGGGCAGCGTTCTCTGCCAGCCCTTGTTGGCCAGGTCGGAGAAGGCTGCGTCGCTTTCGGCGGCGTTCTTTACCGCATAATAGTACAGGGTGTCGCTTGAAAGCCCTGTGAAGGTTTTGGCGAGAGCCGCCTGCGTGGTTGATGAAACCAGGGTTCCGAAGCCGCTCTCGGTGGAAAGCAGCACGGTATAACGCGTTCCCGCCGCGCCTTCCCAGTCCAGCGTTAGCCCGGTGACCGTGACGGTTGAAATGTACGGATAGGCCTGGGTTCCCGGGGTGTAGATCGCCTCGGTATTATAAGCGAAGGACGCATCCGGCTCCACCGCCAGCTTCATGGCGAAGTAGTAGGTGGTCAGACCGGAGAGGCCTTCATATGTTTCGTTATATTCGGACGGGGCCGTTGTGAAGGACGAAACCAGGGTGGTGAACCCCGGATCTGTCGCCAGCAGCAGAACATGGCTGGCCCCCGCGACATACGGCCAGGTCACGCTTATTTCTCCGCTGTTATTGGCGCTTATAAAGATCGAAGAGCCGGCCCCGGAGAGGGAAGTCTTGCGGACGGCCCTGCTGATGGTATAGACCGCGTCAGCCTCTGTCGAGATCTTGACACCCAGGTAGTAGCTGGTGTCGGGGGTCAGTGCCGTAAAGTAAGCGCTGGCGCCCGTCTGTGCGGCGCTGGAAACCACGGGGCTAAGACTGCTGTCCGTAGAAAGCGCCACTATGTAAGTGGAGCCCGGTATCCCGGTCCAGGAGGCGGTTAGTGTAGTAGCTCCCGCTCCGATAAATGCCGGATCCAGAGGAGTGTGCCCGGCCAGGGCAGGGGTTCGCACCGCCGACCTGTTGTAGAGGAAGGCCTGGTCTGTTTCAGTGGAAAGCTTTACCTGGAAATAGTAGTTTGTATATTCCGAGAGGCCGCTGAAACTGGCAGAGTTTCCCGCCTGAGTCACGCTGGAGCGGATGGATGTATAATCGGGGTCGTTGGCAAAAACAACCACATACTCCGCTGTGGGGAGTGACAGCCAGTTCATCGTGAAACCGGAACTTGACAGGCCCGAAGCGGTCGCACTGAGCGGGGTCAACCCGAGAGGACGGGTCAGAAAGGCCGCCGTATTAAAGGCGAAAGCGGCGTCCGTTTCGGTGGAGAGTTTTACCTCCAGGTAATAGCTGGTACTGGGGACCAGCCCGGTAAAAAAAACCGCCGCGGCGCCTTGCGTCGCACTGGAAGTTATGGAGCTGAAGTCGCTTCTGGTAGAAAGCACCACTACATAGGCGGAGCCGGCCCCCGCGGTCCAGGAGGCGGTAAGGGTGCCTGAAGAAACGCCGGTGAACGCGGGGAACAGCCGCGTGGCGTGGGGAGCGGTCTGCGCCAGGACGGTATTGAAAGAATACGAGGCGTCCGTTTCGGTGGAAAGTTTGACCCTCATGTAGTAGCTGGTGGCCGGCAGAAGCGCCGTAAAGCCGGATGTAAGGGCCGTAACGGCGCCTGTGGAAGCGAGGGTGTTGAAGTCGCTGTTGGAAGAAAGGGCCACCACATAGGTTCCGGGACCCGGATTGACCGCCGCAGTCCATGAGCCGGTGAGCGACATGGAAGATACTACCGTTAACACAGGGAAAAGCTTCGACACCGGCGAGAGATCGCTCTGCAGGAGGCGGTTGTTGGCCGTATCCGCTATCCATAGCCTGGAACTGCCTGCAACGAGGATGTCGTTGGGGGCGGAGAGCGTATCGGCCGCCGGGCTCAGCGCCGCGCGGTTAGGGGAAGCGCCCGTAAAATGAGCCTGACCCAGCACAAGAACAGCCGCCGCGCCGTTCGCGGTCGGCGAGTCGAATCTGAGTATGCGGGAGTTATAGACATCCGACACCCAGAGGGCGCCGGACGGATCGGCAAATACGCCGCCAGGGCCGTTGAGAGCGGTTTGGGAAACGCCGGGAAGGTTCCCGGTTAAATTCGCCTGGCCCAATGCCAGGTCGGCCGGGGTTGCACTTGTCACCGGGGCGGGAAATCTGAGAACGCGGTTGTTATCCGAGTCGGACACCCAGAGAGTGTCTCCGGCGGCGAAAGAAAGCCCGGAAGGCCAATTAAGCGTGCCGGCGGCGGTCGTGCCGCCTCCATTGACCGCCCCGGAGTTGAAAAGCCCTCCCTGGCCGAGAACGATATCGGCGGCGCCATAGGCAGCGGTCGCCGCGGGGAACCTTAAAACACGATGATTGGCCGAGTCAGCCGCCCAAAGATTGTTTCCGGAGTCCAGCGCGATGGCTGAAGCGCCGGAAATAACATTGGCGGTTACGCCGGGAATGGCCGTGTTGTCCGCAAGTTGTCCCAGCACGCGGTCGGCGGAATCTCCGCTGTTAGGGGCCGCGGCAAAGTGCAGCAGACGGGAATTAAGCAGATCACTGACCCACAACTCCCCAAAGGAGTTGACCGCCACGGCGGCAGGACCGTTCATGGTATTAAGAGCCGTCGCGCCGCCGCGGTTGGGAAGCACCGAAGTAAAATTCGCCTGGCCCAATACGCCGTCGGCCGGGCGGCCGTTGGCAAAAACCGCTGCGCTGTTCCACCATAGAACACGGTTATTATTATAATCGGCCACATACAGTCTGTTAGGAGTTGAAACCGTGTCCAGAGCCATGCCGTTGGGCGTGTACAGGCTTCCCACCGCGGGCGTATTGACCGCGAATTGATTGAAATCATTCTGTCCCAGAACGGTATCAGCCGCGAAGGATAGGGGGATGTTCGGATTGGAATAGCGCAGAAGCCGGTAGTTCATCGAGTCGGTCACCCAGACATTAGCTCCGTCCAGCGCCACTCCGTAAGGACCGGCAAGAGTGATATCCAAGGCCGCGGCTCCGCCCCGATTGGCTAGGTCCATATCCACCCCGGCGATGGCGGCCTGTCCCAGTTCCAGGGTCGCGTCCATTCCGTCCGTCAAAGCGCCGGTGAACTTAAGGACGCGGTTGCCGCCGTTATCCGCCACCCACACGGCCGCGCCGGAGACATCTATCGCTACGCCCGAAGGGTTATTGAGAGTGTTCGCGGCCACGACGCCTCCCCGGTTGGGGGTGCCGCTGTTGAAAACGGCTTGTCCCAGCACCCGCCCCGCAGCGGCCCCGTTTACGACGGGTGCGTCATACCTGAGCACACGGTTGTTACCTGAATCCGCGACCCAGACACCTCCGCCCGCCTCCAGCGCCGCCCCCAGGGGATAATTAAGGCCGGCCTGCGTGGTCGCGGCCGCGTTGGCGCCAAAAGTCGCCTGCCCCAGCACCAGCGCGGCGGCCGCTCCATTCATAGAGGGATTGTTATATTTTAACAAACGGTTGTTGCCCGAGTCTGATATCCAGACATCGGTGTTCGCTATCTCGGTGGAGACGGAAACCGCTGTGGGATAATTAAGGGTGGCGCTGTTCGCACTGAAACCGAAGGAGGTGAAATTAGCCTGACCGAGGACAAGGTCCGCGTCGGGGCCGTTCACTCCCGGGGAGGGGGCGGCGAAGCGCAGGACGCGGTTGTTGCCGCTGTCGGCTATCCAGACCGAGGCGTTCGCGGCGTTCACTGTCACACCGTTGGGCGCGGACAGCGTGTTCCTTCCCGTAGAGCCTCCGCGGTTGGCGGACGAGCCGTTAAGATCGGCCTGGCCTATCACTCCATCGGCGGCCTGGCCGGCGGTGAACGCGGCGATGGTCCACCAGAGGACGCGGTTATTGTTGGAATCCGCCATGTAGATCCTGCCTCCGCCTATGGCGACGCCGCGGGGAAGATCGAAGCCTGACGCCGTGATGGTGTTGGGGGACGCTTGGGTCATGCCAGGCTGGCCCAACTCCAAAAGAGCTGGATCGCCGCTGAAAAGCGCGCGCGCCGGAGTCGGCTGGGTAAAGAAGGCGGCCGCTAAAAGTAATCCTCTTTTCAGCGCGAAGCTTGCCATCCGGCGGCTTTTAAAAAATTTTTTTATCGTCTGCGTCATTTTTATTTACCTATCCTTCTTTAGTATGCAACGGCGGCTTAATGCCGTCGATGTCAGGTTCTTATATCCCATGATAATTTAAAAAAGCGCATACTATAATCGGGCCGCTCCATCTTTTATTGACTTTTTTCCCAGTCTGGTTCTGAATATGTAATGACACCGCTCCGGCCAAATCTACGGGCATGAACATCCAGCGCGGAATTTATTTGAACACGCTGATCTATCTTCTGACGGAAAATCAGGTCGCGGTATTATGTGACAGGTGGTATGCCGGAAACTGCGGCAAAATGGATAGAGACAAAAGATGTGGCCGAGGTTGAGACGGTCCAGCAGCGTATACTTGACGCCTATGAATTGGATTTTGCCAAACATGCGCCTGCGGCGGATGTTCCCAAGCTGAACCTTATCTGGAAGTCAATCCCTAATCAGTTGGCCCGTGAGAACGGTAAATTCATATTCGGACACGCCAAGCCGGGCGCCAGGGCGAAAGATCTTGGGGATGCGCTTGAATGGTTGATTTCAGCGGGTATGGTTTATAAAGTGGTGAAAGTGGATTTTGTAGCGCAGTATGGCGGTCACATAATTCCCCTTGAGGTTAAAGCGAGCCGCAATAGAGCACGATTATAAACGCCGGCCCCTGTCACGGAGTTGGCGCAGGCCCGGGTCATATCCGCCTGGCCCAGTTCGAGTTTGGCGGCGGCGCCGCTTACAAGCGCGTGAACCGGAAACGACCGGCTGAATAAGATCCCAGCCAGTAACAGCCCTCTTTGTATTTTATAAGTCATTTGATTTACCTGATTCCCTTTCCTTATTTTCGCACCCTCTCCGCTCAAAAACCGGGTGTGCCGCCCTCCTCCCGGACCACGCCCCCCGGTGAGTTCCGGAAGGAGGGATATTGCACACGCCCTAACCCGCCCCGACAAAGATCATCTATGCCGCTGAAACACGAATTACCGCCTGAAAAACATACCCGGCGCCTTTCCGTATGCTGTCTAGTTTATGAACTTGCCGCGCCTCCCGGCAGTGCCGCTCTCCGCCTTCTATAGACTTTTTTCCGCCCCTCCTGCCGCCTGGTCCACCCCCGGATACGGCCTCTTTGTCCTCGGCAAAAGATGTTTCATCAGGTCAAAACCGTTCGTTCCAGCCGACGCTTCCTCCTTCTCCGCAAGGATGGCCTGGATCCCGCGCACGACATCCCGCTGCGTAAAGGGTTTGGCGAGGTAGATATTTATATCCGAAGCCGGCAGAGCCTTCCCGTCGGCGGCCCAGTTAAAATATCCGCTCATCATAATGACCGGGGTTTCCGCCAGCGCCGGCTCCTTCCTGATCCTGCGGGCGACCGCGAAGCCGTCCTCGTCCCCAAGCTTGAGATCCAGCAGGATCACATCCGGCCTTACCCTGCGCGCCGCTTTCAGCGCATCCGCGCCGGTCGTGACCGCTATAGGGATGAAGCCGCACAGGGCCAGCGCCTCCCTCAGTTCATAGAGGAATTCTTTATCATCGTCCGCCAGGACCACTATCTTTCTTTCTATCGGCATTACCAGCTCCTTTTAAAATTCACCGCGTGCCCCAGCCGGAACATAGAACTTTCTTCCGTGTCGTTGTTCCTCTCCGGTTTCCCGGTTTATGCTCACTCAAAACTCGCGACCATGCAGGTGTAGGTTTCTTTAAGCACCACGCTGTCGAATTTACGGAATTCTTCCAGCAGCCGGGACTCCTCCTCCGGGCTGAAATATCCGGCGGCCGAAGGTAAAAAGCGCTTGTCTTCCTTCTCTATCTGCGCCCGATATGACCGGCAAACCGCCTTGACCGCGTCCAGAAGGACCGGAGCCGCGCCGCGCAGCCCCGTCTTGTAAAGCTTGGCCGCCGAAGAAAGCTCCGCCACGAGCCTCCTCCCCTCAAGATGATCCTTCGCCAATTCCTCCAGCGCGTTCAGGTCCTCCGCGCGCAAAGGCTTCCGCCGCAGTTCGCGCAGCAGGATGCCCTCCTCTTTTCCATAATGGCACAGGCCGACATACACCTGGAAAAATTCCAGGGCGGCGTCCGGCAGGCCTATGGTTATATGGGCCGGGCCCTGCCCGGCGACGGACTCTTTGGCCAGGATCCGTATCATGCGCTCTATCAATCTGTGTTCCATCATCAGATATTCCGCCGCCGACACGGCGGCTGAAACCATTTTTTTCTTCGACACGGAGGTAGTCATCTTATACTCCCATGGGCGACGGGGCATGCCCGCCGTGCGTTTCCCTTCACCACGCGGACATGCCCGTTACCCAGCCGTCAGCTGTTAACGGGAATCGGCCATTTTACTTTGGCCGCCCACCGGCTGAATGTCATCGGCTGGAAGTTATATTCTTTCCTGACCCTTTCCAGGTCCACATTCAGTCCGCCCCGGTCGAACCACTCGTACATCGCCGCCATATCGGGGCTGGTCTTGCGAAGTTCCTCGATGCGCAGGGGCTTGAACTGGACTTTTATATCCAGGGCGGCGCCTAAGATCCCCGCGACCTGCGGCATGGCAAGCTCGTCGCCGGCCAGTTCCACTTCCGCGCGGTTGAAGCGGGAAGCGTTTTCAAACGCCATGCCCGCGAAGGACCCTATGTCTTCCACGGCTATCATCTGCAGGCGGGTCTCCGGTTTAAGCGCCAGGGAAAGCTTTCCCCGCGTTATCTCCGGCCAGAACCACGGAGAGACGAAGTTCTCCATGAAAAAAGCGGGACGCAGGATCGTATACGACTCAAAATCCATTCCGCGGACCGCGTTTTCCACCCGCCATTTGTTCTCAAAATGCGGAACGCCGGTTTTTCTGTGCGCCGAAGCCACAGAACTGTAGACATAATACCGGAGACCCGCAGCTTTGGCCTGATGGGCGAAATTCACGGCCTGGATCTCTTCCCGTTGCGGACCTTCAGGCGTCGTGGCGAACACGCCGAAGGCGCCCCAGGCGCCGCCGAGCGCCGCGCGCACGGAGGCGGCATCGTTGAGGTCGCATTTTATCATCCGGACGCCGCGCCGGGACAGTTCCTCGCTCGCCGGAGACTCCGGAGTTCTGGTCAGCCCCTTTACAGTGAACCCTCCCGCAAGCAGCCGGCGCGCCACCGCGCCGCCCTGATGGCCGGTAGCCCCCGCCACGACCACCACCTTCCCGTTGTTTTCCGTCATATTCCCCCCTTCTTATTTTTTATTCCGGCCGTTTTACGGCGGGAAATCGCGCGCGGCCGTTCCCGGTCGCGCGGCTATTTTATAATACAGTAATCCGGGGAACCGAAGAACCGGCCGGCGCCGCATTTAATTGACTTTTTTCTTGCTTGGAGCGCGGCGTTACGCGACGGTTTCGCGCCTGGGCAGAACGACGGTGACCGCGGACCCTTTTCCAGGTTCGCTTTCCATGGTCATCGTCCCGCCGTGCAGGCTGACTATTTCGTTACAAACGGAAAGCCCGAGCCCGGTCCCCTTGGCCTTGGTGGTAAAGAAGGGCTCCAGAATTCTTTTAAGATCGTCCTTTTTAATGCCCATGCCGTTATCGCCGATGCGGACCTTTATCGACGGACCCGCGTCCTGCGCCGATACCTCTATTTTTTTTACGGACTTTACCTGCACGGCGTCCCGCGCGTTGTTGATAAGGTTGGAAAACAATTCTCTCATCTGCAGCGGATCCGCTTCCAGGCTGAGATCCGCCGCAAAAACGAACTTCACCGACGCCGGCTTGCCGGGGAAAATATCCTGGTCCACGAACGCGCGGCAGTCATTCAGGATCTCCCTGAGATTTATTTTTTCGCGGACCGGCGGACGGATGCGGGAATAGAACAGCAGATTATTGATTATCTGGTCGCTTTCCGACACTTTTTTTGAAATATTATCCAGATGGCGGTCCAGCAGGGGATTTTGCGCCTTCCTTTTTATATTGGACGCGGCCAGTTTGATGGCGGACAGGGGGTTGCGTAATTCGTGCGCCACGATGGCGGCCAGCATGCCGATATCCGCGAGGCGATTGGCTTTTCCCAGTTTTTCCTGCGCGGAGGACGGTTCCCATGAGCGCCTCCGGTCCAGCTTTGCAGGCGTCCCGTTTTCTCGGCGGCGTATTTCTTCCGCCTGCCGGCGCTCCACGGCATGCCTGAGACTGTGCGCCAGGAGACGGGCGGAGAGACCGCTCCCGACCAGATAATCCACAGCGCCCTTCTCCAGGGCCCGCGGCCCCAGGGCCGCATCGTCCGGGGCGGTAAGGACGAGAACGGGGACGCCGTCGGCGGCGGCAACGATCTTTTCCAGGCCCGCAAATCCGGAACCGCCGTGCGGACCCGTATCCAGCAGCACGGCGTCAAAATGATCCTTCGCCAGGCTCCCCGGCGCTTCGGGAACGCGGCCGGCGCGCTTCGTTTGAAAAACGAAGGAACCGGCCTCCCCCAGCATTTTAAGCACGGGACGAAGCTCTTCCGGATGATCGCATACGACAAGCACTTTTAGGCGATTGTCGGACATAAAGCCGTCTGCTCCTGCCGCTCCGTAATGTGGTGTTTTATCGTGGAAAAGGCCCCTGAGGCATCTTATATAATCCGATTTATACGAACAGGGTTTTACTTCCGCAATTTATAGACTTTTTTCCTTATCCTGAATCCCGCGGTTCGATATAGTTTTCATTAAAAATTTTTGCCATACCCCGCCCCGTAGGGCGGGGGTTTCGTTGCGGTATAGGACCTCAGATCAGGTGAATATTTTCATATTTCACCCCAATTATGTAAAATTACGGGAGAGGAAGGTCATAAAAGATGGCAAAAGATCATAAAGGCCGCCGGGCGATCCCAGGGAAAATACTGTTGATAGACGACGACGCCGAGCTTTGCGCGGAACTGGCGGACCTCCTGCGCGCCGAGGGTTTTAAGGTCAAGATCGCGTCCGACGCTTTTGAAGGCGTGAAACTGCTGGCCTCGGGCCGTTTCGATGCGGCCGTCCTGGATTATAAAATGCCGGGGCTGGACGGCGTGGAGATCCTGAAAAAGGCCAAGGATTCCAAAGTTAAAACCGCCGTTTTTTTGGTCTCAGGAAGGCCATTCATGGAAGAACTTCTGGCGGTAGAGGATCTTTCCGGGTACGTCAGGTCGGTGGTGCAAAAACCTTTCGACCCGGAATACCTCCTGGCAAAAATAAAGGAGACCCGGACCTATGCTTGAAAAGATCCTTCTTGTCGACGATGATTCCATTTTCAGGGAAGAATTCAGGGCCTGTTTCGAAGACCGTTACGATATCACGGAAGCCTCCAGCGGCGCGGAAGCCCTCAGGATCTTATCCGCCCCCCACGAGCTGGACCTGGTGGTCCTGGATGTGCGCATGCCCGGGATGAACGGGCTGGAAACGCTCAAAAAGATCAAGGCGGCCGGAACGGATATAGGAATAGTGATCCTCACCGGCCATAGTTCGAAAGAGACGGCCATAGAGGCGCTGCGCGCGCACGCCGATAACTATATAGAGAAGCCTTTCGATATAGAAAAGGCGCGGCAGATCCTCGACCAGGTCCTGGACGCCAGGAAGAAAGGGCTTAAAGACCTGAACCCGGACGCCGAAGACAGGACCGAACGCGTAAAACGCTATCTCCAGCGCAATTGCTTCAAAAAGGTTTCACTCGCGGACGCGGCCGAGGTCGCCTGCGTAAGCCAGAAACACCTGAGCAAGCTCTTCAAGGAACGGACCGGCGTCGGTTTCAGCGAGTATAAGCTCAAAATAAAAGTGGAGGAAGCGCAAAAACTCCTCAAGACCACCGCCTACAGCGTCGACCAGATCTCGGCCACCCTGGGCTATGAGAACACCGAATCTTTTATAAGGCTTTTCATGAGACTGACGGGCAGCACCCCCGCGCAATACCGCAAACACCCGCCGCAGGCCCGGCATAACACGCCGAAACGGTCCGGCAAAACCCGGACCGGCAAAACCCGCAAACGCCTGCCTGCGGCAAACTGAGCCGCCCGGCCGCTCCCTTTCCGGTAAAGCGAAAACGATAAAATGCCGCCCCGCGGCATTTTATTTCCTCAGCGCGGCGGAATTCTCCCTGAGCCATTTTTTACGAATTTTATAGGCCGGGCAGGCTTTGCCCACAAGGTCCCAGAATTTTTTTGAATGGTTCATCTCCCGGAGATGGCACAATTCGTGGATCACCACATAATCCAGGATCTCCGGAGGGGCCGCCGCCAGCCGCCAGTTGAAATTCAGGTTCCTCCTGCCGGAACAGCTCGCCCACAAAGACTTCTGGTCCTTTATAAAGACCCGCTTATATTCCAGGCCCAGCTCGGAACCGATGCTTTTAACCCGTTCCCTGATCAGCTCTCCCGCCAGTTTCCTGCGTGGGAAGGCTGAAGGCTGAGGGCTGAAGGAGGGGAGCTTCTGGTCGGCCGGAACAGCGGGCGGCGGGACGGCCGGACCTACGGGTTTGCGGACCGCAAAACGACGGCCCGGGAAAATGCCGGGCAATTCGCGCCGCAGGCTTTCCAGGAAATCCTTGACCTCTCGGCAGATCTCGTTCATCGGTCTTTTCTTCCCCCGGACCCGAAAACCCGGCTGGATTTTTCAGATCAGCAGGAAATAAGCTGGACGGCGAAAGGAACATCGTTAATGACAAGGTTCAGCGACTGGCCGGAGGCCTCCCCGAAAACATGAGTGGACTCTTTAAGGGCCGCTACCCACTTCGCGAACTCTTCCTTGGGCCAGGCCCAGATCTCTATCTTTTCGCCCTTGGAGACCTCTTTTTTTACGACTTCCCGGAATCTGCGCCCGTCCTCAAGGCTTTCCTTCAGCACCACCAGCCTGGCGGCACGCAGGCGCCTGGCCACCTTGGTCAGTTTGTTGACCGCCACGGTACCGCACTCTATCCAGACGGCCGCCTCGCCGGCGTCGTCCGTGACAAGCAGGTCCGGATAAAAACCTATATCCAGGACCGCCGGGTGGCTGGGCCCCGCCTCCAGGGCCGGCTCCCGGTCGAAAAATAAGATAGCGGCCGCCAGCCGCAAAGCCACATGCTCCACGGTCTCCTCTTCTTTCGCCACCAGCAGGATCCGTCTGTCCCCCCCGTTGATATTAAGCTCGCATCTAAGGGTCATGGCTCCATTCTATAATTTATGCGGATGCCGGTAAAAGAGCGCGGACTTTTCCGGGCCATTTATGCTAAACTTAAAAAAACGCAGCAGGGGAGGCCGCGACATGGGTTCATATATTCTCGCAATAGACCAGGGCACCACGAGTTCCAGGGCGATCATCGTAGACCGCTGCCTGAATATAAAGGGCGCGGGCCAGAAGGAATTCCCGCAGATCTTCCCCAAACCCGGCTGGGTCGAGCATAACGCCGCGACGATCTGGGCCACCGTCGAGTCTTCCATAGCCGCCGCCCTTAAGAACGCCGCGGTCAGGCCGGGCGAGATAGCCGGCATAGGCATAACCAACCAGCGCGAAACCATCGTCCTCTGGGACCCGCGCACCGGAGAGCCGCTGCATAACGCCGTGGTCTGGCAATGCCGCCGCTCCGCCGCGATCTGCGAAAAACTGAAAAAAAAGGGTCTCACGGCAAAATTCACCGCCCGCACCGGCCTGCTGCTGGACCCGTACTTTTCAGGCACCAAACTGGCCTGGCTTTTTGAAAATATCCCCTCCCTCAGGAACAAAGCCAAAAACGGGAATTTAAAGGCCGGCACCATAGACTCATACCTCGTTTTCCGCCTGACGGGCGGGGCCTCCCATGTCACCGACGCGAGCAACGCCTCGCGCACCCTGCTTTTCGACATCAATAAGCTTTCCTGGGACCCGGAACTCGCCGGGCTCCTCGGCGTGCCACTTTCGATCCTGCCCGAGGTGCGCGGCAATTCCGAAATTTACGGCAGGACCAAAGGATTAAAATGCCTGCCGGACGGCATCCCGATCTCCGGCATGGCCGGGGACCAGCAGGCGGCGCTTTTCGGCCAGGCCTGCTTCAACAAAGGCGACGTCAAATGCACCTACGGCACAGGCTCCTTCATCCTTATGAACACCGGCGACAAGGCCGTGTCCTCCAGGAACCGCCTGCTGACCACCATAGCCTGGCAGTTGAAAGGGAAGACCGTATACGCCCTTGAAGGCAGCGCCTTTATGGCCGGCGCCTCCGTGCAATGGCTCAGGGACGGCCTGAAGCTCATCAAGCACAGCTGCGATGTCGAAGACCTGGCCGGACAGGTCAAATCCTCCGAAGGAGTGGTGCTGGTACCGGCCTTCGCCGGACTGGGAGCGCCGCATTGGCGCTCCGGGGCCAGGGGCCTTATCAGCGGCATGACGCGCGGCACCACTGCCGCGCATATAGCGAGAGCCACCCTTGAGGCCATCGCCTTGCAGAATTACGATCTTATCAAAGCCATGGAAGCCGATTCCGGCCTTAGGCTCAACCAGCTGAGGGTCGACGGCGGAGCCTGCGTCAACGATCTGCTCATGCAGATCCAGGCCGACATCATGAACAAAGAGATCGTACGGCCTCGCCTTGTGGAGACGACCGCCATAGGTGCGGCCTTCCTGGCGGGACTTGGCGTAGGCTACTGGCCCGACCTCAAGGAAATTTCAAGGACCTGGAAAAAAGACAGGCAGTTTTCCGGCAAAATGGAAAAGAAGCTCCGGCAGGAGCTTATTAACAACTGGCAGCTGGCCGTACAAAAAGCATAGGAGCTATTATGATCAGAGCGATGATCGGAGAGTTTTTGGGGACAATGACGCTTATCATCTTCGGCGCTGGGGTCGTAGCCGGGGTCGTGCTTGAAAGATCAAAAGCCAAAGGTTCCGGCTGGATCGTGATCATCACCGGCTGGTTCGTGGGCGTCATGGCGGGAGTTTTTGTCGCCACGGCCTTCGGCAGCCCGGACGCGCATTTAAATCCGGCCGTAACCCTGAGCTTCGCCCTGCTCAGCGGCAATTTTTCCAAGCTATTGCCTTACAGCCTGGCCCAGACGGCGGGGGCGTTCACCGGAGCGGTTATAATCTGGCTGCATTATTTCCCGCACTGGCGCGAGTCGACCGATCCCGCGGCGAAACTGGCCGTATTTTCAACGGCCCCGGCTATCCGCGCTCCTTTGTGGAACCTGGTTTCGGAAATAATAGGCACGATAGCGCTGATGCTGGGCGTTTACGGGATCACCGCCGGCGCCATAAGCCCGGCCGTGGGGCCGTATCTGGTAGGCATCCTGGTCTGGGGCATAGGCGCGTCGCTTGGCGGCACCACAGGATACGCCATAAACCCGGCCCGCGACCTCGGCCCCAGGCTGGCGCACCACCTGTTGCCGATAGCCGGCAAAGGCTCCTCCGACTGGGCCTACGCCTGGATCCCGGTATGCGGCCCCATACTAGGCGGATCCCTTGCCGCCGCCCTAATAACCCTCGCCCGTTAATCCCGTTAATCCGGTGACACACAACTTAATTCCTTGATCGTGCAACGGCATATTTACCGGTATCAGAGTTACGGCATTGATGTAAGTATTGTGTCACCGGATTTCAGGATTTCAAAATTCTGCGGACAGGGTTATTCTCTGGGCGTTGCCCAGTTCGCCGTATGGGGTAAAAGAATAATCCAGTTCAAAGCCGCCGAATGCCGCGCCGAAACCGGCGCTTATCCCACGCAGGTTATCAAGCGCCTTTAAATCTGTGGCCCCGCTCTGCTTTCCCGCTTTAGCGGCTTTCCCGTTGTAGCCGGCCCGCAGGAAATGGTTTAGTTTATTATGTTGGTAATGTTTCTAATATCTGGATAGGCGAACTAACTGACCTACTCGCAGGTCAAAGCAAAAGCGTTGTTATGACGTATTCCCAATCTGGAAACATCAACAATAATGGGAGTAAAAAACTTGCTGGCTCATTTCAATTTGAATCCGAGCTGATAACTTTTAAGAGCACTTCTGAGCAGCCGGAAAATTGTTCTACTGTCACAGTTATGTTTGATGATATAAGTTTATTAAAAAAATGAACAAATGGTTGATGGAATAGTGAGTGAAAAAAGAAAACTCGGTGTAAATACGCTTTGAGAGGAGGAAATAATGAAGAAGGGCTTATTAGCAATAATAGGAATGCTGCTTATTTCTGGATGTTCCCATAGGTCAATGCCAACCGAGGGAATGGCAAAAGCTTATTTGCAAAGACGGATCAGAGGTAATGTTTTAGAGTTTAAAAAAATTAATGGTGTAAAAAATGCAGGAGAGTATCTGTTACTCTATACAACTAAAGTACAATGTGAAAAAGGCCAGCGTATTACAGAGGATAATTACCTTAGCGAATGTGCAGCGGGAGAGACCAGAACATGGGCGGGTAAAATTCTTTTTATCTACTCGGAAAATGGATGGATGCCAGTCGCAAATATAAGAGAAGGAGAGGGAATGTTTTAGAGTTTAAAAAAATTAATGGTGTAAAAAATGCAGGGGGGTATCTATTACTCTATACAACTAAAGTACAATGTGAAAAAGGCCAGCGTATTACAGAGGATAATTACCTTAGCGAATGTGCAGCGGGAGAGACCAGAACATGG
>JBAYJD010000033.1:0-35229 GCA_041665305.1 Elusimicrobiales bacterium
AAGCCGAGCCGAAGTTGCGCGAAACGCGCAGGCTCCAATGAACCTGTAAGTTTCGCGCAACAAAGGTGCAGGCAAAAAACGGCGATTGCAGCCAAAATTCCTTATGTCGGACAGGCTCCTAGGTCCCGTCCGAGTAACGCTCGTCTCCGGTTTTGGGAATTATGGATTGCGGCGGAAGAAACTAAATATGAGACATAAAAAAACATCGGGTAAGACCCTGCCGGCGGCCGGCGTGTTCGCGATTTTGGGCCTTTGCGCTTTCTCCGGCCACGCACAGGCAAAGCGGGTAGTGTCGCTGCTGCCGTCCTATACGGAAATAATCTTTGAGCTGGGCGCCGGGACGGAACTGGCGGGAGTGTCCACCTATTGCGACTGGCCGCCCGGCGCCAGGGAAATAACGAAGGTCGGAGACTATCTGCGGCCTAATCTGGAGAAGATCTATTCCCTTAAGCCGGACCTCGTGTTCGCAGGGACCTGGCAGGGCTCCTCCGTGGCGCAGGACCTGCGCAATGCCGGCATGAAAGTGGTCGAGCTCCCCGAAGAACGGCGCGTGGAGGATATTTACCGCACCATAGGCCTCATTGCGGCCGAACTGGACCGGAAAAAAGAGGCCGCCGCGCTGATAAAAAAGATGAAAGCGGGGTTAAAAAGCGGACCCGCCGGCACCCTCAGGCCTTTGATCTACCTGGAAGTGGACGAAGGCGGCTGGACGGTAGGGGCGCGCTCGTTCCTGTCGGACGCCATAGAGCGGGCGGGGGGACGCAATATTTTCGCCGGCGAGGAGAAGGGCTATTTTCAGGCTTCCTGGGAGGCCGTGGTGAAAAAAGACCCCGCCGCCGTGCTCCTGCTCTCCGGTTCCGCTTCCGATTTCGGCCGCCGGCCGCTGGCCGCCGGCCTTAAGGCGGTCAGGAACGGAAGGGTCTTTACCGGACTGGACCGGGATGCGTTCTCAAGACCCGGCCCGCGCCTTGCGGCCGAGATAAGAAAATTGAAAGATTGGCTCCGCGAGTCCGGCACGAAATGAGAATAAACAGAAGTCTTAGCGTCCTGTGGCTGGTCCCGGCGGTGGCCGCGGCGGCGGCGCTCGCGCTTTTTACCGGCGCGGTACGGGCGGCGGGTCCTGAGATAATCTGGGGCCTGCGGCTGCCGCGGATCCTGGCCGCGGCGGTGGTCGGCGCCGGGCTGGGTTTCTCCGGGGCGGTTTTTCAGGGCTTGCTTAAAAACCCGCTCAGCGATCCGTATATCCTCGGCACCTCGGCCGGCGCCATGGCCGGGGCGGTCCTTTGCTCGGCTTTAGGCATCGGCAGGTCGGCCCCGGCTTTTTATCTGACGGTTTTTGCCGGGGCTTTTTCCGCCACTTTTTTCACCTATTCCCTGGCTAAAATAAAAAAATACGCCTCAACGGCCCATCTGGTGCTGTCCGGGGTGGCCGTCAGCACTTTTCTGACCGCCCTCATAATGCTTTTTGTGACGCTTTACCGCGAGCATTCCCTTTCGCTGGTGTATTTCCTGCTGGGGGGGTTTTTCCCGGCGGATAGCGCGCTGCTGGCTGTTTCAGGCGTGATAGTCGCCGTTTCGGTCGCCGGCGGAGCCCTGCTGTGGCGGTACCTCGACATCTTTTCCCTGGGTGAGGAGAAGGCGGCTTATCTGGGGACCGACCCCGACAGAATGCGGCTGGTCTTCTTCGCCCTGGCTTCGCTCTCCACGGCGGCCGCCGTGGCCCTGGCCGGCACCGTGGGCTTCGTGGGGCTCATAGTCCCGCATGTCCTGCGGCTTATTTGCGGTCCCTCGCACAGGCGTCTGCTGGTTTCCTCGGCCCTGGGCGGCGCGCTGTTTTTGATCCTGGCCGATACCGTCGCGCGCGCCGCTGCGGCCCCGGTGGAAATACCGGTGGGCGTTATTACGGCCCTGTTCGGCGCGCCGTTCTTTATCTGGCTGTTGAGGGTTAAGGGTGAAGGCTGAGGGCTGAGGGCTGAGGGCTGAGGGCTGAAGGGAGAGGGTGTGAATTGTCTATGTCATTGATCAAAGCTGAAGGGCTTAAATTTTCTTACAACGGCGTTCCGGCCGTGGCCGGGGCGGGTTTTGAGCTCCAGGAGAAGGATCTTCTCGCCGTCGTGGGGCCGAACGGATCCGGCAAATCCACGCTCTTGCGGCTTGTCAGCGGGTTTCTGGAGCCTTTGGAGGGTTCTGTCGAACTTCTGGGCCGCGATGTCCGGTCCTATTCAAAAACCGAACTTGCCCGCCTTGTGGCATTCGTTCCCAGCGAACTTTATCTGCCCTACGATTTTTCCGTTTTTGAAATAGCCCTCATGGGGCGCAGCCCCCTCGTGTCCTGGTGGCGCGACTATTCCGACGTCGATGCTTCCCGTGTCTTCGAGATCCTGAAGGATATGGGGATCCTGGAACTCCGGGACCGGAGCATTAATTCCCTTTCCAGCGGAGAACGGCAATTGGCGCTGATCGCCCAGGCTCTGGCCCAGGATCCGCGTGTCCTGCTTTTGGACGAACCCACCTCGCACCTGGATATAAACTATAAAATGCTGATCTTTGAGCTGCTTACGCGGCTGGCCGGCGCCGGTATGGGCGTGATAGTGGTCTCCCATGATCTGGCGCTGATGTCCGCATACGCCGGCAAGGCGGTGATCCTTAAAAAAGGAGGCCAGCTTTTTTACGGGCCCGCGAAAGAGGGGTTGTCCGGCGCCAATATCGCCGCCGCTTACGGGATCAGCGATCCGGCGTCGGTGGCCCGGTTGCTCAGTATCTATTAAGGATTTTACGGAAGAAAAGATTGTTTTACGACGCTTTATTTGATACAATTTCTGCGTAGTGGGGGATTGTAATTCGGGTTTATACGCTTTTTACCGGGCCGAACGCCTGGTATCCGTCTTCCTGCCGCAGCTGTTTCAGCGTCGGCGGGTTTAAAAGTCGGGTTTACATCAAGGATACCGCCTCCCTGTGCCAACATACACTAAGGAGAAAAAATGACATCGTCAGGACAACTGAAAAATAGAAATCCTCAGCCTGATTCCGACTATAAATCTTTGCCGGAATCCTACGGCAATACCGAGGCGGCCTTGCTGCCGCGCGATCCCAACTGGATGTTCATCTACTGGGAAATTACCGACAATTCAAAGGCCAACCTCGCCCGCGAGCACGGACGCGATATTTTTGAAAAAGCCCGTTCCGTGATCCGCGTCTATGACGTGAGCGACGGCCAAGGCCGGGCGTATTTCGACATTCCGGTGATGATAGACGCCAGGAACTGGTATATCAATGTCCAGGACGGCGGCCGGGCTTATTGCTGCGAGGTGGGTCTTGTCCTGCCGGACGGCCGGTTTATCTGCATCGTCAAGACCAACACCGTCAACCTGCCTTCCGGCCGCGTTTCCGAGGTTACGGACGAAAAATGGATGTCGGTTTCCTCGGATTTCGACAAGCTTCTTCAGCTTTCCGGCGTGGAATATATCGGCAAAGGCTCGGGGGAGGTCGCCAAGTCGCTGGCCCAGCGCTGGGAGATGCTGCGCTCGGTGTTCTCCAGGGCCGCGTCCTGGGGCGTCAGTTCGCTTTCCTCCCAGGCCCTTCAGCGGCCGGAGGCGGCGGCTGAAAAGAAGTTCTGGCTTGTGGCGGATTGCGAACTTATCCTTTACGGGGCTACGGAACCGGACGCGTCGGTCACCGTCGCCGGACGCAAGGTAACGCTGAACCCGGACGGCACATTCTCCATGCGCTTCGCGCTGCCGGACGGCAATATGGACCTGCCTATCAAGGCCGTCTCCAATGACGGGACCGATTCCCGCCAGATAGAGATCCAGGTTGCCAGAAAAACCTTATAACAAAAAGATAACCGCCCGGCCGGACAGGTTATACGCGGCTGCGGCTTATTGGACACAAGGCGGATCCGGCTGACGGCCAGAAAACCCGCGCGATCCGGGTAGTTTGATAAAAACCACCGATGGAAAATAAAGAAAAAGGTTACCTCGCTCTTGTTCTGCACGCGCATCTGCCCTTCATCAGGCACCCCGAATACGAAGATTTCCTTGAGGAAGACTGGTATTTCGAGGCGATGTGCGAGACCTACCTGCCGCTCCTCGATGTTTACGAACGCCTTACCTCCGAAAACACCGATTTCCGCGTCACCATGTCGCTGACGCCGCCGCTTTGCAACATGATGACGGACGAGCTTCTGCGCGCCCGCTTCCGCCGTTACTACAACCAGCGGCTGGAGCTTGCGGAGAAGGAAGTGGTCCGCAACCGCAATACGCAGTTTTACGAAGTCGCCAGGATGTATGAGCGCAAGTTCAAGCGCATCCGCGAGCTTTACGAGGATTACTATCACGGGAACATCCTGGACGGGTTTAAAAAATTCCAGGACCTGGGCAAGCTTGAGATCATCACCTGCGGCGCTACGCACGGCTTCCTGCCCCTGGAAGTCAGGAAAGAGGCCGTTTACGCCCAGGTTAAGATCGCCGCGGACGATTATAAGCTCCGCTTCGGCCGCGGGCCCAGGGGAATGTGGCTTGCGGAATGCGCCTATAACCCCGGCGATGAAGTTTATTTGAAGGCCAACGGCATCAGGTATTTTTTCCTTGAAACCCACGGAATAATATACGGCAGCCCCAGGCCCCGGTACGGCGTGTACGCCCCGGTCTATTGTCCTTCGGGCGTGGCCGCTTTCAGCAGGGACATGGAATCCGCCCACCAGGTATGGAGCGCGGAAATGGGGTATCCCGGAGACCACCGGTACCGGGAGTTTTACCGCGACCTCGGCTACGACCTCGAATACGATTATGTGAAGCCCTATCTGCACCAGGACGGCGTAAGGCGCAACATAGGCATGAAGTATTATAAGATAACCGGCAAGGTCGGTTTGAACGAGAAGGCGGCGTATAACCCGGCCGAGGCGCGCGAGATAGCCGCCGGCCACGCCGGCAACTTTATGTTCAATCGCGAGCGCCAGATCGAGCACCTCAACCATTTCCTCGGCAAAAAACCGATCGTGGTCTCCATGTACGACGCCGAACTCTACGGCCACTGGTGGTACGAGGGCCTCGATTTCCTGGAATATCTGTTCAAGAAGCTGCATTACGACCAGAAAACGGTCAAGATGATCACTCCCAGCGAATACCTGGACAAGCATCCGGACAACCAGATGATCCAGCCGTCGATGTCCTCATGGGGGGATAAGGGTTATAATGAGGTGTGGCTCAACGCGTCCAACGACTGGATGTACCGGCACCTGCACAAGGCCGTGGAGCGCATGGTGAACATGGCCAACCGGTTCCCGGACGCCGACGGGCTGCTTAAACGGGCGCTGAACCAGTGCTCCAGGGAGCTGGTGCTGGGGATGTCCTCGGACTGGGCTTTCCTGATGACCGTGGGCACGGCCAAAACCTATTCTACCAAGCGCTTTGTCGAGCACACCAACCGCTTCATAGGGTTATATGAGCAGATCATGGGCAATCGTATCGAAGAAAAATATCTGGCCGACATAGAGTGGCGGGATAATATTTTCAGCCACATCGATTACAAGGTGTTCTCCACAGGCGCCCAGGAGCGGGCGGCGAAAGGGGCGTAAGCGGGAGTCCGGCCGTCTATAGGCCATGATGGAACGGCAGGCCTGCGGGTTCGCGGGCGCCGGGGGCATGGGGCCGCCGGGCACGCTATCGTCCACACCGTGGCCGCGCTCCCGCTCGGGTTCGGCGCTTGCGCAAGCCTCACCCTGCGCGACGGCCCGTCAGCCCCACACCCCCGACACCCGCTCCAATTATTCGCCTGCCGCGTACTTAATATTTAACATGTTCCCGCCCCAAATTACGATAAAGCGTAATTATCCCACCCGGTGGTTTCTGCAACCTGATGGGGTACGGATGTCCTACAAATTTTTAAGGGAACCGCAGGCCTGTAAGTTCGCAGGCGCCGGGGGCATGGGGCTGCCGGACCCGTTATCGGCCGTGGCCGCGCTCCCGCTCCTGACCAAAAAAGATAATCCGCAGATTTCACGGATTTTCACAGATTCGGAGAGGCTAATCTGCGTTAATCGGCGAAATCTGCGGATATTCCTGGTAGTTATAATTCCTATTCTCTAATTCCGGCTATTCTGGATTCCGGTTTCCCGCCGACACGGAGATGTATCCATCCCCGTGTCGGATGCGATAAAATGCCGTTTTACGGCATTTTATTTGTTTCCGACCGGTTCCAGTCTGCATTCCCCCGCGGCGTCCACATCGGGATGTTCGACCTCCAGTTGTGAGATCTGTTCCTTGACATGTTTCCTCATGGGGAACGCCACCTTCTCATCCACCTCCTGGCTGCTCATAAAAGCCGTTCTGCGTATCGCCGTGTACGAGTAAAGAAGCGAACCATCCTTCTGCACGGTGAGCGACTCGGATTTATACAGATTCTTTACCCAGCCGGCCTTGATCAATGACAAGTTGCTTGCTTCATCCGTGTTTAATGCCCACGACGCGAAATCCGCCAGGCGTTGAAGCGGCGCGGTCAATTTCCCCGTCACCGTGTAGTAGAGGTTGTTATCGTTCAGATGGGTCTCGGTGGCGATCACGCCCGTGTCATTGAACCGGTTGTTCTGGGTCGTGTCTATCGGTCCGTTTTGGCTGTTGCCGGTCCCGTAGAAGCTCATTGTCGCCGGGTACGCCCGTTCCCGGCCGGTGATCGTGATCCTGAGATATTGAGACTTGCTGGAATTCTCGGTCTCAGACTTGATCATTATCAGCTTTCCATCGTGCTCGCCTATACCCATATCGGTGTTGGCGGAGAAGATCTCGCGTTTGGGACCGTGAATATCGACTTCCGCGCCGCGAAGGGTTTTGCAGGTAACTTTGAAGACTGTGCGCGCGGCCGCGCGCACACGCTTGGGATAAAAGTTTCCCGCTGGGGCTGACAGAACCTACCGTCTAATCAGGGACATATCGGGACAGCCTTGGACCAATATGCCTATGCCGGAACGGGCCAAAAAAATAAATAAATGGGTCTTTATACTCAGGCTGATAACCTGAAAAGTTTCAGTTGAAACTTTTCAGGTGCGCTTTGCGCGGGTTACTCGGACCGGGCCTTCCTGATGACGGTTGGTACGGCCGAACCTACTTTGTCCGGTTGTCGGAGAGAGCCGCCAGTTCGTCCAGTTTTATGGAGAACCGGTCTATTATTATGCTTGAGTTGTCGTAGAGCTCTTTTATCTCCCGGGCGTGGGGGGCCCAGCGCGCGGGCTGGGCTCCGACGGCGGCGAACAGTTCCGACAGGCCGTTCTGCAGATGGAAAAACGCGTCGTGCAGGCCCAGGTGGCGGGCGGTTTTCAGCAGTTTCAGCAGGCGCGCCAGGTTCTCCGGCGAAGGGGAGTACAGCGACTCCCCCAGGGCGAACAGGACGCAGTCGGCGGCTTTCAGCGGCGGCACCACAAAACGGACGGACAACTGGTGGCGCCTGAGGATCTCGGCCTGCGCGTAGATCTCCTCCAGCAGCGCCGGCTCGCGGGAAATGGAAAGCTCGTCAAAAAGTATCTCAAAGACCTCGGAGGCGTACAGTTCCACCTCATATTTTATTTCGATAAAGTCCGAAAGGCCCGTTTTGGGATTCTTGTCGAATACGGAGAGGTACTCGCGCAGGATCCTGGAGAGCAGGTCCCGGTTCTTGCGGCGGATCGACCGCACGAACCCTTTGATCACGGCCGCTCTGTCTTCGGCCGGGAACTCGTCGAAAGAAACGCGCTCCGCTCCGAGGTCCCCGGCGCCGGCGCTGAGCGTCTCGAAAGAGGGGCTGTGCGCGAGGCGGCGGAATTCTCCCAGGTTTTCGGTCGAGGAGAACCAGATGACCGGCAGCTCCGCGTCCCGCCGCGCGTAGAGGAACGCGGCGGCGCGGTCCTCAAGCGTAAGAGCGTTATGTTCCAGCAGTTCTCCCGTGACCGTTTCAAGCCCGCCGGAGAGGGCGGATCCCTTTTTGGAAAGGAAAAAACCGAGATGTCCGGAACCTGAGAGGGGCTCGCCCGGCGCGTTTTCCGCCGCTTCGGCGGACGAAGGGCGGGGCAGGCCGAAAAGAAGCTTCTCCATCAGCCGGAAGGCCGCAAGCGTCTTTCCGGCCGGCATCGTGCCCTTCGCCTGGGTTTCGTACACTTTTCGTCCGTTTTCGCAGTCGGAGTTGTTGGATGGCGCCAGCTCCAGGATGGCCGTAAAACCTTTTTCCACGCTTTTAAACCCCAGTTCACCCAGAGCGGCCGCGGCTTTCGCCGCGTATTTCAGGTTCTGCACCGGCTCTATCCTGGAGATATCCGCGAAAAACCAGCCGCAGCTGGTGAACATGAAATTTATGTCCTTTTGCAGTTCAAGGAGCTTGAGCGCCCTGGTCTTCTCCGCTGGGGAAAGCGGCCGTAAGGCGTGCGCTGCCAGGAAAGCCTCAGCGTTGTCCGGGGATGGTGAGGAAAAAAACCGGAGATATTCGTTCCTGGCCCGCCAAAGGTCCTTGAAAAGGCCCGGCGCTTCCGTTGTGTATACGTCCGCCGCCGCGTCCCTGAGCCAGTTCAGGGCCGCCCTAAACGGCATACGCCAATTGGTCTGGCCGGCTCCTTCGGCCCCGCAGTCGCAGCCGCCTTTCCAGCGGCGCACGCCGTGGGCGCAGCTCCAGGCGGTCCCGTCCCCGTCCGGGCCTTTTTTGATCTCGGCCTCGTGCGCGGCCGGGTGGCCGTCAAGGTAGGAGGAGAAATTGACCGTTTCAATTCCGTGTTTTTTTATTTCATGGCGGAAGGCGTGCGCCAGGGTCATGTCCGCGAATTTGTGATGGTGGCCGAAGGTTTCGCCGTCTATGGCGAGGCTCAGGAGCTGGTCGTGCGCGGCGGCTGGATCGAAGTTCGCGTTCAGGCGGGAGGCGAAACTCTCGGAATTCCTGAGCGCGCCCTCGAAGGCCACGGCTTTTGAAAGCGGACCGTCGTAAAAGAAGAGGGTCAGGCTGCGGTCTTTTAGCGGTTCGCCGGCGGGCGTGCGGTCGACCCAGGCGTAGGGCCGGCGGGTCTCGAACTGTCCGGTCGAGACATCGGTCCATTTTTCCGAGCCCAGCGGGCGGATCTTTTCCGCCTGATAGGGCGAGAGTATGGCGTAGCGCAGGCCCTGGTCGATGAGAAGCCGCAGGGTGGCCTCGTCGGCGGCGGTTTCCGGCAGCCACATGGCCTCGGCTTTGAAACCGAAGCGCCGTTCAAAGTCGGCCAGGCCCCAGAGAACCTGCGTCAGGCGGTCGTGGAACGAACAAAGAGGGAGGATGTTGTGGTTGTAGGCCTGGGCGATGGCGTTGGACCGGCCGCATCCGGCCCTGGTTTCGGCGGCGGTGCGCACGATCTTTGCGTAATAAGCCGGATAGCGTTTTTCCAGCCAGGTCAGGAGCGTGGGTCCGAAATCGAAATTGAGATATTCGTAATTGTTGACCAGCTCCACGGCGCGGCCCATGGAATCGTTTATGCGCGCGTAGGCGTTGGGGATGTAACATTCGCGGGCGATGCGTTCGTTCCAGTCGTGATAGGGGAAGGCCGAATCCTGCGGGGGAATATCGCCGGTCCAGGGATTTTCCCGGGGCGGCTGGTAAAAATGCGCGTGTATCGCCAGGTACTTCCTGCCTTTAGCGGCTTTTTCCATATAACAATTATACCTAATAACAATTATACCTGTTAGCGGGGCCGCCGCACTGCCGGCCCGCAAATTTTTAAGGAAACGGCAGGCTTGTAAGTTCGCGGGTCGCCGGCGGGGCTGGCTTCCGGGGCCGGGCCGGCCGGCACGGCCGCCCTTCTCCCCGCCCTTAATCTATGATAAAGCGCAATTAACCCGCCCGGTGGTTTCTGCAATCCTACAACAACTATACCGCTGTTGATGTCGCTCCGGCTCTTAGTTAAGTATCGTCGCCAGCCACTCCAGCTCTTTTTCATACGCTTCGGCCGAAGGGTATTTGAGTCCGCTGAGGTTTTTTTTCTCTAGGAGCGCCCGTAAAAAATGATTTCGGACCGCCCCGGGGGCCCTGGCGGAGAGTTCTTCCATAAGAATGCGGAAATTTTCAAAGCTCGATAGGGTTTTCTTCGGGCCCAGCCCGGAGTAATCGTGCGTATCGCAGGCCAGCGTCAACCTGAGCGGCGCGGGGCCGGCCAGGAGATCCGCCAGAAAGACGGTTTCCTTGGCCGGCGCCGGAGGCAGCGGCGTTACGGGCGGAGATTCGTATTTTTCTCCGAAGGGGAGGGCGAAGGGAAAATAGCGCGCGCGCAGCGAGCTTATCAGACCGGCTTCCGTTCCGGCCGCGTCTTTGGGCGGCGTTTCCACGGAGAAGGCGCAGGCCGCGACGGCTTTTACGGAGTCATACGGGAGGTGTTCCCTGACGCTGTTCGAAACGTAATAAAAGCCTTCCGTTTTGAATTCTATTTTTAAAACGGCGGCCGCCGGCGGAGGGGGTCTAAGATCGCGCCGCGACAGAAGCAGCGTTTCAAAACCGAAAGCCGAAGCCCGGAGGTTGAAAGCCGAAGCTTTTCCCAGTGAGGCGTTCTCAAGCAGGAACCCCTGGCTTTTTTTAAAAGCGGCGGCCGCTTCTTCCCTCCCTACGCACCGTTCCAAAGCCAGGAAGTCGGCGGTCCTTTCCGGTGAATAAGCGGGATCTTTATGCAGCACGCAAAATAATTCGTCCATAGTCCTTATGCCCGGAGCCTATTTCAGGTTTTTAGACGACATGATATCCAGGATGATCCTGTCCACTTTATCCATGCCCATTTTTGAAATGCGGGCGATGTTCTTGATGGTTTCCTCGGCGGTGGCTCCTATAAAGCCCTCCAGTTCCGTTATTCCCTCTCCGTTTATCGCCATGTAGGCCGCGCGGATGGCGGAATCGGCCGAGGAGGCGACCTTGAGCGCGCAGCCGCTCTTGGCCCCGTCGCATAGCATACCGCCGATATCGCTGATCACGGTGTTCACGGCCCTGGTGGCGGCTTTAAGGTCCGCGCCCTTCTGCTGATAGACCACGGCCACCGAAGCTCCCACCCCGGCCGCCACGGCGCAGCCGCAGATGGGGGCCAGCTCGCCGGTGAAGACCTTTATATAGGAATTCACCAAGTGGGAGAGCGCGATGCTCTTTAAAACCTTCGTTTCTTTTATCTTGAAGGCTTTGCCTACGAGGTAAGGCACCAGGATGGCCACCACTCCCTGGTTCCCGGATTCCCCGCTTGACATGACTTTTACCGCGGCTCCCGCCATCCTGGCGTCGGTGGCGGCGGAGGAGGTGAGTTTTGCGACGGACAGGATGTCCCTTTTTAAATAGCCTTTTTTTATCAGGTCGGAAATATAGTAGCCGACTTTTTTTAGTTTCAGGCCTTCTTTAGCGGCTTGGAGGTTAAGCGTTATGCCGGTTTTTATATAGGCCAGGTCCCGCTCGTCGGCTTTTTCCGCCTCTTTGAAAAGCTGTTTGAAATTAGCCTTCCTGAGCAGGTTCTTGTAGGCCGCGTGCTCCCTGCCGGGTTTAGCCGGGGCGCCCTTGAACAGGGTCTTCCCGTCTTTTTTAAGCAGGATGACCTTGCTGTGGCCTCCCGCGACCACGCAAAGCGCGGTATGGCGCGCGGTCCTGAGCCGGACCTCGATGTAAATGCCGCGGCGGGCGTAATCCGCGGTGAGTCTTAGCCCGCCGGCTTTTATCAGGGCCCCGGCTTCCTTAAGCAGGGCGGGGGAAACGTTTTTAAAGATCTCCGTTCCAAGGCCGGGCTCCCTTATCAGCGCGCCGAGCGCCGCGGCCAGGAGATTGCCTTTTTCGCCCCGGGTATTGGGGATGGCTACGGCCAGGCCGTTCTTGTACGTGCCCGGGTCCGTTCTTATTTCCATCTTCAGTATTTTTTCTTTCCCGAGCTGCCGCGCCGCGCTCGCCGCGCAGAACGCCACCGCCACGGGTTCGGTACAGCCCATAGCCGGATAAACCTCGTGTTTAAGGACCTGTTTAAGTAGTGTGGTCATAATGGGATCAAAAATAAAAACTTTAAAAAGCGATCTGTTTTTTCCGGCTCCACACCGCCAGCGCCAGGGTCGAGGCCAGGGCGCAGCAGGCCCCGACCAAAAAAGGCGCGGCGGGCGAAAATCTGGTCCACAGGAATCCGGCCATGGCGCTGGCAAAGAACGTAAGGAAGCCGAGCGCGCCCTGGAAGTATCCCATGGCGGCGGCGCGGTTGTCTCCCGAGCTCAGGTTGGAGACGACGGCTTTGGCTATGCCTTCGTTGAAGGCGCCGTAGAAACCGTACAGCGCGAAAAGCGCCCAGATCATCCAGCCCTTATCGGCCGCGGCAAACCCCAGGTAGACGGCGGCGAAGACCAGGAAGCCGAAGGCCATGGTCTTTATCTTGCCCAGTTTGTCGGCCAGCCAGCCGGCCGGCGCGGCCAGGAAGGCATAGACAAGATTATAACCTGTGTAGGCCAGGATGACGTGGGCGGTGGTGAAGCCGATGCTCCTGGCCTTCATGATCAGGAACACATCGCTTGAGTTGCCGAGGGCGAAGATGGCGTAGAGCCCGGCGAACATTTTAAAATCGGCGGTCATAGGCGTGCGGGGGGCGGCCGGGGAGGGGGCGGAAGGGATGGGAGTCCGGGCGCCGGAAATGATTTTTTTCTGTTCGGAAACGAAATAAAGCAGCACGAAAACGCCCAGCAGGGCCGGCACAAAAGCCGTTATGAAGATGAGGCGGTAGTTGGGAGCTCCGGCCGGCATCATGCTCAGCATCAGCAGGGCGGCAAGCGGGCCCAGGGCCGCGCCCAGCGTATCCATGGCCCGGTGGAATCCGAAAGCCTTGCCCCAGTGCTGTTTTTCTATGGAGTTCGCGATGAGAGCGTCGCGGGCCGAGGTTCGCAGGCCCTTCCCCACGCGGTCGATGAACCTGGAGAACAGGACAAAATGCCAGGTGGCCGCCAAAGCGAGCACGGGTTTTGAAACAGCCGAAAGGCCGTAGCCCGCCACGACAAAAGGTTTGCGTTTTCCCGTCTTGTCGGACCAGAGTCCGCCGGCGATCTTCAGGAAACTGGCTGTGGATTCGGCCGTCCCTTCTATAAGCCCCACGACGCTCATCGGCGCGCCCAGCACGGAGGTAAGGAAGATCGGAACTATCGGGTAGAGCATCTCGCTCGAGATATCGGTCAGTCCGCTCACTACGCCCAGAAAAGCGACGTTCCTGGTCAGTCCCGTCCTCATGTCTTTAAAAAAAGAAATACTCATAAAATGCCGCCTCACGACATTTTATTATACCAATAGATTCAACGCTCCGGCCAATAATACGGCGGCGCAGAAATTCAGGATGAATACCCCCAGCGCGTCTTTGACGCCCAATTCCCTTATCGTCACCATAAAAGCTCCCAGGCAGGGCAGATAGAGCGTCAGGAATACCGAAGCGACCACGAGCTGCCCGGGTCCGAGGCCGAAGGGGGCCAGCATGGCTATGGAGACATCCTTCCTCAGGAACCCGAGCGTCATAACCGAGACCATTTCGGCCGGCAGGCCCAGGAGATGCGTGACGGGGTATTTAAAGATGCCGGTCAGGACGGACAGTATGCCGCTTATGCCGAGGAGATTTACCATCAGGACCCCGGCTAGGATCATGGGCGCCGCTTCGGTCAGGAAATCTTTCAGGCGCAGCCAGGTCTTGGACCACAGGACCGTGAGCGAAGGCATCTGGTACGGGGGGATCTCTATGAAGAGTTCCGGTGTTTCGCCTTTAAGGAGCCGGTTCAGCGCCAGGCCCGCCGCCGCGCCTGCGGCGGCTAAAGCCAGGAACACGGCCATGGTGTATTTGAGCGGGTAAGGCGACAAGATGCTCAGGATCATGGCGCTTTGCGGCATACAGGGGGCCGCCGCCAGGGTCAGCGCCGTGGCGATGATCCGTTCCCGCCTGTTCTCCAGCACGCGCACCGCGAGGATGGCCGGCACTTTGCAGCCGAGGCCCAGCATAAGCGGAATGGTCCCGTAGCCGTGCAGTCCAAGTTTGTGCATCGCGCCGTCCAGCAAAACCGAAAGCCTGGGCAGGTAGCCGAGATCCTCCATGAATCCCAGCACCAGATAGAACGCCGCCAGATAGGGCATGACGCTTACCAGCGGGATGTAAAGCCCGGTGGTAAGCAGCCCGAAATCTTCCAGGGGTTTCATAGAGGCGCCGACCAGCAGGGTCTTCAGAAGGCCGCTTAAATGCAGCAGATCCGACGCTTTTTCCAGCGCGGGTATGTATACGCCGTTAAAAACGGGGGCCAGTACGTAATTGATGAGGGTTTCTCCCGCCGTCCTTATCGCCAGGAAGACTGCCGCCATGGCCATGAAGGCGAAAGGGATGCCGGTGGCGGGGCTGGAAGTGAAATCCTCAAGTTTTTCCAGGAAGCTGGGATGTTTGTGCGCGATGGTCTGGCACTGCGAAGCCAGTCCGCCTATAAACCGCCATTTTTCATCGGCCGACGCCGGGGGCGCGGCCGGAGCGGGCAGACCTCCCGCCCGGAAAAGCCGTACGGAATCGTTCAGCGCCGTGAGCCCTTCCCCCGTAGTCGCCGCGAAAGGTATCACTTTGATCTTCAGCGCGGCCTCTAGTTTGGCGGCGTCGATGCTGATTCCCCTGCGCCTGGCGATGTCCGATTTGTTCAGGAGAATTATCATGGGCGTACCGAAGCCCATAAGCTCCAGCGCGAAAAAAAGGTTGCGCTCCAGGTTGGTCGAATCCAGCACATGTATAAGGAGTTCCTTGCCGTCCTCCAGGATCATTTTCCGGGCGGTTTCCTCGGCCCTGTTGGCGGGGGTGAGGCTGTAAGCGCCCGGTACATCCACTACCGAGAATTGTTCCCCGCCCAGCACCGCCGAGCCGCTGGTGTAGCTTACCGTCGTGCCGGGATAGTTGGCGGAAACGACATCCAGGCCCGTAAGGCGGGAGAAGACCACGCTTTTGCCGACATTAGGGTTGCCGGTCAGCAGGATCGTGCCGCAATGTACCTTTACGCTTATCCGTCCGGCCATGCCCCGGCCCAGGGCGATCCTGGAGCCCATGACCTCCACCGTTACCGGTCCGGGATAGTCCCCGGGCGTTCTTTTGGTCACCTGCCTGCCGGGATGCAGCCCCATGGCTTTCAGCTTTTCCGTCATTTCGGGAGAGCCGGAAATTTCAATGACGCAGCCTTTTTCATGTTCTTTCATGGAGAGCAGATCGGAGGTCCTGTCGTTTTTCATAATTATAAATTTTTGCCGTCAATTCCGGCACGGGACCGCTAAATCCCGTGTCGGGTACGATAGAATGTCGTCTTACGACATTCTATAATCCTCGGCCAGGGTCTTCAAGATCACGGTCAGGTCTTTTTCTCCTTCTCCGGCGCGGCCCGCTTTCGTCATCAGCTCCTCAATGGCCTCGGTGACCGGCAGGCGCTGGCCGCGCGCCGCGGCTTCGCTTATCATGAACCGCGCGTCTTTAAGCATATGCTTCAGGGCGAAGGCCGGCGGGAAGTCCTTCTCCAGGATATTGCGTTCCTTCATTTTGAAATAAGCGCAGTTCAGGGCCGGGCTTTCGCCCAGGACCGAGAAGATAAGTTTAGGGTCTATCTCCAGCCGCTCGGCCAGCAAGGCGCTCTCGGCCAGGGCGGAAGTAAGTCCAGCCACTATCAGGTTCATGCAAAGTTTAAGGGCCGTGCCCGAGGGCGCCGGACCGGAGTAGACTACCGCTTTCCCCATGGCCAGAAGCAGCGGCTTCACCTCTTCGACGGTTTTTTCCTCGCCTCCGGCCAGCATTATCAGCTTCCCGCTTTCAGCGAGCGGTTTTGAGCCGGAGACGGGGCAGTCCACGAACTTCACCCTTTTCAGGAAACACCGGTCCCGGAGTTTTCTCGTGTAGTCGACCGAGACCGTGCTCATGTTGATAAGGATGTTCCCGTCAAAACCGGCGGCGAACACTCCTTCGGGACCTTCCACCACCGCGTCCATGGCCGCCGGATCGGCCACCATGGTGAAGATCACATTGCAGCCGGCGGCCAATGTTTTGGGCGTCGGCGCCACGGTGCAGCCCTGGTCGGCGAAAAAAGTGGTTTTAAGCCGGTCCCGGTTATAAACCGAGAGATTAAAACCCGCTTTTAAAAGGTTGTCCGCCATGGCGCGGCCCATGATGCCGAGCCCGATAAACCCTATCCTGGGTGGAATGCTCATAAGAATGTCTCCCCGGCAAAATGAGGGAGGCCTCTTTTGCCTTTACAAATTCAATATCTCACTTCTCATTTACGCAAACAGCGCGCTTCTTCGGGCGTAAGTTCGCGCCACCGGCCGGGGGCGAGGCCGTCCAGCGTCAGCGGACCTATGGCCCGCCGCGCGAGCCGCAGAACCGGGAACCCCACGCAGGCCAGCATCCTGCGCACCTGGCGGTTCCGCCCTTCCTTCAGCTCTATTTCCACCCAGGAGGTAGGCACGGTTTTGCGGAACCTTATGGGCGGGGTTCTGGGCGGCAGGTCCGGTTCGGGCACGGCCGCGGCGGCGCAGGGAAGGGTGGGGCCGTCGTTAAGCCTTACGCCTTTTCTCAGTTTTTCCAGGGCTTCGGCCGTGATTTCCCGTTCGACCTGGGCCAGATAAATCTTGGCGGTCTTGTGTTTCGGTTCGGCTATGCGGCTTTGGCATAGGCCGTCGTCGGTAAGAAGGAGCAGTCCCTCGCTGTCGGCGTCCAGGCGGCCCGCCGGGTACACTCCGCTGGGAAAGCCGAAGTCCGACAGCGACCTGTGTCCGTGCGAGGGGGTGAACTGCGAAAGTACTCCGTAGGGCTTGTAAAAAATTATGTAGCGCATATATCGCGGCCGGGCCTACGGCCCGGCTGTAATATGATATTATATTTTACATGCCTTATACCTTTATAGACAGGCAGTCCGATTTTGACGCCTTCGCCGCCAGGCTGAGCTCTCATAAGTACCTCTCCATAGACACGGAGTCGAACAGCATGTATGTCTACAAAGAGCAGCTCTGCCTGGTGCAGCTGGCCAGCGAACATCTGAACGCCGTGGTGGATTCCCTTGCCGTGGATATCAAGGGCCTGGCGCCGCTTTTCGCCGATAAAAACATAGAAAAAATTTTCCATTCGGCCGAGTCCGATATCCGGACCCTCAAGGCCGCCATGCCGTGCAGGTTCGAGAACATCTTCGACGTCATGCTCGCCGCTAAATACCTGGGAGTCAAGCGCTGCGGCCTTGAGAACATGGTCAAGGAACACCTTGGCATCGAGCTTAACAAAAAATTCCAGAAGGCCGACTGGGGCCGCCGCCCGCTGATGAAGGAAATGCTGGATTACGCCATCGGCGATGTGCTTTATCTTCACAAGCTGCGCGTCATGTTCGCCGAGGAACTTAATAAAAAGGGAAAACTTGAGGAGATCAAGAGCGAGTTCTCCCAGGTGGCGGTACTTGAACCCTCCAGAAGCGTTTTCGACCCTGACGGATTTTTCCGCGTTAGGGAGGCCCGCCGGCTTAACGGCCGCGGCCTGGCCGTCCTGAGGGAACTTTTCCTTTGCCGCGAGACCGCCGCGAGGGAGCGCAACCGGCCTCCCTTCAAGATCATCAGCGAAGATCTGATGTTCCGCCTGGCCACCGCCCCGAAAGAGGCCCTTGAGAACCTTTCCATTTTTAAGGGGATGTCCACTTATGTCCTGGCCAACCACGGGCCCTGGATAAAGGACGCCATCCAGCTTGGACTTAAAGCGCCGGAGGTGCAGTTCCCGAAACACGCCCCCGCCCGCCCTGCCGGCAAAAATCAGCATTTTGAAGGGATAAGGGAACGCTTTAAAACGCTTAAAGCCTGGCGCCTTGAGACGGCCAACAGGCGCAATATGCTGCCCGAAGCCGTGCTGGGAAACGATATCCTGGAGAAGGCCGCTTTGATGAACCCCAAAACGGCCGATGAACTGAGAGTCGTTAAGGGTTTCGGTCCCGAAAAGTTCGCCCTTTACGCTGAGGGGCTTGTAAAAGCCCTCCGGAGCCATAAAAAACTATAGTATTTTCCTCAGCAGGTCCAGGCGGTTGATCTGTTTTAAGGCCTGAATTATTAACGGCCGGTTTTCCGGCTTGAAATACTGGAGCAGCGCCCTGTGCAGGCGCCGCTCCGTTTCTTTTTTCGCGGAGTAGACGGGTTCCAGCGAAAAAGGGTCCAGCCCCGTGTAATACATGGAAGAGGCGACGTCCATGGGCGCCGGCAGGAAATCGTTTATCTGCAGGGGGCGGTAGCGGTGCGCTTTCAGAAAGACCGCCAGTTCGACCGCGTCCGTAAGCGTCGCTCCGGGGTGGGCGGAGATGAAATAGGGCACCAGATACTGTTCCTTCCCGGCTTTTGAAGAAGCTTTCAGGAATTTTTCGGCAAATTCCAGGAATACGGAACTCGGGGGCTTTCGCATCTTCGCTAGGACCCCGGGCTGGGTATGTTCCGGCGCCACTTTCAGTTGTCCGCTGGTGTGGTGGGCGGCTATCTCGCTGATGTATTCCCCGCACCGTATCGCCAGGTCCATGCGTATTCCGGAGGCCACAAAAGCTTTTTTAAGGCCTTTGAGCTTCCTGACCTCGCGCAGCAGGTCCAGAAGGGGGCCGTGGTCGGTCCCGAGGTTGGGACAGACCGCGGGTTGGAGGCAGGAAGGCCTTTTGCATTTTTCGCAGAGGCCCCTGTCCAGCCCCGCCATGCGGTACATGTTGGCCGACGGGGCGCCAAGGTCGGAGATAAAGCGGGTGGAGCCTTTCCCGGCCACCAGTTCCGCCGCTTCTTTCAGGATGGAACCGCGGCTGCGGGACTGGATGAATTTGCCCTGGTGGAGGCCCAGCGAGCAGAAAGCGCAGCCGCCGAAGCAGCCGCGGTGTATGACTATGGAATCCTTGACCGTTTCAAAAGCGGGGATCGGCTCCTTATAGGAAGGGTGCTGCTTTTTTAAATAAGGCAGGCCGTAGATCCTGTCCAGTTCCTCCGTGTCCAGCGGCCTCGACGGCGGGTTTTGTATGACGGCCCGGGTGTCCGAGAACTGGATAAGGGTTTTGGCGCAGTAGGGGTTGGACTCCTCGTGTATCATGCGGGTGGCGTTCGAAAATTTAAAGCGGTCGCGGGCTGCCTCCTCGAAGGAGGGAAGTACCGCCGCGTTCGTCAGGTCAAGCGTTCCCGCTTCGTGCTGTCCGAGGCTGTAGGCTGTGCCGCGCACAGTGCGGATCTCTTTAACCGGGGTTCCGGCTTTAAGCAGGGCGGTTATTTCCAGCACCGGCCTTTCGCCCATGCCGTAAACCAGCAGGTCGGCTTTGGAATCGAGCAGGACGCTTTTGCGGACCTTGTCGGACCAGTAATCGTAATGGGCGAATCTGCGCATGGAGGCCTCGATGCCGCCGAGCACCACAGGCACGCCGGGGTAGGCTTCGCGGGCCCGCTGGGCGTAGATGACCGCGGCGCGGTCGGGGCGCAGTCCCGCGCGGCCGCCGGGGGAATAATCGTCGCTGGAGCGGAGGCGGCGGTTATGGGTGTACTTGTTTATCATGGAGTCCATATTGCCGGCCGCGATCCCGAAGAAGAGGCGGGGCCTGCCGAATTTTTTAAAGTCATCGGCGGAGGTCCATTTAGGCTGGGCGAGTATGGCGACGCGGCAGCCGGCGGCTTCGAGGGTGCGGCCTATGACGGCCATGGCGAAGGAGGGGTGGTCGACATAGGCGTCGCCGGTTACAAGGACGATGTCGACCGAGTCCCAATGGCGGGCCTTGATCTCTTCGGGGGTTATGGGCAAAAATTTGCCTGTATTCATAGCGTCCAAAGTATAACATTTTGAGAATTGGGTTTTTGTGAGCGGGATCGGACCGGATCCGGCGGTCGCCGAAAGACGGAGGCGTGCCGGACTTGATCGTACGGAGGCCAGGCGCCGGGCGGCGCGAGTTCCTGGGAAGATATAAAATACCGAAGGCCGGGTCCGGTCCTTCGGTATTGCCTGATCTTATAGACGCGCTATTTGGAGCAGGTGAGCTGGGTTACTTCCTGTTCGTAACCTGTGCCGCGTTCCGTATAGATCTCTTTAATGAAAGTCGCCGTCCGGACAGGGGTTCCGCTATTCGTAAGGATAAGTTGAACCGCCGTATTGTTATCCTGCGTGCCTGAAAATCCTTCCAGCACGGTGAAATTCAGCGTCTTCGTCATGCTCATTTCGATGCCGTCGTAGTCGGCCGCGGCGGAAAGCGAACCGGCGGTCGGAATAATTCAGCGATACCGACAGGACGACCTTGTTGTCCAGCGACCGGCAAGTCAGCTTTTCCGAGTATTGGCCGGCTGCCGCCGAATGCGCGAAAAATAGAACGACCGCGAACGATGCAAGATATTTCATGTGTGTCTCTCCTCCGATCATAGTTGCTGGTTTCCGGGGGTGGCCCTTACGGTTCCGGGAACAGTTCTTAAAGACTAATAAACCAAGCCTCCGCTACATATTATCAGAATCCGCACGGGGGTATCGCAGGCTTTTGACCCAGGCCCCCGATGTTTTTAAGCCTATTGCAAATTTCCCTAAAGTCCCTTGTGCCCGCAAGACCCTGCCGTAAAGAGGCCGCCACCTTTTTAAAAAGGTAGACGCTGCCTTTTAACTCAGGCGCTTTTATTTTGGGTGTTTTTTTGTAATAATAGGGGGGACGGTTGATGGATAAAGCCTGGAGGTCGCTATGAAGAAATTCACGAAGTCTGCGCTGACGGTTCTGGCGGCGGTTTTTATGTTCCACGGGGCGGCGGCGGCCGATCCCTTTTCGAATTTTAAGACGGGGGTGCAGGACAGTTTTATAAAACCTTTCGCCAGGGATCTCGGCGGACTTATCGGCGGCTCCGATTTCAGTTCGGGCCGCACGGCGGGTTTCCCCGGCTTTGATGTCGGCCTCTCCGCCGTGGTGCAGGCCAGGCCCAGCGATTCCAACAGGATACTCAGGAGCGCGAATGTAAAGGCTTTCGGGCTCCCGTTACTCCAGGCTTGCGCCGGCCTGCCGGTAGTCGGAGCGGATCTCGCCGTAAGGGGGATGAGTTACTCCAGCCTGTCCATCATAGGCGGCGGCCTGCGCTATCCGCTCCTGAAAAGCGGGACCCTTACCAAGTTCATTCCGGATGTGGCCGTTTCCGCTTTCTACGATTCCATAAAATACACCTATTTCAAAGGCAGCCATATGTCCTTTGATCTTTCCGCCTCTTTTGATATTCCGGTCATCAAGCCTTACGCCGGGCTCGGCTATGACAGGACGAAAATAGAGGTGACGGGCGTCCCCACGGCCGCGCTCAACGGCGCTTCCGCCGTAGAAACCGGGACCCGTTATACCCTGGGTTTAAGGGTGACCCCCTTCCCGATGACCTATGTCTTCGGCGCTTACAGCGTATTGCACGGGGCCGCCGGCTACCAGGCCGGTTTCGGGGTTAAGTTTTAACAGCTTACGAGCCTAATACATACTGGAGGACTAATGGACACTGAACAGACGCAGCACACGGAGAGCCGCAAACTTATCGAGATAGCCGAGCGTTACGGCGCCAATAATTATCATCCTTTGCCGATAGTCATATCGCAGGCCAAGGGGGTCTGGGTAAAAGATCCCGAAGGTAAAAAATATATGGATATGCTCAGCGCCTATTCCGCGCTGAACCACGGTCACAGGCATCCCAGGGTAATAAAATCCCTTGTCGAACAGGCCAAAAAGGTGACGCTGACCTCCCGCGCTTTCAATAACGACCAGCTTGGTCCGTTCCTGAAGGAACTTTGCGAATTCACCGGCTACGACATGGCCCTGCCCATGAACTCCGGCGCGGAGGCCGTTGAGACCGCCCTTAAAACGGTGCGCAAATGGGGTTACAAGGTCAAGGGCGTGGCGGACGGCAAGGCGGAAATAATAGTCTGCTCCAATAATTTCCACGGCAGGACCATCGCCATAGTTTCCTTCTCCACGGAGCCGCAGTACCGCGACGGTTTCGGGCCTTTCACCCCCGGCTTTAAGATCGTTTCCTACGGCAATCTCGAAGAGCTTAAGGCCGCCATCACGCCCGACACCGTGGCGTTCATGGTCGAACCCATCCAGGGCGAGGCCGGCATCATAGTGCCGCCCGCAGGTTATCTAAAGGCCGCTTACGAGCTGTGCAAGGCCAATAATGTCCTCTTCGTCGCCGACGAGATCCAGACCGGTTTCGGCAGGACCGGCAAAAAATTCGCCTGCGATTACGAGAATGTCAGGCCCGACATAATCATCCTGGGCAAGGCGCTCGGCGGCGGCGTGATGCCGATCTCCGCCGTGGCGGCCTCAAGCGCTGTTCTGGGCGTGTTCAACCCCGGCGACCATGGCAGCACCTTCGGCGGGAATCCGCTGGCCTGCGCGGTGGCCCGGACCGCCCTCAAGGTCCTTGCGGAGGAGAAGCTGGTGGAGCAGTCCTATGAGATGGGCGAATATTTTATGGAGCAGCTGCGCACCATAAAGGGAAGGCATATAATCGAAGTGCGCGGCAAAGGCCTGCTTATAGGCGTAGAGCTCGATACCGCGGCCCGTCCCTACTGCGAGGAACTTATGGGTCTCGGCCTGCTGGCCAAGGAAACCCATGACCGCGTCATCCGTTTCGCGCCGCCTTTGGTCGTCACCAAAAAAGAGATAGACTGGGCTTTCAGGCGCATTAAAAAAGTTCTCCGTAAGTAAGCAAAAAACGAAGCGCTTTCTATCGCGGCAGGCGCGGGCGTGCCGTCACAGGCTGCGGCCATGGGCGTTTGCCGTGTCCGCGGCCTGTGTCGTGCGCCCCGGCAGGCCCGCGAACTTGCAGGCCTGCCGTTTCCATAAAATTTCTATGGGACAGCTGTGGCGCCACCCTTATGGCAGTACCGTCAAAAACAAACAGCCGTCTTTATTTGCAGGTGGTCCTCGCCACGGTCGTGTGGGGGGGGGCTTATCCTTTTACCAAGTACCTGGTCACCGAGATCTCGCCGGTCACCATCGTCACCCTCCGAGCGCTTATAGGCTCCCTGCTGCTGGTCCCGCTTACCGGGTCGGGCCTCAGGGGCTCAGATTTTAAATTCGGCAATGTCTGGAAAATATTTTTAATGTCGGTGCTGGGCGTGTCGGCCCAGCAGTATTTGCAGGCTTATGCCCTCGCTTATACCAGCGCAAATCATGCCGGCTGGCTCATAGCTTCCACCCCTATCCTGGTCGCCGCGGCTATGGCCATGTTGGGCGAGCGTATCGGCGTACCCAGGATCATCGCTTTTCTGTTGGGATTTATCGGGACGCTCCTGGTGGTTTTCTCAAAAGCGCGGCCGGGCGCCGGCGGCATGGCCCTGCCCGCCGCCGGGGCGGACCTTATCTTCGTGGGGACCTGTGTCGCCTGGGCGTGCTATGTGGTCATGACCAAGAAATGGCTCGTGTTCTGGAGGCAGGCCAAGGTGACCACCGTCACAATGCTGCTTGCAGCCGCGACCATGCTGCCCGTCTGGGTATGGTCGGGCGGCGTGCGGGAGATCGGTTCCATAACGCCCAAGGGCTGGCTTTGTCTGGGTTATTTAAGCGTTCTGTCTTCGGCTTTGGCCTATTTGTTCTGGAATAATTCGGTGGAAGGGCTTGGCCCGGTCAGGTCCTCGTATTTCATCTATATAGAGCCGTTCGCCACGCTTTTGTCGGCGTATCTCCTGATAAACGAGCCTGTGGCCCCGGCGGCCTTTGCCGGCGGGCTGCTGATCATGCTGGGCGTTTACTTCGTGAATCTGGACAAAGGTTCCGGTCCCGCGGCGGTGAAAGCGGCGGAGAGGATGTGCGGCAATGCCTGACGCCTACGGCCTGATAAAAGACAGATTCGGCCCGGATTGCGCTTTCGGCTCCCCCGCTTCGGGTGTGACCACTTATAAGGCCGGCGGGCCGCTGGAGGTATTGGTGAAACCTTCTTCGCGCTCCGGCCTGGCCTGGCTGCGCGGATTTTGCTCCGAAAACAAGGTCCCTTTCCTGGTTCTCGGCGCGGGCTCCAATATCCTGGTGAGCGACAGGGGACTTGCCGGCGTAGCAGCCCTGACCGTGAAAATGGATAAAACGGAGATCTCCGGAGATCTCCTCACCGCCGAAGCGGGCGCTCTTTGGGATAATGTCGTGCGCGCGGCGGTGTCGGCCGGACTCGCCGGACTGGAAAAGACTTCGGGCATTCCCGGGACCGCCGGCGGGGCGGTATTTATGAACGCCGGGGCTTTCGGGCAGGAGGCTTTCGACCGGCTTGAGAGCTTTGAAGTGATGGCTCCGTCCGGCGCGGTGAAAACGGTTAAAAAGTCCGAAGTTAAATACGGGTACCGCAAGGTCTCCGGTCTGGAGGGGCTCGTGATCTTAAAGGCGGCGTTCCGGCTCAAGGCCGGAGATAAAAACGCCTTGGAGGCGGAACGGGCGCGCGTTCTGGCCAGGCGCGCCGAGAATCAGCCGCTGGATTTCCCTTCCGCCGGAAGCGTGTTCAAGCGCCCGGCGGAGGATTTCGCTTCCCGTCTTATAGATACGGCCGGACTGAAAGGGCTGGCTATAGGCGGCGCCAGGGTGTCGGAGAAACACGCCGGTTTTATCATCAACGCCGGCGGGGCTTCGGCTTCCGACATCTACGCGCTGATCAAAAAGGTCAGAGTCGAGGTTAAGGTCCGGTTGGGCGTAGAGCTGGAGCTGGAGCAGATCCTGTTGGGAGACTTTGAAGATTAAAAATTTTTGCGGCAAAAATTTTTACCATTCGCGCCGGACGCCGGCTTGCGCCGGCGAGACCGGCCAAGTGAAACTTTCAGGTCAGAGGCCGGGCCGCCTTGCGGTTCAGAGGCCTGGGGGACTTATAATGAAGATATTTTTATTGCTGATGTCGCTGGCGGCGGTCGCTTACGCAGGCGAAGACGAACTTAAGAAAGCCGACGCGCTTTTTGAAAGAGCTCTCTATCAGGAAGCCCTGGGCCTTTATTCCGCGCGGACGGCGGTTCCGGGTGAAACCGGCCTGAAGGCGCAATTCAGAGCGGCGGAATGCGAGGGTCTTCTGTTCCGCTACGGAGAGGCGGTCCGGCGTTTTTCGGCCGTTAAACTCCCCGGCGATCCGCTCTGGCGGGGCAGGTTCCTGCTGCTGAGGGCCGAACTGGGGCGGCAGTTCCTTTCCCAGTACGGTTATTCCCTTCCCGCCGATCTCCAGCAGGGCGCCTCTGATGTTACGAAACTGACCGCCGGCGAATGGCGGCGCCGCATTGAAGAGGATTATGACGCGCTCTGGGCGATCCGCGGCGCCCTGGCGGATGCCCCGATAGGCGGCGAGATCTATTTTTTGGACCTTAGGAACACGGCGCGCGAAACCATCCCGTCGCTCTGGGATTTCGCCGTGCTGCGGTGGAGCGGATATCTTCTCGGCGAATCCGTTGAGGAAGAAAAAAACCTTCCGCAGGGCCTGAAATTCATAACGGAAAGTTATAAGAGCGATTACAACCGGTCCGGCCCGGCGGCCGAAAAAGCCGCCGCGCTTTATGAGGACGCCGCCGGGAGGGCCGGTAAAGGAAGACAGGCGGCCGCGGAGCAGTGGAAGATAAAACGCCTGCTGATCCCTTTCGCCCACGGAGATAAGGTCTCCGTCCAGGACCCGGCCGCGCTCAGAACCGCGGCTGTGGCGGCGCTTGACAAGTGGTCGCGGTCCCTGACGGCGGCTTCGCCGCGCGCCTCGGCCGCTTATGAGGCGGCGGTCCTGTCCGACGCCGGGCGGGATTATGCCGCGGCCATACGGTTATGCAAAACAGCCGAGGCTCTCGCGCCCGGCTCAAGATCCGCCGCCTTGTGCGAACAGCTGCGCGCCCGCATAGAGCTGCCGCAGCTGCGTCTTGCCGCCAGGTTCGCGCCGCCGCCCGGCAGGGGAATACTTTCCGTCAATGTCCGCAACCTGCCGAAGCTGTATTTCCGCGCTTACAGAACGGATCCGGACGAGCTCGCCGCGCTCCGCGGGACTCCCGGGAACGGGTGGGAACGCCTGCGTTCTCTCCAGGACGAAACGGTGGACCGGTTCCTTCAGCGGCCGGCAGCCCTGTCCTGGGAAACTGAAATGCGCTATCCAGGCCCCTATCAGTACGCCGACCGGGATCTCACGGGACCGGAACTTAAAAAGGGCCTGTATGTAATAATCGCCTCCGGCGATCCGTCCTTTAATTCGGGCGCTTCCCTGCTGCGCGCCGTGACGGTGAATATCACCGAGGTCCTTCTTTTCGGGACTTCCGGGGTAGCCGGCGACCCGGAGGATTTCCTTTACGATCCGGCCAAGCCCTCCAGGCGGACTGCCGCGGGCGTTTTAAACTTCTACGCCGTTAACGCCCTGACGGGACTGCCGGTGGGCGACGCGCTGATAGACGCCTTCTATAGCCGCGACTGGGGCAAATGGTCATCCAGGACGCTGCGCACGGGCGCGGACGGTTCGGCGGTTTTTTCCGATCTATTGAGCGTCTCCTACCCTTCCCGCGAGAACCTGGCTATAGATCCGCTGCTTACCTCCGGCGGCGGTTACGCTTACTGGAGCGGTTCTCAGATGACGGGGCTTTCCGTGCCGGAACCCGTGTCCCTGTATCTCGAAACCGACAGGCCGGTCTACCGGCCGGGACAGGAGGTTAAATATAAGATCACGGCGCTGGTCCGCGAACCGCGCGGGTTCAGGACCTATGACGGGAAGAACGCCCTTAAAGTTACGGTCAGGGACCGGAACTGGCAGGAGCTTTTCAGCAAACAGCTGCCTTTTACCGGGTTGGGCGGCGCATCCGGCGGCTTTACCGTGCCCGCGGGCAGGCTGCTGGGGCAGTATTCCATAACGGCCGAACTCAGGGCGTACGGCCGGACTTTCAGCGGCACGGTCCCCATAGAGGTGGAGGAATATAAGCGGCCGGAATTCGAGGTCAGACTGGGAGCCGCGGAGTCGGCGTTCAAGTACGGGCGGGCCGCGAAAGTGGAAGGTTCGGTCAAATATTATTTCGGTTCGCCCGTGCCCGGAGCGAAGGTCTCATACAGGATAAAACGGTCGCGCTATTTCCCGTGGTACGCCTGGCGCTGGGGCTGGCTCTATGGCGCGTCGGAGCCGGTGGAAACGGCCTCGGGCGAATGCGCGGCCGACGAAAAGGGAGCGTTCAGCTTCACTTTTATCCCTATGCCGGAAACCGCGGCTCAGACCGGCTGCCCGTCTTCGTTCCAGGTGGAGGTTTCGGCACGCGATGCCGGCGGGCGCACTATCGAGGATTCGCGTTCCTATACCGCCGGCGCGAAGGCCTATTTGTTCGACATTTCGCCGGAAGCGGGATTCTACACTTCCGGCAAACCCGCCGTTTTCAGGGCCAGGCTGATGGACCTTAACGACGCCCAGGCGTCCGGCAAGGGAAGTTACAGCGTTTTCAGCATCGATCATGCGCCCGAATTTACGCCCTCGGATACGCAGTGGGGCTCTTTCGGCCATACCCCTTCGCTGGAACAGGCCTTCAGCCAGGCGCCTGACGGCGGACTTGTGCAAAGCGGAAGCATTGAGTTTTCGAAAAAGACGCCCGCGACCGTAAAACTTAAGGCGCTTAAAGAGGGGGTGTACAGGCTCAGGCTGAAAGCCGCGGATCCGTGGGGCGGTGAAACGGAAGGCTGGGTGATAATTGTCTGCTCCGATCCTTCCGTGGAAAAATCCTCTCTTGTCCTTCCGCCTGTGGCGCTGTTCGAACATGCTTCCTATCAGGCGGGGGAGACGGCCAGGGTCCTTATAGGAGCGTCGGCGCTTAAAGGCGTTAAGTTCCTTGAGGTGCTGGCGGGCAATTTTATCCTTTCCAGGAAGACCATTCCAGCGGGGGGCGTTTCGCTGGCGGAGATCAAGGTCGGGCCGGAACATCGCGGCGGCTTCGGACTACGCTGGTTCGGCGCCGGCGGGTTTAAGATCTATTCCGCCATGGCCGAAGCGGATGTGCCGCGCAGGGAAAAGGAGCTTTCGCTCTCTTTGGATTATGACAAGGTTGTAAAACCCGGACAAAGAACGGCCTGGGCGCTTAAGGCCCTGGACGCCGCCGGCAGGCCCGTTAACGGCGAAGCCGTCGTCCGCATCTTTGACCGCTCGCTGGAATATTACCGGACCGACTCCGGGTTCTGGACGGATTCGCTTTATCCGAAACGTGAGTCGTCCCCGGAGGGACGGGCCTCCCTGTTCGAGCCGAGTCCCGTGTCCATGCCGGTAAGGACGGGGCTCATTAAACGCATGTTCGACCTGTTCGCCGGAAGTATGAAGGAGGAACGAGAACCCTCTTTCAGGATAAATTCCTCAAGGCTCGTCCGGGCTTTCGGCAGGGGCGGCTCCATGGTTAAAAGCCTGGGCGCGATGGAAGAACCCGCGTCTCCTGTGGAGCAGGCTGTAGCGGCGGGAGAACCGCTGGGTTCCGGTTATGCCGACAAAGGCATGAGGCCGGAGAAGAGCGAACGGAGCATGGAGTCCGACGCCGCCGTTGCGTCCCGGGCCGAAGCTTCCGTTCCTGCGAGGAAAGATTTTTCCGAAACTGCGTATTTCAATCCCCGGCTTAAGGTGGTAAAAGGTTCCGGTAAATTTTCTTTTACCATGCCGGAACGCCTTACAGGCTGGAAGATAAGCTCCTGGATGATAACCCGGGACGTCAGGCATGGGGAACTCTCCGCCGAAACCGCGACCAGAAAAGACCTGATGGTCCGCCTGGACCTGCCGCGTTTCTTCAGGGAGGGGGATAGATCCGTCTTTACGGCCGTGATAAACAATGGGAGCCGCTCCGCGCTGTCCGGCGAAGCCGCGCTTTCCGTTGCCCGGGACGGAGCCGCCGCCGAAGAAAAATTCGCGCTCAGGGACTTGTCCAAACCTTTCACCGTTAAAGCGGGCGGCGCGGTAGCTCTGCATTGGAAGCTGACCGCGCCGGCCGGCGCCGCCATATATAAGGTCAAAGCCGCGGTCCGGGCGGGTTCGTTCTCGGACGCGCAGGAAAACGACCTTCCCGTGCTGCCTTCGCGGGAACGGCTGACGGCCTCGGCCGCCGCCTCATTGGACGGAAAGGGCGCGAAAGAACTTAAACTTAAAGAGCTTGCCGCGCGCGACGATACGCGCGTTCTGCAATCCATGCGGCTGGAGATCCAGCCGCAGCTTATCCTTACGGTCCTCAACAGCCTGCCTTTTCTGGCGCGTTACCCGTATGCGTGCACGGAGCAGCTGCTGAACCGCTATGTCCCGCTGGCCGTCGTCAACAGCTTCTATAACCGCTATCCGGAGCTTGGAAAAGCCGTAGCCAGGATCCCTAAGCGGACGACCCTGACCCCCGCCTGGGACCTTGACGATCCGGCAAGGACCATGGCCCTGATGGAAACGCCGTGGGAGGAGATCTCCAAAGGCGCCGGGTCCTCTTGGCCCGCCATAGATATGCTGAACCCGAAAATAGTCTCCGCCGAAAAAAAGGAGGCGATGGAAAAATTAAAGTCCTACCAGAACGCGGACGGCTCCTTCCCTTGGTTCCCCGGCGGGCATCCGGACCTGTATATGACGCTCTACGCGCTTGAAAGCCTGGCTGAAGCGGCGCGTTACGGCGTGGCTATACCGGAGGATACGGCAAGAAAAGCGCTGGCGTATGTCCTGGCCGAAATCCCCGGGCATTTAAAGGCGGAAGAAGGCCGGACTTCCCTCATTCTTTACGCGGCCTATGTGGCCACCTCATTCCCTGAGAACTGGCCGGAGCGTAAGACGGCCCTTTCCTATGCCAGGGTCTGGTCCGAATTCGCGGATGCTCATTCCAATGCGCTGACGCCTTTAGGCAAAGCTTACGCCGCCTGGATCTACATGCGCCTCGGAGAGCGCAGGAAGGCGGAACTTTACCTCGCCCGCGCTATGGACGGCTCCCGTGAGGATGAGCTCTCGGGCCTTTACTGGACGCCGGAGAAGAACTCCTGGTTCTGGTACAACGATACCGTGGAAAAACACGCCTTCCTGCTGCGCACCCTGCTGGTTTTAAAGCCGGGCGATCCCAGGATCTCCGGCATGGTGAAGTGGCTGCTGTTCAGCCGCAAAGCCGGCGAATGGAAGTCCACCAAAGCCTCCGCGGCCGCCATCTATTCGCTGCTGGAGGTGATGGCCGCCCGCGGCGCGCTGGAGAAAGAGGAAAAATTCAAAATAAGCTGGTCCGCGGTCAAAGACGAAGCGACGCTTCAGCCTTTCGACTGGGCGTCCAGGCCGCTGCGCTGGTCTAAATACGGTTCCGGCATAACGGCGGGGGACATCTCGGCCGTTGTCGAAAAGACCGGCCCCGGCCTGGCTTTCGTTTCCCTTACCGGCGTCTATACTACCGATAAGCCGGCCGAAGGCTCTCCGTCCGGCATGATGAACCTCGCGCGCAAGTATTTTTTGCGCGTAAAAGAGGGGGAGAATTATGCGCTGAAACCTCTTGCGGCGGGCGATACCGTTGCGGTCGGCGACCAGATCGAGGTCCAACTGACCGTAGACACCCGCAGCCGGTTCGAATATGTGCACATAAAAGACCCGCGCGGGGCGGGTTTTGAAGCCGAAGAATTGCTGAGCGGCTGGAAATGGGACCAGTTGTCCCGCTATGAGGAACCCCGCGATTCGCTGACCAACTTCTTCGTGGACAGCCTGCCGCATGGCGAATATGTGCTGAAATACCGGGTGAGGCCCACCACTCCGGGGACTTACCGGATCGGCGCGGCGGTGATGCAATCCATGTATGCGCCGGAATTCACGGCGCATTCCGCCGGCATGACGCTGGGTGTGAGGTAAGGCGCGCATAGGACCGGCCGGCGTCCCTAATGATAGGGATACACTCCGGACTCCTGTCATAAACCCATATTGAAACAGGTTGTCTTTTTCCCTGCATAAGTAGGCCCTTTGTCAGCCGCTTTATGGGTACATGTGCCCTGGATAAATCCGAATAATTGCGCGATAGTATCAGCATGGCGATAAATCGCTTAAAAATTACTGCGGCCGCCGCGGTCATAATAGGCGTCTCGTTGCCGAACTGCGCGGCTCAACAATTTATAAGTTCAGACAGGGTCTCAGGATTTTCGCAAGCCGTGGACTTTGCAAGAGCCATGGCCCGGGCGGCGTATTTAAACCGTGATTTCGCTAAAATGCTGCGAACTAAGTATATAAACCGCGGCGGCCCGGATGATATCGCTGAAGATGTTTTAAAGCCGTTCATGTCCGCGGATATTGATGTCGACGGCGTTAAGCTGCCGCCGAACGGCGGCGGCCTGGAACTGCATTTCGAGTTCGCGGACCCCTCTCAGCCCGTGTGCAAGGGGGATACGATGGCTTTTCAAACCCAAAACAATAAAACCATTTATCTCTGTCCGGCATTTTTATCCGCCGGGCAGGTTAAGCGCGCAAAAACGCTGGTGCACGAAGTTGTTCATAATCTGGGCTATAACGATAATGATGAAGGAGAGTGCACGGCTTTGCAGGTTGAAGTATTGGTCCAGCTTGCCGCCGGCCATCACCCTGTGGAGTCCGTCTACCAGCAACGATGCCAGGCGGAATACGGGACGGACGATCACATCGCTGAGGTTTATGCCGCCGCTTCGGAGGCGGCGGGGAGAGTAATTCCGGCGCCGGGAATGACCGTCGTTCTTAACGCAAAAAACCCGCCGTCCGGGAAGCATAAATGGCTGGATCTGAGCCGGGACGGCATGGACTGTGTGCTCTCGTCCCCGGATGTAAAAGGCCTTATTATTAGATCTGTCGCGCAGGATTATCAGGGCGGAGAATTTCCGAACACTAAATACGATTTGAGATTTACAAATTCTTCCGGACAGCGGGTTCAAATGACGTGTTATACCTATGGTTCCCTGCCGCTGTATATGGACGACCTTCGTAAACTTGCCTATACCCGAAGCGTCCAATCCCAGCGTTAACCCGGCCGCTGTGCGGGTCGCAAACCCGGCGCATTGCCGGCGTCGGAGCTCGTTACGACCGGGGTTTGGCGGCGGATTTTAGTTTCTCCACTTCAAGTTTTATCTGGTCGTCCGTTATCTTGGCGAATAAAAGCGTTTCGTCCGCCCCGAGTGCCATATTGTCCAGAACGCCGGTATAGGGTTTAAATTCAGGCGCTTTTCCGTCCGGAGATAGTCCCGCCTTGGCGAGAATTTTCAGCGCGGTATCCGGTATGACCGGATAAAGAAGTATGGCGACATTTATGATCGCCCGCGAGGCCGTATTCAGCACCGTGCCGCAGCGCGCAGGGTCCGTTTTGCGGAGTTTCCAGGGGGCGGTGTCGTTCACATATTTGTTGGCGGCGTGCGCCAGCGCCATGGTCTGCGCAAGAGCTGCCCGGACCCTGTAGGAATAATAGGACCTGCCCACCTCGTCGAACACCGGGGCGAAACTGTCGAGCAGCGCCTTGTCTTCCGGCGCCGGTCCGGCGGCGGCGGGTATTTTTCCTTCAAAATTCTTTTTCATGAAAGAAAAGCATCTGTTGACCAGGTTGCCCAGGCTGTCGGCCAGTTCGTTATTGCGGGCCTGAAAATCCTCCCAGGTGAACTGCGAGTCCGAGGTCTCCGGCCCGTTGGAAGCTATGGCGTAGCGCAGGGCGTCCACGCCGTACTTTGAAAAGAAATCCTCCGTGTCTATATACCAGCCTTCGGACTTGGAGAACTGTCTGCCTTCCAGATTGTAAAATTCGTTGCCCGGCACATTGTCCGGCAGGATATACGGCTTGTCCTGGCCCATGAGCATGGCCGGCCAGATAATGGTGTGGAAGATGATATTATCTTTGCCGATGAAGTGCACCAGCTTCGTTTCTTTATCGAACCACCAGTCCTTCCAGGCTTCCGGCTTGCCGTTAAGCTTCGCCCATTCTATTGTGGACGAGATATAGCCGACCGGCGCGTCGAACCACACATAAAGAACTTTGCCTTTGGCCTCTTCAAGCGGTACGGGTACGCCCCAGGTAAGGTCGCGGGTGATGGCGCGTTCCACAAGACCTTCTTCTATAAGAGAGAGGGCTTTGTTCTTAACATTTGATTTCCAGTCTTTTTTTACCGCTAGCCATTCTTTGAGCCTGGGCGCGAAAGCCTTAAGGTCCAGGAAATATTGGGTGGCCTGGCGGATCTCCGGCTTTTTGCCGCAGACCTTGCAGGTGGGGGAAACTATTTTCGACGGGTCCAGCCATTCTCCGCATTTGGTGCATTCGTCACCGCGCACATTGTCGGCGCCGCATTTGGGGCATGTGCCTGAGATGTAGCGGTCGGCCAGGAAGCGGTTGCAGGCGGCGCAGTAGAACTGAGCCTCTACGGCGGGCTTGATGCGGCCTTTTTTGTGCAGCTCCAGGAAAAATTCCTGCGCGAGGGCGCGATGTTCCGGGGTGGTGGTCCTTGAAAAATGGTCGAAGCGGATATTAAGCTTGTCGAAAAATCCTTTTATAACGGCGTGATAATTATCGACATATTCCTTGTACGGAATGCCGGCTTTTTCGGCGTTGATGGTGATGGCCACGCCGTGCTCGTCCGTGCCGCAGATATAGAGGGCTTCTTCGCCCTTCTGATGCAGGAAGCGGTTGAAGATATCGGCGGGCAGGTACGCGCCGGCGATGTGGCCGAAATGGATGGGGCCGTTGGCATAGGGAAGGGCGCTGGTTATCAGGTATTTAGGCATGAACTGTCCTTAATGATATGATACGCAATTATATCATTATAAATTTTTGAGGCAAAAATTTATAGGGTAAAATACGCCTGGAACTGTATTTATTTTACTCCGCCGTAAGGACAGCCCGCGCTATCTTTTTTTTCAAGTCCGATAAGCTGTTCCCAGGTGAGCTGGCCGGGATCGGGAGGCGCGGAAGATCCGATCTGCGTCCCGACCGGCAGCATCTTTTTAAGTTTTGCGCGCCGTTCCGTTATCCCGGCGGCCACCTGTCTGAAATAAGGGCTGTCGGCGTCTTTAGGAAACCGGCTTAAAAATCCTTTGCCGCTTTCGCTCGAAAAATAGGCTATTATTTCCCGCAGCGCCTGTATTATATCCATGGAAAGCTTTTGCTGTTCGGGGAGGTCAGCCAGCGCCCCTTTGAGCTCGTCGCTTATGGTCCGGAAAGCGGCGGGATCCATTTTGTGCGCCGTTATAAAATGGTCTATGTATTCGGCGTCCTTCGCGTACACCCCGGATTGTTTTTTAAGTTCAGCCAGGTGTGTTTCCGTGTCCGCCAGGCGCCGTTTATATGCCGACATGGGCTCTCTCATTTCATCGCGGGTGAGATTCACCGCGTAGACGGGAGAGAGCTCCGTAAGCGAGCGGATATAGTTATCCGGATCCTGCGTATAGTCCCAGATCTCATCGTTAGGCTCGGCGCCCAATTCGGACGCCGTCAGCCAGCCGATGATCGAGGCGTTTTCCTCGTTGAGCATGGAATATAGATAACTGCCGTACATCGCGCCGCCGGCTTTTTTCCTTCCCAGGACATGCCCCAGCATTTCGTGCGCCAGAGTGCTCGCTCCTTTATCGCGATCGTACTGCATGAACAGCTTATTCAGTAAAACTTCGGGCGGGTCCTTGCCGCTCATGGTATGACCGAGAGTCCCGAAAAAAGTTTTCCTGCCGTCCACCGTCGCTATTGCGCTGCCGGGAAAGTCTTCAAAGGAAATTTCAGCGGTCACTCCGGCGTTTATGAACTGCGCGGCCGCTTCCCTGGCGGTGGGGCTGTCCATCATGCGCAGGATCATGGCCTCCAGGGCGGCTTTTTCCGCCGGGTTGCCGCGGTCGTCGATCTTCAGTTGCTTTTTGAATTCGGCGGCCAGTTGCGCCTTGTCGGCGGAGATCAAAGGCGTGTTTGCCGCTTTAGCTTCAGTCTGATTGCGGCTTGCTCCGTCGAACATGACGGCGTTCTTAGCCGCCTCGGCGTCGAGCTCTTCCGCCTTTAAAAGCGAAGCCGTGCAGGTAAAGGCCAGAGCGGCCGAAAGCAGAAGCGCCGGAGTATGTTTCATAGTATGCATAGTTTAAGGCATGTCCCGCCCGCTGTCAAGGGTCCGAATTGAATCAGTTAAAATGTTACCGAAACGGGTCCGGCGCCGGAGCTTATTTAAAGCCCCCGTAAGGACAGTTATCCTCGCTCTTCATAAGCCTTTCAAACAGCTCCCAGGTGATCTGTCCGGGGTCGGGAGGCGGCGTGGAGCCGGACTGGGTTTTGCCTCTTAAAAGCGTCTCAAGCCTGTCGCGGTAATTTTTTATCGCCTGGTCCTTTTGTTTAAAATAATCGCTCCCCGCCGCCTGCGCAAGCTTGTCGATCCACACTTTGCC
>JBAYJD010000034.1:0-35086 GCA_041665305.1 Elusimicrobiales bacterium
CTCACGGGTGAAAAGTTGACGCTTTTCACCTCCGCTCTTCCGGAGCGGTCCTTACGACGGGACGTGAGGCAATTTTATTAGTTTTGAGCCTGTAACGGCAATCTTATCCGAGAATCCGGGACATTGCGCGCACTTTCTTGCGGCGATTGAAATTATATATACTGTGTAAATCGACGATATGAACCTATTACTGGTCGTCCCAACTTCCCCCAATAACAGGAAGATCATACGATTGATCGACTGTAGCCACGAGGCAAAAGCTAATTACCTGTGGCATCCCAATGATCTCCTCATCATCACTTCCCTCTGCGCCCCGGAAGATACCGTGGTTCTGGCTGACGCGACTGAAAAAGGCCTTTCCACGCAACAGGCGCTGGCGAACCTTGCCGGAGAAAGACCCGACCTTGTAATAGTGTCGCTGTCCAGCACCGCCTGGGAGCATGATCTTTCTTTTTTCCGTAAAACAAAAGAACTTTTCCCCGGAAAACCGACCTACGTGCTAGGGGACATTTTTATCGAACACGAGTACAGGGAGCTCATTTTAAAGGAATGCGACGGCATCGTGGCAAATCCTTATCTGCTGGACCTGCCCGCAATGGCAAAGAACGATCATTCGCACGCGGCGTTGCCAGGGATCGTGGCGAACCGCGATGATAACCCGTACCCTACAAAAAAACATATTTCGGCAAAAACGGGCGTGCCCCGCCATGAACTCGTTCTAAACGGAAATTACTGTTTCCCCCTTGCGCATCACTTTAAATACGCGACCATTACCTCCATGTGGGGCTGCCCGTTCTCCTGTTCTTATTGCCCGGACTCTAATCTTCAGCCTTTTGTCCGCCATTGGGAAGATGTTATTACGGAACTCGGGCGCCTGCAGGAACTTGGCGTAAAAGAACTTTTTTTCTTCGATAAAACTTTCGGTTTCCCGCTGGTTAACGCGCAGGCTCTTTCTGAAGCCATGGCAAAACGATTCAAATTTTCCTGGTCCTGCTACTTTCATCCGCAGCTCTATAATGAAAAGCTTCTTGAGACCATGGCGGAGGCGGGCTGCCATACCCTGATAGTCGGGATCGACTCCGCCAATCTGGAATCGTTGAAACAATTCGGCCGGAATGTTTCAAAAGCGAACCTTGAAAACCTGATAACCAAAGCCGACTCTCTCGGCATGAGCATCTGCGCGGATTTTATCATAGGCCTCCCGGGCGAAACCGAAGAAGATGTTAAAAGAACGCTCTCTTACGCCCTGAGCAAACCGCTGGATTTCGCCTCTTTCAACATCGCGGCGCCCCTGCCCGGCTCCACCATCCGCCAAACCGCCAAAGAAACCAACCAGTTCTCTTTCGGCAAGGAAGGCTTTGATTCTTACGGCCGCGACGGGGTGCTGGCAAGCTCAAAAATAAGCGGAGAGCGGCTTAGGCGCCTGCGCCGCAACGCGACCATCGCCTTTTATCTGAGGCCGTCGTATATCATCAGAAGACTTAAAAGAACGACTTCATTTGAACATTTCGCCAATCAACTGCGTCAAATGGTGTCACTTTTTAAAAAAAATAACTGAGAGCGCATTCTATGACGAACCGCGTGCTGCTGGTAAATCCGCCCTTCCACGCTTTTTTTGAATACAACAGATGGTGGTATGCCTTCTCCTGCGCCCAGCTGGCGGGCTGCCTGAGAGAAAAGGGCATGGAAGCTTTTGTATATGACGGGGACAAATACTTCAAAAAAGACCCCCTTACCAAACAACGCCGGGAAATGGTGAAACGACAGTCCTGGTACGAGGACGGCATAAAGAACAACGACCACTATATCTGGCGGCACTTCCGCAAGACGCTGGAAGAAGTGCGGCCGGATGTGGTCGGCGTGACCATGTGGAGCTCTTTTTTGCAATCAGGCGTCAAGATCCTTGAAATCTGCAAAGAGTTCGACCCCGCGATCAAAACATGCGTGGGCGGCTATCATGTCTCTGCCATGCCCGGATATTTCAGGAACAACCCGCTGGTGGACGCCGTTTTCGCGGGTCCCGCCGACAACAGCCTGCCGGACTGGATTGCCGGAGGCTGCCGTGAAAAATTCATACGGACGGACCCGCGCGGCATAGACATAAAAAAGATCCCGGCGCCCAGCCGCGAGTCGCTGCTGTACCCGGAGTTTTTTACGCCTACAGACATGGGCATGGTCATGACAAGCAGAGGCTGTCCCTCGGATTGCGCATTCTGTTCCAATAAACTGCTGACCGGCCTGAAGTATCAGTTCCGTACCACGGATCAGGTCCGCCTGGAGCTGGAACACATAATAGAAAAATACCATGTCCCCTACCTGAATATCTCGGACGCCAATTTCCTGGCCGACCGGAAGAACGCCCTGCAAATGGCCGAGCTGTTCAAAACCTTCGCCGTTCCATGGGGCTCGGAAGGGCTTATCAACTCCATCACCGAAGAGCTGGTCCTCAAGCTCATTGACTGCGGCTGCACCAATCTTTCGTTCGGGATAGAAAGCGGAAGCCAGGCCAGGCTCGATAAACTGAAAAAAAGGATCCGGCTCGAACAGATAGAAGCGGCCGCCGGGATCCTGAACAAATGCAGGATGAAATGGAAAACATTTTTTATAGTGGGTTTCCCTGACGACACGCCGGAGGAGATGGAACTGACGCGGCGCTTCGCTTTGAAGATTAACCCCAGCTACATTTCCCTTAACTCTTTTACCCCTTTGCCGGGTACCGATATTTATAACGAATGGTTCAGTTCATGCGGCGACTCGTTCGATCTCGGCGGGTATAATCAGCTCAATCCCAAGGCTGATTTTATAAAAAGCATGGACACCCGCGCCTACCGGGAAAAATTCAACAGCATCTTAGACGATTTTGAGCGGCACAATGAGAGCGTAAATTCCGTCAATGACTTCAAAGGAGTCCGGTAGCCAGTCTTGCCGACACGACCGCCTCACAGGCGGCCGCGCTTCATGACGGCGGCCGCAGTCGCAAAAGACCGGAATTGATGAAAACCTGCGCTTTTCGGATTTTTCAGCGGCGGCTAAGGGGGACAAATGAGACACGCAATGGGTTTCTGCCGTGAAACACGGCCTGAGAGCTGCGGTTTCATTCTTTTCGGGGCCACAGGCGATCTTGCCGCGAGAAAGATCATCCCGGCGCTTTTCGGACTGATCTCGAAAAAATTGATGCCGAAAGAATTTTACCTGCTTTTTGTGGGGCGTACCCCGCTGGAGCCGGAAGCTTTTAAAGCGCGGATCTCGGCCGCGCTGCGCGATGCGGGCTTCAAACCGCTTCCCGGGGAACTTGACGGTCTTCTTGCGCGCGCCGAATACCTGCGGGCCGATTATGACAGCGACGGCTTTTATCTCCGTCTGCAAAACCGCCTGACCGAGCTGGACCAAAAATACCACATCAGCCGTAAACGGCTTTTTTACCTGGCCACCCCTCCCGCCGCTTTCGAACCTATAACGGAAAAGCTTAAAGCCAGCCGCCTCTTATACGACGCCGCGGATACCGCGGCCTGGTCGCGCCTGATCATAGAGAAGCCCTACGGTTCAAGCCTGGAAAGCGCGTGCCGGCTGGATACCAGCCTCAAGGAAAACGCGGCGGAATCCCAGATCTACAGGATAGACCACTTCACGGGCAAGGAAACCGTTCAGAACATCCTGGCTCTCAGGGCGACCAACAGCGTCTTCGACGAAACCTGGAACAACCGTTTTATCGACCATGTGCAGATCACCGTTTTTGAGCAGCTGGGCCTGGAAGGCCGTACCGCTTTTTTTGAGCGCATGGGCCTGGCCAGGGATATGATGAGCCATATTTTCCAGCTTGCCGCCGTCACGGCGATGGACCTGCCGCCGTCGTTCAGGGACACCGATTTCAAACTGGAGAAACAAAAGTTCTTTGCGAGCATCCCTCTCTTTAAGGCCGAAGAAGCCGGCAAAGCGAGCGTACGCGGCCAGTACACCGCCTCGGCAAAGTTCCCGAAAAGCTACCGTGACGAGACCGGAGCCGCCCCGGAGTCGCAGACCGAAACCTTCCTGGCTTTCAGGTTTTTTGTGGAGAACGAACGGTGGCGCGGCGTGCCGTTCTATGTACGGGCCGGGAAAAAGATGAACCGGAAAAAAACCAAGATAGCCGTGGTCTATAAAAAGCCGGCGCACGGAATGTTCGCCCGTTCCGGCGACGATTTTTCCAACATCTTCACCATGAACATCCAGCCGGAAGAGACCATGCTTTTCGATCTGAACACCAAGCATCCCGGACCCAGGCTCTGCTTCACTTCGCGCACGATGAAGCTTAATTACCGCGAGCACGGCGGCGAAACCCTCTCCCCGACCGATTACGAACGCCTGCTCATGGACGCGATGGCCGGAGACCAGACACTTTTCCTGAGCGCCTTTGAAATGGAATTCATGTGGAGATTCGTTTCCCCCATGCTCAAGAGCTGGGCCGACGGCCGTGACTCAGCCCCGCTGTATTTTTATCCCGGCGGCTCCACGGGGCCCAAAGCCGCACGATCGCTCATCGAGAAGGACGGCAGAAAGTGGCTGTGATCTATGAACACCTCTGTTGAATCCTTCAGGGATAAAAACGCCATGGCGGCGCGCGCCGTCGGGATCTTTAAAGCCTTTTACGCAAAGGCTCTGAAAGAGCGGGGGTTCATGGCGGTCGCGCTCTCCGGCGGCAAGACGCCCCTGGTTTTTTTCAAAGCGCTGGCGGCCCAAAAACGATTGAACTGGGGGAAAATATTTTTTTTCTTCACCGACGAGCGGCTGGTACGCCGCGACAATAAGGACAGCAACTTCAAATCCGCCGACGACCTGTTATTCTCAAAAGCCCCGGTCCCCCCTTCGAACATCTTCGCAGTGCCGGCCTCCAAAGGAGCGGAGGCGGCCGCCGCCTACGAAAACGCCATAAACGTTTTTTTCAGGCTAGATGCGCCCTCTTTTGACCTGATCATGCTTGGTCTCGGGACCGACGGGCACACAGCCTCGCTCTTCCCCGGCAGCCCCGCCCTGAAAGAGACCGGAAAATTGGCCGTCTCAGTTTTAGCCCCGGCTTATGCCAGGCCCCGCCGGCGGGTCACCCTGACGCTGAAAGCCCTCAACTCCGCCCGGACGGCCCTTTTCCTGGTCTCCGGCCGGGACAAACAAGAAGTCTTCGCCTCCCTCGCCGCCGCGGACAAAAACCTGCCTGCCTCAAAGATCGCCCCGACAGAAGATCTCTATCTGTTCTACTCAAAATAAAAAGGAACCTTAAAAGGAGCCTGGCTCCTTTTGGCCTGTTTTGGCTCCAAACCCCCTAAAAGGAGCCAGGCTCCTTTTTAAGGGGTGGGGGATTTACGGCTAAAACAGCAGGGTGGCTATGGAATGGGCGGGGCTTTCGACCGGCGCGGAAACGCCGTCTATCCAGAGGTTGTAGGTGATCTTTTTGTCGCCCTGGTTCATCACCACAACCGCCACCGTGCCGTCGGGGTTCATGAACGCAGTGCTCAACAACGGGCTCCTGCTCGGGGAACTTATGATCTTTCTGGCGCCGGGACGGATATATTTGGAAAAATGTCCGATGTAATAGAAGGCGCTGGTGTAAATAAGTTTTCCGGTCTTCGTGTCTCCGTGCACCGGCGCGAAACAGAAGTTTTGCACGTGGTTGGGACCGCCGGTCTCGTCCAGCAGGATGTTCCAGTCCGTCCAGCCGACCGAACCGTTGTTGAAGTCGTTTATCATGGCTTTGCCGTACCGTTCGCCCCATTTCCAGTCATTGAGCTGTTTAATGCTGAAAGGGCTGTTGCAAGCCTCGGTGCACATGATATTGCGGCCCGGGAATTTTTCCATCACCCGCTTCACATTGTCGAACATCTGGTCTCCGCCGCTCCAATCCTCATACCAGTGGAAGCCCACGCCCCAGGCGTACCTGGCGGCTTCAGGGTCGCTTAGCAGGGTATTGGCGCGCTGATAGAGCAGATCGCGGTTATGGTCCCACACTATCAGTTTTTTATCTCCCAAGCCGGCTTTTTTAAGGGCGGGACCCAGATCGTTCTTAAGGAAATCCCGTTCCTCTTCGGCGGTATAAAGGCAGGATTCCCACCGCTGCGTCGCCATGGGCTCGTTCTGGAGCGAGACGCCCCATACCGGCACGCCTTCCTTCTCATAGGCTTTTATGAACTTTGCGTAATAACCGGCCCAGGTCCGGTAAAATTCCGGTTTAAGTTTGCCGCCATGCAGCATGTCGTTATTGTCCTTCATCCAGGCCGGGGGGCTCCAGGGGCTGGCAAAGAGCGTAAGTTTCCCGCCGGCGGCGGAAATGGCCCTCTTGATCATAGGAATGCGGAACTGTTTGTCATGCTCCACGGAGAAGGTCTTAAGTTCCTTGTCCCCATCGGCCACATAAGTGTAGCTGCCGCTGCTGAAATCGCAGCTATGGATATTGGTTCTTGCCAGGGTATAACCGATCCCGTCCTTAGGGTCGTAATAAGCCTTTATCAGTTCCTGCTGCGCGCCGGCGGGCAGTTTGGCGAAGGTTTCAGCCGAGGCGTCAGTTATGGCGCCCCCTACGCCCAAAAATGTTTGAAATCGTTTTGACGGATCAACGAACACATAAACCTGGTTCTCCACCGGCTGGCCGTGCCGGACGAACTTGAGCCCGGCGGCGGACCGCATCCTGGATCTGTCATCGCGCGCGGTGGTGTACACCGTTACAGTTCTACCTTCCGTTGAAAAATGTTTCCCGAGATCCCCGCCGCCGGACGGCTCCGGCATTCTGTTGCAAGCGGCCACGGATAAAAGCAGCAAGGCTGACGCTATCCTATTCATATTTTCACCTCGAATAATGACGATATCATATAAAATCCGTCTCCGCCCCCGCAAACAGCCGAGGCCGCCTTACGGCGGCCTCGCAGGTCTTACGACACCCCGGCGACAGGGCGGGTTACGGGATCGGATGCTCCGCGATACTCTTATATTCGGGCTTCACCTCGCCCGGCTCGCCCAAAAAATCAGCGGTTATAAAATCCGCAAGTTTCAGGGAATCGAAAGGGTCTATACTGGGAGGAACGCTGCCCTCCTCCTTATCGGCGGTTGAAAGATCTCTCACAAAATACGCATTGACCCTGTTCTTGGACCGGCCGGCGTTGGTGGTCAAATAGGTGATCCCGTACCGCATCCAATCCCCGCCGGTGAAATAAACCTCGATACGGCGTTCTATCCCTTCCGGATCCGTAAAAACAAACACTTTTATGATCCTTGCGTTTTCCTCGCTTGGGATCAGTTTGTAGATGCCGGGATAAGCGGAAACGACTTCATCCTCCCGGGTGGATTCTTTGGTTATGTCAACGAGCCTTATGCGGCTCGTGGCGGTCCGCGATACGGCTGGAGCGGGGAGCTCGGCGGCTTGCGCCCGGTCCATGGCGGCGCCTATCCCGGACGCCAACTGCGCGTCGGTATTTGCAAGGAACGTCTCAAACGGGGACCGGCCGTCGTTCGGCCGCGCGATAGCGGAGCCGGACAGGCCCGCGCCGCCGGGCGGCAGGTTCACAGAAGCCTGCCCCTTCAAAGCTCCGGGAGCGGAGAAGGACAGTGCGATCAACAAAACATATACGCCTGATCTAACGGACTTTTTCATAAAAGCACGAAGCCTCCGAAATATAATCTTTATTATATTTCCGACATTCTTTGTGCTAAGTTCCGTTATAGGTGGGAGGAGCTTAACGCGCCTTCCGGACATTATCCGGAAAGGACATCACTGCCGAAGGTAGTCTTAGGACTTTGCGGATACCCACGCAGCTTGTAAGACACGGAAAACACTTAATTTAGAACAAAACCACAACTGTATTGTAGCAAAATTTACGCCTTTTGTGCGGATTTTTTCGGATCCCGCATTCATAAACTTTTCAAAATAAATGGTCGCTGTCCCTATTTATTTTTTCTGGCGTTGCAAAGGAGTTTGGTCAGCAATACCATGGCGCCCTTCCTTAACCGGGCGTCCAGCAATCCCCGGCGGATCTCCGCTTTGTAACTTTCTCCCGTCCGGTCAAGTCCTTCCGTTTCGTCCACCAGGGCGCAGATCTCTATCGCTACCTTTTCTATCTCGCGGATGGAAGGGACCTGCCAGATGGGACGGACCGCACGGGGAACAGCGCCGGTACGGCGCCCCGCCAGTTCATAGCAGACCAGCGCCACGGCCTGGCCGAGATTGATGGAGGGCTGTTTTTCACAGGCGGGGATATTCAGGACGGCGTGGCAATAAGAAAGATCTTCGTTGGTAAGGCCCGACCTTTCGGAACCGAAAAGTATGCCCGCCGTGTGCTTCTTCCCGGCCGGAAGCCGCCCGGCCAGATACTCGCGCGCCCCGGGCAGAAGTACGACATCCCTGTCGGGCGTGCGCCTTTGCAGGGCGGAAGCGCCCAGGAGGAGGTCGCAATCGGCCGCCGCCGAAGCCACGGTATCGCAGATCTTCGCGGATTTGATTATATCAACGGCGCCCACGGCGGCCCTGGCCCTTTCCATCAGCCATACCGGCTCGCCGCTGCCTGCGGTGGCCGAGGTTTCGGAGGTTTCCCTCCAGGTCGGCAGGTGCGGAGCGGCCACGGTCAGCCCGCTCAGGCCGAAGTTGGCCATGGCCCTGGCGGCCGCTCCGATATTATCCGGATTTCTCGGCCTCACCAATATAATCTTAAAAGAAATATCTTCCATCGCCGTTACAACCCCATTCCCCCGAACAGGAGATGGAAGTAAGTCCAGATATTGTAAATAGCGTTGGCTATGTACCAGGTGAAGAGGGCGATGGCCGCGGTATAGAGCCGCTTCGCATTACGGGACAGAACGGGCGAGCGCCAGACAAAGTAAAGGGCGAAAGGCCCGGCGCCGAGGAGCATCAGGACCACGCCCCAGTGCTTATAGTACCAGTCCACGAAAGGTCCCTGCCCCTTCCCGCACCTCCGGCAATAATTATCCTCAGCCGGGATATGCGCGCCGCAGGACCAGCAGGCATAAGGTTCGGTTTCATTAAGAGGGTTCGGTTGCGGTTCGGTCGGCATAGATCTCCGGTTCTTTATAAACTGCATTTCTTGAAAAGGGCGATTCCGCCTTAGAAGACCCTCGCTTTGCGCAGGCCCAGAAAAGATACGGCCAGGAACACGAGAGCGGGGCCGAAACCCGCCAGCGCCGGCGGCAGCAGTTCCGCCTCCCCGGCGTATTGCCCCATCGTCATGAACACCCAGAAAAAAAAGCCGGTCGCCAGCGCGATGCCGAAGCTGAGCACGCGGTTCATCCTTACTATCAGCACGAACGCGAGGCCGGTGACCGCCAGCACGATATTGGCCAGCGGACCGGCCAGTTTTGAATAAAGCTGGACCTTTTCCGCCACTACCGGCGCGCCGATGGCTTCAAGCCGCCTTATCCGGCCGGCTATATCCCTTATGCTGACGCCGTCCGGCACCAGCCGTTCCAGGATCAGCGAATCGGGCGGGCTGCGCAGGGGTCCGGAATAATTCGCGAAGGCCGAGGTCGCGGGCCTTGAGTCCGCGCCGGGCCCGTATTTTATCAACACCCCGTTCTCAAAGACCCAGACGCCGGCGGCTTTGTCCCACACGGCCCTCGCGGCGTTTATCTCGGTCGAGAGCCGTCCGCCCTCGTAAACGTTCACCAGCACCCGCTCCATCGTCTCCCTGCCGCCGTCAAAAATATGGGCGGTTACGAAGATCTCCGGCCCGGCGGAGAACGACACTTCCCGGCGCACCAGCTGTTTCCAGTCTCCGCGTCCGCGCATCTTCCCTTCGAACATATATTCGGCCTTCATAAAAAACGACGGCGCCACGGTTTCCTGCACTCCTAGCTGCAGCGCGGCGGCGGCGGCGGAGCAGGCCAGCAGCGGCAGCACCATCTCGAAAGGCCGCCAGCCCCCGGCCATGCCGGCTTTCCACTCCCCCCTGGAGATCATCCCGCTCAGCGCGAACAAGACGGCCAGCAGCGTGGCGATGGGCATCATTTTTACGATAAAATACGGCAGCTGGTAAAGCAGATATTTAAGGAAAGTGTTAAAATCGGAAGAGCTCTTCATAAAAAAGCTTATCCTGTCGAAAAGGCTGCCGAACAGCATTATCAGCACAAAAACGCCGAGACCGAAAAAAAACGGCCCCCAGAAGCTCCAGGCGATATACTTTAAAAAAACCTTGTTCATAAAACTTGCGGTTGTCCGGACTGTTTGGACCGTACTTTTCCGTCTTTGTTCCTTACCGGCGGCCTGTCCGCCCGATGAAAAACGCGAAGCGTTTTTTATCGCGCATACAGCCTTTTTTTCCACATCACGAGCCCGAGCGCCGCTCCCGCCGCGGCAGGCGCGAACATGACCCAGGGGAAAAGCCGGAAATATTTTTTGGCCAGCACCATGGAGGTTATGCTGAAGCCGTAATAAAAAAAGATGATCAGCAGGCTGATGGCGAAACCGGCCGAACGGCCCTTTTTTTCCAGCACCACGCCCAACGGCGCTCCGATCAGGAAAAACACCAGCGGAGTAAGCGCCAGAGCGAGCCGCGAGGCTATCTCTATGCGGTACTTCACCTGCGTCTCCGCGTCCAGGGTCTTTTCCGAAAGCCGCCGCAGCAGGCCCGTGGTCGCGATCTCGCGCGGGCTCAGCTTGCGAGAGGCCTCATTGCCTGAAAAGAAAGGGATCAGCGTCCGGTAGGAGGCGAAATCCCCGTAAATGACCTTGTTATCGTCCTTATAATCCGTCTGGCTGAACTGGCCGTCGCGCAGCTCTATGGCGATGCCGCGCTCCCGCAAAACGGAGTAATTCCCCTCCTTCGCGTTGATCTTGGTGACGAAAGCGGGCTCCTCCTGCGCATTGACGCGCCGGATCAGTTTGACGCCCCTGAGCCCGCTGGACTCCGCATCCACCTCGTCGGAATAGATCACCCAGTCGGAGACCTTCTGAAAAGTGCGGGGCTTCAGTTCCACCCTGGTCACATGATTGATCATGGAGAGCGTGTAATCCGTGGAGCGTTTCAGCGTTTCCGGCCCGAGCCAGTTGTTCAACGCCAGCAGGAGGACGGAAGCCGCTATCGAAAATCCCAGCATGGCCGCCAGGATCTCGGTGAATGAAAAGCCGCCGGCCCGCAGCGCGACTATTTCCCCTTCCTGGGACAGCTGGCCCAGGCTCAGCAGGACGGCCATCAGGAAGGAAAGCGGCAGCGACATGGAGATGATATTCGGCAGGAGATAGACTACGCTTTTAAAAAGGAAGTAGAAGGAAAACCCGCCCAGCGCCCCCTGAATGACGATCTGCACGAAATTCACCATTACGAAGATCGAGATAAAAACAAAAAGCGAAAGGGCCAGGAAATGCGAAAAGACCCGCAGGATGTATTTTTGTGAGGTAGGAATGCGCATCTTTTTATTCTATTATATATTTTCCGTAAAGAATCCGTAACTTGCGTATAATACAGTATATTATAATATAGTTCGTGATCCGGCTGCGATGATAGCGCGCCCCGCCGCGAAGACGGGAGGCGCCCCCTATTAAAGTGAAAAAGAACTTCAGTCTCCTATTGATCCTTATGAGCGTTCCGCCCGGCCTGGCCTGGTCCGAGGACTCCTATCTCGCCGCCCCTCCGGCCGAAACCGGCCGTTTCCTCCTCCTGGACAGGCCCGACCCGGGACGCCTGTTGGATACCGGGGAAGAGAAGGGTCCGGCCGGGACCGAACCGGACCTGGGGGAGCTCAAACCGATGGACTATTCGCCGGACTCCTGGAACGAGGTCCGCGACCAGATCGAGAGCGGCCGCTTCGACCGCGCGGACCTCAAGCCCCTCCTTGAAACGCAGATTTCCACCGAAACCCCGCTCAGCCCCCCGCCGGAGCTTGAGTTCAAAGAGTCGGGGACCTCGCTTTCCGTCACCGGCAGGAAGCTCATCACCCTCAATTACAGTTCCAAACGGTATATCAACGACCAGACCACGGTCAGCCGGCCGCGTTCCCTGAGCCTGTTCGAGATCACCCAGCAGATGCAGGTGCGCATGCAGGGCAAGGTCGGACAAAAGATCTCCGTTAATGTGGACTACGACGACACCAAGGTGGACAAGCAGGACATCTCCGTGGTCTACCAGGGCGACCCGAACGATGTGGTCCAGAATGTTTCCTTCGGCGACATAGATCTTTCCCTGCCCGCGACAGAATTCGTCTCCTACAACAAACAGCTCTTCGGCATCCGCGCGGACCTGAAGACCAGCCGTTTCAAGCTCACTTTCGTGGGTTCGCGCACGAAAGGTCTGACCAAGACCAAGCAATTCACCGGCAACACCCAGTTCCAGAGCGTGGACATCCTCGACACCAACTACCTCAGGCGCAAATACTACGACCTGACGTTCGGCAACGCGGCGCGCCTGCCCATCAGGTCCGGGTCGGAGCGCATCTACATAGACCAGCAAAGCCAGGCGATCGTGGACGGCGTGACGGTATTCGGCCTGGGCGCCGACGATCTTGCGGTCCCCTCCTCCTCCTATACCGGCCGCTTTCAGATCATGAATCCCGGCATAGACTATGTGATGGATTACATCAAGGGCATCGCGACCTTCAACCGCACGCTGAACCCGCAGGAAGTCGTCATCATAGATTTTGAGAACGGCAACGGGACCAGGCTTTCCCAGAACACCTCCTCCACGACCCTCGACACCGGAGGCACCGGACTTTTCAAGCTTATCAAGACGCCCAACGACATCCAGATCGTGCCCGGCTCCAGAGAAGCCGGCTGGAACAGGGAACTCAAAACCTATTATCCCATAGGCCAGACCAATCTGGTGCGGGACGACGGCCGGGGGAATTTCACGCTGAAAGTGCAGGACCTTAACCGCACCGAAGTGCCTCACACCCTCACCAACAACATGCCCAAGTATCCGGACACCATCGATGTGGATTTCGAACAGGGCATCTTCAATCTCAAGCAGATCTTTACCCTGGACGGCGCGCCGGCCGCCGAACCGGACCCGCAGATCTATTCGGCCGCGCCGGTGTCGAAACGCATCTTCCGGGTGGAATACTCCTACAGGTTCAAAACTTTCATACTGGAGCCAAATATCGTGGTCCAATCCGAGGCCGTGCGCGTGGACGGCGCCAAGATAACCCGCAACACGGATTATTTCATAGACTACGACTCCGGCTTTATAACCTTCTATTACCCGGAACGCATCAGGCCGGATTCGAAGATCGATATAACCTATGAAGTCTCGCCTTTCGGCGGCATAGGCAACCAGTCCATGGTCGGGGGCCGCGTCTCCTACGACCTGAGCCAGCATTTCTCGCTGGGCAGCACCATGCTTTACCAGGGCGGCATCAAATCCAATACCGTGCCCAATGTGACCGACCTCACCAACAGCATGTTGGTTTACGAGGGCGACGCCCAAATGAAGGCCCTTAACATCTTCGGACTGAGGACCACGCTCGGGGGCGAGGTGGCGCAGTCGCGGCTCAATCCCAACCTTAACGATAACGCGCTGGTGGACAACATGGAAGGCATCAAACAGGAGGACGCCCCTTCCCTGGACGCCAATTTCTGGCAGATAGCCTCAAATCCGACCCTGGCGCCCGCCGCCCCCGGCGCGCTGAACTGGACCAGCGAGGATGTGAAGTCCCAGGCCATAAACCCGGCCTCCACCTCGGACGGCAGCCAGCAGGTGCTGAGCGTGGGCTACGATTTCAGCGTTTCCTCCGAAGTTTCCATAACTTTCCCGCTCTCGCCCACGGGCCTGGATTTCTCGCAGAAAACGGCCCTTGAACTGGTGGTCCTGGGCGCCAACGGCACGGCCGCGGGGACGGAAGGGCCGCAGCTGAATATCCACCTGGGACAGGTCAACGAGGACGCGGACGGCCGCGGAGGGCAGAACTTCGTATGCGAAAAAGGCCTCTCGCTCAATAACGCCCCCAAGAGCGAGGATACGAACTGCGACAACCAGCTGGCGCCTTCGGAAGACATCGGCTGGCTTTACGACCCGTCCGGGACCGGAATAAACGCGAAACGCTACGGCGCCGGCAACGGCCGCCTGGACTCCGAGGACCTGAACAAGAACGGCCGCCTTGATCCGGCCGACTTTACCGGCGGCGACTTCGGTTACGCCGGCGGCGGCGGACTGGGCTCGAAATTCATCGATAACAACGATTCCGGGAACCTGAAGAACACCATAAATTACAGCGGCTGGCATACGCTGTTCGCCCCGGTCGCCATCGCCTCCACCGACACCTTCCGGTGGAACGCCGTCAAGCAGGTGCGCATTTCCCTCAAACAGACGCCCGGCGGGGCGACGGCAGGAGTCATAAAGTTCGCCCGCATAGCGGCGGTGGGCAACACCTGGGCCGTAAATTCCTCCACGGCCGCGGGCGCCATGCAGATCCAGGCCGTCAACAATATCGACAACCCGGGCTATACGCCCATCTTCTCCGCCGGAGGCGAGGCGACTGATGTCTTCAACAAGCTCTACGGCTCGGTCTCCAACCAGAAAAACCAGAACAACTCCAAAAATATTTCGGAACAGGCGCTTGCCGTCAACTACAGCAACATCGCCTCCAGTTCCACCGTCTTCGTCTACCGCAAGTTCCCGAGGCCCATCGACATCTCGCAGCACGGGAAGTTCAAATTCCTGCTCAACAACGTCACCGGGCCAGACGGAGTGAACCCCAGCACCGGCGCCAGCTTCCGGCTGCAGGCCGGGGACGAGAACAACTACTTCCGCGCCGAGGTCCCCCTGGACTTCAACGGCTGGAGGCTCATCACCATAGACCAGACGGACATGAACAAGGACGGCATCCCCGAGATCTGGGTCAACGGCTCCAATTACAAGGTCACGATCTCCTCCAGGGGAACTCCCAGCCTTCAGCAGGTGCCGGAGCTCATCATGGGGATCGCGGTAAACGACGGAGGAGCCCACTCCGGCACGGTCTATGTGAACGAGATCCATGTCGCGTCACCGTTGACCAGGGTCGGCAACGCCAGGAAAGTGGAAGGGTCGTTCGAGATCCCGGGCTGGATCAATTTCGGCGGAAAGCACCGGCTCATGGACAAGAACTTCGAGACCCCCGTTACGGCGATCTCCAACCAGGACAATGAGCAGCAGACGGGCTACCTGAACATCACCCGCCTGTCCTTCCTGCCCCTGAGCTTCACGGCGGCCAGGCAGATCGTCACCACCCCCAACACCGCGGCCACCGGCGGCAATAACCTGGTCAACTCCATGCAGCAGGGCAAAGTAAAGAGCTTTGCCGGCACCGCCGCCGGCGCGTTCAGCGCCGGGGCCCTGCCCAAGCTGGACCTCAACTATACCAAGAACCGCACCGACTACACGCTCACAAAACGCCGGGACGACAAAGATGTATACACGAGCAACCTTTCCTACACGGTGCCGCTCGGCGTTTTTATCCTGCCCAACACCATAGCGCTCAATTATTCGCTGGGCAGGAACAGGGTGGCCTATGATACCGGCGAGCTGGTCAATACCGCCGGGCTTTTCGACACCGACGAGCGCACCGACGTCTACGGGGCAAAACTCGCCTTCACGCCGTGGCGCGGCTCCTCCTTCAACCCCGGCTACTCCCTCTCCCAGGTCAGCGAAAAACGCGCGGACCGGGCTTCCCCGACCGGCATCCTGCGGTATCCGAAAGCCATGCAGCAGACCGCGGAATTCAATTCCAACCTGATGTTCTTTTCCTGGCTGAACCCGGCGGTCAATTATTCCATCACCACCATGGAGAACAACAACCTGAACGTCACCACGGTCACGGTGCTGTCCACCACCGCCGTTTTTAATGTGGGAGAAATAAAGAGCGTCAACCGCACGGCCCAGGGCGCCGTCACCCTTACCCTCAACATGAACGACCTCATGCCCTCCAACCGCCTGCTGCGCTCCATGATCCTCTCTTCCAACTACCAGATCCAGGACGGAGACTCCTGGCAGAACGTGGAGCGCGGCCTGGACACCAGGACCAGCCTCTGGCTCAGGGATTCTCTCAAGCCCAGGGGCCCGCTGGCCCAGAGAAATTCGGTCACCCTGCGCGACACCATAAGCTCTTCCCAGCGCTGGCAGCCGTTCGAAGGCTTCGCCCTTAAAGGCCGGGCGGCCCCCCTCAATACCGTCAGCCTCACCAACAACTTCTCCAATTCCGTGCAAAAATCGGAGGTTACGGGCACCAAAACCGACGCCGTCAACCGCACCTTCCCCGACATGATCTTCTCCATGTCCCAGCTGGAGATCCTGACGCGGACCGACCAATGGGCGCAGAATGCGACCGTCAATCTTAAATATTCAAGGAACACCAATGAGACCAAGCAGATCAGCCTGGACCTCTCGGATTCCTACGGTCTGGACCTGCGCTTCAAGCTTATGAATTACTTCGACACCGCCATGAGCTACAACACCCGGCTCACTGACCGTAAGGACCTGAGGCTGAACCAGAGGGTTTCCAACACCCTGCATTACGACGCCACGCTGCAAAGCACCTTCGATTACAGAAAGTTCCGCTTCACCCCCAAGGTGGATTATGTTTCCGATGTTTCCAAAGGCGGGCTCGGGATCGTGACCCAGAACACCAAGACCGTCACGCCCAGTATGCTTATAAAAACGGACCTCCAGCTGCCGAAAGGCCTGAAGCTCCCCTTCATGAAACAGATCCTGGCGTTCACCAACCGCATCACCTGGACCACCACTTTAACCTACGCCATCAAAACCTCCCCGGTGACGGTCGCGGACAACAACCGGCTTTTCTCGCTTAATTCCAGCGCCGACTATGAAGCGACCAAGAACCTGCGGCTGACCTTTAATGTCGGGCTGCAGCGGGCGTGGTACCGTTTCCTCAAGCAGGAGGAATATCTCGCCTATCAGGCCGGCAGCACGCTGACCTTCCAATTTTAAAATGATCCTCCTTTTAAAGAACACGGGGAAATATCTTCTGCACGTCGTGCTGCCCAGGACCTGCGCGCACTGCAGGGAAGACCTGCATTACCTGGCTTCAGACCCCCTCTGCCCGGCCTGCGGCGGGTCGCTTGAACCGATAACAGGGCTCAGCTGCCGCAAGTGCGGGCTGCCGCTTGGCTCCGGCGGGGAATTTTGTTTCAACTGCCGCGGCCGTAAAAGCGCGCGGCTGAAAGCGGTCCTGGCCCGTGCGGCGTTCGCCTTCAACCCGGAACTCAGGTCCCTCATCCACGCTTTCAAATACCGGGGGAGGAAAGACCTGGCGGAGCCCCTGGGCCTGGAGCTGGTCCGCGCCTACGACGGATATCCGGAGCTAAAAGATTATAAGTTCGTGGTCCCCGTGCCGCTTTTTGCCGACAAGGAGCGCCAGCGGGGCTTCAACCAGTCGGAACTTTTGGCGGAGGTCCTGGCGCGGGAGAGGCGCCTGTTCTTACTTAAAGGAGCGGTTGAAAGGGTAAAAAATACGCCCTCCCAGACGGGGCTGTCGAAGAAAGACCGGCTGAAGAATATGAAGGAGGCTTTTAAAGCGGTCAAACCGGAACTTGTCAGGGGGCGGCGCGTGCTTATCGTCGACGATGTCGCGACGACCCTGGCCACGGCCTCGGAGCTGGCCGGCGCGCTCAAAAGTGCCGGCGCAGCCGGCGCCGCGGTCCTGACGCTGGCGCGCGAAACCTAAAATTCCACGTCGAAAATATGGGCCGCGTAGGGGAGCATTTCCCTGAGCCGGAGGCCCTCGGACAGGTCGTCCGCCTTAAAGGAAAAGAACCGGTCCGAAAGTTCCTCGAAGACCGCGGTGCTGTCGCCCGCGCTCTTGATGGAAATGTTGACCGTGCCGCAGGACGGCGTGCCGGAATAGTTGACCACCACGATCTTGATAGTGCGGCGCTGGGCCCAGCTCCAGGCCAGGATGTTCTTGTTGGACTGGTCCTGCGGGCCGCATTGGCGCACTTCCAGCAGGTTCCATTCCCCCCCGTGGAACGCGGGATGGTCCACGATCTTCAAAAGCTTCTCGTAGAATTTGCGCACAGCCAGGTCTGCGGACCGTTCCCAGATCGCATTAAGCTGGAGCGGCACTTTGTGCCGCAGGCCTTCCAGCTGCGGATCGTTATAGAACCTGAGGCCCTTGATGGTGGAAATTATTACGGCCGCGGCGAAAGCCTTGTCCCGTCCGAAAGCCTCTATGGACGGGATCTCGTCATGGTTGTCTATAAAGCGCACGGAGCGCTTCTGGTACAGTTTTTCCGCGCGCAGATGTCCTTTGACCTCGTCGGCGCCCATGAAGCGCAGGCGGTCGTAGGTCACCTTGTCGTAGGTGTAATCGAACCCCATAAGCTGGACCTGCCACTCCAGTCCCCAGTAAACCTCGGCCAGAAAGATAAATTCCGGATGTTTTTCCTGCACGGTACGGATCGCGTGCTCCCAGAACTCCTCGTCCGGCTTCTTAAAACCTTTCTTGTTCAGCAGCCAGCCCCAGGTGCTCTCGTGGATATCGTTAAGCGTAAGCATCACCATATCGCAGCGCACCCCGTCGCAGACCTCGGCCAGCTCCATCAGCAGCTGGAGCCGTTTTTCGCGGGTGAGAGGATTGAAATAGTTGAACTGGGCGGAATCGGTCCAGGCGGGGAAATTCGGGTCCCGGCCGTAGGCCACGAAAACTTTTTTTCCGTTCATCTCATCGGCGAAGAACCAATCGGGATGCGCCTTGAAATCCTCTTCGGAGCCGGTTATAAAGCAGTCAGGGCACTCGCGCACGAAAGGGTTGTCTTTGGCCGTATGGTTGGAGACAAAATCCAGCAGCAACTTCATCCCCATGGAGTTAAGCTTTTCTTTGAGAGCTTTAAGCTCCCACTCAAGGCCGAGTTCGGGGTTGAGCTTGTAACTGTGGACGGCGTACGGGGAGGGACCGACGGCCTCGCCGGCCAGCTCCGGCGAGATCTTGTTTATTTTAGCGAGAAGCCCCGCGTCCTCGCGCGCGATCCTGGCGGATTCGGGGCTGGGGTCCCAGACGCCCATCATCCACACGATATCGAAACCCAGGTGCCTGAGCTCCAGCCACTCCTCCTCCGGTATGGAGGAAATGGTCATATCCGGCTGGGAATATTTTTTTCTCAGCGTCTTAAGCCACAGCCTGGCGTTGATCTCTATGAGATGCGGATTTGAGCGCAGCACTATGATCACTCCGGAAACGCAGAATAGATACCGGACCCGAAAAACCCCTGCGTATCATTGTAACAAAATAAAATGTCGTAAGACGACATTTTATCGTAAATTTATCGTAATTTTTTTGCCGGCGGGGGGGTCCCGCGGCCGGTCCGCGGCCGCAGTCTCACGGACGCTGGAGCCACAACAGGGCCAGTTTCCAGGTAATGAAGGAAAAGATCAGGATAAGCAGCACGCCGGTGAGGACCACGCGGGTAGCCCAGAAGGCGGCGGGGTAGCCCGGCATTTTCGAGGCGTCCACGACCTCGAACACCCACCAGCGGGTGCCGCTTATGTTCGCGACGGAGACAAGGTACGAACGGCCTTTGAAGAAGACCTTGGCTTTAAAATCATCCAGGCCGCGCGCGCCGGCGGATTCCACCGCGTGCAGAACTTCCGCCGGGGCCCTTATGCCGGGGCTGATTATCGAACGGCCCAGCGAATCGCTTATCAACTGGCCGCCGGCGTCTATAAAACCGAGGTTGCCGGACGAATTGCGCCCCATCAGCCGCGCTATCTCCCCGATGTAAGCCAGGCTCATGCGGGCGAGCAGAAAGCCCGTAACTTTATCCTCGCGGCCTTTGAGAAGCGGCGCCACCAGGACAAGGGCCGGCGGGGTATATTCCCCGTATTCCACCGCGCCCGACGCCGCGCGGCCGGAAGCGGCTTGCTTGAAAAAATCGGTTTTGGAATAGTCTTTCAGGTCCCCGGCCGCGCCCGGCCCGACCTTGAGGGTTTCTTTACCGGCGGCATTCAGGATCGAGAACTCCGAATAGATGCTGGGGTTCTCGTTTATCCTGCTTTCCAGCCTTTTTTTCCTGGTTTCGCCTGAGGCGGAGATAAAATCCCCGGATGCGGAGAATCTGGAAATATCGTAGTTCAGCGCAAGCAGGTCCGCGGAGATATTGGCCGCGATCCTGGTCCTCAGTTCCATGTAGGTGAGCGCGTCTTTTTCCTCAAGCTCTTTATTGCCGCCGAGAAAATGCCGGGCCAGGATAAGGAACGGCAGCAGGAACAGAAAAGCCGTCGCCGCCATAAACTTGTATCTGTTGTCGGTATTCATAGTTATTCCGGCCCCGCGGGAGTTTTTCCGGCCTTGACTATTATAAGGACGCACTGGTCCTCCTGGTCCACGCCGACGCCCCATTCCACCGCGATGCTGCCCGCCGGTACGCGGAATTTCTGCTTTAACAGGCGTTCGACGGCGTTGGCGCGGGCCTTGGAAAGGCTCTCCGGATTCTTTTCCTCTGGGGAGGCGAGGCCGCGCACCGTTATCTTGTCGGCGCCGCTCCGCATAAGTCCGGCGGCGCGCCCTATCGCGGCCAGCTGGGTCTCGCCTATCTCCGCCGCGCCCGCCGCGAAACGGACTTCTCCGGTCTGCTCATCGGAGGATTCCGGCTCCGAGAGAAGATCGTCCTCGATGGTGAAGGCGGCGTTGGTATTCAATCTGGCCAAAGCCACTTTGGAGGTTTCCTGCCGTATTATCGTGTCGGACACCAGCGGCGCATGATTTTCCCCGGTCTCCTTCGCCTCGGACCCCGCGACCTCCAGCTCCGGGGTCAGATCCATTTCCTGCAATGTGACGCTGGAGACATCCGTAGAGGCGGGCCGCTCCATCCCCGTTTTTTTCAGGACGGAGGCGGCCTCCCTGACCGAGAAAGAGCCGCCGGTACGGTTGAGGCCGGCCCCGGGCGCGCGCGCGGCTCTCCCGCTGTTTGCGCGCGCTGGAACGGTTCCAGGCGCCTCTTCTACCTGGAATTTCCCGTACTTATTCTTCCCCGCCGCGGCCGCGCGGCGGCGGAGAGAAGCCGCGCCGAGAGGCGCGCGCTGAGCCATTTTTCCAGGTTTTGCCGGCCGGGGGTCCGCAAGCTGGTCCTCGCCGGACGGACGCGGTTTTCCGCGCCCGGAAGCGGCCGCCGGAATCGTCCGGACGCCGCTCCCGGCGCCCTTGGACGCGGCGTTCTTCCTTACCCTGGCCGCCGCCTCGGCAAGCGGCGGGACCCTGACGGCGGAGCCGCCGGACAGCAATCTTATGTAATAGGACGCGATCTGTCTTTCTTCCCTGTCGCCTTTCGCTTTAACCTCGTAAAAACAATCCAGCGCCGGCCGCGCGGCCGTTTTAGCGCTTTTACGGCAGCGCTCCAGTTTTGCCGCCATGCCCGCCGCTTCCGCCCCGGGGACGGCAAAAGCCGCCGCCGAAAGGCAAAGCAAAAAAACGCCGGATATTTTCAGCTGATAAGTGTTCGCCATCAGGGAGTCTCCGTCGGTTCGTACATCCTGTCCATCGGCGTTCCGTAAACGACGCGGATCACCTGCGGCGGGGTGGTCTCTTTCTTGCCCTCCGCGTTCGTAACTTCCATGGTATAGAGGTAATTGCTCGCCGCCACCATCGACCCCGTCTGCGTCGAACCGTCCCAGACCAGTTCGCCCGGAGGCGGACCGCTGCCTCTGAAAGAGCGCGCGACCTCCCCGTCCTGATCCTTAATGTAGAGCGTCCACCCGTAAATGCGGGCGGCCGCGTCCGTCTTGATTATGAAGGTGGCGGACTTCCTGAGCCCCACGGGCGAGAACACTTCCGGATTGGCGGAAATGGTCACGGGAAAGCCGCCGAACGCGTAGGAAAATCCGATATTTTGCGAAACTCCCGCCTCGGTCACATCGGAGGAATATGCCGCCTCGCTGCGGCCGAAGAGATAACCGAAGCCGAAGATCGCTTCGCTGTTCCTGAGGTCATAGCCGGCGCGTAATTTCAAAACTTTCCACAAAGTCCCTTCCCCGCCCAGATTGAGCCTCACATTCTGGTCCGCTCCGAGAGCCTGCCCCGCATCCGCGCTCAACACGAGCTGCCCGTTCCAGAGAGAGGCCGCGAGTCCCAGGATCACGCTGCGGGTGAATTTATCCACGGCCGTTTCATATTTGAGCGCCGGAGCCACCAGGTTCTGGACCCTCAGGCCCGCGGAAAGGCCGTATTTGAACCTGGCGAGGGCGCCGATGTCCAGCCCCCAGCCGCCGGCGCTGGTATTATAAAGCGTCTGGTCGGAATATTTCACGGAACTTCCCACCGCCAGCCTATGAAGGAATTTTTTGGCCGGATTCCGGCTGAGGATCTGAAGGCCGTACCCCAGCATGACTGTTTGCTGCAGATCGCTGTAACGGCCCATGCCGCGGTTCAGATCGTCGGTCAGGGTCAGATTGCCCGAATCCTGCCTGATATACCCGGCTCCGAAAGCGCCCTTTTTAAACACCGGCTGCGCGTAAAAAACACTGTCCAGGTTGAACGCTTCCATTGTGCGCATATGCGTCATGCTTATGGTGTTGGGACGCAGATAACCCAGGCCCGCCGGATTCCAGCTGACGGCCTCAGGTCCTTCCGACAGGGCCGTATACGCGCGGCCCATTCCAAGCGCCCTGTAGCCGGTATAATTCAGATATTCCCCCGGCAAACCCGCGTCCATCGCCGCGCGGGCAAAACCCGCGGCCCACGCGGACTGCGAGAGGACGGCGCTTAAGACGGCAAGCCGGAATTTTGTCATTTTATCAGACCTAACCGCGTTTTAGCCTCGCTGGTGTGGCCGTTGGCGGAAATGCGCAGATGCAGCCCGTAAACGCCGACCGCCGCCATCTCCCCGGCGCCGTTGCGGCCGTTCCACTCCACGGTATTATACCCGGCAAGCCCTCCGGGAGCGCCCGCCGCGATCTGCTTCCTCCAGACCTTCCGGCCGAGAGAGGTATAGATCGTGATTTCCACTTCGCTGTCATAATCCAGCCGGTATTCGATCGTAACGGGACGCTCGGTGATTTTTGTCGGGTTGGGATAGGCCGCCACGGTCTTGTCTCCTATCAGGGTGATCGAGACCGTCAGTTCCACCATGGGAAGACCGGGATTGCCGGGCGCCCATACCCGGACCTTGTCGGTTTCGGACAACCGATGACTGATGAACGGTATCGCAACCTCCCCGTTCAGGCCGGTCTGCACGGTCGTAAGTTTGCCCGGCACCCCTCCCACATTGAAGTCGCCTGTCCCCTGCGTTACCTGCGCCGAGACGGCGAGGTTCGGGATGCCGTTCCCGTAGCGGTCCGTAAGTTTTGCCGTGATCACGGCGGAACTTAAAGGGCCTATGGTGTTCGGCGAAACGGAAGCGGCAAGCCTTTCAGGGGAGCCGGGAAGGACCTGCATAGGCCCGCCGAGAGCCGTGGACCCTTTTAATTCGGCCGGAGCCTCCCCGACAAGCTGCAGCCATACCACTTCATTGCGGTTATAGGTCTGGTTGTTAAGCGTGTAAGTATAATCTCCGCTGTAACCGTCCGGAATGCTGAACTCGAAAGCCGGCAGCCCGAACACGCCGGAAGCGTAGGTGAAGTGGGCCACATCCAGGGGGACCAGGGGGATGAACCTGCCGACATATCTCACGCTTCCGAACCCGGCCGGAACGCTGACATTCTTTACGGTGACCGCGACCGGGAACGGATCGCCGGCCCGCACCAGGCCCGGGACGGCCACCTGGTAGAAACCCGCTCCCGCCGGTCCGGCGCCGCACGCGGCCATGGAAACCGTCACGGCGCCGTTGCCGATAGAGGGCGAGGTGAGGTCCTGCACGGATAAGGAGGCCGACACGCCGCATGCGTCCACCGTCACGCTTGAAACAAGCAGGCCGTCTACCACGGGGCCTTCGAACGGTAAAAAACCCGTTTTATCCGCCGGCGAGGCGGCGAAACGGAGCGTATCAGTATTGGTGCGGGTGCTGTTGAAATATCTGTCCACCAGGTAGGCGTGGACGAGGAACGGCGTTCCCTGCTGCTGGCCGGTCAGGGAGCCGGTCACGCCCGCAGGGGTGGCCGGCGCGAGCGTCACATCGGGCGCGAGCAGCGCCAGGCCGTTTGCGTAACCGGGCCACACGATAAAACTTGAGGAAAATCCGGTAATGCCCGGGGACGAAACCTGGACGGCCCGCAGATGGATGTCTCCCGGGTCGCCCGGCCGCTTGTAATTTCCCGGCGCCTGGGTGGCGTTGTAAAAACAGATCTGTTTGTTGATGTCGGTTTCGGAACCCAGGAACACGAACCCGTTGATCATCGGGAAAACCATGGTGGAAATGCCCAGCCGGTAATTGTCCCTCAGCGCGATGCCGGGGATCAGCTCCGTCTCAAGTCCGGAACCGTCCAGTCCGAACTGGCGCACGGCCACATCCTCCGTCAGGTTGAAGTGGCGGTTCTGGTTATCCACGGCCTCAATGGTAAGTCCGTAACAATCCCCCGCCGTCAGCGCGTACGGATAGTTGCCGGTCTTAACGCCCGGCCCCGGCAGCCCGGCGTTGCCGAAGGTGAGTTTCAGGTGGTCCAACTCGCCCGGAGAAGACATGCCCGTGGTGTCGAACTGATAGTCCCCCTGCACGGTAAGATTCCCGGAGGCGTCCATGGACTTGACCTTGGAATGGTACCGTATGCCCGGGGTCAGTCCGGTTATGGTCTCGCCGTGGACGGCGACCAGGGCGGCGCCGTAAGGGGTCTGCATATCATAAGCCGTGGAAGTGCCGTATTCCACCTGGGTGTCGGCGGGCTCGTTCGTCTGCCAGGTCACCGTGGCCGAGGTATACCAGGTCGTCCAGTTCACATTGCTGATGACCGGCGGGGTCTGGTCGTTGCTGGTGGTCACGAGCGCGGGGAAAGAGATGCTGGAATTGCCGGACTTGTCCAGCATCACCGCCGTTACGGTATGCGTTCCGTTCAGGACGTCGTTGGAGTTCCAGATGTAATTGTACGGGGGCGAGGTTTTGGGGGCGCCCCTGTTGTTGCCGTCCACCTTGAACTGCACGGATTGCAGGCATCCCGCATTGCCGACCCCCACCGACAGCAGGACATTGCCGGAAACTATGGAGTTGGGAAGCGGGGCGGTCAAAGCGATCCCGGGCGGGATCTGGAAAAAAGCCTGCATAAGCTGGGCCGGATTGTTGGCGGCGATATAGGAGCCGCCGCCGTAGTAAGCCGCCGCCGTCAGGGAACTGATGGCGGGAGTGTCCACCGCCGAGTTCAGGTAAAAGCTGATGGTGTTCACGATAAGGTTCTGCGTCCCGTCGTAGACCGTGGAATGATCCCTGGTATATTCGAGCGCCGCCTGCGGGATGATCTCGGTATGGGGGCTGCCCCACCGGTTCTCGGCCCCGTCCGAGATTATAAAGACCGAGTTCTGCTGGCATGCGTCCTGTATGGGACTTGGATACCCCTGGAAAGAGCCGTCGAAGTAATATCCCGCGTCGCGGAGCTGCGGACCCAAAGGAGTGTAGCCTCCGGTGTTCACCGCGTTCACCGCCGTCACGATGGCGGTGGTGGAGGTTCCTATCTCCGCGACCATGTCCGCGCCGTCGTTACTTGAATTGAATTTCATGACGCCGAAGGATTTTTCCGAGATATCCGACACGACATTGGCGATAACGCTCTTCGCTATGGAGATCTTGGTGCGGTCCACAAGGCCCGTGCAGAACTCATAGTTCAGATAGTTGCCGTGGAACAACTGCACGGAAAAAGAACCGATATTGCCGAACCAGAAACCGCGCGCCGAAAGCGCGGTCCGGGCCGGGGCCGAAGAAACGGACGGGATGTCCGCCGCATATTCCACATAACTGCCGGCTTCGTATTGATAGACCATGTCCGTGGAGTAACTGGCCTCGGGGCAGGTTCCGTAAGTGGTCGTACGGCGATAATCGGGCAAAGCCTGGACATGGCCCCTGGTCTGGCTTCCCATGCTGTCGGAAGAATCGAGCAGGATCATAACATTGGGCTTGACCGCGCAATACGCGAAGGCCTGGCAAAAAACAAGCCAGGCCGCGGCCGCCGGCGCACCGCGAAAAAACGCCTTTTTTCCAAAATGCCGTTCCCGCCGGTTATTTTCAGTCATACGGATCCTTCAAGCCGCCGAAACCGCCGGTTCCCGGTCAGGGGTTGTTTTTTCGGGCCGGCGCAAAATGCTGAAGAAGCTTGTTCAGGGATTCGCCGAGGTCCTTCAGTTCGTCATACCGGCGCAGGACTATGATCTCCGGGGCGTTCCCCGCGAGAACGGAGTCGATAACGTTTTTAAAGCGGTAAACCGGTCCGGCTATCCGGTGGGAGTAGATCAAACCCGCCAGGCAGGAAATAAGGAAACCCACCGCGGCGGAGACCAGCAGCGCGGGCCTCACGAAAACCCTTATATAGCCGGCCAGCGTGGGATTGGTGCTGTAAACCGTCCAGCCGATCGTGATCGCGTAAGTCAGAAAAGTCACGACCAGGGCCTGGAGCGTCCAGAACAGGATCATTCGTTTCTGAAATCCCGGCTGGACCCACAATATCGTTCTTTTGATCATAATTTCGGCTCCTTTTTGTTTCTCCGGCCCGCGCGGAAGCGGGCGGACCGGAGCGCGGCTTTGCTCCGGGACGGTCAGGAAACCCCCGCGATCTCCCGCTCTTTTTCCTCGGTAACGGCGTCGACGACATTTTTAAAGCTGTAGACGGGCCCCGCTATCCGGCGGTAGAAGACAAGACCCGCCAGGCAGGAAATAAGGAAACCCACCGCGGCAGAGACCAGCAGCGCGGGCCTCACGAAAACCCTTATATAGCCGGCCAGCGTGGGATTGGTGCTGTAAACCGTCCAGCCGATCGTGATCGCATAGGTCAGCGAGGCCACCACAAAGGCCTGCCCCACGCAGAGCAGGGTCATCCGTTTTCCGAATTCCGGCCGCTTGCGCGGCGCCGTTCTTCTGGTCATAAGTTCAGCTCCTTATATATTTCGCGCGGTCCCGTGCCGCTATTTGCCGGCGCTCCGGGCCTCTCACGATTTTACCGCGGTCACTTCGGTCCTGTTGTACCGGTTCTTGTCCGCCGGATAGCCTTTCGCAGCGACGGCGCCTTTTTCCAGGCGCAGTTCGTCCTCCAGGTAGTCGCGCAGCAGTTCCGCTTCTTTTTGCGCCAGGTCGGGATCGTCGCCGTAAACCCGGACGGAAATTTTCCGGTCGAGGAACTTCCGCAGCCTGTCCTGCATTTCCCTCGCATAGATATACCCGTTGGGCGAAAAGCTCAGGCCTTTGGCGAACAGCATCCCGGTATCGACGGCGATGTTAAGCTGCCCGGCGGTCTTATACACAAACCCCCTGACCGTAACGCTCTTACCGAAAAGATAAGTGGGGACTTCATACTCGTCCAGCACCGCCAGGGAATACGCGTAAGGATGCCCCACCCGCAGAGGTTCGCCGGAGTCGGACAGCCCGTCCCAGGTGATATTCGGAGGCGGAACGCCCTTGCCCTTTATGGTGCGGAACACTTTTCCCTGGTCGCTGGCGATCACAAGCCGCCAGTTCGCGACTTTTACGCCGCGGGGCGTTTTGACCAGCAGCGACAGGACCGGAGCCTCTATCAGCCTGCCCCTCCAGGGCGACAAAACCGAGTCGGATTCCAGCCGCGACGGCAGGTACAGCGGATAGGAAATGTCAAGCTTCTCGGTGGGGTTGTTCTCGCGGATGTACGAGACGATAAAGTTCTCGACATAGGCCTTCGGGTCGAGGTCCGAAACTTCGGCGGGCTTATCCCCCTTCACCTGCATCCTGGTTTCCCCCTCTATGACCAGGTTGCCCAGCTGGCCCGGCCGTTCGGCGCCCGGCGCGGACTGCGCCGCGCACGGAGCGGCGGTCAAAAACATGCAGGCCGCCGCCAGGGCCCCGAACCGGGCCGAGGAGCGGGTCTTTCCATGATCATCGCGCATAATCAATTCGGCCGTCCTTTTTTCAGATTAAAATTAAATGTGGCGATCCCCCACTGGTCCGCGTTACCCGCTCCGTAGGGCAGCGGAGCATAAATCATTTTCCGCACCACATCCAGCACCAGGTCGTCGAATTCGGGGAACCCCGAAGTCTGCTCCACTATGATGTCCGGCTTGACCCTGCCGCGCGCCGTAACCGTTATTCGCAGCGCTATCCGGGCCTCCAGCCCCTGTTCTTCCGCCCAGCGGGGATATTTCGGCAGCTGCATTTTCAGGATCTTTCTTCCGCTCAACGGGCCGCTGATGGAAAAGAAATCGTCTGAAGGAGCTTCCAGGCTGACGGTATGTTTCACCGGCCGCAGAACGGGGTCGTCGCTCACGCCGGAAGAATGCACCAGCACGGGATTTCCCCGCCTTGAAAGAACGGCGCCGCCGTTGACCGACCCTTCCCCTCCGCTCAAAAAACCCGAGGTCCCGCGGCCGCCGCCGCCCGTTCCCCGCTGCGCGTTCAGGTCGATCGGGGCGCCTGTGACGCCCACCAGGCCGTCCCCTCCGCCGCCCCTGCCGCCCAAAGCGGCATCGGAGCGCGGGTGGACCGGGGCGGAGACGAAGATTTTTTCCCTCCCCACGCCTGCCTCCACGCGATTTTTTTCAGAACTGAACAACGGCCCTTTGGCCGTAAGGGCGGGGATGGGCGCCGCGGGTTCCGAAGGAACGAGCGCGCGGGAAACCCGGGGAGTGTTGCCGTGCACGACCTTTCCCGCGCCTTTGACCGGCCGGGCAAAGAGCGTTTTGTCCGGCATCGGGCCGACGGAATAATCGGCGCCGGTCCCTTTGAGGGCCAGATCTTCCTTGCCCATAACATTTATTTCCAGCACTTTTACGGGTTCCACCGGCTTAAGCGCCAGCTGCCGGGCCAGAAGACCGAGCAGGAATAAAAGCGCGGCGTGCACGGAAACCGAAATGGCGGCCGGCCCGCCCAGGCGCATCTCGGGGCTTGAAACCGGCAAAGTGTAGATCTCGCAGGGCTCGTTCACTGTTTTACCCCGGCTTCCGCCGGTCTGGTGGCGAAAGCTATCCGTTCGATGCCGGATTTTTTTACCAGCCGCAGGATGACCATGACCTTTTCGTAGGGGACCTCGACATCGGCCCTGACCAGTGCCCACGGCGATTTACCGCTGGTTATCTCGCTCAGGATCCTGCCGCCCATCTCGGCTTCGTTCACGACATTCGCGTTGACCGCTAGCGTCCCGTCCTTGAAGATGGAGATCTTGACCGTATTCTGGTCGTTAAGCGAAGCCTGCCTGGCCGGCGGCAGCGTCATCGGCTTGAGCAGGCGGGAAAGGAACGGCGCTATAAGCATGAAAATGATCACCAGCACCAGGGAAATATCCACAAGCGGGGTCATATTTATCCCGGAAATAATGCCGTCTTCAGGACCGTCATTTATCGACATTTCCAGCCTCTTCGGGTTCTATCAGGTTCAAATTCTGCGCTCCGGCCGTCATCACCCCGTCGATAACCGCGATAACTTCCCCATGGAGGGTCTTAAGGCTGGGGGAGACCGAGACGGCGTAAACGCCTCTGTCCGCCATGGTCTTTTTCAGGACCGCCACAAAAGCCTCCGGCGCGGCTTCCCTGCCTTCTATGGTCACGGCCTTGCCTGAGATCTCGACCAGGATAGGCTCGTTGATCGAACTTGTCGGCACTATTTTCTGCTCGGAAGACTTTATATTCAGGCCTTTTTCCACCAGGAACGGCATGGTGATCATAAAAACTATGACCAGCACCAGCGACACATCCACGAGCGGAGTGACGTTGATCCCGGTTATAGGGTCTTCCGATCCCTGGTCTGTCTGCATCAGGCGGCCTTTTTCAGCGACAGAAGGACAAGCATATCCACCGAAACCGCTTCCATTTCCGTCGCGAAATGTTTCGCTTTTTTAAGATAAAAATTATAAAAGACCACGGCCGGAATAGCGACGCAAAGCCCCGCGGCCGTGGCGATCAGGGCCTCCGCGATGCCCGTCGCGACTACGCTGGCGCCGTTGGCCTGGGCCTGCGGACCCGCGAGGTCGCGGAACGCCTGGATGATGCCCATAACGGTGCCCAACAGTCCGATAAAGGGCGCCGTATTGCCGAGCGTCCCCAGCACGCCCAGCGACCGCTCGAACACCATTCTCTGGCGCAGCTGAAAAGCGCGCAGCGTTTCCGACAATTGCTCTTTTGGAAGATGCGAATTCCTTATCGCCAGGTGGATCAGCGAAAGGATGGGGCTGCCGTCCGTTTCGCCGAGTATGGTCAAAGCGTCGTCCGTTTTACCGGACAGAACGGAACTGCGGATCTTGGCTATGACCTTTTCCGGGCTTTTGAGCTGGATCGACCGGAAATAGAACCACCTTTCCACGATAAGCGCCAGGCAGACCAGCGAACAAAGCAGCAACACTCCCAGGATAAGGGCCGAATGCAGATTCCCCAACGCCGAACTGGTAAATCCTATTTCCATGGTGAGTTCTCCTTGATATTCGTTTCTTTAAACAACCGTTTTACGCCGCCTGGCGGCCGTTCACTTGCCGGGGTCCGCCGGAGCCGGCCCCGCTTCAGGGGGCTGCCCGCCATCCGCCTTCCCCGCGGGAACGCCGGCGGGAAGCCGGCTCTTCGCCTCCAGATATTTGTTTATCTCCTTGAGGCGCCCGGCGGCGGTCTGGACCCAGTCGGCGCGCCCGCCGCTCGCGGTGATCTGATTGTATACATCCTTGGCGTTCACCCAGTCCTCGTCCGTCTCATAGATCGCCGCCAGCTGCGCCAGGCCGAGCAGGCGGGCGTCATCGCCGTACGGCTTCATGGGGATAAGCTGCCTGTACGCGACGATGGCCTTCTTCCGGTCTTCGGCCGTTTTAAGGTAAATTTCCCCGATCTGTCCGTAGATCTGCATACGCAGCGCGGGAGTCGCCGCCGGGTTCTTGCTTTCCAGGATCCGCTGGTACGCGTTAAGTATCTTCTGATATTCGTCGTTATTCCTGTTTATTCCGGCGATCTCAAGCAGCGCGTCTATCTGCCGCGGATCGTCCTCATACTTGTCGGCGAAAGACTCGTACGCTTTCAGCGCGTCGACATAATCATGGCCGCGTTTATAGGATACCGCCGTGTTATAAACGGCGTCCATTTTTACCGGCCCCTCGGGCGAATGTTCCGAAAGAAAAACGAACTTCTTGGCCGCGTCCCTGAACTTCCCGCCGCTGAAATAAATGGCCCCCAGCCGCATAGCCGCATCCTGCGCGTAAGTGGTGCTGGGGAACATTGTCATCACGCTTTCATACTCCTCCACCGCCGATTCCGTATTATTCAGATGCTCCAGTGCCCGCGCGACCGCCAGCAGAGCCGTGGCGGCCTGCGGATCGCCCGGGTAATTGAGCAGAAGATCGCGCATATGCTTCACGGCGCCGGCCCAGTCCTGCTTTGAGTAGGCGACGAACCCCAGCATATACTGCGCCTCCGCCGCCAGGGACGATTTCGGATATGTATGTACGAAATGGGCGAGGAAGCCCGGGTCCTTCGTGTTTATCGCCCTGTTATAGTAGGCCAGCATAAGCTGCTCCCTGCAGCTCTCCAGCCTGGGATCTTTCGGGTGGCCGTTGATGAACACCTCGTACGCGGGGATGGCCTCGTCGTACTCTTTGGAATTATAGTAGGATTGCGCCGTCATCCACTGCGCTTCGGAGGCTAAAGCCGTTCCGGGCCATTTTTTCAGCAGGACCTCGAACGCCTTTACGGCAAGGTCGTATTTACGGCCCTGGAAATAAAGCCTGCCTATATTGAGCTGCGCTTCCGGGGCCGAAGGGTCCGCCGGGAACAACTCCACCAGTTTATCCCAGACTAGCCTGGCGTCCTTGTAATAGCGGGCCATCTTGCAGGCCATGCCTTCCTGGAGATAACTTTCAGGCACATGGCTGTCCCGGGGGAAGTCCCTGCGGAAACTGCGGAAGGCGGTTATCGCCTGTTCATACTGTTTCTGGTTGAACAGGCTTGCGGCCACTAAAAACCCGGCGCTCGCTTTCCCCGTATAAGTGTTTTCGGAAGTGGCCAGCACCTGCTGCGCCAGGGTTACGGATTCGGAATATTTGCCTTCGTGATAAAGCGACCACGCCAGATACAGCCTGGCGAGCGGCTCCCACGCCTGGTTGCGCCCCGCTTTCTGGTAATATTCGGACGACTTGGCGTACTGCCCCAGCTTGTAGTAGGCCTCCGCGAGCAGGAAATAAGAATAACTTCTCCAGAGGTCGTTCTGGGTGGCGAACTCCGAAATGACCACTTTCATGACGCGATTGGCGTTGGTCACAAGCTCCGGATATCTCCCCGCCGCGTAGTAGGTGCGCAGCAGCATCGCCATCGCGACATCGGAAAGCTCGGAATACTTATAATTCAAAAGGGCGGTCTCATAAGCGGTGATGGCCGCGTTCCAGTCCTTGTCCATGTATTTGGCGTTGCCCATGATCATGTAAGCGGCCATGCCGAGAGGGTGGTAAGGCATTTCGTCCACCAGCTTCTTCATGATCAGCGCGGCCTGGGGGAAATCCCCCTGTTTCAACAGATAATACCCTTTAGCCGCGAGAATGCTGCCGTACAGTTCGGGGGAATCGCGCCTGATCACGAGCGTCAGGGCTGAATTTAAAAGATCCACCGCCCTGCCCGGATCGCCGGTCTTGCCGAAGATCGCGGCCTGCAGATACATGGCGTAAATAGCGACGCTTTTTGAAGCTCCCGGGGTCCTGTCTACCACGCCCAGGACCTCCAGCGCCTTGTCGTATTTTTTGGAATTTATCAGCGCCCTGGCAAGATGCACCAAAGCATAGGGCCGCAGCCGGCTTTTGGGATACTCGTTCACGAACTGGCCGTAAGCCTGGGTCGCCAGGTTGTTGTTTTTTCCCAGGCGGAAACTTTCGGCTTTTAAATACGCCCCCATCTCGGAATAACCGTCCCTGGCGCCGGCGGATAATTTTTTAAAACACTCCGCCGCTTCCAGGTACTGCTTCAGCTCGAAGCAGCTCAGGCCGCGGTAAAATTCCCCGGAAGGCGTGGCCACATCCTCAAAAATTTCCAGCACCTTGTTGAAATTTTTCTCCTGAAAACGGATTATCCCCGTCAACTCCCGGATCCTGGGAAGGTCCCTGTAGGTCGGGGCTTTCTCCAGCAGGAGCTGGAGATTTTTATTCGCGCTCATATAATTTTTTTCGCGCAAATCGCACAGGATAATGTAATACCGCGCTTCGGCCGACAGCACGCTTCGCTTGATGACTTTGCCGATTATTTTATTCCAATACTCCCTGGCGTTCTTAATGTTGCCGGTGTTGTACTGGATCTCCCCCATGCGGAGCAGGATGTCGTCCTCGTAAACGCCGTTTTTCCGTTCCAGCAGGAACTTATACTGCGGCCAGGCGTTCGCGTATTTGCCGCTCCTGAAATATATTTCCGCGATGGCGAAACGCGCGTCCGCGGCGTAATCGCTCGTGGGAAAAGAACGGACGAACCCTTCCAGCATCTTGATGTTGGCTTCGCTGTAAATATCGCTCTGGACACGCGCCTGCATGGCCTTCCACGCTTTCATCGCGCGCAAAGAACCGTCACCGCCGTCGCCCCAGGAGGGCCCCGTCAGCGAAAGCAGCAGCAAGGCAACCGCTGTGAAACGATGTCCCATCACATGTCGCTCTTATCCGATATGTCCGCAGGCATATAGCATAAACTATTTTCCGCCGCCCGTTCAAGGCGCAAGCGGCATCCCGCTCCGCTTGTATTATATAATATGGAGATACCTTATGAACAAAGAAATAACGCTTGAGTTTAAAAAGATAGTCGGCGAAGGAAAAGCCCTGGGCCGCCACGAAGGCAAAGTGGTCTTTGCCTACGGCATCCTGCCCGGAGAAACGGCCCGCGTCAGGGTAACCATGGAAAAACGCAATTTCATGGAGGCCGAACTGCTGGAAGTGCTTACACCATCGGCGAGAAGAATAGAACCGAAAGAAGACCATTATCTCAGCTGTTCCCCCTGGCAGATCATGGACTATCCGCTGCAGGCCGAGACCAAGAAGGGCCTAGTGGAAGACCTTCTGTACCAGACCACCAAGGAAACCATACGGCTGGACAAATTTTACGAGGCCGAACGCTTGTTCGGCTACCGCACCAAGATAGAATACAGTTTCACCTCCGACAACGGGAAGCTGGCCTTCGCTTTTCACAAGCGCGGGAACTACCGCGACATGTATGTCATGCCGAAAGGCTGCGCGCTCATGAGCGACAAGACCAACGCCCTGGCCCTTGAAATACTGGGCAAACTTAACGAGGCCGGCCTGGCCCCGGCGGACCTGAAAACCCTCATCTTCCGCGAAGCCAAGAACACCGGGGAGCGCCTGGCGGTGCTGTTCCTTAAAAGAAAGGATGTCGTCCTGCCGGAATTCAGGCTGGAAGGCCTGAACGGCTTTATCGCCGCGTATTCAAATCCTTTAAGCCCCATGAGCTCGGCCGACGAGATCCTCAGTTCCTGGGGGAACGATTTCGTCACCGAAAAGGTCTGCGGCACCGTCCTGTCCTACGGCTTCGACTGTTTTTTCCAGAACAATATGGAGCTTTTTGAGAAAGCCCTTCAGGAGATCCGCGGCGCGGCGTTCAAATGCGGAAAGCTCATCGATCTATATTCCGGCGTGGGCGCCATAGGCCTGGCCCTCAGGGACCTGGCGGACAAGGTATACGCCGTGGAATGCGTGCCCAGTTCCGTCAAATACGCCGCGCTTAACGCGGCGCGCAATAATGCGGATAACTTTGAAATACTCTGCTCCATGATGGAGAAAGCCGACGCCGCCCTTCTGGCCGGCGCGGAGATCCTGGTGCTGGACCCGCCGAGGGCCGGATTGCACCAGAAAGTGGTGAAGAATATAATGGAGTTGCTGCCGAAAAAAATAATTTATTTGTCCTGCAATCCGATAACCCAGGGCCGGGACGCCGCCTTCTTCCTTGAGAAGTACAAACTGGTCCGTTCCGCCGCCTTCGATTTTTACCCCAACACCCCCCATGTTGAGACCCTGCTGGTATTCGAAAAAGAGTAATTAATCCGGTGACACAATAGAATGGCACTAACTTAAGGTGTTAATCTGGAATAGGCCCTGCTTTTCGCTTCTTAACTCCGATTGTGGTCGCTTCGCAGATTTTCTGCGATAAACCTCGCATATCC
>JBAYJD010000035.1:0-32847 GCA_041665305.1 Elusimicrobiales bacterium
GCACCGTCATAGAAGAGCCCATAAGCGTGACGCCGACATTCGTCGGGTTTTGCTGGATCACCGACGCGTCCACGCCGCTGCCGTCGCTCTGGTACTTGATCAGCCTGTTGGCCGTACCGTTCAGCGACGCGCCGCCGTCGTTACTGTCCGCAGCCCACACCAGCGAACCGTCCAGATTGCTCTTCAGCACCTTGGTGGCATCGTTGGCGCCGGGGATATAGATCTTGCCCACGGTGCTGAAACTGCTTATACCCTGGAAGTAAGCCCCGCCGGTCGTGAAGGTCGAGCCGCCGATAAAGTACGCGCCGCTGGAAACCTGAACAAATCCGCTGACATATATATTACCAGGGGTTTGCGGGATATTTACCGTCTGCGCGGCCCCTGTGGAACCGAACAATGAAAAACCCTTTATTTCCACATCAGGGTCCATCATAGTTCCATCCACGCCTTTCACGGTAAGATCGTCTTCGGAACCCAGTTCGGTCTGGGAATACAAACCGGATGCCAAAGGCCCGATGCCGCACGCCAGAAAACACAGACTAAAAGCGAGACGGGAGACCCTGCCGAGGGCCGTGCCTCCACCGCTGAAGAGGATGTTCTTGTCTTTAAAACGCATAATCATCACCACGCACAAATCGTGTTATTCTAGCAAACCCATTGGGCGGCGGTAAATATCACGGCCGGCCTGTATAATTTAAAGTATATCAATACGGATCCGGTAAATCCTGAAGAAATCACGCAGTTGCGGTTGCTCAATAAGACCCGCATAAAGCGAATACTTGGCCGATCTATGACAAATTTTATACCATATGGTATACGATTAGAACGGGGTAAAAAAATGAAAACAATAATTTCCACCACTGAAGCGCCGGCCGCCATAGGGCCCTATTCCCAGGCCGTGGAAGCGGGCGGGTTCATCTTTATCTCCGGCCAGCTGCCTGTCGATCCCGTTACCGGGAAGCTGGAAGCGCCCGACACGGCGCTGCAAACCAGCGCGGTTATAAGGAACATCGAAGCGATACTTAAATCGCGCGGGCTTGCGCTCGATAATGTGATAAAAACCACCGTATTCATGACGGATCTAGGGGAATTTCAAAAAATGAACGAGGTTTACGCCCGTTTTTTCACAAAAAACCCGCCGGCGAGGGCGACGATAGAGGTCAAAGCCCTGCCCAAAGCGGCGCTGGTGGAGATAGAGGCGGTGGCGAGGCGGGAATAGGGGTTGTGAAGGGATCACCCGCGTTTTATGCATCATTTACTTGAAAAAAAACATACCGGAGTCCTGCTCCCGCTTTTTTCCATGCGCTCAAAACACGACTGGGGCATAGGAGATCTCTCCGGCATGGCCAAGTGGCTGGACGCCGCGGCTGGATTGAACCTGGACCTTGTGCAGCTTCTGCCTATAAATGAAATGCCGCCCGGCGTGGAATGCCCGTACACCGCCCTCAGCGCCTTCGCCATAGACCCCATTTACATCGCCGTGGACGACATCCCGGAACTCGCCGATTGCCCGGAACTTCAAGAAGAGCTGTCCTCAAAACGGTTCCAGACGGAGCTGCGCCATCTGCGGGGCTCCACCATCGTGCATTACAACGACATTAAGGAACTGAAATTCAGGGTCCTCTGGAAGCTCTATTGCTCTTTCCATGAGAAGCAGATCCTTAAAAACACTCCCGCCGCGAAGGACTTCTTCTCGTTCGCGGAGCGGAACGCCTTCTGGCTGGACGACTACGCGCTTTTCCGGCATTTGAAAGATGTCCACTGCTGGGCCTCCTGGACGCACTGGGAGGAGCCCCTCAGACGCCATGAGAGCGCGGCTTTAAAAGAGTTCGAGGCCGCCAACGAGAACCAGGTCCGGTTCTTCAAATATCTGCAATGGGTGATAGACCGCCAATGGCGCGCGGCGCGGGAGGCCTCCGCCGCCCGGGGCATCCTCCTGATAGGGGACCTGCCGTTCATGGTCAACCAGGAAAGCGCCGATGTCTGGGCGCGCCAGAACGAATTCGACATCACCAAGGAAGTGGGCGCCCCGCCCGACGCCTTCAGCGAAACCGGCCAGAAATGGGGGCTGCCCGCCTACCGCTGGGATGAAATAGAAAAGAACGAGTTTGAGTGGTGGCGCCTGAAAGTTAAAAAATCCGCCGAGTTCTACGACATGTTCCGCATAGACCACATGGTGGGATTTTTCCGCACCTGGGTAATACCGCACGACGCGAACCTGAAAGCGGATTTCGACATAACCGACCCCGCCGCCCAGCGCGCGCGCGGCAAACGCTTCCTCCAGGCCGTGGCCGGGGCCAGCCGCATGCTGCCCGTGGCCGAAGACCTGGGCCTCATCCCGCCCTTCGTTTACGAAGTCCTTGCGGAAATGAACATCCCCGGTTACAAGGTCATGCGCTGGGAAAAAACCAAAGCCGGCGCCTACACGGAACCGGAAAACTACCCGCGCGCGGGCTTTGCGACCTCCTCCACCCACGACAATGAGCCCGTAGCCGACTGGTGGGACACGGCCGAACCCGCTGAAAAAAAACTTTTCTGGACGATGGTTTCCGGCAAAAAAGAAAAACCTCCGGTTTTTTCGAAGGCGAGGGAACCGATTCTCCGGAAACTGCTGAAAGCTGCCTCAAGCCTCGTAATCCTGCCCATACAGGATATCTTCGGCTCAAAGGACCGCATCAACACTCCCGGCACCATGGGCGTGCATAACTGGACCTACAAGTTCCCCACGCCGGTGGAGGACCTATTAAAAGATCACGGGGAGCTCCTTAACAGCTTCGCCGCCATGGTCAAGGAAGAAAGAAAATGAACAAACAGTCCCCGCCTCAGTCCGCGCGCCGAGGGCGCCCCGCCGCTCTATTGCTTTTAAGCCTTTCCCTGGCGGGCTGTTCCCTTAACCGGCTGGCGGTAAGGTCCACCGCCTCGGTAATAGACAAGGGCCTTCCCGCGATTTACAGGGAGCGCGACCCGCAGTTCGCCAGGGAAGCCCTGCCGGCCAACCTCAAGCTTATGGAAGTTCTCCTGGAAAGCGATCCCGGCAACCAAGCCCTGCTTTTGGACGCGGCCATGGGATTCTGCGGCTACGGCTTTATGTTCATCGAGGACGAGAACGAGGCCAGGGCCTCCGGGCTTTACCTGAAAGGCGGCGGCTACGCCCTCAGGGCGCTGGAGCTCAAAGGCGCCGTGAAGGACGGCGCGGTGGAGCCCCGGGCCCTGGACGCGGATACGGCGCCGGTCGCTTTCTGGCACACCTTCTGCCGCGCCGCTTATGTGAACCTTAACCGCGACGATCCGGACGCCGTCGCGGAGCTGCCGAAAATAATGCCGGTGGCGGAAAGGGTGGCGGAACTCGCCCCGGACTATTATTATAACGGCGCCTACGCCATGCTCGGGACCTACTACGCGCTGCGGCCTAAGATCCTGGGCGGAGATCCTGAGAAAGCGAAGCTCAATTTCGACGCGGCCCTGCGGGGCGGCGGGGCCGGTTTTCTGCTGAACGCCTACATGGCCGCCAGGATGTACGCCGTGGCCGCGCAGGACGAGGAATACTTCGTAAAAACCCTGAATGCGGTGCTCGCCGCCGAACTGAAAGACGATGCCTCGCGGCTTGCCAACGAGGTAGCCAAGCTCAAAGCCAAAAAACTACTGGAGAAAAAAGATGAACTATTTTGACTTCCCGCCCTCAGCCCGCCCGTCTACCGGCCCCCTGCTTTACGCCCTGCTCCTGAGCGTCTGTCTCGCGGCCGGGGCCGGGGCCCAGACCGTGGTCAAATTCGCCACGCTGGCGCCGGAAGGTACGGCCTGGATGAAGGTGATGCATCAGTTCAACGACGAGGTCTCCGCGAAGACCGCGGGCCGGGTGAAGTTCAAGCTCTACGCCGGCGGCGTTTCCGGCGACGAAAAGGATGTGGCCAGAAAGATCCGCCTGGGCCAGCTGCAGGCGGCGGGATTTACCGGGGTGGGCCTGGGCGAGATCGCGCCGGAAACCCGCGTCCTGGACACGCCGTTCCTCTTCAAGACCGCGGCGGAAATAGACAACACCTATAAAATGCTGGACGCGGACTTCCGCAGGATCTTCGAATCGAAGGGCTACATCCTGCTCGGCTGGACCGAGGTCGGCAATGTCTACATCTTCTCCAACACGCCGGTCACGAATCCGGCGGACCTGCAGAAAGTTAAAATGTGGATCTGGGAAGGGGACCCCATAGCCGAAGCGACTTTTTCGGCCATGAAGATAAAGCCCATACCGCTTTCCATCACCGATGTCATGACCTCGCTCCAGACAGGCATGATAAACGCCGTCTACAGCGCACCCGCCACCTTGATCCCCCTCCAATGGTACACAAAGATGAAATACGCCCTGGCCGCGCCCATCGCCACCGCTTCGGGCGCCGTGGTCATCTCCAAAAAAGTTTTCGAGCTCATGAGCAAGGACGACCGCAAGGCCGTGCTGGAAGCGGGCGACAAATATTTCAAGGCCCTGACGGCGGCCAGCCGCAGGGACAACGAAAGGTCCATCCTCACCCTTAAGAAAGAGCATGTGGTTTTCAGCGAACCGTCCGGCCCTGAAACGCTGGCGGCCTTCGAGCGGATGGGCGAAGAGGCCCGGGGCGCCCTGGTGGGAAAACTTTACACCAGGGAGCTCCTCGAAAAGATAGAGAACGCCCTGAAACAGTTCCGCGCAAAGAAAAAATAAAACGCCGTAAAACGGCGTTTTATCGCGGGGGATTTTAATGAGATTTATTTTTCAGATCGAGGATCATCTCGTAAAGGGCGAAAAAGCCCTGGTGGTCTCGTTCATCGCCCTGATGATAATACTTTCCTTCCTGCAGCTGACCCTGCGCCTCTTGTTCAATTCCGGCATCGTCTGGCTGGACCCCGCGCTGCGGCACATGGTGCTCTGGACGGGTTTGACCGGCGCGGTCCTGGCCTCAAGATACTCCAGGCACTTCGCCATGGACGCCATGGTTAAATTCCTGCCGGAACGTTCCCGCGGGCCGCTCGGCATAGCTTCAGATCTCATCGTTATCGCCATATCCGTGCTGCTCTTCGGAGCGGCCGGGAAATTCATCCGCGACGAATTCGCATCGGGCTCGATAGCGTTTTACATCGGCGACCTGGGGGTACCGGGAGGCTGGGCGGGCATGATCCTGCCGCTGGTTTTTCTGCTGATAGCCTTTCACACGGCGCTCAATATTTTCCGCCCGCCGGAAACGCGCGGGGCGGAAGCGGTTCGCAACTGATCACTTATGGGCTTACTGGTCGCGGTCATAATTCTCGCCCTGGCCTTCCTGGGCGCCCCCGTTTTCTCGCTTATGGGCGCGGGAGCGCTTTATCTTTTCGGCTCGGCCGGTATTGATTCCTCGGCCGTCATAGTGGAGATGCTCCGCCTGGCCAGCCTGCCCGCCCTGATCGCGATCCCTCTTTTTACTTTCGCCGGCTATGTGCTGGCGGAGAGCCGGTCCCCGAAACGCATGCTCAGGCTCGGCGCGGCCCTCTTCGGCTTTTTGCCCGGAGGCCTGGCCATAGCCGCGCTTTGCGCCACCGCGGTCTTCACCGCCTTCACCGGCGCTTCGGGCGTAACCATTATCGCGCTGGGCGGCCTGCTCTACCCGATGCTGACCAGGCAGGGCTATCCGGAAAAGTTCACTCTGGGCCTGATCACCACCACGGGCAGTCTGGGCCTCCTTTTCCCCCCAAGCCTTCCGATAATACTATACGGGCTCATCGCCAAGATAAGCATAGACTCCCTTTTTAAAGCGGGACTTTTACCCGGCCTGTTTTTGCTTGCGGTATTATCGGTTTACGCGCTCCTCACGGCGAAAAAAGCCGGGATACCGAAACAGCCCTTTTCCTGGCTGGAATTAAAGGACGCGGCCCGGGAGAACGCCTGGGAAATACCGCTCCCGTTCCTTATCATCGGCGGCATTTACCAGGGCCTTTTTACGGCCGGCGAAGCCGCTTCGATCATGGCCTTTTATGTGCTTGTCACTGAAGTTTTCATCCACCGCGAACTTAGCCTGTACGGCGACATCCCCGGGATAGCGGTAAAAAGCATGATGCTGGTGGGAGCGATCTTCGTGGTACTGGGCACGGCCCTGGGCTTCACCAACTACCTGGTGGACGCGCAGATCCCGGACCGGATCTTCGCCTGGCTCCACACCTTCGTGGCCGGCAAGCTCATGTTCCTTATTCTCCTCAACGCCTTCCTGCTGGTCATCAACATGATAGAGATCTTCTCGGCCATCATTATCGTGGTGCCGATCATCGTGCCTGTGGCGCTGAATTACGGCATCGACCCTGTCCACCTCGGAATCATTTTCCTGCTGAACCTTGAGATAGGCTACATGACGCCGCCGCTGGGACTGAACCTGTTCCTGGCGAGCTCGCGGTTCGACAAAAAGCTGCCGGAACTTTACGCCGCCACGATGAACTTCTGGTTCATACTCCTTGGAGTCCTGGCGCTTGTCACTTATTTCCCCGCCCTCTTCCTCATCAAACCATAGAATGTCGTAGAACGACATTCTATCCGGTCGTGGCGGCGCCGCTATCTGCCCGCTTCCAGCCGCCGAAGCGCGGCCGAGGCCGCCGCGTCTCCGGGCCGCAGCTTTACGGCTCCGCGATAGGCTTTCAGCGCCTCTTCCTTCCCGCCCTGCGCCTCGTAGCACTCGCCCATCCGGAAAAGCGGCTCGGCCAGGTCCGGGCGCAAAGCGGACGCTCCGGCAAGCTCGGTTATCGCTTTTGAATACTCTTTCATATTAAAATAAAGCTCCGCCGCTTCCATGGACCTCTCATAATTTCGGGGGTCGCCGGGCAGTTCGCGCAGTTCTTTCTTAATGCGCGCCAGAGCGATGCTGGGGCGCGCGAGGCCGGAGATCAGATAGGCCGATTTCACCGAAAGCGCTTTTTCAAACGCAAAGACCGCCCCGTCGTAATCCCCGCCGTCGAGCAGCGCGGAACCGAGATTAAACCATGTGACCGGGCATTCGGGATCCAGTTCAAGCGCGATCCGGAACTCCGCCGCCGCCGCGGCGTATTTCAGCTGCTTGAAGTAAAAATACCCCAGTTCCCTGTGCGCCTCCAGATCGGCGGGCCGCGCCGCTACATCCCTGGACCGCTCGGCGACCACACGGTCGTAATTCTCAAGGTACGGTTTCCGGGGTTTGTCCCGCGGCATGACGGCATGGATCTGCGCGCCCTGGAAATCGGCTTCCTTCCTGAAATCGAACATCAGGGCGTCGGCCATAAGACGGTGAAGCTCGCTGATCCCGGAGGGCGCGGCGGAAACGATGTGGGAAACTTTATATCCGCGTAGATTCTGTTCGAACTTTCCAAGCACCGCCTCATACTGCCCGCCGCCTACCGTCTTGCGGCCCGAAAGAAGGAAAAGCTCGGCCCTCCCGCAAAGCACGACGCTGTCGGGAGGCGTATGCGCGGCCAGCCACGCCGCAGGTTCCGTGAGGCCGTATTTAAAACGCCCCGTCGCCGGCACGCGGAACCCGGGAACCCCGCAAAAGGAAAGATTGGTAATAACCAGGCCCGCTAACAAAACCAGGGAGGCCGCAAAATACGCGGCCCACGGCAGGCCCCGCAGGAGCACGGCTTTTCGCCTGAAATACCGCGCCCGCTCGCCGATCGACGCGCGGATCGCGTCCCCGCCTTCCAGAACGGCCAGCCAGAAGAACGGGAGCATGGGGAGGAGCAGGCGGAGCTGCCGGGACGGATAAAGGATGAGGACCGCCATATACGCGGCCAGGTACAATACTACCGGTCTTTTCATGCGGTCGCGCATAAGGCGCAAGCCGCCGGCCGCGGCGGCTAAAAGCGTGAGACCCGCGGCAAAGGTTCCGATCAAGGAAGGGAAATTAAACCAGTCGGAAAAAACCGGCGCAAGCGAATCCCCAAGCCCCGTCTCGCTGAGAAAGAGGAACGGATACATCACGCGGGCGAGCCCCGGCAGATAATACAGGAAGTCGTCCGCGACCGCGCCCCGCAATTCTACCCAAACAGAAGCCCCCGAAGGGAGGGAACGCGCAAGATCAGCCCAATATGGCCACGCATTAAGCCCCCCCGCGTGAGACAGTCCGAGCCAGTTGGCCAGCGCCCAGGGCGCGGCAATGAGAACGACGGCGGATAAAAAAACGGCGGCTTTGCGTCTGACCGCGCCGGCGCAATAAAAGACCGCCCCGGAGAACACCACCGAGACGCCGATCAGCCTGGTCAGCAGCGCGAGACCCGCGGCGAGGCCGGCGCCGAACGGCCGCGCCATACCCGCATCCTCGCCAACGCGCAGCATGAGGAGCAGCGCCGCCGTTGAAAAAAGCGAATATGCCGGTTCCGACATGACTTCGGCCGAATGCTGGACAAAAAAAGGGTTGAGAGCGGTCGCCGCCAGGATCAGCGCGCTGCGCCCCGGAGGGTATAAGCGCCGGAGCAGCCGGTAGAGCAACACAAGGGCTAACAGGCCGATAAGGATGTTCAGCGCCTTGCCGGCTAAAATAATATTCCCGGGGAGGACTACGGCGGCGGGGAGCAGCATAAGAGGGAACACCGGCGGATATGTGAGCTGCGCCGGATCCCCCGGCATGCCGATATCGCGGTAACCCGACCCGCGGGCCATGGAAAGAGAAAGGGTGAGGTAGGACGCGCTGTCCGGAGTATAAACGCACGTCCGGTTCAGGAGCAAAACCGCGGAAATTAAGAACACAACGACCGGAAGGACAATAACGGCTTTTCTTATTGACCTACGCATAAATACTCCGGTTTTATTGTCGGCCGCTTATGATGGTCCTGAACTGCCTTGAGGAAAGCGGAATACCCGCTGGGATGGTACATGTTATCTGGATCCTGCCGCCGCCATTCTCCAGCGTAATTTCAGTCGTCTCGCCGCCCATTACCGCCGGGCTGCTTTCCATGTCCAGGATCCGGAAATCCGAATTTGACCCGCTGGAGGATTTAAGGCCCATGCCGTTCACAAGGCATTCGAACGCGCCGTCCTCGAACGCGAGGTCCAGCAGCTCGTTTACGCGAACTTTCCTTGCCACCTTCACCGTTTGTCCGGCCTGATATTCATTGCGCATCGGGGAATCGCCCTCATAATTCCCATTGGCCATGAATTTATAGGCTATACTGCCCATAAGCCCCGGGCATTCGTCCTCAAGGTAAGGGCTGGCCTGGGGATATTTTCCCGCCATCAACAAGCTGAATTCCTGCGCCTCGGTGGCGCCGCATTCATTGGAAACCTCATCCCAGCGCAGGTGATAAAACTCATGGATAAATGTCCCGGCTCGTTCGAACCTGTTTTTTTTGAAAAAACCAGGGCAAAAATACACTTTGCCGCCCCTTACCGCGGCCTGCGGGCGCCTTCCGTCCCTTCCGTGATGCTCAAGGCATATCGGCAGGTCCGTATTTTCGTCATCGAGATCGTCAGCCGAATTTATGCCGCGAGCATCGCCATCATACACAAAAACACCGGAATCGGCGGGAACTCCGTTTAATTTTTCCCGCAAGCCGGCTATCAGAGCATTGTATGTCCGAAAAGAACGGAGATACAGCGGAGTCTCATCGCCTATCGCGTTCCCGTTCCTGTTCAGAGCCAGATCCATATAGCGTTTGGCGTCGGCCAACGCCTCAACGACCATTTGCTTTCGGGTCTGACGGCCGAAATTTGTTTCCGTTGCGGAAACACCGCAGGAAAAAGCGGCCAGAATCGCTGCGGCCAGCGCAAAATGTTTCGTGATCATAGCATAAGACCCGATCCGCGGCTCTAAGCGTATCCCGGTATCCGGTATTAAGTATACCGTCCCCAAATCTTGATCAAATCTTCCTGGGCGGCGATATCGGCCTCATTGGCCGTCCAGTCCTGGTCGAAGCTCATGGTCTCCGAGGCCATTACGGCGTCGCCGTTGCAGACATCCACGATGCGCTGCTCGAAATCGGCCTTCATCTTGATCCGGTCGCCCATACGCCCGGGGAAAACCGGCATGTCATTCATTACAAAGGAACAGCCGTTGACCCGGTCAAGGTCATAAGGCGGCGTCCGGGAAACATATCTGTCCATGGACGGATCATAATCCTTGTCCTTGCGGTGTCCGTAGCGGCCCACGCTTACGACCTCTCCATCCTTAGGCCCGAAAAGCACCTCTTCAAAGGACCTGTTTTTGGGCACGACCCGCTCCACGCCGCCGTCTTCGCGCCAATCGCCGTCTAGAAATTGGCCGGGGGACAACTCGTGCCGCACTTCCCGTCCGTTGATGGCGAACTGTCCGCGGATGTTCTGGCGGAACTCGCAGCAACGCTGGGCAGGAGCAGCCGAAGCGGCGAAGGGCGACAACACAAAAAGGGCATATGCGGTCGTTATTAGTTTCATACCTATACTATAAGCGACCCGCGTCCGATCCGCCAGAGCCTAAAAGCCCATTTCCTCTGGGCCCATCGGTCCTTGTGCGGATAAAAGGCGGTTGCCGCCTTTTATAGCCTTTTATAGGGCGGAAGCCGTTTTATCGAACCTTATTTCGGAACTCTCGCCGATGTTGATCTGCTCGCGCCGGCCGATAATGGTCGCGCTGGGCCCGACAAGGGATCTGGTGAGGTTCATGTTCATGATAACGGCATTCTCGTTTATGATGGAGTCTGAAACTATGGAATAATCCAAGGTCGCGCCGTCGCCTATGGAAGCATAGGGACCTATTATGGAATTGGACACCTTGGCCCTGGGAGAAATATATACCGGTTCCACCACCACGCAGCCGGGCGCGCGATGGGACGGTTTTTTCCTGTTCAGGATATACCGGTTGGTCTCAAGCAGGGTTTCGGGCTTTCCGCAGTCGTACCAGCCGTCGATGGCGACGGGCCTGAACTTATGCCCCCCTTTGAGCATCAGCACCATGGCGTCGGTAAGCTGGATCTCGCCCCTGGTGGTCTTGCCGGAGCGCACCAGCCGGTCAAGGCTCCTGAACAGCAGCCTGGAGTCCTTGAAGGCGTAAATACCCACAATGGCCGTTTTGGAAACCGGGTTCAGCGGCTTTTCCACCATATTCGTGATCAGCCCCCGTTCTATGTCCACGACGCCGAAGCGCCTCGGGTCCGCAACTTCCCTTACGGCGATGGCGTCCTCGCGCGCGTTCATAAATTTGCGCAGGTCCGCCGAAATGATGGTGTCGCCGAGCATGACCAGCGCGGGACCCTTCACATAATTGCGCGTGATCCAGATGGCGTGCCCAAGCCCCTTGGGCTCTTCCTGGACTATGTAGGTCACCGCCAGCCTGGGATATTTTTCCGAAACATAAGCCTTGATCTTATCGCCGAGATAGCCGATGACCATATAGATCTTTTTTATGCCCGCGCGGGAGACCTCGTCCAGGATATGGCCGATGATGGGTTTGTCGCCCACCGTCAGCAGCACCTTGGGGTAGGTATGGGTGTGAGGCCGGAGCCTGGTCCCGGCTCCCGCCACGGGCACTATAGCCGAAAATTCGCCGTTCGTTTTCATTTTTGTTTCCTTTTATTTAAAAAGCCCCGCATCAGCGGGGCTTTTCAAGGACCGCCGGTCGTCGGTCACCTCCCCGGCGTTACATCCCTGAAATAAACGAGGTATTCCGTTTCGGATCTCACATCCGCGTCATCATAGGTAACAAGCCGCACCACTATACGGCCGTCCGCTTTGCGCAGCTCGCTGGTAACTTTCACTTTACTCTCCAGATGGGAGCCTTCGATGTATTTGACCTTGCCCGTATCCGAGTCTATAACTTTTCCGCCGGCGGGTATCATATCGGCGCCCGCAGGCCGGTCGGCCGTGGCTTCCGGGAATTTTACTTTCCAACTGAGTTCGGGGTATCGTTTCAGGTCCAGACTCAGCCGTTTTATTTCAGCGGGGGTCACCGTATCGAAATACTCGGGAGAGATCGCGCTTTCATGATAGGTTACCACAAATTTTTTCGGACCGTTCATCCGGCCCGCCAGAAGCGCGCCGTCGACGGCGCCGTTTTCATGGAAGGCGCGCCCCGCATGCCAGCCGGCCAGGTCTTCTTTGACGGCGGGAACGCCCTTCATGAACAGGCTGTAGGCCTTTGCATACGGCATGTCGCCGGGCAGGGGGGCCAGGAGGCTTTCCACCGCGGGATCCAGCGCGGCCGCAGGCTTTATTTTTTCAGGTTCCGGGGTGTTCGGCTGGACATCCGACCCGGCGCCGCCTTCCAGGGCGCCCAGAGCGGAATCGGAAACCGCGTCGCGCAGGTCCCGGGGCTCGACGGCCGTCAGATGAAAGAAATAAGTGTAACAAGCCAGAGCGCAAACGGAAAAAACAGCAAAACCCGTGATCTTGCTTTTCATCATAGTCCCTCCATAAACCGCGTTCGCGGCTGTTACAAGCAGCCTGCAAAACGATATTGTACCATATGTCCCGCGGCATTTTAACGCGGCCGGCGCGCGAACACGGATTTACAGGGCGCGGATCGCGGGCTACGGCCGGTCTATCCGCGACAGCCACTGTTCGGCTTCCCGCTCGCCGATGTCGAAGGCGCGCGCGCATTTAGGGCCGTTGAATTCGAGAACGCCCAGGCCCAGATCGGAAGGCGGCCTGATATAATGAACGACCGGCTCGGATCTTATAAAAACCCGCGATTCGTAGATCTTCTGCGTATGAATGGCCAGCATCCTTCTGGCCTTGGATTCGAAATATCCGAATGTCCCCACGGAGGGATAATCCATGTCCTCATCCCTGGAGTTGCCTATCATGACGATGGTTTTACAGCCCTCCAGGATGTTCAGGTTGATGTTGGCGATACCGGTAACGCCGCCGTCGACCAGGTGATAGGTGCGGCCCTGCTCCGTGACTTCCACCGGCGGAAAGATCGTGGGAATAGCGCAGCTTGCGACCAGGGCGTCCACGAAAGAAAGGTTATAGCTGTGGGTTCCCCCGTCGAATTTCACGATATAGGGCAGTTTCAATTCCACGGCATGGCTGATAACATAAAAATTGATCCTGCGGCTGAACTTGTCTCCCGTTTTGGAAAGCCAGGCGTTCAAAAAATCGTAGACCGGCTCGTTCGAGAACATGCACATCCTGGAAGAATGCTTCTGGACGAGGAACCCTATCTTCGCCAAAAAGCCCGGTTTATGGTGCTGGTAAAGCTCCAGCGGCATATTATGATAGCCCGGACGCAAGGACAGGATCCTGTCCGCTTTCAGTCCGGCCCAGATCCCGCGCAGGTCCCCGGTCTTGTTGTAGCAATAGGCCGCGCCGTTGAGCGATCCTATGCTGAAGCCGGCGACGGCGTTGAACTCCAGGCCGCTGGAAACGAGTTTAGCCAGCACGCCGGACTGCCAGCTGCCCAGGGCGCCGCCGCCGCACAGGAACAGCCCCACCGGCCCCTTCAGTTTATTCATTTTCTTTTCCGGCCCCAAAATATATAGAATTGTTCTGCTAGATATTGTAGCACAATCGATTATGAGCGAATATCTTACCGTCGCGGGCCTGGCCCTGATCATGGGCCTGACGCTTTTCCTCCCCTTTTCAGTAAAAAAAGTGGAAGACGAGCTGGAAGCCTTCCTTTTTATAATGGGCCTCGCCGCGGTCACGATCTCGGGACGCTGGGCGCGGCCGCTGATCCTGGACGCGTTCCGCGAGCCGCTCAGGCTCACCGTTGCCGTGCTGGCCGTCGGCTTCGCGTTCACGGCGGCGCGCCCCGGCTTAAAAAACCGGCTGGAAAGATCCATAAAAACGCTGGGGCTCCGCTGGACGCTTTTCGCCGTCATACTCATTCTCGGACTGGGCTCAAGCCTTATGACCGCGGTGATCTCCGCGCTGATCCTGGCCGAGATCATAACCCTGCTGAAGCTTGAAAGGGCGTATGAAGTTAAAGTCGTGGTTTATGCCTGCTTCGCCATAGGCCTGGGCGCCGCGCTCACTCCGCTGGGCGAGCCGCTGTCGACCATCGCGGTGGCGAAACTTAAGGAACCGCCGCACAACGCCGATTTCTTCTACCTTCTCCGTCAGATAGGCGCCTGGGTGGTCCCCGGCGTAGTCCTGACCGCCTTCCTGGGCTCCCGCGGGCCCGGACGGACCGGCGCCGCCGGCGGGCTTTCGGAAGACGCCGCGGAAACCGGCAAAAGCATCTTTCTAAGGGGTGCGAAAGTATATCTTTTCGTCATGGCGCTGATCTTCCTCGGCGCCGGCCTTGCGCCGCTCGCCGCGCGCTTCGTGCCTCAAATGCCGGACTGGCTCCTTTACTGGGCTAATTCGATCTCCGCAATTTTGGATAATGCCACGCTCGCGGCGGCCGAACTGGTGCCGGAAATGACCGACCGGCAGGTTAAATTCGTTCTCATGGGCCTGCTGATCTCCGGCGGCATGCTCATTCCGGGCAACATACCGAACATCATAAGTTCCGCAAAACTGAGGATCAAGTCCGGAGAATGGGCCCGTACGGCCGTGCCGTACGGGCTTTTTCTGATGCTGGCCTATTTCATACTGATGAGTATGTTTGTAGAATAGTAAGGACGACGGCGGGACCGGAAGAGCGGCGCCGGGCATTGAAACAAGAAGCCCTTTTTCCCCTACCCGCCCCTACACCCGGCCTTCAAGGAGCTCTCTCATGGACTGGAAATGGAAAACTATAATCGAACCGTTTAAAATAAAGACCGTGGAACCGCTGGGTTTTACCACGCGGGAAGAGCGGCTAAAGATCCTTGAACAGGCGCATTACAACCTTTTCAATATCCGGGCGGAAAAAGTTCTTATCGACCTGCTGACCGACAGCGGCACCGGCGCGATGAGCGCGGCGCAGTGGGGCGGCATAATGGTGGGGGACGAATCCTACGCTGGAGCGCGCAGCTACTACAATTTCGAACGCGAGATAAGGCACCTGACGGGTTTTACGGAAGTTATCCCCGTGCATCAGGGCCGCGCCGCCGAGAAGATACTCTTCACGCTCATAGGCGGGAAAGGCAAATATATCATTTCCAACTCCCACTTCGACACCACCCGCGCCAATGTGGAAGCTTCCGGCGCGCAGGCCGTGGATTTCCCCTCCAAAGAGGCCCTGGACTTCGACAAACCCGCACCGTTCAAAGGTAACGCCGACCTGGACGCCATGGAAAAATTCATAGAGGAAAAAGGCGCGAAGAACATCCCTCTCTGCGTGATGACGGTGACCAACAATTCGCTCGGCGGGCAGCCGGTTTCCATGGAAAACCTTAAAGGCGCCCAGAACATGTGCCGCAAGTACGGCATACCGATGTTCCTGGACTGCGCCCGGTTCGCCGAGAACGCCTATTTCATAAAACTGCGAGAAAAAGGCTACGGATGCGTGCCCGTGCGCGAGATAGCCGAAGCGATGTTCGAGCTGGCGGACGGAACCTGGATGAGCTCCAAAAAAGACGCTTTCGCCAACATGGGCGGCTTTCTGGCCCTGAACAACAAAGAGTGGTCGTCCAGAGCCCGCCAGCTTCTGATCCTCACGGAAGGCTTCGCCACCTATGGCGGCCTGGCCGGACGGGACCTGGAAGCCATCGCCATCGGCCTGAGGGAAGTGCTGGACGAAAATTATCTGCAGTACCGGCTGCGCTCGTCCAAATATTTCGGAGAGGGCCTGCTGAAACTCGGCATCCCGATAATAAATCCCCCGGGCGGACACGGAGTGTACATAAACGCGAAAAAATTCCTGCCGCACATAAAACCCCAGAATTTTCCCGCGCAGGCCCTGGCCTGCCAGCTTTACCTGGAAGGCGGGATACGGGGCGTGGAGATAGGCACGCTGATGTTCGGCCGCAGGGACGCCAAAGGCAGCTTCCTCGCCGCGCCCATGGAGCTGGTCCGCCTGGCCCTGCCCAGGCGGGTCTACACCCAGAGCCACATCGATTATGTCATAGAAGTGATGGGGATGATAGCCGGCAACAAGAATAAAGTGCACGGCCTCGATGTTATCGAAGCCCCCAGGGCCCTGGCTCATTTCAGCGCCAAGCTTAAGCCCGCGCAAAAAAGCGCGCCCCGGCGCGAAACCGCGGTCTGCGGCCGCAAGGGCAGGGGTTGAGGGCTGGGAGTTCGGGGCGGAGGAACGCGATCTTTTTCCCCCGCCCCGCGCCGTAAGCCCGCGCCTTTATTTTATGTTTAAAAAGCACCGTTTTGAGAAAGTCAGAAAGGCGCTCGAAGAGATCGTCGGCCCGGAGAATATCTTCACCGACGAAGCAGAGCTCCTGATGTACTCCTACGACGCGGGCATGGCCCGGGCCAAACCGGAAGCCGTCTTGCTCTTCACCGCCACAGGGCAGGTGGCGCCGGCGGTGAAGCTCCTTTACGCGGCGGGCATCCCCTTTCTTCCCAGGATAGCCGGGACGAACCTCTCCGGCGGCACCATCCCGCTTAAAGGCGGCGTGATCCTGAACTTGTCGCTCCTGGACAAAATCCGTCAGATCGACACCGTGAACCGCACGGCCCTGGTGGAACCGGGAGTGGTGAATCTGCGGCTGCAGACCGAACTTGATAAATTCGGATTTTTCTACGCGCCGGACCCGGCCAGCCAGAAAGTTTCCACCATCGGCGGGAACATCGGGGAGAACGCCGGCGGGCCGCAATGCCTTAAATACGGCGTCACTTCCGATAATGTTCTGCGCCTGGAAGTCGTCACCCCCGAAGGGGAAGTCAAACTCTGGGCCTACGACGACCCGGGGCCGGACCTGATGAGCCTTATGATAGGGTCGGAAGGGACTCTCGGCGTCGTCACAAGGGCCTGGCTTAAGATCCTCCCGAAGCCCAAGGCCGTGAAGACCGCCGTGGCGGCGTTCGCCTCCGTGGAGAACGCGATAGACGCCGTTGCCAGGATCATTGGCCGGGGCATCGTGCCGCGCGCGCTGGAAGCCATGGACAGGATGTCCCTCAACGCGGCGGCGAAAACCCTGAAAACGGATTACCCTCCGGGGACCGAAGCCATCCTTCTGCTGGAAATAGACGGCGAAAGCGGACCCGCCGTCTCCAGGGAGCTGCGCGCGATAGAGGAGCTCTGCAAGGCCTGCTTCTCGACCTATTTCAGGACCGCCGAAGATCCGGCCGAACGCGAAGCTCTCTGGGCCGCCCGCAAAGGCGCCTATCCGGCCATGGCCCGCCTGGCCCCCAATGTTCTGGTAGAGGACGGGGTGGTCCCCCGCCCCAGGCTGCCGGAAGCCCTGAAGGAAACCAGGGACATACTTTCAAAATATAAACTGAACGCCGGCCTGCTGTTCCACGCCGGCGACGGGAACCTCCATTCCAACATCGTCTTCGACGAACGCGACCTGCAGGAAGTAAAACGCGTAAAAAAAGCCGGCTATGAGATCCTCAGGAGCTGCATCCGGCTGGGCGGCTCCATTTCAGGCGAACACGGCATAGGAGTTGAAAAAAGGGTGGCCATGAACTGGATGTTCGACGCGCCGACGCTGGATTTTTTCGGCGCCATCAAGGCCGCTTTCGATCCCAAAGATCTGGTCAATCCGGACAAGATCCTGCCCGTCGCCGCCGACCGGCAGGCCAGGGAGAACTCTTTCCAGCCCGGACTTTTCGGAGAGGCCGCGAACGCGCTGATAACCGAACTCCAAACCCGCGCCGCGGGCGGGATCAAAAGCCTTGTAAGGGGGACGGGGACCAAACTGCCGAAAGATCCGGCGGGCGCCGGTCGGCAGGCCGCCAGACCGCTGGAGACCTCGGCCCTCGACAAAGTCCTGGACCTCGATCGCGGGAACTTCACCGTACGGGCCGAGGCCGGCATACCGGTCCGCGACCTGAGGAAATGGCTTAAAAAAGCCGGTTTCGACATAAGGCTGCCGGACCTGGACGGGTCGCTGGGCGGCGCGATCTCCGCGAAAAGCTGGCCGGCCATGCGCGACATCCTGCTGGGCATGGATGTGGCCCTGGCCGACGGTTCGGTGCTCTCGCTTGGCGGCAGGACGGTCAAGAATGTGGCGGGATACGACGCCATGAAAATATTTTGCGGTTCCCTGGGCGCCTACGGAGCGATCCTTACCGTCACGCTAAGGACGGCGCTTGAAGCCGGTCCGCAGGAAGCCCCGGCACGGGCCGCGGCTCCGTTCAAGCCGGACGAATACCACCGGCGGCTGAAAAAAGCGGTCGATCCGGGCAATCTGCTGAATCCGTGGATCTACGGCGAGTAGCGGAAATTTTTGCGGCAAAAATTTCTATTTATGACCAAATACGACATCAACGAACTTTACGAGCACACCCTGGAGCCCTTCCACCTCAAGCGCCTGCTAACCGATCTGGGCGAACGGACGATCTACGACGCCGTGGCCCAATGCAACCGTTGCGGTTATTGCGAGACGGTCTGTCCCACTTACATGATAACGGGCCGCGAGACCATTTCCGCGCGAGGCCGCAACCAGTTCCTGCGCCTCCTCATTGAGGGCAAAACGCGCGCCATCGGTTCCGCCGAAGAGTCTTTTTCCACCTGCCTCCTGTGCGGAGCCTGTTCCTCGATCTGCTACGCCAAAGTCCCGACCGCGGACCTGGTGCTTGAAGGCAGGCGCAGCGGAGCGGGCTACGGGCGGGGTTTCGCCGCGCGCCTGGCCGTGGACCTGCTTTTAAACAAGCGCCCTCTTTTCGAACTGGCGCTTAAAGCCGGATTCCTCCTGAAGCGGCTCGGCCTGGCGGCCCTGGCCGGTAAACTGGGGCTGTACGATTTCATAGGCATGCCCGCGCTCGAAACCGCCCGGGCATCCCTCGACCGCGCTCCGCTGAGGTTCCTGAGGGAGCTCCTGGGCAGGGACGCCTCCCTGAAACCCGAAGGCAAAAAAGAGATCTCCTGGGCCTATTTCGCGCCCTGCGGCCCGAACTATCTCTTTACGGAAGTGGGCCGTTCCACGGTGGCGCTGCTGAAACGGTTCCTGGGCGAAGGCGTGTTCGCGGACAATTTCTGCTGCGGCCTCCTCGCCTACAACTACGGCCGCGTTACCGAGGCCAGGGAGTTCGCCAAAAAAAACATCCTGCGCTTCGAGAAGCTTAAAAGCCTTTTCGGGGAGTTCACCGTGGTGGGAGACTGCTCTTCCTGCGTGGCCTTCATGAAAACCTACGAGCAGCTTTTCACCGGGGACGAAGAGTGGCGGCCGCGCGCCAGGGCTTTTTCCGCCGCCGTAAAGGACATCCTGGAGGCCCTGCCGGCGGAAAAGATAAAAAGACGGGCCCCGGCCCCGGGAGAAACGGTGACCTACCACGATTCCTGCCGCGCGGTCCACGGACAAGGCATCCGCGCGGAGCCCAGGGAGGCGCTTAAGGAACTGGCGGGCGGGGCTTTCACGGAACTGCCGGAAAGCGACTGGTGCTGCGGCGGCGCCGGCGCCTACGCTTTCACCCAGCCGGCCCTGTCCGAAAAGATCGCGGACCGCAAGATAAGGAACATCGCTTCCACCCGGGCCAAAACGGTGGTGGTCGGCGCGACCTCATGCCTGCTCCAGATAAACGCCGGCCTGAAGAAAAAATATCCTTCGGCCAGGGCCGTCCATTACAGCGTTTACCTGGACAATGCGACAAAGTAAAACCTTATGACCCGACCGGAAGAACTGGAAAAACGGCTTAACCTGCTGGTAAAATTCGGCGGCCTTATCGCGCAGGAGACCAACCTCGTAAAACTGCTGGATATAATAGCCGACCAGGTCAAGCAGATGCTGGGCGGCGACCGCTGCTCCGTTTTTATCCTTGACAGCCGGACCAACGAACTCTGGGCGCATGTCGCGCAGGGCACGCAGCAGACCGAGATCCGCGTCCCCTTCGGGAAAGGCATAGCGGGGCATGTCGCCTCCACCGGCCTGATAACGAACATCACCGACGCCTACCGGGACCCCCGTTTCAACTGCGACCTGGACATGATGACCGGCTACCGCACGCGCAACATCCTGGCGGTCCCGCTCAAGAATGTAGGAGGGCGCATTATCGGCGTCTTCGAAGTCGTGAACAAAAGCGCCGGAGTTTTTGACGGCGAGGACGAAGGCATCCTCCAGCTAATGGGCTCCCTGGCCGCTTCAGCCATAGAGAACGCGCAGCTCTATGAAAGCCTCTCAAAATCCCAGCTGGAAACCATCTACCGCCTGGCCGTCACCGCGGAATACCGCGACCAGCAGGACACCGCCATACACCTGCGGCACATAAGCGAATATTCCGCCCTGATAGCCCAGGGCATGGGTCTGCCGGAACGCGAAGTGGAGAATATCCGCTACGCGAGCCCGCTGCACGACATCGGCAAAGTGGGGATCTCGGACGCCATCCTTCTTAAACCCGGCAAACTGACCGCGGCGGAATTCGAAGAGATGAAGAAACACACCCTGTACGGAGCGAAGATCCTCGCCAACGCCGAAAGCGCGCTCCTCCAGATAGCCTGCAAGGTGGCCGCCTCGCATCACGAGAAGTTCGACGGCACGGGTTATCCGGCCGGGCTCAGGGCCGAAACTATCCCGGTCTATGCCAGGATAGTTTCTGTGGCGGATGTCTTTGACGCCCTCTGTATGCCCAGGGTCTACAAACCCAAGTGGGACCCCGAGAAGGCGTACGAATATATCCTCAAAGAAAGCGGCGGGGCCTTCGATCCCGCCGTGGTAAGGGCTTTCGAGCGCGTTTACGGCGACATTATAAAGATCTACGCCGTTTCGGACGGCAAGACCACCATAATCCCCGGCATCACCAAGGAACTGCACCGTCATAATTTTTAAAATATCGCTGCGACATTTTATCGCCGTCCATATCCGCGTCGGCGCCGCGTTCTCGCCGGCCCGCCGCCGAATTTCAATTCGGAGATGCGTTAAGTACGCAGACAATATACTCCGCCTGTTGTTCCGTACTGGCGCCGGGGCCGGGATAGATACACCCTTTTACGACCACCATCGCAGGAACGGGGACGGCGTTCAGTTTTTTTAAAAACCGCGCCCAACGCGTAGCATGGGCCCATGCCAGTTGATCATAATTTTCGTTATAACGATTAGCGGGCAGATATATCGCCAGCCCGTGGTCCGCGTCCGGCCCCGTGGAAAAATGGCTTACAATAAGTTTATCTTTTATCACCCGCATCATTGCGAGGCCTTTCTCGGCTACCGCGCCCTGCGGATCGGCTTCGGCAGCCAGCCGGGCGACATCATAAAGATCCTTGTTATCGTTAGTCGTATAGGCGCGGGCGGAATAGATCTTACGTTTTATTTGAAGCCCCTTAGAGGAAGCGAGCAAGGCTTCAGTCCAGGCATTAAACGCCGATACGAACTCGTCCAGGGCCGACATGCGCACAGCGGATAAGGTCGCCTTGGTCGTCTTTTCACGGTCTTTAGCCGAATAAAAATCGTAATAGACCCGGCCCATCGCGCAGACGACTTCCTCGCTTGTATATGATTTGGCGAAAGCCTTCAGTATAACGGAGTAATGCAAACCACTGCCCCAAATAATTTCCTCCGAACCTACTACATAGTCCGCGTAGCCATTAACCTCGTAGATCAACTCCGCCATCTGCATAAGACAGGCGTCGTATGCCAGAATATCGACTTTACCGATCGTTCGCATAGCGGCGCCTAATTCAGGAGTGGAAATATGGTTTTTGGTCTCGTCGTCGTAAGAAATGCCTTTGCCGGTTTTGAGGCGTTTATCGGTGACCCAGCCGGTGCCATGGTTCCAAATTATGAGGGCGTAGCGCCTGGCGGGATAATTCTTCCTGGCCCACTTCGCAAAATCCACCAAATGACGCCAGTCCCCCATATCCGCGTTCGGAATAAATTGCGCTACTTCGGAGGCGACTCTGTTCCGATCGGAATCCTGCGTTATATAGTACCGGCGCGAACCGGTCCAATCGCCGTCGTTATGGCTATCATCTTTCTGGCCATTCATCCGGCCGATTTCAGCGACCATATTCACACTCTGGTTGGACCCGACAAGTTCCATTTCATTAAGGTTTCTCAGCGCATACCGCTCCAGATCGTTTTTGCCGTTCATATAAACCATCACGGTCCATTCTTTTACCGCGGGATTGGAATTGTGATCGGCGCTTGCTTCAATTTTTTCAGGCGCCGTAACCTCGACCGTCTGGAAATCGGAATCGGAAAGGATCGTTTTAACGTCGACTCCGCGGTCGAAATCCACCTGGACGGCGGGAGTTTTTCTGGCGTGTTCCGAGGCATAAGCGCCGCCGGCCAAACTCAGCGCCATTATTGCCGTTATAACTTTTCTCATAATCATCTTCTCTCCCAAAACATATTTTTGCGTGGATCTCAAAGATAATACTTATCAATTTCCGCCCATTCCGCGGTTGTTATAGCTTAGCGTAACGCGTCTGTTTCGCCCAGGGCCGAAAGGCCCAGATATTAATCGTTTTTGGGTCTATGCCTTTGTACATTCCAGACCCACGGCTGTCCCATAAACTTTTAAGGAAACGGCAGGACGCAAGTTCTCTACGGTTTCCCGCACGGGAAACCGTAGAGACGGATAAAATGCCGCCGCGGCATTTTATATTTTGATCTTGGCTATGGCGACGCTCACCAGCAGGAACGACCCGCAGATCACCAGGTAGATAAGCGCCCCCCAGACCAGCGGGACCTGGGTTATCAGAAAAGCGAAAACGGAAAAGATCAGCGAGGCCATGGCGGTCAGGAACACGACCCGCCGCCGGGAGAAGCCGAGCTTCTCCAGACGCAGCGCGAAATGGTCCTTGCTGCCTATGAAAGGGGAGTGCCCGCGCCGCAGGCGCATGACCGACACGAAAAACGTGTCATAGATCGGGATGGCGAGGATAAGAAGCGGCGCGTAAACGCCCAACGGGTTGACCTCGCTGTATTTGCTGCCCATGGCCACCAGCGCCAGGGTGAACCCGCACAAAAGGCTTCCGGAATCCCCCATAAAGATCTTCATCTTTTTTGAAAAATTATAGGGCAAAAACCCCAGGGCAGCCCCGGCCAGGGCGGCCGAAGAAACATTCACATAAATGGACTCCGAAGGGAAGGCGATAAGAAGGAAGCCGGCCGCGGCGATCACCGCCTGGCTGGCGGAGAGGCCGTCCATGATATCTATTATGTTGAAAGCGTTCGACACTCCCACGATCCAGAGCACGCTCAGGATAAAAGAAAGATAATCAGGGCTTATAAAATTTATCCTGATCCCCGAATGCACGGCGAAAAAAGCCGCGGCGAACTGAATGAAGAACTTGGTCCCGACCTTCAGGCCGGCCGGTTTTTTAAGGTCGTCCAGCATCCCCAGCATGAAGACGACCGACCCGCAGCCCAGAATAACGCGCAGATCGCGCAGGGTGCCCGTCGGGAACGAGGTATAAAACCGCATGAATACCAGTCCGGCCGCGAAGGACAGGAAAATGGCCGCGCCCCCGAGCAAAGGCGTGGGGGATTTATGGGTTTTTATTTCGGTCGAAGGCGCGTCCACATGGCCGAACCGCAGCGCGAACCGCCTCAAAAGCGGGGTCAGCGCCAGAGAGGAGATCAGCGGGATCAGAAAGGCCAGCAGGTAAAGCCTTGAATTTTCTATCAGATCGTGCATGAGCGCTTCGCTAGATATTTATGAACAGGCTCCTGATCCGCAGTTCGAGGATCTTGAGCACGCCCTTTACAGCGTCCCTGTAGTTTATCTTCTTGCCTTCCAGTCTGGACCTCGATGCGTAAACGATCGATACTTCCGTGAACTTATATTTCCTGAAGGCCGTCTTGCAGGAGATCTCGGCCTCTATCTCGAAGCCGCTGGAAACAAGGTCCAGAGAGCGCAGCAGCGGGGTCCTGAAAGCCTTATAGCAGGTATAGGAATCGGTCATGCGCGCGCCGAAAAAAAAGTTCACAAGCCGTGTCAGGAACTGATTGCCCCACAGGTAAAACACATTATATGTCTGGGACCGGCCGGAGAGCAGCCGGGAACCGTAAACCACATCGAACCCCCCCTCCGTTATGGGCCGCACGATGTCCGGGATATAGCCGGGGTCGTATTCGAGGTCCGCGTCCTGCACGATCACGATCTCGCCCGCGGCCGCCGCGAAACCGGTCCGAAGCGCCCCGCCCTTGCCCAGATTGGCGGCGTGTTTTATCACTTTAAGCTCAAACGGGAAAAGTCTTCCGGCGGAGGCCCGGTCGAGCCACTCCCGCGTGCCGTCCGTGGAGCCGTCGTCCACCACCACAACTTCTTTGTCGAGGGGCAGGGCCGAGATCCTGCGCAGGATCTCGGGGAGCGTCTTCAGTTCATTGTAGGACGGTATAATGATACTCGTTCTCATTGATACTGATTATAACAAATATCGCGCCGCGAGCCATGCGGATGAAAACCACGCGGGACTTTTGACGCCGCCTCCTCACACCCGGTCCCATTGTGGCAGCAGAAGCTATTTTTATACAATTATACCGTTGAGAGGCGGGACGGAAGGCCGCAGGGACTTCCTGCATCTCAGCTCAGATCCGGGCCCGGGGTCCGAGACCCTAAACACCGGATCATTCTAGCGTGACTGGAGATCAATATGAAAGTACCGATGGTTGACATGCTGGCCGGCTACCCCCCCATAAAAGATGAGATAGAAACCGCGGTAAAAAATGTGTTCAACAAAGCGAATTTCATACTCGGTGAAGAAGTCGCCAAATTTGAGAAAGAGTTCGCGGCGCACAACGGGACGAAGTACGCCGTGGGCGTGGCCAACGGTACCGACGCCCTGCGGCTCGCGCTGATCGCGACCGGCATCAAGGCGGGCGACGAGGTGATCACTTCCCCCTTTACCTTCATAGCCACCAGCGAAACGATAAGCCAGTGCGGCGCGGTGCCGGTATTCGCCGACATAGATCCGGTAAGCTATAATCTTGACCCCGTATCGGTCGAGAAAAAGATCACGAAAAAGACAAAGGCGATCCTCCCTGTGCATCTCTACGGAATGCCGTGCGACATGGACGCCTTCACCGCGCTGGCCGAAAAACACGGCCTTAAGCTCATCGAGGATACCGCGCAGGCCTTTACAGGCAAATACAAACTGGGCGGGCGCGACTGGAAATATCTGGGAGCGATAGGCGACTGCGGCACCTACAGCTTCTTCCCCGCGAAGAACCTGGGCGCCTTCGGGGACGGCGGGGCCGTCACCACCAACGACGACAAAATTTACGAGGAATTGAAGGCCCTGCGCAATCATGGCAGCAAGGCGCGTTATCTGCACGAGACGGAAGGCTTCAATTCCCGTCTGGACACGGTCCAGGCGGCCGTGCTTTCCGTGAGGCTCAAACATGTCGAAAAGTGGACCGAAATGCGCAACACCGTGGCGGCCGGCTACGCCGGGGCGCTGAAGGGCGTCTGCGTCACTCCCGTGGTGCCTGTCAACGCGCGCCATTCCTTCAACTATTACACGATCCGGTTCGATTCCAAGGCCAAGCGCGACAATGCGCAGAAGCATCTGACCGAACAGGGCATAGCCAACCAGATATATTACCCGATAGCGCTTCACCTGCAGAAGGCCTACGCGCACCTCGGCGGAAGGAAGGGAGACCTGCCGGTTTGCGAAGCGGTGCAGGACACGGTATTCTCCCTGCCGATGTACCCGGAACTTACGGAGACGCAGATAAAGACCGTTACCGACGCCGTTAAGGCGTCCTTATCCGTAACGGCGCAAGGATAATTCACGATCATCGCGGGCCATTGGAGCGGATATGGATTGGCGCAAAAAAAAAGTCCTCGTCACTGGCGGAAGCGGGTTCATAGGGAGCCATCTGGTCGAACGGCTGTGCCGTCTGGGAGCGGAGGTGACCGTCCTGGTCGAGTACACTCCTTATAACGACCTCGGGCTGCTGAAGATCCTTCCCAAGGAGATCCTGGCCGGACTGAAACTGGCTGCCGGGGACCTTAGGGACCCGGAACTCACAAAAAAAATAGCGGCAAAAAAAGACATAATCTTCAACCTCGGCGCGCTTGTCGGGATCCCATATTCCTACGCCAACCCCAGAGAGGTGTTCGAGGTGAACGCCCTCGGCACGCTGAACCTCCTGCTTGCGGCGCGCGACGCCGGCGCGAAAAAAATAGTCACCACCTCCACCTCCGAAGTGTACGGCACCGCGCTTTACACCCCCATAGACGAGAGCCACCCGCTGCAGGCGCAATCGCCCTATTCCGCCAGCAAAATAGCGGCGGACAAGGTCGCGGAAGCCTTTTGCAAAACATACGGCATGCCCGTCGCCACGATACGCCCTTTCAACACCTACGGGCCCAGACAATCCGACCGGGCCATAATACCGACGATCATCATACAGGCGCTGAAAAAAAAGGAAATAAAACTAGGTTCCTGCGCTCCAAGACGCGATCTCACCTATGTCAGCGATACGGTGGAAGGCTTTATTAAAATAGCCCAGTCGCCCAGGTCCACGGGCCAGGTGATCAATATCGGGACCGGCAAAGATATCTCTATCGGCGAGCTGGCCAAGACCATACTTTCCCTGATGGGCAAGGACCTGAAGATAACGGCCGCGGCGCAGAGAAAACGGCCGCAAAAGAGCGAGGTCATGAGGCTTTTGTGCGACAATAAAAAGGCGAAAGAACTCATCGGCTGGGAACCGAAGGTCTCTCTGGAGACCGGCCTGAAAAAAACCATCGACTGGATCAAAGACCACCCGGAATACTATAACCCGGACAAATACCAGATATGAACGAATCCGAAGAGCGTGGAGCGTAATGAAGGCCGTCATAATAGCCGGCGGAATGGGAACACGGCTGAGGCCGTTCACTTTTTCCATCCCGAAGCCCCTTCTGCCCGTCGGAGAGAAACCCATTCTCGAACTGATCCTGAAGAAGCTGCGTTCGCTGGGGATCTTCGACCTCACCATGACGCTGGGCTACGGCGCCGAACTTATCGAGGCGTACTTCGGCGACGGCAGGAAGTTCGGAGTGAAGATCAAATACACCAGGGAAACAAAACCTCTGGGAACGGCCGGCCCGCTCAAGCTTATAAAAGGCCTTAAAGAACCGTTCCTGGTAATGAACGGCGATATCCTGACCGACCTGGATTTCAACAAAATGCTGGAATTCCACCGCGAGAACGGCGCGTCCATGACCATAGCGGCGCGGACCCACGCGGACCGGCTGCCTTTCGGAACGATCTCCGCGGACGGGGATCTGGTCACGGACATTACCGAAAAACCGGTAAAAGAGTACCTGATCTCCACGGGCATCTATATCCTGGAGCCGGCGACGCTCGGACAGATCCCCGGAAACACATTTTTCACCATGCCGGAACTGATAAAAAAACTTATACGCGGCAAAAAGCCGGTGCTGAAATATCAATTTGACGACTATTGGCTGGCCATAGAACGCGTAGAACAGCTTGAAGAAGCCAGCAAAAAAACCGCGCCCGCGGTCCGCATATGAAACTTTCCGTCATAATACCTTCCTACAACGAAGGCGGCACCATCCTGGAGATAATACGCAGGGTGCGGCTTGTCGACATCGGGATGGAAAAAGAAATAATAGTGGTGGACGGAGCCTCCACCGATGATACAAAAGAAAAATTAAAGCAGGAGGCGGGCAAACCGGATATCACGATCATTCATGAACCGTCGCGGGAGGGCAAAGGCGCGGCTGTGCGCAAAGGGTTCGAGAAGGCGACGGGAGAGATCACTCTTATCCAGGACGCCGACCTTGAGGTCAATCCGGAAGAATATCCGAACCTTCTCAGGCATATAGTTTCGCGGGAAACGGATGTCGTTTTCGGCTCCAGATTCCTGAACCGGGACGTTAAATTCCGGGCCGCCAGCCTGCTGGCCAATAAAGTGATCATTTTCCTTACCAATCTGCTGTACGGCGCGCGGATGACGGATGTCCTGACCTGTTATAAAGTATTCAGGACCGGAGCGCTGCAAGGAATGGTTTTTAAATGCAAGGGTTTTGATTTTGACTGCGAAATAGCGGTTAAACTGCTGAAAAAAGGCGTCAGAATAATGGAAACCCCTATAGGTTATACGCCCAGAACCTATGGAGAAGGCAAAAAGATCAACTGGAAAGACGGATTCAAATCGGTGGGCGTGATAATTAAAAACAGGTTCTTCTGAACTTCCGGACCGCGCCCCCACCCGGGAACCGGTCCGGCATAAGGAATTTTTCGGTCAGCGGGCTTTGCCGTCTGAAGGTCCGTTCGGCCTGGAGGACCAGTTCAGCACCTGACGCAGCAAACTGAAGCCTCCCCGCAAATAGCTCAACAGTTCGTGCGGGGTCCTGATCTGAAGAATTATATTAAGGACCCTCAGCGGATTACAATAATACTGCCTGTACGCCGAGGCCATCAACCGTTTTATTTCTTTCGCGGACAGCTCGGAATTCTTCAGCACGCAGTTCTTGCCGACCGCCACAAAATCGGCCCACTTTATTTCCGTTAAAGGCACGCCGGCGAAATACTTCCTGAAATCCGCGGTCCCGGGATACGGGACCAGCATATTGAAAAAAGCCAGGGTCGAATTCACCTTCTTCGCAAACTCTATGGTGCCCTCGATATCAGCGGCCGTTTCGCCCGGTATGCCGAACACATAAAATGCCTGCGTTTTCATTCCCGCCTTTTTCGCGTCATGGACCGACCTGAGGGCTTTTTCCAGGTTAAGCGGTTTTCCTATCTCCTTCAACGACCTTTCATTGGCGGACTCAAGTCCGAAGCCTATGTTGTAACACCCGGCCCTCTTCATAAGTTCCAGGATCTCCCTGTTCACGGTGCTGGTCTGGGAGAAGCAGAACCATTTCAAATTCAACCGTCCGGCTATCATCCCCCTGCATATTTTTTCCAGCCGCTCGTGGTTGACGGTGAAGGTATCGTCCGTTATAACAAGCTGCCGGGCATTGTATCGTTTTTTCAACATTCGCATTTCTTCAAGCACATACTCCGCCGAATGCATCCTATACCTTCTGCCCGAAACGATCCTGGAAGCGCAAAAACTGCAATTAAAGGGACAGCCACGGCTTGTAAGAATGGTAAAACAATCCCTGTACCTGGCGTTATGCAGATTAGGCTCAAAAAGCGATTGGGGGATCAGGTCCCTTGCGGGAAAAGGGATGGCATCCAGGTCTTCGATAAACGGCCGGACCGGGTTAAGAACCGTCCGGTTCCCGCTCTTGTAGGCGATCCCCAGGACTTCGGACAGATCTCCGCGGGTCTGGTAAGCTTCTACAAGCCTAAGAAGCGTTATCTCCCCTTCTCCTACCACTACGCTGTCGATGACATCGGAATAATTATCCAGGATATATCCGGGGAGGGCGGAAGCGTGCACGCCGCCTATGACTATTTTCGCGCCGGAATGTTTTCTGGCTATCCTCGCGATCTCGACCGCCCGCTGGAAATTGGGGGTGGAGCATGTCAATCCTATGACGTCCGGATTAGTCTCCCCGATCTTTTTAGCGAGGTCCTCATAGGTCAGATTCTGGGCTTCAGGCTCGTACATGCTGACTTCGTGCCGGCCGTATTGCCGCGCATATGACGCTATATAGCCGAGGCCCAACGGGAAATATCTGCCGGCCGCTTTGTTCAATTCGCCATAAAGATCCACATACGGCGGGGAGATCAGCATTATTTTAGCCATAATTCATTATAACCTCTTTCCCCTTTCACTTCAACCGGAGCGGCCGTGAACCGCGCAAAGCGAGATTTGACGGCGGCATGAACTTTTTGTATTATCTCGTTGGCGGCATATTGCGGATTTTTCAGACGATGTTAAAGACAATTCCAAATGAAAGACTTGCGCTTATCCTCATCCTGCTGTGCGCCGCCGCCCTGCGCCTGGCCTGGCTGAATTGGAGCCTGCCCAACCGGTTCCACACGGCCACTTACAACTGCGACGAATCCACCGCCCTCACATGCCTGCAGGCGATGGACCCTTCAAAACTGAACTTCAATCCCGTCAGCCAAAAGCATCCGTACGCGCTTGTGGAAGGGACCTTCAATCTGTACACCTACGCGGCGGCCCTCAAGCTTGCCTCGATAGCCGGCTGGGCGACTTTGACCGCGGATAAAGAATTTTACTACCGGAACATCGCCGAAATGGGCAGATTGTTCATGATCGGCAGGCTGCTTTCGGCGCTTTACGGCCTGCTGACGGTCGTTCTGGTATTTGCGCTGGCAAAAAAAATGTACGGGGCCCGCACCGGCCTGCTGGCGGCTTTCTTTACCGCCGTGCTGCCGGCCCATGTGGTCCACTCCCGCTACATCATCATGAATGTCCCGGGCGTTTTCTGGATCGTTTTTGCTTTTCTTTTCATGAAGAATATTCTGGAGGGAGGCAGAACCCGTGATTACATCCTAGCCGGCGTCGGCCTGGGCCTTGCGGCCGCCACCAGGCTCTCCGGGGCGCCTCTGGGCCTGATGCTGTTCCCGGCTCATTTCATGAGTCCGGCCCCCGGGAGAAGTTTAAAAAGGCTGTCGCTTGCCGTCGCCGCCGCCTTTCTCGTCTTTCTTATCGGCGACCCATACGCGATCCTTGATTTTCCAGACTTCCTGAAAGGAATGAAATTACTGAACACGCTTACGACTTCAGCCGTAAAACTCTCCTTTTATGGGCATCTCTCCATTCTGGCCGGCTCGCTGACCGAAGCCCTGGGACTGCCGCTTTTACTGACCTGCATGGCAGGCATAGCCGCGGCGCTGGCCGCAAGGACCAGGAACGATCTACTGCTGCTGGCATGGATCTTTCTCCTGTTTATCTGCTTCTATAGAGCGGGCGAGAACGCCTATCCCAGCCGGATCTTACCGGCGCTGCCTTTCATGCTTATTCTGGCCGCCGCGCTCCTTGCCCGGGCCTGGGATCGGAAACCATGGCTCGCGCGCGCGGCACTGGCCGCGACGGCGGCCCAGGCCGTTGTTTTTTACGCGGCCTATTTCAGCCTGCTTTCCAGGGCGGACATCCGTGACACGGCCTCCAGTTGGATCACAACCTCCATAAAACCGGGTTCATCCATAGGCCTGCTGCGGGAACCTTCTTATTTCAGCCCCGGAGTAATAGACCGTAAATACCGGCATCCAGATCACGACCAGCTGCCGGATTATAAATTCATCGCCCTGACCGGCGGCTACTGGCTTGCCGAACCCGGCTACGAGCTCCTTGGAAAAGTGAAACCCGACTATGTGATCGCCACGGATTTTGAGACCGGATCGAGGCTCGAACCGGATTTTTTAAAAACACTGGACAAATACGGCTACCGCGAGATAAAACGATTCGAAGAAGAATTTTCCGTCCTGAACTTCAGGATAGCTAAAAAAATACCGGCGATGCTCTATACCCCCAACTACATATATGTATTCGAAAAAAGCGGCCGCAACTGATATCTTGATAATCGGCGGCGGCCTCGCCGGCCTGGCCGCCGCCAGAACGCTGGCGGGTAAAAAGAACTATCTGCTGATCGAAAAAGAGGCGGGGATCGGGGGCCTGGCCGCTTCGGTTAAAAAAAACGGCTTTACCTTTGATTACTCGGGACATCTCCTGCACCTCCACTGGAAGGAGACCGGCGACCTGATACTCGGCCTCCTGAAGAACAACAATTTCAAATTAAAGCGGAACGCCTGGATCCACCTGGCCGGCGTGGAAGTGCCTTACCCGTTCCAGGCCAACCTTTACAACCTCCCGGACAAGATAAAATCGGAATGCGTCGGCGGCTTCCTGGCGGCTTACAAAAAAACCTTTCAGCCTTCAGCCCTCAGCCCTCAGCCTGAAGTTTTCGCCCGCTGGTCCCGGCGGATCTTCGGCGAAGGGATCTCGAAGTACTTTATGCTCCCCTATAACGCCAAACTGTGGCAATATCCGCTCGACCGTCTTACCGCGGACTGGTGCGCGCCTTTCGTCCCCATGCCCAGACCGCAGGAAGTTCTGGAGGCCGCCTATCTGCCTAAAAGGACGGCTATGGGCTACAACCCTGTCTTTTATTATCCGAAGACCGGCGGCATCCAGGCCCTGCCCGCGGCTCTGGCCGCGGGCTTGAAAAACATACATACCGGATGCGAACTGGAATCGCTGGATCTTAGCGGCAGGACGGCGCGGATCAGGGGACTGGGTACGGTTAAATATAAGCATCTTATCAACACCATGCCTCTCAAGTATTTTGTGGAGCTTATAAAGCCGCCCAAGGCGGCTTTATGCGCTAACAGCTCCCGTCTGCGCCACAACGCCGTTTATGTCCTCAATCTGGGCGTGAAAGGGACCCCTTCCGGGAAACACTGGACTTATTTTCCCGAAAGCGAGTTCCTGTTCTACCGCGCCGGCATAGCCACCAATTTTTCCAGGCGCCTGGCCCCGGAAGGCTGCTCCTCCTTATATATCGAGACGGCCACGCCCGGCGGCCCGCTTGACACGGCGGCCGCCGAGAAAAAAATATTCCGCGGACTCCTGAAAAGCGGCGTCCTTAAAAGCGAAAACGAGATCGTTGAGAAACTGTGGCTTAAAATACCCTGCGCCTATGTGATCCACGACGCCGCGCGGTCCGTCTCCCTGCCCGCCATACTTTCCACGCTGTCGAAGAACGGCGTCAGTTCCATCGGCCGTTATGGAGCGTGGAAATATTCCTTCATGGAAGAAAGCATAAAAGAAGGCATCGAAACCGCAAAAAAAATAGCGGCCAGCGGCGAATGATCAAGCCGCTGCCGTCTCCGCTATTTACCTCTCAAAAACAATTCGCGTATCCGGGACATCGGCCCCGGCGCGGCATTCGTGCCGCCGAATAACGCCTCCCAGGCAGTGCCATGGAGCGAAAGCATGACTGTACCGAACTTTTAAGGGAACGGCAGGTCTGCAAGTTCACGGGCGTGCCGGGGGCATGGAGCTGCCGGGCACGCTATCGTCCGCACCGCGGCCGCGCTCCCGCTCGGGTTCGGCGCTTGCGTAAGCCTCACCCTGCGCGACGGCCCGTCAGCCCCACACCCC
>JBAYJD010000036.1:0-32478 GCA_041665305.1 Elusimicrobiales bacterium
CCTGCACCTTTGTTGCGCGAAACTTACAGGTTCATTGGAGCCTGCGCGTTTCGCGCAACTTCGGCTCGGCTTCAAAACCGTCAATTTCGCCTTAAAAACCTTATGTCGGACAGGCTCCTAGAAATTATATCTCGCCTCGGACATCACATACCAGCCGCCCAGCCCGTATTTAACAGTATCTTCTTTCCTGGTACCGTAACCGGCAAGCGCTCCTAGGGTGGCCTGCAAAGCTCCGAACTTTCTTGAAACCGCCGCGGAGAAACGATGCATCGGAACATCCACGGCCGTGGCGAAATCGATGCTGCCTTTGTCTATGGCCGGGGTATCGAACGCGTAACCGAACAACAAATCCGTCTTTTCGCCGTAAGACCAGAGCGCGCCGGCGCGGAATTTATAGGAATTCTTCCAGTCGAAGGAATCCGGGGCGTTCACAAGCATGACGCCCGGCCGGGAATAGGTGATCTCATTTGAGAAGCCGCGCCACCAGGTCTGGGTGAAATCGCACGACAGCTTAAGGTCCTTCCCCGCCTGCCAGGCCGCGCCCGCGCCGGAAGTGGCCGGATGCTTGAGCAGGATATGAAAATCCGCCTCCTCGTCGGGGAATAAGCCCGTGTAAGACACGGCCCTCGCGTCGCCTTTTATAAGAAATTTGCTCCCGGTCCTGAATACCGCGCCGAAGGACAGGTCCGGCCTGTAAGCGTACTTCACGCCGAAAACGCCCTCCAATCCGTAGCCCGAACCGTCCAGTTTTACTTTCTCGACATCGCCGGGGTTCGCGGGATTCGGCGGAAGGGCGGCATAATCCGTGATCGCCCGGCTGTTGAACCTGCCGTATATCAGGTCCAGGCCGAGCGCGGCGCTGACCGTTTCCGTCAGCTTCTCGGCATATGAAATATTCCCGACGCCGAGCAAAGTATAGGACCGGTAATTGAGCCTTTTAAGGAACAGGCTGCCCGGAGGGTTTACCGCGTCGTCCTTGAACTTCGACCCCTGCATCAGGGGCGTGTAAAAACCGGCGGCCAGCGCCGAATCCCTGCCGGTCGGGACGGCCACGCCGGCGGCCCCGAACAGGAACCCGGAGCTTTTCGTCGTCTTGTCGAAGGGATTTCCCAGGCCGGGGACATTGAGCGAATTGGAATCTTTGGCGGTCATCCCGCCGGCGCGAAGTTCCAGCCCCGACTCCCTTCCGGCCAGGGCGGTGAGATTAGCGGGGTTCCAGTAAATGGCGGTCCAGTCCGCGGCGTCCGCTATAACGGCTCCGCCGCGCGCCACATTGCGCGCGCCCACGCCGTCGAATTCATAGCCCGAGGCGAAAAGCCCCGCCGGGGCGGCGGCGCATAGGACCGCGCATAAAACCGCGCAAAAACGGCCTCTGAATTCCAATGATCTTGCAGCCAAGCATTCCCTCCGTATTTGTTTAATTTTCCGCCGCCGCCATCGGCATCCTGGTACTGACCAGCACGCCCGTGCCCGCGATGTTCCGGATCTCCACGCTCACATTATTCTTCCGAAGCAGGTCGTGGGTTATAAGCAAGCCCACGCCGGCCCCGTCCGCTTTCCCCGTGACGGCCTGTTGAAAGATCTTGCGGCGTATTTCTTCGGGGACCGGCGGACCGTTGCTTGTAACCCCGACTTCGAGCATCCCTTCCGACTCCCTCATCGAAACGTCGATGATCCTGTCGCCCGGATTGTTCCTTACCGCCTCCATGGCGTTCTTCAGGATATTGAAATAAGCCTGCTGGAAATCCTGGCGCACCGCAAGCACCACCGGCTCCCCGGCGTCCGGATAACTCTGCCGGAACCGGATCTTGCCGGCGTCACTGCAGAACGAAAAGATCGCGACAAGGTTGTAAAAAAATTCCCTCATTTTGATCTTTTCTTTCTTGCCTTCCGAAGCGCGGCCGAAACTGCTTATATTGTTCAGGGAACCGGCCATATTCACCACGGTTTCCGCGATGCTGGCAAGGGCGGCCCGCTCCTCTTCATTCTTGCCGGGAGCCATGCGTTCGAGCTCCACATATCCGGAAATGGCGGACAGGGGGCCTTTCAGGTCATGAACGATCCTGTGGGCCAGCAGGCCGATATGCGAGTAAGCGTCGAGCTCGCTGAATCGTTTGAGGATCACGGCTTCTTTACGGTGCTCCTCCTCCAGCTCGAACCTCAGCTTTAAGATCACCAGCCGGCTTATATGGCCCGTTATGAACATGAACGAGGTGACCGAAAGCAGGATCACGGCCACAATTGCGGGGCTATGGTAGATCGATTCCGCGCTGGCGTAACGGACGGACAGAAGGCCGGAAGCCTCTCCCAGCACCACGGCCGAATAACTTAGGATGGAAAACGTTATCGCCACGGTCTGCTCCCTGCCGTAGACCGCTTCCGAAATAAGTATGGAAAAATACAGGAAAACAAAAGGGGAGATTATCCCGCCGCTCAGATGCACCACGAGGGCGAGCATGACGCAGGCGGTCACGCTGAGGCCGGTGACCATCCGGTGATAGTGGCCCTCCAGCGCCCCTAAAAGGATAAAGGACGCAAGATATATGACGGCGGCAAGGAGGCACACGACCGCTATTTTCCGGTCAAAGGGAAAATACGGGAGCAGGTAGAACAGACCGGCCGCGCAGGCGCAGATCAGGGAGGAAAAAAGTATCTGCCTTTTAATATACCGCTTTTCCATGGCGGCGGCGGACAGGAAAGCTGTTTTATCCATGGTTCACTCTAAGGCCTTCTCCCAGTACCTGACGAAGGTGGGGCCTATCAGCATAAAAAGGCTGTAACCGACAAGGGCTTCATACGGCATCTTAAAGAACGGCACCATCCCCCAATCCCACTGAAGGATCTCATAGCGGTAGCTCCAGACCCCCAGCTTTACGCCCAGGGTTTCAAGCGGAAAAGCCACGAGCGCGCCGCTTATCACGTCAAAAATAAAGATCCGCTTGTCTTTTGCCTCTATCACGGCCTTGCCGAGGAAAAAACAGTAAAGTTTTTCGGAGATAAAGGTCACCAGGGTGAACATAACGCCCCAGCCCAGAACCACGGCGAGAGGGGTATGCTTGTAAATGTTAAGCCTGAGATGATAATCCCACAACGGCGCGGTGGCGAACTCGTTGAAAACGCCGATCATGACCCCCGCTGTCATTTCGCCCGTCACGTTTCTTCCGGCGAAGCGCCGGAACAGATACCAGACCGCGGGGATCTGCAAATAAAGGAGCGCCTCTATTATAACGAGCTTCATGCGGCCCCGCCTTTCCGTTTTTCAAAAAAAGATTCCAGCGCGTGCATGAGAATAACGACGAAAAGCGGAGGGAACCAGTAATAAAGCAGCGGCTCCTCGATCGGGATATTGAAAATGACAGGCCCCAGGATCCTGTTGGGGTTCCAGACCCAATGCCCGCGCGAGACCGAGAACGCTTCGGCGCAGAACATGAGGAGTTCAAATGTCGCGATCATCGCGGCGGCCGCGCGCCAGTCCACCCTTTCCCGCGCCGCCTTGTACAGCGGCAGGACCAGCAGAAAAAAAGGAGCGGCCAGAATAACGCTGGCGGGCCATTTTTTCTGGCCCAGCCTTCTTTGTTCGTCCTCTTTGCTTATATACGGATTTTTTCCGGCGCCTTCAGGCATTTTTCCTCCTGAAAAGCCGGCGATAGCCCAGGTACATCATCAGGCAGAACGGCGTGGCCCCGAACCAGAAAACGAACTCCTCCACCGGCACGGACCACAGCCGCAGGCCCAGCAGGCTGTCCGTCCGTTCCGAAAAAGACCAGACATCGAAGTAAATATAAAGATACTCCATCACCGTCGAAACCAGCGCCATCAGGCAGCAGGCGGACCAGAACGACCTGCCAAGCGCCGCCGTCAGGGTTTTGAATAAAAAAACATACAGCAGTACGGCCGGCAGCCAGAATAAAACGCTGTATGTGATGAAATAAACGGGCATGTATGCCTTCCCCCCCCCCGCGCTATCGCGCCCGCACAGTTCCAGCCCACCCGTCCGGGAGCTCCATGCCGGAGCCCTTTATACGCGAGAGCCTCCCTGGACCGCGCGGGAGGACCTTTCAGTTCCGCGCAGGTCCGGCCGGCCGGCGTAGCAGGCTGCCCGCTATCCGCCCGAGATCCGCGGCAAATTTTGTTTTCAGCATCTTGGCCGGTTTGCCGAGGGCTTTTTCCAGACCGGCGTCATAGCGCAGGCGCCCGGAGGCTCTTGCGGAACGGACCCCGGCGCGGCCGCTCATGTTCTCGATAACTCCCAGCAGCGGGATGTTAAGATTATTATATAATTCGATGGAACGGTCAAGGACCGAATGCGCGAGAACGGAAGGAGTGGTGACAGCCAGGACCTCGGTCCTGGGCAGCAGCCGGATCACATCCAGAGCCGTATCGTTGATGCCGGGCGGCATATCGATGACCAGAAAATCCAGTTCCCCCCACTGCGTGACGGCCAGCATCTCGATCACGGCGTCCGAGACATTCGCCCCCCGCAAAGGGACGGCTTTGTTCTTGGAGAAGAACGACACGGACATGAATTTAACGCCCGAAACAACGGGCGGCTCCAGCCCCAGGCGTTCTTTGGGAAAAACGCCGTCCGCGCCGAGGACCACATGATCCGAGGCCCCGGCAAAATCCAGGTCCAGCAATCCGGTCCCGAACCCTTTTTTGGACAACAAAAGGGCGAGGGTGGAAGCCGTCACGCTCTTGCCGATGCCGCCTTTCCAGCCGGTAACGGCGATTATCCGTTTAATTCGTGAAAGCCGCGTGCGGATGACGGAAGGCCTGGGGTCCAGGGCCGGCAAGGCGGCCCGAGACGGCCCCGCCCCGCGCTTGGGGCGCAAGGCGTCTATGCCTCGCGGTCCGCAGGAGCGCGAGGTCATTTCCCGCCCCTTATATGTCTTATTGAAACGCCCCGCCCGGCCGTTATATCGAAATCCGGACTCTTGCACCTGGGACATTTAAGGAAGGTGTGGGCCATCTCCGGGATAAAGTGGATGTTCTCCGCCTCCTCGTCGGTCTTTTTAAGGACCTTGAGCGTAAATTCTTCGGAGCAGGCCTTGCATTTGAAAGCGGCCGGCTCCTTTATGATCCGGAACCTGCAGGAAGACAGCCCTTTAAAAGAGCTCTTTACGAGTTCTTTTAGCGCGAAAGAAAAGATTTCCCGGTCTATGGCCTGAAGCTCCCCGAGAGCCACGCCCACTTCCGACACCGGGGCGAGTTTTTCCCGCGCGGCGTGCTCCGCGGTTTTCCTTATGACCGATTCGGCCAAAGCCCATTCGTGCATAGGTTCAATAATACAAAATAAAACATCATAAAACATCGTAAAACGATGTTTTATCCGGACGGACTATGCCGCCGAAGGAACGGCGGAGAAGTCCGCCGTTTAACTCATTCCGGGGAGGTTTAAGCCGCTGATCCGGCTCATTTTGGCGGCGGCGGTTTTCTGCGACTGCTTGATGGCGCGGTTGACGGTTTCAACGATAGAGGCTTCGAGTTCGGCCTTATCAACGACCGCCAACTCCGCTTTGATCGCCACGCTTTTGATCTCCTGCGAACCGGTGATCCCCACTTTCACAAGATTATCCTCGCTTTCAAGGACGACGGAATCGAGTTCTTTTTTTATCTCGTCCATCTTCTGCTTCATGGCCCAAAGTTCTTTCATTTTGTCCAGCATACACTCTCCATTGATAGAATGCTAAATGCCAAAGAGCGAAGCGGCTTCGCTTATTCCGATTTTTCCGGCGCTATCGCCGGTTCCCCTGTGCGGAGGCGGGAATTCTTATAGCCGTAAAAAAAATATATCGCCAGTCCCGCTATAAGCCAGATAAGGAACCGCATCCAGGTCATGAAGCCCAGCCCCAGCATAAGGAACAGGCAGAAGCCTATGCCGAGGACCGGCGTCGCATAACCGCCGGGCGCCCTGAAGGATCTTGGGCGGTCCGGGTCTTTCACGCGCAGTATTATCACCCCGGCGCAAACGACCACAAAGGCGAAAAGCGTGCCGATATTGCACAGCTCGGCCATTACATCCAGGCTGAAGAACGACGCGAAACCGGCCACAAAAATACCGGTCCAGATGGTGGTGACATGCGGAGTTTTGTATTTCGGATGCACCCTTGCGAAATACGAAGGGAGCAGGCCGTCGCGGCTCATGGAGAAAAAGATCCGCGGCTGGCCCATCTGGAAAACCAGCAGGACCGCCGTGGTCGCGACCACCGCGCCCAGGGAGACCAGGCCCACCAGCCAATGCGCCGCGTGATTATACTGGAGCCCGGCCACCAGCGGCTCGGCTATTTTATCCTTCATTTCGGTAAAAGGCATCATGCCGGTCAGGGCCACCGTGACCAGGATATAGATGAAGGTGCAGATGACCAGCGAACCTATTATGCCTATAGGCATGTTCTTCTGCGGGTCGCGGGTCTCCTCGGCCACGGTGGAAACCGCGTCGAAACCTATGTAGGCGAAAAATATATATGCCGCGCCGACCTGGATGCCCTTCCAGCCGCCCGGCGCGAAGGGGACCCAGTTCTTAGGGTCGAAATAATATATGCCCACGCACACAAAGATCGCCAGGACCAGAAGTTTTATCCCCACCATCAGGGAATTAAACCTGGTGCTTTCCTTGATGCCCAGCACCAAAACCCAGGTCAAAGCCGCGACCACGGAAACCGCCAGCAGATTGCAAATGATGGGGAAACCGAAAAGATGCGGCACGGCGGAGATATCGGCGCCGGTTTTCAGGAAGGTATGATAATCCATCCTGAGCCACAACGGGACCCCGAAACCGAAAACGCTGCGCAGGAAATCGTTGAAGTAACCCGACCAGCTGATGGCCACGGCCACATTGCCTATGGCGTATTCAAGGATCAGGTCCCAGCCGATTATCCAGGCCGCCAGTTCCCCCATGGTCGCGTAAGCGTAGGTATAGGCGCTGCCGGAAATGGGCACCATGGCGGCGAGCTCCGCGTAGCAGAGAGCCGAGAACCCGCAGGCTATCGCCGTAACGATGATGGAAATTATAAGGGAGGGCCCCGCTCCGCCTTTAACCGCCGCCTCGCCCAGCATGGCGAAAATGCCCGCCCCGATGATGGCGCCTATGCCTATCATGGTCACATCGAAAGAACCCAGGACCCTCGGCAGCTTGTGGCCCCGTTCGTGCGACTCGGCCATGATCTCGTCTACGGATTTAACCTGGAAAATGGACATTCAGGCTCCTCTCGGGAAGTAATTGGCCGGCTTCACCGCATCCGGCTGAAATATTCTATCAAACTTAGAGCGGATTCTTTTACGGCGGGGGTGAGGCCTTCCTCATATTCCATAGAGGCGGGCTGGACCCCGAGCGCCACGAGTTCCGCGCCGGTGTCCTCCTTCACTATGGAAAAAGTGACGCTGAGCGGAAAACTGTGGGTGGAAATAACCGTCTGCCGGTTTATAAGATCGAGCGGTATGATCCGCATTTCCCCCGGCCGGCCGCCGAAATGCGCGGCGTCCAGAAGGATTATCTTTTCAGGTTTAAAATCTATGGCGGTCTGTGCGATATTTTCAGGAGTGGTATAAGCGTTGATGACGAGGAACGCCGGATTCTTACAACGGACCTGTTCCCCCACAAAAGGCCCCAGGCCGTCGTCCGCCCTCAAGGAGTTGCCTATGGTGATCAAAAGCGTCCTGCCTTTGGGCGCGATAGCCGCTTTGATCCCGTCAGTTAGAAAATTACTCATATTTATAATTACTACTCAGTCCTGTGTTAAGGACACACTTTTATCGACAAATCCGCTATCCCGCATTATAACGCTTACAATGGAATCAGATCAGCGCGGGAAAGAAACGGTCCGCGGAAATGATCCGTATGCCACCGCTCAGACGATCTACGCCTTTTTTGCCGACTACCTGATAGCTGAAAGGGATATTAAGCTTTTCTTTAAAATAAGCCTGACTCGTGGAAACAGAATCGTCGCCAAGCTTGGCTTCGACGCTGAACCATGGTTTATTATCTATGGAAACAATAAAATCCACCTCGCGCTTCCGGTCCAAATCGCGGAGAAAATTCAGCTCGGCTTTGTAACCGTGCCTGTCGCGCAGAAAATGGACCAATTTAAGCAGATGAGACGCAACAAGATTCTCATACCTTTTTGCGGGATCATAGACCTCGGACCAATCCCACAGATAAACCTTTGACTCCTTTTTCATGGACTTATACTTTGCCGTGGCATACGGATATAGCCTGAAGATATAATAAAAAGTTTCCAGCAATTCCACCCAGCGGGCCACGGCGCCGTGACTGGCGTTAAGATCTTCCCGCAATGAATTTATGGAAAGCAGGCCGCCGGCCCTCTCCGGGAGAATATCTCCTAGAAGTTTCATAGAGCTTATATCACGCACAACCTCAATATCACGGATGTCTTCCCTGAAAAGCCGTTCAATGCGCTCGTTATGCCAGCGCCGCAGGGAGGTTTCGTTCTGTTTTGAAAGCGGTTCCGGAAAACCTCCGAATTTTTCAAGCGCGCTTAGATCAGAAGAGGCTGTCGGCGATTTAATTTCAAGTTCCACAAACGGCTTAATACCTGAATTATCCGAATGGATCATTTCCGCCAGCGTAAAAGGATGAAGCCTGTAATAATGGTAACGCCCCTGCAGAGAGTCCCCGCCCTTACGGAAGATATCGAGCCTGGCGCTGCCGGTTACAAGGAATTTATACCTGTCCTTAAGTTTGTCATACTCACCTTTAACATAACCTTTCCATCCCTTCATTTTATGCAATTCATCCAAAACCAATATTTGGGCGGAGCCGGGCCAATTTGAGGCCAGCATATTTTTGCGATCCTGCCTGTTATCCCATAGGAAATAGGCGATCTCGGAGAAATATTCTTTAAGAAGGCCGGTTGAAAGCGTGGTTTTACCCACCTGGCGGGGACCGCCTATAAAAACCATCTTCTCCGCCAGGTCGGCGGCTATATGGCTGGTGAGATACCGCTTTTTAAACATAATTTATTATACATAAAATTTAGCCTGTAATCGAAATTTTATGCATATTTTTTCACCTACAGGCTAAGTTTTATAAAATGTTGCAAAGCGACATTTTATCGTACCCGACACGGGGTTTTATGATAGCGTGCCCGGCTGCCCCATGCCCCAGGACGCCCGCGAACTCGACCTACCGTTTCCTTAAAAGTTCGTCATATCTGCAAGCCTGATGCGTATTTGATAGAATAAGATCATTATGAGGCGCAACGCCGGCTTCACCGCTCTGCTCCTGCTGTTCCATGGCTCCGGCGTTTACGCGCAGTCCGGAGGCGAGATCTCCGCTTCGGCGCTCATGGAACGGCTGCCCTCCATGATCGGCGAAATGCCGGACCCCCCGAAAGTGACCGAAGCGGATGTGGTAGAACTGGAAGAAGGCGACCCCGAAACCTATATCTTCATACACAGCAAAAGGGCTCACCCGCCGAAACCGGTCAATCTCGGAGGCGACGGCGTCCTGACATTGACCCGCCTGGACAGCGGAGAACACCTGGCCGTCCGCTACCGCAGCGCCAAGGGCGCCTATAACCCGGCCGCGTTCGCGAAGATACGCCGGCTAATGCGTTGCAGCCTTACCGGGAAAGAAACCGAGATTTCCATAAAACTTGTGGAGATCCTGGACGCGGTGGAGGACCGGTTTGAAAAGCGGGGGCTGACCTTTTTAAGCGGCTACCGCACGCCGAGGCTGAACAGCCGGGTATCCGGAGCCGCGCGCCGCAGCCTGCATATGCTGGGCTGGGCGGCGGATATCAGGGTCCCCGGTCACAGCCCCGCCAAAGTGGCCGCGTACGCCGGGAAGATCGGCGCGGGCGGCGTGGGGTATTACCCCGATATGAGTTTCACCCACCTGGATGTGGGACCTGCCAGGCACTGGACCGTCCGGCGTCCGCGCCGCCAGGCCGCCGAAAAACCCCAAGGCATTCCACAAAAATAGCCCGCCATAAAATGTCGTAAAACGACATTTTATCGTGCCCGGCACAGGGTTTTAACCATTCCCGTGCGGAATGGTTAACAACTTTTAACTTAGCCGGCAACGGTTCGAATAAAGCCAAAAGAGCCGGGCAGATCCAGCCTAAAAGGGTTTTGGGCCTGAATACCTAGAACGACATAGGCCCAAATATCAACGAAATTGGGACTATAGGCACTTACCGATGCCCGCGGTTTGCATTAAGCTATAAGAAGGTGGGATAGGCAGTTTAAGCTTCAATAATAAATACGGCGTTAAAGGAGAACCACGATGAAAAAAATAATGATAGCACTGGTTATGCTGGCCCCTGCAAGCGCGGTTTATGCCGGGGATCTTGAAAGCAAGTTGATAGACAATGACGCTGTGACGATAGATCACAGCACACAACTTATGTGGGCGCAGGACGGCGCCGGCGCCGGTTGCAATAACAGCGAAGCGCTGTCTTGGAATGAGGCCAAAGCATATTGTGAGAGCTTGAAGTTTGCGTCCTACACCGACTGGCGTATGCCCGCCAAGAATGAACTTTTCAGCATCGCAGGCAACGGCTATGGTGTTCGGGACCGGGCATTCTTTCCTAACACAGTAAAATATTGGTATTGGAACACGGAAGATTATGACCCTGATTCCATCACTGCAAAACTCGCGCGCAAAAGTCATGGGCTTGTGGGCCTCGACAATAACACCGGCGCCTACTTCATCCGCTGCGTCCGCACCGATTCGTAACCGGTTTCTGTAAATCCGGTGACACAATTCTTAATTGTTCAGTGAATTGAGTATTGTGTCACCGGAATAAAAAACCGCCGGCTCACCCGAATTACAGGGGAGCCGGCGGTTTTTTACCGGGATTCACCGGCGCCTAGTCGGTGAATGTGACATTCAGGTAATGCGCGGAGCACGAGATGCAGGGGTCATAAGCCCGCACCAGCATCTCCAGGGCCAGGGTGATCTCCGGCTTGGTCCTGGTAATGATCTCAGGCAGCAGTTTCGCGAAGTCGTACTCGATGTTGTTGATGTTCTGGTTGGTGGGGATTATGCAGTTGGCCTGCTTGATAAGTCCTTTGGCGTCCGTCTCGTAGTTATGGAACAGGATGCCGCGCGGCACTTCCACGGCGCCCACGCCGTTGCCTGCGCGCACGGGAATGGCGCCTTTTTCGTTCACCCCGACCACGACTTCCTGGGAGTAATCCACGCCGTTCTTCTTAAGGTCCCTCAGGATCTCCAGCGCGTGATGATAGCAGTGGACGATCTCTATGACCTGCGCCACGGTGTTAAGGTACGGGTTGTGGCAGACGGGCTTGAAACCCAGCGCGACGGCGACCTTCTTCGCCTCGGGGTGGAGCTTGTCGTAGTTGAGGTTGAACCGCGCCAGCGCGCCCACGAAATAGGACTCGCGGGAAAGCTTGGTGAACTTGGCGGAAGAGCGGGGATCCACGAACTCGTTGGTCGCTTTTTTGTAATCTTTTTTCTTGAAGCGTTTTCCGTCGGTGGAGCCGATCTCGCCCGTCAACAGCGGATACTCGCCGTCGTCGGACACCAGCGCCACATATTCGGTCTCGCGGTGAAAATCCGGGAACTTCAGCGTCGCCGCGAGCTTAAGCGTTTCCGCCAGGTCCTCGCCCATGCCTTCCAGCAGCTTGATCTGGTCGTCTATGGCCTTGGGGGTCGGCAGCTTGGTGAAGCCGCCGGCGATGGCGCTGATGGGGTGCACATGGCGTCCGACCAGGATATCGCAGACGTCGTTGCAGGTTTTTTTCATGCGCAGGGCGCGCCTGACCACGGCGTTATGCGTTTTGATGAGCGGCACGAAGGAAGGCACGCCCAGGATGTCGGGCGCGGCCAGCAGGTAAACATGAAGGATATGCGAGTCCAGGAACTCGTAATCAAGAAGGAGCTTGCGGAGCTTTATGGTCTGCGCGCTCGGAACCACGCCCAGCGCGTCCTCGGCGGCCTCTATGGAGGCGAGCGAGTGCCCGCAGGAGCAGATGCCGCAGATCCGGGAGGTGATATGCTGCGCCTCGAAGATGGACCGGCCGCGGAGCATTCCCTCGAAAAGGCGGGGAGACTCCACCACATGCAGTTCGCACTTTTCCACCTTGCCGTTCTTCACATTAACCACAATGTCGCCGTGGCCTTCCACGCGGGTGATGTACTCCACTTTTATGTCGAGGTCCTTATTTGCCGCCATTGGTGTCACCTTCCTTGCACTTGTTGTACATATCGAACTTGTTCTTTATAAGATCGGCGCTGAGCTTGTATTTGCCGATAACATCCGCCGCCGCGTTCTTCGCGGGATTCTTCACTTCTCCGCGGCAGCCGTAACAGATATTGCCGTTATTGACGCACCAGGAATTGCAGCCCGCCTTGGTCCAGGGGCCCAGGCACGAAACGCCTTTGTCGTACATGCAGACATTCTCGTTAAGTTTGCATTCCGTGCAGACGGGATTGTCGGGCACGGTGTAAGGAAGGCCGCGCAGGGCGCACTTGAGGACTTCCACAAGTTCGGCCGGATAGATCGGGCAGCCGTTCACGAAATAGTCCACTTTCACCACCTGGTGGACGGGCCTGGTCTTGGCGCTGTCGAAGAGTTTATAGTCCTTGCCGTACACGGACTGGCGGATCTCGTCGAGATCGAAAGAGTTCTTCATGCCGTTGACGCCGCCGATGGTCGCGCAGGAGCCGTAGGCGATAAGGACTTTGGAGCGCGCGCGGATCTTCTTTATGCGTTCCTCCGCGTGATGGTCGGTGATGGAGCCCTCTATGATAGCCACATCATAATCCTTGTCCCATTTTTCGCTCATCACTTCCCGGAACTCGACCACATCAATGGCGCCCAGGATGTCCAGCAGCGATTCGCCGAGGTTGGCCACCTGCAGCTGGCAGCCTTCGCAGCAGGCGAAGTCGAAGAAAGCCACTTTGGGCTTGGTTGCGGTTATTGGTGCGTTGGTCATCTTAAATCCCCTTGATTAAAGTTTCTTTGATTCCTTCACTTCGTCGTAAGTGAAGGTGGGACCGTCCTTGCAGCAGTAATAATTTTTCGGATGGTCTATCTGGCAGTGCCCGCACTTGCCCATGCCGCATTTCATATGCCGTTCCAGGGACAGCACGATATGCCGCTCCGGGATATTCTTCTTAAGAAGTTCGGCTATGACGAACTTGTACATGACGGGCGGGCCTACGACCACGGCGAAGGTCCTCTCCGGCTGGATGGTCACGCCGGGGATCAGAGTGGTGATAAGGCCGACATTGCCCTTCCAGTCGGGGTCGGTCCTGTCCACGGTGCAGTGAAAGCCCACATCCATCCGTTCCTGCCATTTGGCGACCTCGGAACCGAAGAGCATGTCCTTGGGGGTGCGGCAGCCCAGCAGGATGTCGACCTTGCCGAAGTCCCGGCGGTTGTCCATCACATAATTGATAAGGGAGCGCAGCGGGGCTATGCCCAGGCCGCCGGCCACGAACAAAAGGTCGTTGCCGACCATCACTTTGACCGGGAACGGCTTGCCGAACGGCCCGCGGATGCCGAGGTGGTCCCCGACATCGAGCTTGTGCATGGCGTTGGTCATGCGGCCCGCCGCCCTTACCGTCAGTTCGAAGGAGCCTCGCTTGGTCGGGCTCGAGCAGACGGAAATGGGCGCTTCGCCCACTCCGTAAAGCTCCACCTGCACGAACTGCCCGGGTTCATGGTCCAGTTCGCCGTCCTCAAGCTGGATGTCGAACCATTTTTCGGCGGCGGTCATCTGCCTGGCCGCGATAATTTTGCCTTTCCTCAGTCTCCAATTGGAATTCTTGATTTCCTCGTTCATATGTTTTCCTTCACAAGGGATGTTAAGGTCTCCTTAAGGCTGATCTCGGCCATGCAGGTCCTGGTGCAGCGCCCGCAGCCGGTGCAGAAAAAGCGCGCGAACTTATCGACCGAGTATTTGAATTTCCGGTAGAACCGGTGGCGCTGGCGGTCGGAGCGTTCTTCGCGGAAATTCTCGCCTCCGGCCACGGCTGCGAAGGTTTCCACCTGGCAGGAATCCCAGGTCCTGTTCCTGGAACCGGTCTTCAGGTCCAGATTGACGGTATCGGCCATGTCGAAGCAGTAACAGCTCGGACAGACATTGGTGCAGTTCCCGCAGGAGACGCAGCGCCGGCCCACGGATTCCCAGACCTTGCTGTTCACGCCTTTCGCGAAGATCTCCGGGAGCTTGCGGGGGTCGACCTCCACCTCGTTCTTGAAAGCCGAGCGTTTGTGCGCGCGGACCTTTTCCAGGGCGTCCTTATCGGCCTGCGTGGCCTTGGTAAGCCCCATTCCCTTCACCAGATCCTCGCCCTTCTGGGTATTGAGGTGGACGATGAACCTGTCGCCCAGGTCCGTGAAGAACATATCGTACCCGCCGCTTGGGATGTGGGAATTTACCAGGGCGCAGCTTGCGTACTCATCGCAATAATCGTTGCATTCCAATCCTATAAGGAAAACTTTGTCCTTTCTGCGCAGATAATTGTAGTCCCTGGGGCGCTCGGAAAAAACCATATTCAGGCAATGGATCCCGGCAAGATCGCAGGTATGCACGCCGAACACCGCTATTTCCTCCGCCTCCAGCGTGGCCCGGCTCGCGGGCTGCGCGCCGGAAAGATCGAAATCCAGCATCTTTTCCCGCTGCGGCATAAAATATTTTTTTGGAGGAAGTATAGTGGGGATGTACTTAAGCGCTATCTCGGAGGCCGCATGGACCTCCTGGAAAGCGAAATTGCCGGCGCCCTTGGCTACGGGGGCGACAACCTTCATTTTTTTGGAAAGCTTTTTAATAAAGCCGTCCAGTTCGTCTTTTTTGAGTATATGATAGTTCACCCGCTTAAACCTCCATGGAAGAAATATCGGAGCAAAATCCCCGATCACTCCTATATTATAGTCAAAATATTCCCCGCTTTCCTACGGACCCGGAGGCGCGCAAGTTCCGCAGGCCTGCGGGCGCTATAATGCAAACTAATGCCGGAGAAACGGCGCGACATGGCCGGCCATTGACGGCGGGCCCGGCCCCCGGACCCGCGCGCGCCCCCTTCCGGATTAGAAAAATTAATACGCCGGCCTTTACTATTTGAAGACCGGGAGCGATAACTGGTAAAATACCCGTATGAAAGAACTTGTTCTCATGCGCCACGGGCTGGCGCTTTCCGCCCGGGAGCCCGGCCCGCTCGCCGACGCGGGCAGGAAACTGTCCAGGGACGGGAAGGCCCAGATCGCTGCCTCCTCAAAGCGCCTCCGGGAACTCGGATTTTCTCCGGGCATAATCATTTCAAGCCCTTTTCTCCGGGCCGTGGATACCGCCGATATAACGGCGCGGCATTTCCCCGCCGCCAAGCGGCTCACGGAACCCGCGCTGGCGTCCGCCGACTCCGTCTCCCGCATCCTGAACGCCATAACTTCGGACGCGGCCGGGGAACCGTGCGTGCTGGTCGTGGGCCATCAACCCACCCTAAGCTCCCTGTGCGCCCTCCTGCTCAGGTCCGAGGTCCTGCCTTTAAGCACCGGCGGCTTCGCCTACCTTAAACTTTCCGGAGGGTCCGGAAACGCGAAGCTGGCGGAATTTTTCGCTCCGGAGACCATCTGACGATCAAAGCGATGTCTTCCGGACGGTCCCTTCCGGCCACGCCGCAAAGACGCAAATTGCTTTTTTTTGCGGCCTGCCTTCTGGCGGCAGTCCCGCTTTCCGCCAAAGAACGGAAGGTGAAGGTCCTGCTCTATTCCGTCAACAGGCCGTCGGCCCTGACGCTGGCCCCCTGGCAGGGCAATGTTTTTATCAACGACGCGCTCCTGACCGCGCCGGCCCTGATCGAGGCGAAAGGTTCGCTGGTCGCCGTCAAAGGTTTCGGCCCCGCCGGAAAATACGCGCGCGTCGACATTCCCGGCAAAGGAGCGTGGCTCTCCGGCGGGACCGGCCCGAAGCGCCTTTACAAAGGCCTGCTGGAGATCACCGCCGAAAAAGGCCGGCTCAAGGTCCTCAATACCCTGCCTCTGGAGGAATATATCGCCAGCGTGGTTTCCGCCGAAGCCGGGGACCTCTCCCAGCTCGAGGCCTTTAAAGCGCAGGCCGTGGCGGCGCGGACCTATATGCTTAAGCACACCGACAACCATGCCAAAGAAGGCTACAACCTGTGCGACTCCACCCATTGCCAGTTCTTCCCCGGTTTCGGAGCGGTCAGGCCCATAGCCCAGGCCGCCGCGGATTTCACGCGGGACGAGGTCGTCACCTATCACGGCGTCCTGGCGTCCACTTTCTACCATTCCATCTGCGGCGGCCGGACCGAGGCCATGATCTATGTGTGGCCGTTCGAGCATAAACCCTACCTGGTCTCCGTCATGGACGGACCGGAAAAAAAGCCGTACTGCTCCATAGCGCCCGGCTTCTACTGGAAAACGCGCATCTACCTGACGGCGCTGACCCGGATGGCCCGCTCGCAGAAATGGATCCTGCCCGGAGAGAACATAAGGACGATGACGGTGCTTGACCGCGGAATTTCAAAACGGGCCGTGACGCTTGAATTCTCCACTGAAAACCGGCGCGTCAAGATCTCCGCCACCAATTTTTACCACGGCGTGGGCCGCCGCGCGGGCTGGAACGCCATACGGAGCACTCTTTTCAATATTTACTCCGGCAAGGACTATGTGGTCCTGGAAGGCAAGGGTAACGGTCACGGCGTAGGCATGTGCCAATGGGGCGCCGAAGGTATGGCGCGGCTGGGCTTCAAATACCGCGACATTCTCATGCACTATTACCCGGGGACGGCTATTTCATATGACTGAACTGCACGCGATCATTCTGGGTATCTTGCAGGGCGTGGGAGAATTCCTGCCCATCTCAAGTTCGGCGCACCTGGCGCTGGCGCCTTATCTGTTCGGCTGGCGGTACCAGGGCCTGGCCTATGATGTGATGCTTCACCTCGGCACGCTCCTGGCCATCGCCGTCTATTTTGCGCCGGACTGGATGCGTATCATAACGGCCGGGCTTAAAAGCCTGCGGCGGACCGGCCCCGCCATGGCCGGGGCCGGCAGCCGGCCGAAACCCGAAGAGAACGGAGGGAGCCTGCTCTGGCTGCTGGCCGCCGGAAGCGTCCCGGCCGCGGCCGCGGGCCTGCTGCTGAACCACAAAGCCGAACACGCCTTCCGCGACCCGGCATGGATAGCTTTCGATCTTATATTTTTTTCCGGGCTCATCTATCTGGCCGACAGGGCGCCTTCCCAGAAAAAAACAACGGGAGACCTCGGCCTTAAGGACATTATGCTCATAGGCCTTGCGCAGTCCCTGGCGCTCATGCCCGGCGCCTCCCGTTCCGGCATGACCATCATGGCGGCGCTCTTCCTGGGCTATGCCCGTTACGACGCGGCCAGGATCTCTTTTTTGCTGGCCACCCCGGTCATCTTCGGCGCGGGCCTGCTGGAAGCGCGCAAGCTCACGCCGGCGGATCTGAACGCGGCCTTCGCCGCGGGGATCATAGCGGCTTTCATAGCGGGGATGCTCTCGATAAAATTCCTGCTTTCCTACCTGAAAAACAGGGACCTTAAACCGTTCATCGCATACCGCATTATGCTTGGATTATTTATAGTCTGGAAGATCCTGCACTAGTACCACTCTGTAGGACGGAGGCTGTCACCTTTTTGTCAGCCTTTTATCGCCGGCAGCTTTATCCTTATCAGCGCGCCGCCAGACGGCCCGTTGGCGAGGGAAAGCTCCCCGCCGTGCCTGGCCACTATCTGCGCGCAGACATACAGGCCCAGGCCTGTACCGCCCGATTCTTTCCGCGTGGTCCGGAAAGCCTTTATGCCGCCCTTCAGTATGGTTTCCGGAAACCCCGGCCCGTTATCGGAAATCTCGATTTCCAGTTTGTCCCCCGGCGCGGAACCGCTTACCAGGACCGTCCCGTTCTGCGGGATGAAAGACAGCGAATTTGAAAGGGTATTCACAAAAAGGCGCTCAAGGTGGACCTTACTCATGTTGATCTTCGGCAGATCGGGCGGGAACTCCACTTTTATCAACGCCCCCTTTTTCCGCGCCGCGTAATCCACCAGCTGGACGGCATTATCCACCGGTTCCGCTATCCCGCCTGGCTCGAAGGCATACTCCTGGTCCCGCATGATGCTGAGAGCGTTGGAAATTATATTCTTGGAAAATTTCGCCGCCTTTATGATCCGGTCGATATCCCTCTTGTCCACGACCTCGTCCTCGCCGGCGATCTGAGCGCTCAGAAGGATGACGGAAACGGAATTGCCGAGATCGTGCATCACTCCGCCTACCAGCTTCCCGACCTCTCCGGCCGAGGCCGTGCGCACTATTTCAGTATCCTTGTCCAGAAGCTCTCGGGTCATCACCTCGACTTCCCTTCGTTTCGACAACAGGCCGAGCTCCGCCTTTTTTTTCGCGTCCGCCGTGCGGTAGATCACCGCCGCCGAAAGGGTGAAAACCGATAACTTGACCAGCAGACTCATGACGGCCACCAGATCTCCCGGGGACACCGGCAGGGAAAGGACGAGGACCGCGAGGGAGGCCAGGAAAACAACCCCGGCCACATCCTTCATGCTCACCAGGAGCGCGGCGGCGAAGATGGGCAGCATATAAAGGACCCAGAAAAACGATTCCCCCCCGCCGGAATAATACAGCACGCCGGTTATGACCCACAGGTTGAAAAGCAGGATGGAATCTATAGCCCACAGGCTGACGGAAAGCCGCCTGCGCAGCAGCTGATTGAAGATAAAGTTGGAGACCATCAGCAACAGGAAAAAATAGAGGATCCTGGGGTAGACTATCCGGGGGTTATTCCTGTAAAAATAGGCGATCGCGACCATGAAAACCGAAAAAACGACTTCATACGAATTCCTGGAAAAATTGCTGACCCGGCCTCTTTCAAAAACCAGCAGAAAGCTCCTCATATAATATAAATATAGCATTTTGTGGTATAATCGTACTTATGAACGACGAGACCGGCAAACCGCTGAAAAAATTGAACTTCCTCAAATTAGACAAGATCCAGCTTTTTAATTTTTTCTTCTTCGGCATACTTCTGTACCTGCTTTATCAGCTTTTGCGCATACTCTCCCCCTTTCTGGGCGCCCTGCTCGTAGCCGGAACCCTGGCTCTGATCTTCTACCCGGCGCACCTCTGGATCAAACGCCGCATCACCGCCCGCAACAACCTGGCGTCGGCCCTCTCCACCGGCGTAGTCCTGCTGACCGTGGTGCTGCCCCTGCTGATCTTCGGCTGGCTGCTTTTCAAGGAATCAAGAGACATCTACCCGAAGACCAACCGCTGGCTGTCTAATTTTTCCCAGACAGGGCTGGACCTGCGGATGCCCGAGGGTCTGCGCTCCGTGTGGGATGTGGACGCCGGAGACATCGTGCTCGGCAACATCAAGAACCTCCAGGAAACCATCATGAAGTCGGGCGGCACGATCCTTAAAAACATCTTTTTCTTATTCGTCAACTTCATGGTGATAATCGCCACGCTGTTCGCGTTCTTCAGGGACGGGGAACGCCTTCTGCACTGGCTCATCGATCTGATGCCGATGGACGCCGAACACAAGTACCGCATAGCGAACCAACTCTACATGACCACCATCGCCGTAGTCAGAGGCATCCTGCTTACCGCCGCGCTGCAGGGCCTTACGGGAGCCGTCGGTTACGCCCTCGCCGGCGTTCCGGCCCCCGTGCTCCTAGGCGTCCTGACTTCCTTCGCCGCGCTTATCCCTTTCGTGGGCACCAGCCTTATCTGGCTCCCGCTGGGCGTCGCTTTTATGTTCATAAAAAGCTTTTCTGCCGGAGTGTTCCTGCTGCTCTGGGGCCTGCTGGTAATAGGCCTGATCGACAACATAATAAGGCCGATCCTTATAGGCCAGAAGGCCAAACTCCCGATCTTCCTGCTGTTCCTGGGTATTTTCGGCGGCCTGCGGGTCTACGGCCCGATCGGCATCTTCATGGGCCCGCTTCTCATCTCCTGCCTTATCGTTTTCCTGCAGATATACAAGGAAGCAAAGAACCTCGTACCGAAAGAAGGGTGACGGACTATTTCGCCTGCGACACGGCGCAAAGTTGTTTTATGGCGCAAACCTCGCACTTCCCTTTGCGTGAAAGGTCAAGCGCCAGGATCCGCTCCCCCGTCTCGCGCAGCAGGTCCAGGACCGCGCCTTCCCCGGACGGATCGTAAGGCGCGGAGAGCTTCTCTCCCTTCACCAGCAGGAACCAGGAAACGGTCTTCACCGACATGCCGAAAGCTTTTTTAAGCCCGATGGCGTACATTGACAGCTGGAGATCGTTAACAAGCTCTTCCGCTGTTTTCGGCTCGAACCCCATCTTATAGTCTATGAGCTCATAACCGCCGTTCACGCGGTCCACCCTGTCCATGGTGCCGCGCACGCGCCAGCGCTCGAATTCGAATTCAAATTCCTTCTCGGTAAAAACCACCTCCGCCAGGGCCGCGTCGGACTCCGCTCTGCGGTAGTTTTCCAGTATTTTCCTGCCCCTTGCGTAAAATTCCAGCGTCTGCTGAGGCGTTGCAAAACCGTGATGGTGCCAGCCCTCGTCATAATAGAGCATCAGGTCGTCCAGGTCCCCGCCTTTTGAATGATATTTGTCCAGGGCGCGATGGACCGAAATCCCCAGCGCCGAAAAAGGAGTATGGGGCGCGTATTTGCGGTCCAGATAAATATATTTGTACAGGTAAGGACAGTTCCGGTAGGCCTTGACCTTGGAAAAGTTAAGTTCGAAAGGGTCGGAATGCATAGAATAGGATACCGGCGGCCATAAGCCTTTACGCCTTGCTCTTTGCGCGGACAAAATCCACCAGCGTGTCTCCGTACTTCTCCTGTCTGGTTCTTTCCAGGCCGGCCGGGATCTCGATCTTTTCCCTTTTGTGATGCTGTGCGACTATAAGGCAACCGGGGCCCATGATGCCGCCTTCGGCGATCAGCGCCAGGGTCCGGGAAGTGTAGGAAAGCGGCAGGTTCTCCTCGTCACGGTAAGGCGGGCTCAGGAAAATAATGTCGTAGCCCGTATAGTTGGCGTAATGTTCAAGCCATTTAAGCCCGCTCAGCACATCGGCCCGCAGGACGCGGGCCTGTTCCTTAAAACCGAGGCTTTCCACATTTTTTTCGATGACCTTGACGCAGAGTCCCGCCTTTTCGACGAACACTACCGACGCCGCGCCCCTTGAAAGCGCCTCCAGGCCCACCGTGCCTACGCCGCCGTAAAGGTCGAGGAACGCCGCGCCAGGCAGATACGGGCGCAGGATATCGAACACCGACTGTCGGATACGGGAGGAAATGGGCTTCACATTCCGGGTCTTGGGAACGGAAGCGATAAACCTGCCGCGCATGGAACCGGCTATTATTCTCATAGTTTCTTCGTTAAACCTTTCCGCAACAAATCAGCAATCCCAAAAACTCATAATATATTATAGAATAAATGGAGGAGCCGTTGCCCCGTACGCGCCCCGCGCGGTCCGGGCCCGGCCCACGAAAGGGGACCATTATGCCGCAACCGGACATCATCATCATAGACGACGACCTTATGGTGGGAGAACTTTCTCTCGACCTGCTCAAGGACGAAGGCTACAATGTGATGCTCGTGCATGACTCTCTTGAGGCCCTCCCGGCTATAAAAGCCAATCTGCCGAAGCTTATAATCACGGACATCATGATGCCGGGGATCACGGGCCTGGACCTCTGCAAATCGGTGAAGTCCGATCCGGCGCTCAAACACATAAAAATAATCGTCGTCTCAGGCAAATCCTACCAGGTCGAAAAGCAGCGCGCCCTCCAGTTCGGAGCGGACTTTTTTCTTCAGAAACCGTACAATGTCGAGACCTTCTCCCGGACGGTGAAAAGCGTGATGGACGGCTCCGGAAAAGAGCCTCCCGCCCAGACGCCGCCGGACCCGGTCATTACGCACGAAGACCCCGGACCGATCCAGACCAACGACCTGGCCCCTGACCAGCTGCGGGTGACGCTCTGGGGGGGCAGAGGCTTTCCCTCGCTGATGCCCAACACCGCCTCGAGGCACGGCCGCCAGACCTCCTGCGTTTCCGTGGAAACCGCGTCCAGCCTGCTCATCTTCGACGCCGGCACCGGCATAGTCCCCCTCGGCGAAGAGATCGCGGCCAAAAAGAAATATTACAAAGAGATCTGGATCTTCGTCACTCACTTTCATCTGGGGAATATAATAGGACTCTCCGGTTTCCAGCCTATACACGACCCGGAAGTATCCATCCATCTTATCGGCGCCAACGATCCGGAAAAAAGCCTGAAAGAGCTGGCCCAGACCGCCTTCTACAGTTCGTTCTCCATGACCAGACGCCAGCCGAAGGCCAAGATAGACATCTACGAGGTGCTGGAGGACAATTACGAACTGATGCCCGGGACAAAACTTTGCAGCATGTACGCCAACCACCCCACAAGCACGATGATCTATTCGCTGGAGAGCCTCGGCAAAAAAATAGTTTACGCCCCCGACTCCGAAATATGGGGAGACGCCACCGCTTTCCAGGACTACGATGAGAAATTGTCCATTTTCTCAAGGAACGCCGACCTTTTCATCCACGACTGCATGTTCTCGGATGCGGACTACGAGAACCACAAGCACGAAGGCCACTCCGGTCTTTCCATCGTGGTCGACTTCGCCGCCGAAAAAGCGCTTGCGCGCGACCTTGTCCTGTCGCATCTCAATCCGGACTACAGCGATGAGCAGCTGGACGACCTGCTCCAGGCCGCCCAGACGCGCATACGGACAAAAAGCTACGCGCTGAACTGCCACCTTGCCACGGAGTCAAAGAGCTTCCTGCTGCAGGGCCGCCCGCAAGGCGCGTAAAAAGCGTTTTCACGCCTCAGGCCCCGCGCGCATCCCGCTCAACTGTGCCCGTGAGTGGTGGCCGCCGCCCTTTCCGGGATGGGACCGAACCGCTCCTCATATCTTTTTATGTTCTCCAGCAGCGCCATAAGAAAGCGTTTGGTGTGCACGGGGCTTGAGATCACTCGGGAACGCAGCTTGGCTTTCGGCTGATTGGGCTGCAGGAATAAAAAATCAAAAATAAATTCCGTTTCGCTGTGGGTGACGCCGGCCAGATTGGCATACAGCCCCTGGGCCGTGGCGTCGTCCATTTCAACTTGTAACTGCATCGCCTTGTTGTTTTCCGGTTTGTTTTCCGCCATGGTATAGCTCCTTTCAAAATACGAATTAAGAAAAGTATAATATATTTTAGCGGGCATATTATGATTTACGCAAAAATTATCCTCCTTACGCTGCTGCTGGCCCCTGCGGCCGCCGGCGCGGCGTCCGCGGACTGAAACCGCAAGGCTGAAAAACGGAGAACGCAGAGCCCGCCTCACGGCGGACGCCCTTGCCTTCGGCTTACGGCCGGGCTCCGTCAACCGCCGCAGAGGACTTTCCTCCCCGGGCGCGCGCGTACCGCGCGCGCAAAATAAAACCGGCTCCGCCATTCCTGGACGGAGCCGGTAAATTTTGAGAAGCAGCTTACGCTTTCTTGGGAGCCTGAACCTTATTCACATTGACGGCTTTAGGCCCCTTATCAGTGTTTTCGGTATCGAACTCCACTTCCTGGTTTTCGGCGAGGGTCTTAAAACCTTCACCCAGGATCGAAGAATGATGGACAAAAAGATCTTTTGAACCATCTTCCGGTATTATGAACCCGAAACCTTTCTTGTCGTTAAACCACTTCACTTTACCTTTTGCCATTTGTTGATTTACCTCTCTTTAATTACTATTGCCGCCTTTCGGACCGTTCCCGGCCTTCAAAAGTATTATATATAAATTTCCGCATTTTTTGGGAGCTATTCCTCGTTCCACTTTATAAAGAACGGCATGAACGGATTCACCAGGTCCGGATGCCTCGGGATCACGCGAGCGGCAAAATCGTGGCGGCCGCTCCTGAAAGCCGCGACCTCGCCGGTGAAAACATAAGCGTCGCCCAGTTTCGAATCCATCAGCATGGAAACGGATTTCCCGTCCTTAAAGACGGTCTCGCCGTCCGCGGCGCCGACATGGATCTGCACATCCACATCTTCCGGCTTAAGTTCGCCCAGCCACACTATCGCGCGGACCGGCACCTTGGTCCCCGAATGGATCTCCATCTCGGGCTTGAAATTGTCCAGAACGACGCGCACGCGCGGCCAGTTCTCCTCCACCTTCCTGCGCCAGCCCGACAGTTCCTGGACCCTGCCGTTATCAAGCAGCTTTTTGGTAGCCCGGTGCGCGGGCACATAGAACTTCCCGTAATATTCCCTGACCATGCGGTTGGTGTTGAAATGCGGCACCAGCTTCTGGATGGAGGCTTTCATCATCTTGATCCAGTTATGCGGGAGTCCGTCGGGGCCGCGGTCGTAATACAACGGGGCTACGACCTTCTGCAGGAGGTTGTAAATGGCTTCGGACTCCACATAATCCCGTTCCTCTTCGCTGTTGTAAGTCTCGGTGCTGCCGATAGCCCAGCCGGTGTCGGGCGAATAGCCCTCCACCCACCAGCCGTCCAGGACCGACAGGTTCAGCACGCCGTTGGCCGCGGCTTTCATGCCGCTGGTGCCGGAGGCCTCAAGCGGACGGATGGGATTGTTAAGCCACACATCCACGCCCTGAACCATGTAGCGCGCCACATTCATGTTGTAATCTTCCACGAAAACGATGCGGTTCTTAAAGCGTTTATCCATGCTGAGCCGGGCCACGGCCTTTATGTATTCCTTGCCGTGGGTGTCGGCCTGGTGGGCCTTCCCGGCCACCACGAATTGCACGGGCAGCTTCTCGCTTGTGACGAGCTCCAGCAGACGTTCCATATTCCGCATGAAAAGCGTGGCCCGCTTATAGGTCGCGAAACGGCGCGCGAAACCGATGGTCAGGAGGTCGGGGCTGAGCACCTGGTCTGCCTCCGCCAGCACGGTCCGGTCGGCCCCCAGCCGCTGGCACTGGCGTTTAAGCCGGTCGCGGACCATCTTCACCAGTTTCTGTTTCCTGATAAGATGGGTCTCCCAAAGCTCCCTGTCGTCCACCTCCGCCATTTTCCCCCAGTCGCAGGAATCCGGGATGCTGTCGCCTCCCTGATAGTCCTTGGCAAGATACTTTTTATAAAGTTTGTGCTGTTCGTGGCTGATCCAGGAGGAAGTGTGCACGCCGTTGGTTATGCCGTCTATCGGGATCTCGTAGCGCGGCAGCTGAGGCCAGATCCTGTGCCACATGTCGCGCGAAGTATCCCGGTGCAGCAGGCTTACGGCGTTAAGGAACGCGCACAGACGCAGCGCGACGACGGTCATGCAGAAACCCATCGAAGTATGCTCCTCCTTTCCTATCTCCAGAAGCTCCGGCATGGTGATCCCGAGCTGTCTGCAGTAGGGCTCCATGTACTTGCGCACCATCTCGAAATCGAAGTATTCGTTCCCCGCCATGACCGGCGTGTGGGTAGTGAACGCGGAAGAGGCCCAGACCGCCTCCCGGGCTTCCTTGAACGAAAGCTTCCTGGCCGACATCAGCTGGCGGATCCGCTCGAACAGCAGAAAAGCCGAATGGCCTTCGTTCACATGAAAAACCGTGGGTTTGAGCCCCATGGCCTCAAGAGCGCGCGCGCCGCCCACGCCTAGGACTATTTCCTGGCGGATGCGGTTCTCACGGTCCCCGCCGTAAAGCTGTTCGGTTATGGCCCTGGACTGCGGAGAATTCTCCGGGAGGTTCGTATCCAGCAGGATCAGGGAATTGCGGCCCACCGGAGCTTTCCAGATGCCCACTTTGATGGTCTCGCCGTCGAGCTGGACCTCTATGCGCAGAGGCTTGCCCTGCGCGTCGGCGACTATCTGTACGGGCATATTGTACCAATCGTTCTCGGGGTAGCGCTCCACCTGCCAGTTGTCGCGGTTCAACACCTGCTGGACATAACCCTTGCGGTAAAGCAGGCCCACGCCCACCAGGGGAAGCCCCAGGTCCGAGGCGGATTTCATGTGGTCGCCGGAAAGCATCCCCAGGCCCCCGGAATAAATGGGCAGCCCCTCGCCTATGCCGTATTCCATGGAGAAATACGCCACCAGCATGTCATCCTCCTGCCGGTCATGGTTCTGGTTGAACCAGGTATCCTTGCAGGACATATAGGATTCGTAACGGTTCCTCATTTCCTGCAGACGATTAAGGAACGAGCCGTCGCGGCTGAGCGCGTCCAGCCTTTCCGGCGCCACGGTGCCGAGCATCCATTTCGGATTGCGGTGGGACCTGTGCCAAAGGTCCTCGTCGATATCGACGAACAGCATGATGGCGTCCCAGTTCCAGGTGAACCACATATTGGTGGACAGCTCTTCGAGGGCCTTAAGGTTCGCGGGCAGGTTGGGCAGGACGTTAAAAGATCGTATCTTCATCGATATCTCTCCTTTGGATGCGTAAGCGGACGGCGGCCCCGGGCGCTTTGCGCTCCGTGAGCCCGTCAACAATTTTACATAATAAAACGCCGTAAGACGACATTTTATAGTAAAAATTTTTGCCGCGAAAATTTTCGACCAAATACGCCTTGCGTTCCCGCGGATTTTCATGTAAAATATCTTTACAGTATGGGCGTGTAGCTCAGTTGGGAGAGCGCCTGCATGGCATGCAGGAGGTCGCAGGTTCGATCCCTGTCACGTCCACCAGATTGAACAAATAGGAACAAATAGACAAATAGGGACGGCGACCATTTAATAAACGGTCGCTGTCCCTATTTTTGCTAAAATGAATCAATATGACGGGACCGGGACGCTTCCTTGTTTTCCATCTTGACGACGGCAAAGAACTGCGCGGCGGCCAGCGCCAGCTTATGTATCTGGTCAAGGAACTGGACAAGCGGGGCCATCTCAACTATGTCGTGTGCCGGAAAAATTCCCCCCTGGAACGGGCCGCCCGGGGCAAAGGCTTCAACACCATAACGCTTCCGTATTTTTTTGAATGGGACCCCGTTTCGGCGCTTCTGCTGAATAAAGCCGTCAGGGCGCTCGCTGCCGCCCACGGACATAGCGGACCGCCCATATTCCACGCCCATACCGCCCATACCGCGGCGCTCTCCTATCTGGCTTCCTTCAGCCTGCCTTGCGTGCGCATCGCACACCGCCGCGTGGATTTCGTTCCCCGCCGCGGGCTGTCGTCGAAATTAAAATACGGGAAGGCCCACCGGGTCATAGCCATTTCCCGGCCGGTGAAAGACATAATGCTCTCCCTAGGTCTTCCGGAGAACAGGGTCACCGTGGTAAACAGCACCGTGGACCTGGAAGAAACTCCCTGGGCGGAAGGCGGTTTTGAAAAATACCGCGAAACCGCCAGACTGGCCATAGCCGAAAAATTCGGCATACCGCGCGAAGCGCCTTGGATAGGCTCGCTGATAGCGCTGGTCCCGCATAAAGACCCCGGCAACTTCGCCGCCTCCGCCGCGCTGGTCGCGAAAGAACACCCGGAAGCCCGCTTCCTGGTAGCCGGGACCGGCGAACTGGCCGGCGGCCTGCGCCGCCGGCTCCGGACGCTGGGTCTGGAAGACAGGTTCCGCCTGCTGGGCCATTACGACGTCCCTTACGAACTCCTTTCCGCGCTGGATATTTTTGTGCTGCCCTCCTGCGAAGAGGGCATGGGCAGCGTCCTGATAGAAGCTATGAACGCCGGCCTCCCTATTATCGCCACCAGGGCAGGAGGCATAACCGATGTCATAAAAGACCGCGCCAACGGCCTGCTGGTAAATATCAAAGATCCAGCCGGGCTTGCCGCCGCCCAGCTGGAGCTGCTCGGCGATCCGGCCCTGAGACGCCGCCTGGCCGAGGGAGCCCGCAGCCGCAGGCTGGATTTTGCCTCGCCTAAAATGGCGGAACTCACTCTTAAGATCTACGAAGAAGAAGCCCGCCCGCAAAAGACATGAAGATCCTGAACCTCATCGATATCCCGTGGCATAGCGCGCTGGCCGCCTACGCCTTCGACCAGAGTTCCGCCCTGGCGGACCGGGGACATAAAATATATTTCGCCGCGCCGGAAAATAGCGCCTCCGCTGCTTTCGCGCGGGCGAAAAAATTCCCCCTCACTCTCATCCCCCCCCGCAAGAACCACCTGCTCCTGGGCGCCGTGCTGAGACTGAAAAAACTTATCATGGATGAGAATATTGATGTTATCAACGCCCACACAGGCAAGGCCCAGACCATGGCCTGGCTTCTTTCCCTTGTGTGCGCAAAGCCGCCTGCCCTGATAAGAACGAAGGCGGACGCCAAACACCCCAGTAATAGTTTCGCGCTCGGAAAAACCGCCGCGATCATAGCCGGCTCAGGGGTTATAAAGGAAAGGTACGCGGCGGCCGGGGTCGACCCCTCAAAAGTCACGGTCGTTTACCAGGGCATCGCCCCGCGGCCGGAGGCGCCGAAAGAGCCCTCCTTCCCTTTAAAGGTGGGAATTCTCGGCAGACTGGACCCCGTCAAGGGCCACGCCTGCTTTATAGAAGCGGCCGCGAGAGTACTTGGCAGAATTTCCTCCGTGGAATTCCTGATAGCGGGCAGGGAAGAGGACATAAAATACGCGGCGCTGAAAGCCCTGGCAGAAAAGCTCGGGATAGCGGACAGCGTGAACTACCTGGGGCATGTCGCGGATCCGGCGAGATTCGCCCGTTCCTGCGATATCGGAGTCATAACCTCCTTATCCAGCGAAGCGGTCTCGCGCGCGGCGCTCGACTGGCTGGAGGCCGGAAGGCCCCTGCTGGCAACCGCCGTCGGCAGCCTGCCCGAGTTCGTCGCGCCCGGCTACCTGGTCCCCCCTCAAAATCCCGCAATGCTGGCCGAAGCCCTCTGCTCCCTGCTGAGATCTCCCGGCAAAAGGCTTGAGGCAGGCGCGGAAAACAGGGCCAGAGCCCTCAAAGATTTCAGCCCGGCGCGGTTCGCCGAAAACACCGAGGCCGTTTTTAAGGCCGCGCGGCCGCGGCAAAAGGATGCTATATGACGCCGGAAAGAATAAAACGATTCGCCATAGCCCTCTTCGCCTTCAGCGCGCTTTTTTCCGTCACCGCCGTGGAAGGAGCGATGCTCCTCCTGGCGGGCGCCGTCGTCTTTGAACGCCTGCGCGGCGGAGACCTGCCTTTGCTGCTTAAAGAAACCGCAGCCCGTCCCCTTTTCCGGCCGTGGATGCTGTATCTCGCCGCCGGCCTTTTTACGGCCGCCTTCGCGCTGAACAAAGGCAAAGCCTTCGCCTACGCGCCCTCCGACATGATAAAGTACCTTTGCTTTATCTCCCTGGCGGCGGGGCTCGCCGAAGAGGAACTTCCCCTCATGTCGAATTTTTACATGTTCGCGGCGGCGGCCGCAGCGGCCGTCGGGATCTCGCAGTCGGCCTGGGCGCTGCATTCGGGGCTCGATCTCAGGGCCCACGCTTTCGTCCACCCCGTCAGGTTCGGCGAAATGATGGTGATCGCCGTCTGGCTTCCCCTGGGCGTCCTGCTGACGGAACGGCCTGGGCTCAGGAGAGGACCGGCCGTGGCCGCGTGCCTTCTGATCTTCTCCGCGCTTGTATTAAGCCAGACCAGGGGCGCCTACCTCGGCTTCTGCGCTTCTTTCGCGGCGGTGTTCCTGCTGGACTCCGCCTCGCGCAAAAAGTCCGCCGTAATTTTCGGAGCTTTAATTTTTGCCGGCCTTATAGCCGTCATTGCGCTCCCCCAGGTCCGGTACAGATTGTCGTCCATCTCCAAAGGCGTTTCCAAGGCCGCCGCCGCCCTCACCCGGGATTCTTCCGGAACGACCGTCCACACCGACGATCTGGCGATAAACATCCGGATAGAGCTATGGAAAACGGCGCTCAGGATCTTCAGGGACCACCCGCTCACCGGCATCGGGCCGAATAATATGCGCAAAGTCTTCCCCGCTTATTACAAAGGCCCCCTGGGGAACCAGGACAGCTGGGGCAGCATCCACAACCTTTACCTGCACCACCTGGCCGAACGGGGACTGCTAGGCCTGGCGGCCCTGTTGACGCTGTTCGGCGGGATGTTCGCGCTGGCGCTGAAAAACTTCAGGCGGGAGCGCAACCCCTGGACGCTCTGGGCGCTGGCCGTGCTGCCGGCCTTTTTTGTCGTGAATCTAACCGAGATCTCGTTCCAGCACATCCACACATCTTTCGCCGTGTTCCTCGCCCTGGCGGCGAGCTGCAGCTCGGTCGCGGCCAAACTCCCTCATACCGCAAAGTAACCCCGCCCTAAAGAGCGGGGCATGGTAAAAATTGCCGCCGCAAAAATTTTAATCACGAACTTTTAGTTTTCAGGTAGGCCAGAACTTCGTTGAACATATCTATAACTGCGGCGGCGAACCCCTCCGGGCCGTCCAGGAAACCCAGCTTTAAAAAATAACCGGCCGCGAATTTCCTTAACGCCCGCGCGGGCCCGAGCGCGGAGGGCCGGCCGGCCTTCATGAATTTTTCGGCTTTAAGCCCCGCATAGAAAATCAGCTTTTTAACCACATCGTCATGATCCCTGTACGGAAAATGGTCGAAAGGATGCTTCAGCGAGGCCTCTTTGCCCCGAACGGCCAGCCTTTCATGGACGTCCCGGCAGGGGAACGACGCTTTTCCTTTCCTGAAAAGACGCAGTTGAGGGTCCGGATATTTGCCGCCGTGCCTGAGCCAGCGCCCGAAATAATAATTTCTCCTGGGGATAGAATACGCGTCCGCCGGAGGGGCGCCCGCCAGCAGGGCCTTTATCTCGTCCCGCAGCCCGTCCGGGACCGTTTCGTCCGGGTCTAGGTAAAAGATCCACTCCCCGGAGCACTGGTCTATCCCGAACTGTTTATTGAGGTTCAAATTGGAGGTGTTGGGCCTGGAAAAGATCTTGACAGGGTATCGCGCGGCGATCTCGGCGGTCTTGTCCGTACTTTCACAGTCCACCAGGACCACTTCGTCGGCCCAGGACAGGCTTTCAAGGCAGGCCGCCAGGTTCTTCTCTTCGTTGCGCGCGATAATGGAAACTGAAATCTTCGTCATAAACGCCTTATAAGCCGCCTGTCTCCCTCATGATCAGATCCTCGTAAGTTTCCCGCTCCCTTATAAGACGCCAGGAGTTTTTCCCCGTGATAAGGACTTCGGCCGCGCGCGGTCGGGAATTATACTGGGAACTCATGGAAAACCCGTAAGCCCCGGCCGACAGCATCAACAGGATATCGCCGCGATGCGGCGCGGGCATATTCACTCCCTGCGCCAGAAAATCTCCGCTTTCGCAGACCGGACCCGTTATGTCGAAGCGCACCGTTTTGCCGGACCTTGCCGCCAGCGGCCGCACCGGATGCCGCGCGCCGTATAAAGCCGGACGGATAAGATCGTTCATGGCGCCGTCGGTTATAACATAGCTGCGGGGGCCGCTGCGCTTCCTGTAAAGGGCGCTGACGGCCAGCGCCCCGGCAGACGCCACCAGAGAGCGCCCCGGTTCCAGGATCAGCTTCAGGCCGGATTCTTTCACGGCCGCAGCCGCGATCCCGGCCAGCCTGTCGAGCGGCCCCATTTCGGAGCCTTCTTTGACGCCCCAGCCGCCGCCTATATCCAGATATTTCAATTTTACGCCGCCGCGCCTAAGCCCCCGGAGAAAGCCAGCGGAAGCCGCCAGGGCTTTTGCGTAAGGCTCCGGCGACTCGATCTGCGACCCGAGATGGAAATGGAATCCCACCGGATCGAGATGGCGGGAGTTCCTGCTATAAAAGTAAAGCGCGCCCGCTTCCTTAAAGGGCACGCCGAACTTAGAGCCGAGCTTTCCGGTGCTGATAAATTTGTGCGTGTGAGGATCTATGTCCGGGTTTATCCTGACGGAGACCGGCGCCTTTCTTTTAAGCCGCGCCGCCGCGCGCTCAAGAGCTTCCAGTTCCTCGAACGATTCCACATTGATGAACAGGATGCCGGAGCGCAGCGCGTAGGACAATTCCTCCCCTGTCTTTCCCACTCCGGAAAATATTATTTTCCGCGGGTCGAAGCCCGCCTTAAGCGCCCTGTAAAGTTCCCCGCCGCTGACGACATCCGCGCCGGCCCCGTTTCGCGCCAGCAGGCCGGCTATCGCGCCGTTGGAATTGGCCTTCATCGCGTAGCAGAACAAAGGAGCCAGGCCGGCAAAAGCTTTTTTATATGCGTCCAGATTCGCTATTATCTTTTCGCCGGAATAGATATAGACCGGGGTGCCGGTCTTTTTAACGATGCGCCGGACCAGCGGATGCGGGAAAAGTTCTTTCATGGAATTATTAAAGCCGCCTTGATCAAGCCGGGCGGCTTTGTAGATTAAAAATTTTTGCCGCAAAAATTTTTAGAGGATAAATTATATGCGCGGGGGGGGACCTGAGAGAACATCTAATTGTGTCCGTCCGCTAAAGCGGACTCCCACCCGAACCCCTTTTCCGAAGCGGGGGTTCTCGCCCCCCCCCACGCATTGTGGGAGGATAAATTATATGCGCGGGGGGGGACTCGAACCCCCAAGCCGTTAGGCACACGCCCCTCAAACGTGCGCGTCTACCAGTTTCGCCACCCGCGCTCTTGTCAC
>JBAYJD010000037.1:0-31552 GCA_041665305.1 Elusimicrobiales bacterium
ACGCCTTAATGGCGCGATAAAGCGAGCGACGAAGGGGAACCTAGTTCCCCTCGTGGAGCACCTGGCCGTGTTCCATTAAAGGCCAGGCGGTAATCCGCCCCGCGCATCAAGCGCGGGGTGCGACAGAGGCCCCCATAGCTCAATGGATAGAGCACCTGCCTTCTAAGCAGGTAATCCAGGTTCGATCCCTGGTGGGGGCAATTTTAAAAAGTAAGCGGTGCAGCCTCGTATCCCCGGCGCTTCCCACATGGGCCTGAAAAAAATATTGTTATTTTCGCTTCTTCTCTGCGCTTGTTCGTGCGGCGGCAAATACGATTATGAGGAGGCCGTTAAGCTTGAACAGCAGGGCATGCCGCTGAAAGCCGCCGACTTTTACAGGCTGTTCGCTGAAAAGAACCCGGATGATAAAAGGGCTCCCGATTCCCTTTTTAAAGCGGCCGGGATCTATTCCAGGCAATTCGGTCTCTGCTCCAGGTCCGGGCCAGTTTATGAGCGCCTGCTGAAAAATTATCCCTCTACCCCGCTGCGGGCGGCCGCCCTTAAGGGGCTTTTTATCTGCCCTGACTATTTTCCCGTTGACCTGCCGCTGGCCTGGACCTACGGCGACTCGCAGACGGGCGGAGCCAACGCCATGCAGTCGACGCGCGTGGCCGATCGGGGGTTCGACAAGGTCTACACCCTTACCCGTATCTACGCCGGCAGGACCCTGATCGCGCGGCAGAAGAAATTTTACAGATATTCCGGTTCGGACCTGGTAGCAAAGCAGGACGGTTATGATACAATTATCCTTAAATATCCCGTGGTGAAGGGCGCATCCTGGATTTCCAGGTCCGGCGGCCGTCCGGCGCGGTTCACGGTCGTGGAGGCGGGACTCACGGTCAAAGTTCGGGCCGGAGTGTTCTCCGACTGCATCAAAGTGAAGCAGCAGCTGGAAGGCCTTCCTTCTTGGATCTACGAGTACTATGCGCCCTGGACCGGCAAGATCCTGACCAGCGTCGCGGGTAAAGGTTTTGAGAACAGGGTGACGGAACTTTTAAAATATGAAGAAACCCAGAAAAAGTGAGGATGCCGCGGAACAGGGCCTTTTCGGCGCCGCGCTGCCGGTCGGCCCTTCGGCGCCTGGGCCGGCAAAGAACCCTAAAGGCCTGCTTGCTTTTTCCTATTCCAAAATGTCGCTTTACGAGGAATGCCCCCTCAAGTACAAATTTAAGTATGTCGACAAGATCAAGGAAGAGCCCAAGTATTATTTCGCTTTCGGCAGCAGCATTCACAGCGCGCTGGAATTCCTATACGCGGTAAAAGCCCCCCCGTTCCCCGGCCTCGACGAGCTGCTTGAAGCTTTTAAAAAAGACTGGGGCCTTAAATCGTACCTTGAGAAGGGTTATAAGGACCCTCTCCGGGAGGAGGAGGACTATCGGAAGGGGCTGGAGATGCTGAAAAACTATTACCGCCGCCACGACGGCAAATTCAAGCTCCCTTTTTTGTTGGAGTACAGCACCGATGTGGAAGTGGACGGGCTGCTGGTCCGCATTATCGCCGACAAGATAGAATATCTTGGCAACGGCGAGATAGTCCTGGTGGACTACAAGACCGGCAAGGATGTGAAACGCCAGCCCTCCCAGCTTTATATGTATCAGAAGATCTGCGAGCTTGACCCCCGTTTGCGCGAGCGCGTCAGGTCCGTTTACGGCGACCAGGCGCCAGTCAGGATCGGGGGGATGCTCTACTACCATGTGCCGACCCTTAAGGAATATCACTTCGACCGCGCCGGGGACGCCGAGATAGGCGTTTTCTGGGAACGGGTCCTGGAGGCGGCCGGCAAGATCCGGGCTTTAAAATACGAGCCCACCCCCGGCGAGCGCCAGTGCCTGTGGTGCGATTATAAGAAATTGTGCCCGCATTATTACGGCGGACGGGGCCTGGGCGCGCCCCCCCCGCCGGCGGCCGCGGATCCGGTGGAGGAACTGGTGGACCGCTACGGGCATCTCCAGGAAAAAATGGCCGCCTTGAGCGCCCAGATAGACGAGGTGAAGGCCAGGATAATCTCTCTCGCCGAAGGCGCATCCGGCGCGGCCGGGAAAACATACGCCCTGGAGATAAGGCGCGCGGAGAAGTGGGAATTCGGGAACCGCGAAGCCGTGATAGGCGTTCTGAACGAGTTCGATCTTTACCAAAAAGCGCTGGGCCTGACTCTGAAGAACATCGTCATGTTGATGAACGATCCCGCCGTGCCGGAACCGGCCCGCGAAAAGCTCCGTCTCCACGCCCGGAGATCCCATGTTTTCGACCTGCACCTTAAAAAGAACGGCGGAACCCCGTCGTGAAAGAAGAATTCATCATAGTTCTGGACCAGGGGAGCTCCAGTTCCAGGGCGCTGGCCTTCGATCTGGAAGGTAATATCCGTTTCAAGGCGCGCAAGAAGATAGTCCTCGGCTATCCGCGGCCCGGCTGCGCGGAATATGACGGCCTGGAACTTCTTAAAAGCCAGACCGACAGTCTTAAAGAGGTTCTTGCCGGGCTGCCCCGGGGCGCCGGGATCAGAGCCTTGGGACTGGCGGCGCAACGGTCGACGGTGGTCTTTTGGGACAAGGAGACCGGCAGGCCGCTTGCCCCGGTGTTGAGCTGGCAGGACGGCCGCGCGCAGGCCGTGCTGGACGGGATACCCGTTTCCAATACCGCCATCCACGAATTGACCGGGCTTTACAAGACCCCATATTATTCGGCTTCCAAGATAGCCTGGTGCCTTGAGAATGTTCCGGAGGTAAAAACGGCCGCCGCGGCCGGCAGGCTTCTAGTTTCGCCCGTTTCCGGTTTTATACTTTGGCATCTTTCAAAAGGAAAGATCTTCGCCCTGGACCCGACGCAGGCCCAGCGGACCCTGCTTTTCAATATCAAACGGCTGAAATGGGACGCGGGGCTGCTCGGCGCTTTCGGAGTGGGTTCCGGGCTGCTGCCGGAAATCCTGCCCAGTATAGGCGATTTCGGCCGGATAAATATAGACGGTTTCGATATCCCGGTCAGGGCGGTGCTTGGCGATCAGCAGGCGGCGCTGCTCGGTCTCGGCGCGCGTTCCGAGAATTCGGCCGCGCTGAACTACGGCACCGGCGCTTTTCTGCTTGTGAACACCGGCTCCAGGCTTGTTAAGACGCGCGGCATCCTGAATTCCATAGGCTGGCAGGAGGCCGGTGCGAAAAAACCCTGTTATTTCCTTGAAAGTACGGTGAATTCGGCGGCCACCGCGCTTGAGTGGCTTAAGATAAAATTCGGCATGTTCAATGAGTTGTCGGAGGTGGACGCCATGTGCCGCCTTTCCCGCAACCGGCTGTTGTGCCTGCCGGCCATAGGCGGACTAGGCTCGCCTTACTGGGATTTTTCAGCCTTCACCACCTTCACAGGCTTCTCCCCCGGCACCGACAAGCATGATGTCGTGCGCAGCGTGGTGGAAGGGATCGCCTATCTGGTGGGCGACCCGCTGGACCTGATCAGGAAGAAGGGGTTTAACATTACCGAGATCAGGGCTTCCGGCGGCCTTTCAAATATAGACTGGCTGCTCCAGTTCCAGGCGGATCTTACCGGAGCCCGGGTCCTGCGCATGGAGGACACCGAGGCCACGGCCCTGGGCGCCGCTATCGGGGCGGCCAGGGCCTCCGGGATCGAGCTGCCCGGACGGCTGAAAGTTTCAAAAGAGTTCTCCCCCGCCTTCCACGAAGCGGAGCGGGCCGGCCTTATCAAAGGCTGGCGCGCGTTCGTCAGGGATGTCCGCCGTACCAGCCGCGGCCTCAGGAAAACAGGCGTGCTGCCGCACGGTTGAAAAGACGAAAAACTTTTAAGGAGACGGCATCCCGCTCCGATTTATTTGCCCGCCTCGTACTCGATTGTGTCACAGCGATCCCACTACAAACGGATCGCTAATCAGCGCGGACGCAACGGACAAAGAGGGCATTGGCCGTACTATCGTCAAGAAAACCAAAAACGAAGCGCACGCTGGTCGCGGAGGAGGCGTCTGACGCATCTATATCGGCCCAATACCAATTACGGCGTGTGTTTGGAAAATATTGCCACTCTGGCGTAGACGCTATACTAAGAAGTTCGTTCGCAGCGGGCAGACGCCAGTCAGTGTGACCGGCAAATGTTAGATTTTTGCAATAGGCATCGGCGTCATGCCATGTCGCCGTGTAACCGTTATTGCATCCTGCAGCGATACCGTCCTGAGCCCACATAAGTTTTGTGCTGTAATCAATGGTTACAGCGTCGCCTCCAATCAGTTCGCTTTCAAAATTCCCCGCATACGCCACTCCTATAGACGCCATAATAAATGTAGCCATTATCATCTTTTTCATTGTGGTTCTCCTGGACTTGCATCCAATTTGGAAACACGGGCCTGCTCATCCGGCCAGTACTCATTATTTACGCGAGACTCAATAATTCCCGGTTTCACTGAACGGATATAGTTTAGCGCAAACCGCAGGTATCGGTCAGGGCCGATAGTCCCGATTTAGCGGGTCTTTTGGCCTATTTATTTTTGGGTATTTTATTTCTTCCAGGTATTTAAGGGCTTCCATGGCGGCTTTGCAGCCGGAGCCGGCCGCCACCACGGCTTGTTTGTAAAACGGGTCCGTCACGTCTCCCGCGGCGAAGACCCCGTAAACGGAGGCGCGGGCGCGCCCGTCGGTCACGATATATGAAGAATCGTCGAGGTTAAGCTGCCCCCTGAAAATTTCAGTGGCCGGGTCATGGCCGATGGCTATAAAGACGCCCGGCGTGGGGAGCACGCGGGTTTCGCCTGTTTTTACGTTCTTTATCCGCGCGGCTTCGGCCTTGGCGGCGCCCAGTACTTCTTCCAGGATGGTGTCGTAAATTATTTCCACTTTGGGGTTGTTCCTGACCTTGTCCTGCAGACGGGCATTGGCGCGCAGCTTGTCGCGGCGGTGCACCACATAGACCTTGTCGGCGAATTTGGTCAGGAACTGCGCGTCCTCCACGGCTGTGTCGCCGCCGCCTATGACGCAGACTTCCCTGCCGCGGTAGAAGAATCCGTCGCAGGTGGCGCAGCCCGAAACGCCCTTGCCGATAAATTTTTGTTCGGAAGGCAGGCCTATCCACTTGGCGCGCGCCCCGGTGGCCGCGATGAGCGCGTCGGCCGTGTATTTGCGCCCGAAAATGGTGGTGACCAGGAAAGGCCGCACGGAGAGGTCCACGGAAGCGGCGTCCTCGGTGAACACTTCCGTTCCCAGGCGTTTGGCCTGTTTAAGCATCCGTTCCATGAGGTCCGCTCCGTTCACCGGCTCGATGAATCCCGGATAATTCTCTATTTCAGTGGTCTGGAGCAGCTGTCCTCCGGGCGCCACCCCGCCAAGGAGCGCCGTCCCGGCCCCGCCGCGCGCGGAGTAGATCGCCGCCGTGAACCCCGCGGGTCCCGAGCCGATGACAACGATCTGATAGTGGTTATTGGTTTCGTTCATGGCCTGTCGTCCGATCGTCCTTGTAGGAGGCCATGGAAGTGGGGGTTTCCCAGAAGGCGACTTCGTCCACGGGGAGCTTCATGTCTCCGGTAAAGCGGTTAAAAAGCAGTCTGGCGAGGGTTTCCGCGGTGGGGTTATCTGCGGTCAGGAAGCAGGCCTGGCCCTCTTTCCTGAGGACCTCGGCCAGCGGATCGGCCGAAGCCAGTATGACCTTGTGGTCTAGGTTCGAGTCCAGCCAGGCTTTGACCGTACGGCCCAGTTCGGTGAAATCCATGACCATCTTGTCGTGGTTGAGCTCCGCCGCTTTCAGCGTGACTTCCACCAGGCCGTTGTGCCCGTGGAGGTTCTCGCATTTGCCCTTATAGTCAAGGAGCCGGTGGCCGTAGGCCAGATGGAACGTTTTTTTAATTTTATGCATAAGGACTTATTTTCGCCCGTTTCATGAATTTGCGCACCAGGTCCATGGAAAGCCCCACCACCGTGTCAAAACGGCCTTCTATTTTTTCTATGAATTCGTCTTCCGCGTCCTGCACCGCGTAGGCGCCGGCTTTGTCCGGGTGTTTGGAAGCGAGCTCTTTTAAAGCCGATCCGTCCAGTTTCCGGGCTTTGCAGCGCGAAGCGCCGAAGCCGCACAGGAACACGCCTTTCTCCAGCCACAGCAGCGAAACGCCGGTGTAGACGGTCTGCCAGGAGCCGTTCTGCAGCCGCAGCAGCCGCATGGCGTCGGCCCTGTGCCTGGGTTTGTTCAGGACCCGGCCTTTGCAGAACACTATGGTGTCCGAGCCCAGGACCGGTCTGCCCGGATATTTAAGAGCCACGCTCAACGCTTTCTTGTAAGCGAGTTCCTTTACTATCAGCTCGGGCTTTTTAAAAGTCGGCGTTTCCTTGATACGGCTGGGGATCCTTGAAAAGCTTATGCCGGCTTCTTTCAGAAGGCGCGCGCGCCTGGGCGACTGCGAGGCTAGGATCAGTTTTTCGGGAGGCATTTACTTTATAAGCTGCTTGTAGATGACCGCGGAGATGAAGATGCCGGCGATGCTCGCGATGTTGAATTTGAAGACCAGCCCGGCGGTAAGTTCTATCAGCTTCAGGTCCAGCGTGGTCGGATTAAGGCCGGTGTTGATGCCGGTATTGATAAGGTTGTTGATGTTGCCGGTCGGGAACCAGAAATTGCCGAGCTTGTTAAGGAACAGTCCCAGAAGCGAACCCACCACGATGACCACCACGACATTAAGGACGTTCTTCATGTTGTTATCTTTCCGGCTTTGTCCTTTGAAATGTTGGTCGTGAAAAGGGTGTTCGCCCCGAGCCAGTCCAGGTAATCCCTGCTGCCGTGTTCAACGCTCATAAAAAGTATTTCCGGGACGGAGGAAGGGTGGTTCCTTTTGACGAATTGCTCCACATCCTCCACAAGGCTTTTCCTGGTCTTAATAACAAGCAGAACTTCCCCGGCGGTTTCCACCTTTCCTTTCCAGCGGTAAGTGGAAGCGACGCCGCCGATCATGGAGACGCAGGCGGCCAATTTCCCCTCGACCAGGCCCCCGGCTATTGAAGAGGCGGTTTTTTCGTCGCCCGCGGTTACCAGGCAGACGGCATATGGACTCGGCATAGGTCAATAATATAAATAGCGGGTTGAGGAAGTCAACTAGTCCGACATATTGCAGGCGGAGAACTCCTCCCGCGCCTGGTCTATGGCGCGCTGGTTGGCCAGACGCCAGGCGGCGTCGTTTTTAAGCGCTTCGCGGTAAAGCTGTTCTATGCGCGCGACGATGCCGTTTTGCTTATCGTAAAAGATGCGTTGGTAACGGTTCAGTTCGTCCGTCGGCATCGCTCTTACCTGCGCGTCGTTCTTCATGGCTTCTCCGGCCGACATGACGCCTTTATGCACTTTTCGCAGGTCGCGGTCATAAAGCAGCTGGAAAAAAGATTTGTCGGCTATGGCCTTTCGCATGTTCTCCAGCCAGACCTGCTGCTCCCGGAGGGTGTCGCGGGGCCGCTGGCACTCCGGCTGGGCGGACAGCGCGGCGGCGCGCGCGGCCATGGCGGCGGCTCCGGAACCGTCCATGATGTAGGTGCAGAAATCCGACCGCAGTTCCACGGCGAACCGGTTCCGCTCAAAATCCCCGTTCGCAAGCCCTATCCCGAGCCCGACCCGCGCCTGGAACAGCGCGCCTAGTTCTTCCTCCTCCGAAAGCACTTCGTCGAGTCCGCTCAGCGTGTAGAGCCGGTAAATGTAAGCCGCACGGGCCAGCGCCAGGGTCAGCAGGGGGTCCGAGTTCCTGTAATCCTTAGGCAGATATATGACGCCGGTATCGAGGGAAAATCTGTGGCAGGCGCCGGGAGCGCCGGAGTATTCGAACTTTACCGGGTTTTTAAGAAGGAAACGCGTCAGCGGCCCGCCCTCGGGGGTGTCCGCGAGCATGTCGAGGGCGCGCTCTATGGACGGCTCTTCGGTCAGCGCGACTTCCGGTTTTTTATTCAGGAAACATCCGCCCAGGAGGAGGCACAAAAGAACAGGGGCCCATGGCGGCGCGGCGGCGCGGTCCGTTCCGCTCTTCGGCCGCCGCGGAAAAAGCACGGGTAGGATCATTTGAAAGGGCCTTTCAGGAGACTTTGATAATCGTTTTCAAGGACCGGCTGCCTGACGACAGCCGTTGCATCCGGTGTGACGGACGGACGGCTGAACGGTCCTCTTACGGTGACGCTTACGGGGAGCGGCAGGCTGAGGCCGGCCTTGGGCGTGGTTATGATGTTGAGGTCAAGAGCGTCGTTCACCAGATCGATGCTGCCGGAGAAGTCGGCGTCGGCCGCATCGGCTCGGAGCAGGGATTTTTCTATTTTCATGATCCCGTTGCGGAAAGTGCAGTCGCCTTCCATGCGAGAGAACTTAACGCTCGTGAAGTCCGGGAACTTCAGGGCCGCCGCCGCCCTGGAAGCTTTGCCCGGGATGGAGAACGGATAGAACACCGTGCGAGCGATGACCGAACTTTCTGCGAGCTGCCGGAGATCGTGGAACGCCCCCCCCGCGACGCCGAATGCGGCGGAGCCGGAAAGCCCGCTCAAGTCTCCGGTGATGTTTTTAAGATCGTATCTTACGGTGGTTTCTCCGCCCCTTAAGTTCGGATGGAAGATGGCCCCTATGCAGGTTGCTCCCGAGAGGTCGAAGCCGAAGGCGCCGGCGCCGGCGTCGGAGGTCTTTCCTGTGGCTCCGGACCTGGCAAGAACGACCGAGCCTTTCATTCCGGAGAAGCGGGTTCCGGACACCGTGGCGCCGGCGCCGCTGAAATTAAGGCGTCCGCGCAGCAGCATGGCCCCGGCCAGGCTGAAATCCAGGTCTCCAGAGGCGGAGCCTTTGAGGTCATATTTCCTGAGCCGCGGCAGCATTTCCCCCAGATCGTGCAGGTCTCCCGCGCTCAGTTTAAGCCGGCCGGAAGCCTTGAAAGCCGGAGCCGGGAAGAATTCGCCCGAGGCTGTAGCTTTAATGCTTTTGGCCGTAAGGCTTGCGGCCAGCAGGCGCACCTTTTTAGGGGAAACGGCCATGCGCGCGCCGACATAGGCCAGCGGCATCTTTATATTTTTCGGCACGGAGCGGAATTTCCTGGCCACTTCCGTGGTATTCATCTCGGGCGTCTGGCCTTGGATCTCCGCCGTCAGCCGGTAATCGAAGGCCGGATCCCAGGAGAAGCGGCCTTTGAGCGAGCCCATGGCGGGTCCGGCCCTGAATTCCAGTTTTTTCAGAAGCAGGTCTTTGGGGGTAAGCTTGAAAGCGGCCTCCGCCGTCACCGCGGGCAGCAGGATGCGCGCTGGTACCGCGGGGAAATAGGGCTTAATGTCGGTGCTTGAGAAAGCTTTGACGCGCAGCGAGATCTCGGCGTCCGGCTCCGCCAGGTTCATAAGGGTTCCCCTGGCTTTGAACTCGATCCTGCCGGCTTTAAGCGTCGCGTCTGCGATCTCGGCCCGGCCTTTTTCGGGGTTCCAGCCGCCCAGGGCCGCCGACCCTTTGGCATGGACGGGGAAGCCGGCGGTCAGCGAAGGCGATCTTATGCCGAGGGTGAAGCCGGCTTCAAAAGGGAACGGCTTTTCGGAGGTAAGCGATCTTGCCGACAGGTTCAGGTCTGAAAGCGTCACGGTCGTGGAGCTGTCCGCCGCGGCATAGATTATGCGTGAATTCCTGACGCGGAGGTAGGAGATGCCGAGCCGCAGGCTCTTCGCCGGCCGGCCGCCGGTCTGCGGTTTCCTGGCGGCCGCCTGCGGTCGACCGGGGAGCAGGTCCGAAAAATTATAACCGTGCGTCCTTGCCTGAAGCAGATGGAGCGTCACTCCCGATGCCCGGATAGAGTTTATCCGGAGTTCTTTTCTGAGCAGGGCCCTGAAATCCGGGCGGACGCTGAAGTCTTCGGCCGAAAGGAATTCGCCGTGCCCGAATCCCCCGGCTTCGGCCACTTTAAGGTTTTTGAGCGAGAACCCGCGCAGATTAAGCGCGGCCGCGTCCAGGCTTATCTCGCGGTGAAGGTTGCGTTCGGCATACTCCACGGCCAGGCTCCGGATACGGTCCGGCGTAAAGTAGAATTTAAGGGCCAGGAAAGCCGCCGTCGCCGGGAGCAGAACGAGCGCAAGTCCCCAGGTAAAAAGTTTCAACGGCTTCCTCATAGTGTTTCCATTATACAAAATGTGATTTTGCAACGTTTTGTTAAAAATTTTTGCGGCGGAAGTTTTTACGGGAACGGGCAAAAAATGCTAAATTAATCGTTAACATGCCGCTTCATCCGACCGTCCGCAATTTTCCCGTGAAGGCTCTTCTCGTGAACCTTAATCTGGCCATAGACAAGGCGGCGAAGGTGTCCGTCCTGCGCCCCGGCCGTATTTATCGCTTCGCCGATACCCTGACCCAGCCGGGAGGGAAGGGCATGAATGTGGCGAGGGTCCTTAAAGAACTGGGCTGCCGGCCGGTCATAGCCGGTTTTGTCAGCGGGCATAACGGCCGCTGGATCGCGGAACGCCTTTCGGCCGACAAATTCCCCAGCCTGCTGGTCCGTCACGGCGCAGGCGAGTCCCGCATCTGTTATTCGATCGCGGACAACCGCGGCGTTTCCATGGATTTCAGCGAAGAGGGTCCGGCGGTCCCGCCGTCCGCCCAGTCGCTCCTGCTTAAGAAATTGGCGCAGGCGGCCGGCTCTTTCCGGGTGGCCGCGGTCTGCGGCCGCGCGTCCATGGGGATAAGAAAAGATTTTTACACCCGGTTGACCCATGGGTTTAAAAAAGCCGGCTGTTTTACGGCGTTCGACGCCTGCGGCGAACCCCTGATGGAAGGGATCCTGGCCGGAGCCGACCTGGTAAAAATAAACAAGAGCGAATTCGAAGAGGCTTTCGGCGTGCGGCTCTCCAGGCGCGGCCTCCGGAAGGTTTTTGATAAATATTCCCCCGGCGGCCTGAAGGCCCTGATCGTCACCAACGGCCCTGGCCGCACCCTGGCCGTTGCGCGGTCCGGCATGTGGACGGTCTGGTCCGTGCCTCTTAGGAGGGTCGAAAGCCCTGTCGGCGCCGGCGATTCTTTTATGGCAGGTTTCATCGCCGGTTTTATGAAAGGGCTCCCTTTCGAAGCCGGTCTCAGGCTGGCGACCGGCTGCGCCGCTTCCGATTGCCTGACGCTGTCCGCGGGACGGATCTCCCGCGGCGAAGCCGGGCTTCTGGCCGGAAGCGTCGAAGTAAGAGAACTGCAAAACCGTACGGCGCTAATGATAAGGAGACCGTGAACTATGAAAAATTTAAACGCCATTGAGGCCGTCTTCGAGAAAGCCCACGCCGAAAAAAGGACGGCTTTACTTGAGACCGAGGTTTACGCGATCCTGGCGCTGTCCGGCCTCTCCGTCCCGAAGCGATTTTTTTACGCTTTGCCCGAACTCGATCCTTCCGCGGCCGCCCTGGAGCTGGTCGCCGGGCTTGAAGGCCCGAACATCGTGATAAAAATAGTTTCTTCCGGGACCCTGCACAAGACGGAGTCCGGCGGCGTCAAGATCGTCGCCCGCGAAAGGGGCGCGGTCGCCGAAGCCCTTAAGGCCATGCGGGAGAAGTTCCCCGGAGTGGAAGGCCTGATGGCTTGCGAGTTCGCCGAGCATTCCCCCTTCGCGCTGGGCGAAGAGCTGATGCTGGGGGCGCGGGCCGACGACGCTTTCGGTCCCGTCATCACCCTTGGCGCCGGCGGCACCAACGCCGAGGACCTGACCGCGTCCCTTAGACCCGGCGTCAGCCCGGCCATCGTGCCGGCGGAGTTTGTCCGCGACGGGGCCGGGTGGCGGGATTTCCTGGCCAAGTGCTGGATCTGGCGGTATACCGCCGGCCGGGTGCGCGGCGCCAAACGCCTGGTCGACGACGGAGAGATGGTGAAGTGGCTGGAAGCGTTCGCCGGCATTATGAAGCATTTCCGCGACGGCGGGGACGGGAAGTTCGCCATCGTGGAATTTGAGGTGAATCCCGTGGCCGTCTCAAAAGGCCGCCTGGTGGCGCTGGACGGCGTGCTGCGTTTCCGGCCCGCGCAGAAGAAAGGGCGCGTCCGTCCTTCGAAGAAAGGCGTGGCCGGGCTCCTGCATCCGCGCTCCGTGGCCGTTACCGGAGTAAGCGAAAAAAAAATGAACATGGCCCGTATTATCCTGAATAATGTCGTCAAGGCCGGCTTCGACCGCAAGCGGGTTTATGTGATCAAGGAAGGGATCGCCGAGATCGACGGGGTAAAGTGCTGCGCCGATCCCGGAGACCTTCCCGAGACGGTGGATATGTTCGTGGTGGCCGTGCCTTCGTCCGAGGTGCCGGGAGTGCTGGAGCGGGCCGGAGCCTCCGGCAAGGTCAACGGCGTGGTTCTCATCTCCGGCGGGATGGGCGAGAAAGCGGGGAGCGAGGATATAGGCGCCGGCGTGGTGCGCGCCATAGAGCGGGCCAGGGAGAAAAACCCCGATTTTGTGCTGAGCGGCGGGAATTCCCTGGGCATCGTCCTTCCGCGGTCCAGAGTGAACACGCTGTTCATCCCGGAGTACAAACTGGCTTATCCGCTCGGTGAGAATCCGCATATCGTCAGGACCGCTTTTGTCAGCCAGAGCGGCGCTTTCGTTATCTCCTCGCTCAGTAAAATGGCCTGGCTGAAACCCGTGTACAGCGTTACCGTGGGGAACCAGCAGGATGCCACCGTGGTCGATTATGTCGAAAGACTTTCCGAGGAGGACGACATTAAGGTCCTGCTCATCTATCTGGAAGGCTTTAAGTACGCGGACGGCCTGCTCCTGGCCGGGGTTATAGAGAAGGCCCGTAAAAAGGGCAAGCAGGTAATAGTTTACAAAGCAGGCAGGACGGCGGTCGGCTGCAAAGCCGTTATGGGACATACGGCGTCCATAGCCGGGGATTATCTGGTTACCAAGTCGATCCTGGAAGCCGCCGGAGCGCTCGCGGCGGACAGTTTCGACGATTTCAACGATCTGGCCGCCATGGCCTGTTATTTCTCCAATTTTAATATCAGGACCGGCAACACATTCTTCCTGAGCAACGCGGGGTTCGAGTCCGCGGGCATGGCCGATGGCGTCGGAGGGTCCGTTACCGCCGAGATGAAGGACGAAAAACTTATCGCCGGCATGCAGGAGGTCCTGAAAGGCTCAAAGCTGGACGGCATCGTGGATGTGAAGAATCCCCTGGATGTGACGCCCATGGCGCCGGACGCCGCCATAGGTTCCCTGACCGACCTGGCGCTGGGCTCCGGCGAGTTCGGCGCCGTGGTGTTGTCCATGGTGCCGCTTACCCCGGCGATGAACACCCTGCCCAAGGGCGGGGGCGAGTATCCCGACGATCTTGACCGGTCCTTCCTGAAGCGCGCCGCGGAACGCATGAAACAAGAGCGCAAACCGCTTATTTTCTGCGTGGCGGCCGGAGCGTTGTACGACCCGTATTGCGGCTATGCCCAGGAACTGGGGATCCCCGTCTTCCGCTCGGCGGACCGCGCGGTCCACATCTACCGTAAATATCTGGAATATGCAATGAGATGAGCGCCGGATCGCGCCGGGCTTAGAGCTTCTCCGCAATCAGCGATTTCGGCCGCAATAATTCAGGCCGCGTCGCGGAGTATGCCCTCCACGGCCGCCCGGTCGCAGTCTATCCCCCATAGTTCCATCAGCTCCATGACATTCCCGGCGATCTTCGGGATGTCGCCCGCCGGGATCCCCGCATCCGAAAGCTTCGCGGGCGCGCCGATCTTCCTGAACCAGTTTTCAAAGGACCTGATCGTTCCTTCCGCGGTCGCCGCCCCGAACACCGCAAGCCCGAATTTTTCAAGCCTTTCCGGTCCGGCCTTCTTCAGGTGGTAGCGGAGCCAGGCCGGGATGACTATGGCCAGGCCCGCGCCGTGCGCGATATCGTAAAGCGCGCTAAGCGCGTGTTCTATGGCGTGATTGGCGAACTCGACACCGTCGTAGCCGAGCGACTGCAATCCGTTGAGCGCCAGCGTCGCGGACCACATTTTTGAGGCCCGCGCGTTGTAATCTCCGGGATCTTTAAGGATCCTATTCGTGGAAGCGATGATGGAACGCGCCAGGGCGTGCACCAGTTCGTCGGTCACGGCCGCATCCCTGTCCGTGGTGGAAAAATAACCCTCGCTCAGGTGGGCCAGAGCGTCCACGGCGCCGTTCGCCACCTGTTCTTTCGGCAGGGTCATGGTGGTTTCCGGATCAAGGATGGACGCCTTGGGAAAAAGGGAAGTCCCCATAGCGGAGAATTTTTGTTTTGTTTCTTCGTTGGTTATCACGCAGCCGGAGTTCATCTCCGAGCCGGTAGCCGGGATCGTCAGTACGGTGAAAAGCGGCAGCGCGTCCCTCACCTCCGCCTTGCCGGTAAAAAAGTCCCACACATCGCCGCCGTATTTCGCCCCGGCCGCCGCCGCCTTGGCTTCGTCTATCACGGAGCCGCCCCCCGCCGCTATCACCATCTCGCAGCGGTTCGCGCGGGCTTTTTCTACGGCTTCCCTGGTATGGCGCAGAACGGGATTAGGTTTTACGCCGGAGTGCTCCACGACGGATATGCCGGCGGCCGCAAGCGAGGCCGTGACGGCCTGATAGACGCCGTTCTTCTTTATGCTTCCCCCGCCGTAGATCAGCAGCGCTTTTTTGCCGGCTTTGGAAGCCTCGGCCCCCAGCCTGGAAATAGTCCCCTTTCCGAAAATTATCCGGGTGGGATTGTAAAAATTAAAATTTCGCATGATGTGTCTCCTTATTGAGCCCTGCGTAAGTAATGTCCGCGCTGGCCGGGCCGATTTTGGAGCGAAACAAGGAGCCCGGAGCGCGGCGTAGCAGCGCTACGCAAGCGAATGGGCGACGCAGTTGGAGCCCAAAAGCGCCCGGCCCTTTTCCGAAGGAAAAGGGAGGCTTGCCTTTGAGCGGCTGCTTCATTGCTTCTCACTCACAGGCCTACGGGCATGCTCGCTCGTCGCGCCTCGCATCCATCTCAAATCCAAGCCTCCAACACGGACATTAATTACGCAGGGCTCAATAATGTAGTTGTATCTATTTTGGATGTAAAAAACAAGTTCAGCCGGAGTAACCCGTTATTTCGTAAAATATGGTCATGGAACGCGATCTCAGGATCCTGCACCTCAGCGAAAGTTTCGGCTGGTCCGGCGGCGCGGCGCAGGCCCTCGCCCTGGCCGAACGGCTCAAAGCCCAAGGCCATGACAATCTTATCGCCTGCCCGGAAGGCGGCGCCCTGTGGACAAGGGCCGGCGCCGCCGGTCTGGAACGGTACGATTTCCGGCCCCGCAGGGATTATGACCTGCCCTGCGCCTATAAACTGGCGCATCTGATAGAACGCTGGAAACCGGACATTATAAACGCCCATCATCCAAAGGCCCACGCTATGGGGCTCCTTGCGAAGGCCATAACCCGCCGCAAGCCGGTTTTTGTCGTCACCCGCAGGGTTTCCCACCCTCTGAGAAACACCGTCTTTGCGCGGCTCAAATACAAGAATTCCCTGATCAACGGCTACATAACGGTGGCGCAGGCCATTCGCGGGATGCTCGTGTCATACGGCGTCGCGCCCGGCAAGGTCCGCACTATTTACAGCGGAGTGGACACCGGATGTTTCAGGCCGGGTCCTCCCTGCGGGCGGATCGTCAGGGAGCTGGCTCTCCCGCCAGGAATGCCGGTGGCCGGTCTTGTGGGCAATTACAGCTTCGACAAAGGGCAGCATCTTTTGATTGAGGCGGCCGCCCGGCTCCTGGGCGAAGGGAAAAAATTCATTCTCCTTCTGGCCGGCAGGGATACCGATTCCCAGGCGGTCAGGGACCTGCTCGCGCGGAGGTCCATTCCGCCTGAAAGCGTCCGGCTTCTCGGTTTAAGGCGCGATGTTCCGGAGCTCCTGTCGGTCCTCTCGGTAAGCCTTAACTGTTCCGTCAAAGGAGAGGCTTTGAGCGGGGCCGTCAGGGAGTCTATGGCTATGGGCATTCCGGTCATCGCCAGCGATATTTCCGGGAACGGGGAACTGGTCAGGCATGGCGAGACGGGCCTGCTGTTCCCCTCTGGCGACGACACCGCTTTGTACGGCCTGCTGAAACGCGCGCTGTACGAGCCGGAGGAACTGCGCGGCATGGCGGAGCGCGGCAGGGCGCTGGTGTGCTCGGAGTTCACCGTGGAAGTTATGGCCCGCAAAACCTTTCTTTATTATCGCGAACTGCTGGCCGTGAAACGGGGAGAATAAAACGGCAAGGGTCTGCCGGATGCAGGCCTGTCCCGAAAAAATCTCAGCATTGTTGTTGTAAGGTTGCAGAAACCGCCGGGCGGGCTAATTACGCCTTACCATAATTCCAGGGTGGGGTCTGTTAAATTATTGAATATACGGCAGATGAACAAATTGGAGCGGACCCACGCCCCCGGCACCCGCGAACTTGCAGTCCTGCCGTTCCCTTATATTTTTCTTGTGACAGCCGTGGCCCGTGACGGCCTCCCGGAGCTACGCCAGTTTATCCTGAAAGAGCCAGGCCATGCTCAGGAAGGCGGTAAAGCCGACCACGTCCGTAATGGTCGTGATCACGATGCCGGACGAGTGCGCCGGGTCGAAGCCGAGCTTTTTCATGGTCAGCGGTATAAGCGCTCCGCTCAGGCCCGCGGCTATCAGGTTTATCACCATGGCCGCGCCGACCACCAGTCCGAGAAAGGGATTTCCTTTCCATAGCCAGACCACCGCGGCCGTCACCAGGCCGGTGACCAGGCCGTTGATGAAGCCCACCCAGACTTCGGTTAAAACCATTTTCATCGCGCTCTTGGGTTCTATCTCGCGCATTATCATGCCCCGCAGGACCACCGAGAGCGTCTGGGTCCCGGCGTTGCCGCCCTGTCCCGCCACTATGGGCAGGAACACGGCCAGCACGGCGAGCTTAGCTATCAGGCCTTCGAACATCGCCACCACGGCGCCGGCCAGGAATACCGTGGCCAGGTTTATGTGCAGCCAGGGCAGGCGTTTCTTTATCTTGAACAGCGCAGGAGAATAGACGCGCTCCTCGGCGCTGGCGCCGAAGAGTATCTGCAGATCCTCCGTCGCTTCCTCCTCGGTCGAGGCGATGATGTTTTTCGTGTTGACGATGCCGATCAGGCGGCCGGTCTCGTTGATCACCGGCACGGCCAGGTAATGCTTCCTGGAGAACATCGCTATCAGCTCTTCCCTGTCGGCGAAAGGCGAAACTTTTAAAACATCCCTGATCATCACCTCTTCCACCTTCGCGTCCTGCTGGGCCAGCAGAAGATCGCGCATGTTCAGGACTCCGAGCAGGATATTGGAATCGTCCACGACATAGCAATAAGCGGCGGGCATATGCTTTTTGGCGACCTGGCGCAGTTTTTGGATCACTTCCTTGACCTTCAGGTCTTTGCGAAAAGATAAAAAATCGGTGTGCATCATGCGGCCGGCGCTTTCCTCGGGGTAGGCGAGGATTTCGGCCATGTCCTTGGAAAAATCATGCGCCAGCAGGGGGATCACCGCTTTTGAAAAAACCGGGTTAAAGCGTCGAAACACATCCGCCGCGTGGTATTTGCCCGTCTTCAGGAGGATCGCCGCGGCTTCTTCCTTGGAATTCTTTTCCAGCAGCTGCGCGGCGGCGAGGGGCGGCAGGTGTTCCAGGCACTGGGCGGCTACGGCCGCCGGCAGGTCTTTGAGCACCTGCGCGGCGTCGGAGGCCGCCAGGGTTTCCAGGGCCTGGGCGGCCTTAAGCGGATCGCTCTGTATGAACCTTTTAACTATTTCTATCGCCGCTTCCTTCTTCTTCATAAAGATGCGTCCTTGCGTTTCGCGGCCGGCGGCCTGCGTTTTGCAAAGGCTCCGTTGCGGGAATTCGGCCGCGGGCGGCCGGCGGGAGCTTTCATCCGTTTTGAGGAGGCGGCCCGGTTTAACCGGTCCATGATGGCGCGGCCGAGGCCTTTTGCCGGCACCGCCTCGGCCAGGATGAGGTCCACGCCGGCCTCATCCAGTTTATGCAGGTGCGAAAATAAGTTCGCCGCGGCTTCCGTGAGGTCTCCGCCGCGCGAGAGTATTTCGACTCTGGCGGCCGGGAGCGCGGGGCTTGCAGTAAAAGCCAGATAACCGTATGTGAGGCCGTCCTTAAGTTTTTCCGGCGCTCTGCCGACCACCCGTAACGGAGTACGCGGAGAATAATGTTTAAGCAGCTGGCCCGGGGAGACGGGGCGCTTCCCCCCTTTTCTGGCGGCGCGCAGGGGGCCCGTTACCAGTTCTATTTCTTCCTGCGGCAGGCCGCCGTGCCGCAGGATCAGAAAGGCGCCTCCGGTAAACGCCACGACGGTGGATTCAACTCCTATGCGGGACGGCCCCCCGTCAAGGATGAGATCCGGCCCGTCTTTCAACTGGCTGTGCGCGTGGGCGGCGGTCGTAGGGCTTAAAGAGCCGAAGCGGTTGGCGCTGGGCGCGGCCACGGGCACCCCGGCTTTTTTTATCAGCGCCAGCGCCACCGGATGGGCAGGCATGCGCAGCGCCACCGTATCCAGTCCGGCCGTGACTATATCCGGCACTATTTTCTTTTTAGGCAGGACAAGGGTCAGCGGACCGGGCCAGAAGCGGGCCATCAGCGCCTCCGCCGCGGGGGCTATGCGGGCCAGGGTTTTTGCCTGGCGGATGGAGGACACATGTACGATGAGAGGGTCGAAACCGGGCCTTTTTTTTATCTCGAAGATCCGCGCGGCTGCTTTCGCGTCCAGGGCGCACGCTCCAAGGCCGTAGACGGTCTCGGTCGGAAAAACCACCGTGCCGCCGCCGCGGATCAGCGCGGCGGCCTTTCCGACGGCGGCCGAAGAGGCCTTGACTATTTTGGAGCCCTCAGACTTCATCCCTTATCCTCTTTTCAGGCGTTCCAGATATTTTTTATAGCCGAGTCTGGAGACTTTCCGGGAGCCGTCCAGCACTTCTCTTTTCATCTTTGAGCGGTATGCGCGTAGGCGGCGGGCGAGGGCTTTATCCCTGAGCGCCAATATGGCCACGGCCAGCAGCGCGGCGTTTTTCGCCGCATTTACGCCGACCGCCGCCACCGGCACGCCGGGAGGCATCTGGGTTATGGAAAGCAGCGCGTCCAGCCCTTCCAGCGTGCCGCTGATAGGGACGCCGATGACGGGCAGGGTGGTGAAAGACGCTATTACTCCCGGCAGATGGGCCGCCCCGCCCGCGCCGGCGATAAACACCTCCACTCCGCGGGCCGGAGCCTTGGCGACATAGGCGGCGGTCTCCTTCGGCGTCCTGTGTGCGGAAAGTATCCTGAGCTCGAATTTTACGGAAAACAGTTCAAGAGTTTCCGCCGCCGCTTTCATAACCGGCAGGTCGGAACCGCTTCCCATGATAATGGCCGTTTTAGGCATAAGCCCTCCGGCAGGTATTTTATGATTTTAAAGGGCAGGGTAACAAACCGCTTTCCCGCCACGCAGCAATTACGCGGTTGTTTGCGGAATTGCTGCGTCTGGGAATTATAGAAAGCAGCTGGTGTATTATTGAGTTATAATGAGATATTATGATGGAAGGCATGGTTCCTTGCCTGGGGATATCTCGCCTCACGCCTGAAAGGGCGACCCTCCAAAATGGGGAGCGAGAAGTCAGCAGAGGCCGCCGGATGCGGACCCGCATGTCCGGTGGTGCGGGAGGGGTACGGCGGTCCTAATGACCGCCGTACCTACCCCGATTCATCGACGGCGCGTTCTTATCGTTATTGTGGGTGGATGGCTGGGCGTCGTACCTTTATTTAATGGCCTAAAACTGGCCCTGCAGCGATCGCAGCGCCTAGGGGACGCTCAGATATACTGGTTAACAGCGTTTCAAAGCTGGCGCTTGCATAAGACAAGCTGCCGGCGATAACCCCCATTACCTTGAAAAAGGGCGAGCCGGTGCCGTTGCTTGAAATGGTGCAATAAACTTCATCATAGTGCGCGGAAGCGTTTAGGTCGTTTCCCGCTTTCGGACACTTTGCGGTCGCCTTAGTCTCAGTCGAAGTGTCGGCATCGGCAACCAAAGCCGGTACTTCCTTTACTTCGGGCTTCACGCGTTCGCTTAGTTTCAATTCCGGCGCTGTTTTTACCGGAGCAAGGGCTTCCTTCTGCGCATTCGAAGCTCCGTCGTTATTCAGCTTAAGTCCGGCAAATGACTGGCCCGCCATAACGGCAGAGTCCGCAAGATCGCCGCAGGCAACAGCGTCATTGGAAGCATTAACTGCCCTATCGAGCCCGGAATCGGCGAATACGCCGCAGGGCATAAGCAATACTGCAAGCGACAAGATTACTTGGGGTTTCATAATAGTCATCCTCCAAATCACCGTCAAGATTAACCGTCGTTATAGTATATGGCGTGGCGCAAATATCCGGCTGAGCCGATAGTCCCCGGAAATTATGGCAAAAGGCACTGAAATTTATGGGCCCTTAGGCCCACGGCATCCGCAGATATTTCCTGTGCAGTATCTGTCAGGGTACCGTCTTCCCGGAGGCGGGGGCCATGACCTTGGCAAGGATCTCCCCGACTTCCTGGATCCGGTAGGGTTTGGGCAGGACGGCGTCGAAACGCCGCCGGCTGTCTCTGGCCATGATGGAATTCTCGGAGTAGCCGCTTGAGGCGATCAGCCTGACATTCGGGTCTATATCCTTAAGGCAGGCCGCGGCTTCATCGCCTCCCATGCCGCCCGGTATGGTCAGGTCCATGATGACCGCGCTGTACGGCCGCTGCTCCCTGGCGGCGCGGATGTAGGCTTTTATGGCCTCCTTCCCGTCCGCGGTGGTCCGGGTGCTGTAGCCGAGCCGCTTAAGCAGAAGGCTCAGCACTTCAAGCACCATCTTGTCGTCGTCCATCAAGAGTATGCGGCCTTTGCCGGTTCTCAGCGGCGTTGCCCGTTTTATCCTGCGCACTCCTCTGCGGCTCGCGGCCGGGAGATAAATAACGAACATGGTCCCTTCTCCTTCCTTGGAGATGACGCCGATGTGCCCGCCGTGGTTCTGTATTATGGAAGCGGCCATGGCCAGACCCAGGCCGCGTCCTGTTTTTTTGGTGCTGAAGTATGGATCGAAGATCCTGCCCAGATGCCTGCGCGGTATGCCCGAACCCGTGTCGCACACCAGGATCCTGGCATAGGAACCCGGCTCCAGGCGGGGAACTATTTTCTCGTTTATGGTGACGGCCGCGGTCTTTACGGATATAGTGCCGCCATTCTGCATCGCCTGCCTGGCGTTGATCACAAGATTGTTTATGACCTGCTTTATCTGGCCCTCATCCCCCTTTACCGGAGGAGTATTGGGGTTCAGGTCGAATATGTATTTGATCTTGCCGCCGGTACACGCGAAGGCGGCCGCCTCTTTGATCACCGGCTGGAGTTCAAAGACGCGATTGACGGTTTTGGCCCCTTTGGCGAAGGTCAGCAGCTGGTGGGTCAATTCCTGCGACGCCTTGGCGGCCTTCAGGGCGTTGCCAAGCATCTTGGCCTGCCGGCTTCTCGGCGGCAGTTGTTCCAGTGCCAGCGACGTGTTGCCCAGCACCACGGTGAGCATATTGTTGAAGTCGTGGGCTATGCCTCCGGCCAGGATCCCCAGCGATTCCGCCTTCTGCGCCTCCACCAGTTCGGCCTGCATCTGCTTCCTGTCGGTTATATCCTGTCCGATGGAGAGCACTCCCGTCACTTTTCCGTCGCACGCCAGGAGCGGAGCTTTGATAAAAAGGATCGAACGTTTTTTTCCGTTCAGATAAACATCCTCTTCCGAGGTTTCCATTTTCCCCTCCGTGAGGACCTTGTTGTCCGATTCCCGCTGCCTGCGCGCTTTTTCAGGCGGGAAGATCTCCGCGTCGCTTTTACCGATTATTTCCTCCATTTTTCTGCGCAAAAGGCCGCAGGCGCCCAGATTGACGAGGGAATAGTGTCCGGAGATGCCTTTAGCGGTGACGGAGCCCGGCATGCTGTTAATTATCGAGTTAAGGAGGTTGCGGTTCTCCGCGAGTTCCTCCTCGCTCTTTTTCCTGCGCAGTACCTCCCAGACCGAATCTATAAGCAGGTTCAATTGCCGGGCGTCCGAGTCCGTGTACGGTTCCGCTTTGTTGGCCAGTCCTATGACCGCGGCGTTTCGTTCGGATATGAAGACCGGAATTGCCATACATCTGAAACTTTTATCTCCCTGTTCCAGGAAATCTACGGGATTGCCGGGCGCGGTGTTCTTGCCGTTGGTAAGGATCAGTTTGCGCGTGATAAGAGCCTCTCCCCAGATCCCCGTCTTCTGGGGGGCGACCAGCGGCGGCTTGATTATGACGCAGGTGTTCTTCTCTATGTCCCTCGCCCAGCTGTCCAGGACAAAATCCATTTTATTATCGTCGTAGTAATACAGGTAAACGCTGCCCGCGCGGCTGGAGGTCAGCTTGATGGCCTCGTCCATGACATAATCCAGCAGGTCTTTTGTGCTTTGTGCCGGATAAGTGTAGATGTTGCGCAGGCTTCCAAGCCGGTCGGTATCGTGCCTGGCGAAGTCCTCTCTTTTTTTGCGTTCGCTGATATCCTTGGCCACCGTCAGGATCGCTTTACGCCCAAAATATTCGAAGACCCTGGCAACCAGTTCTATATCCACCAATTCGCCGTTCTTGCGCAGTCCGGCCGCCTCGAATACCGTTTCCCCGGTCTTTTTTAGTTTTTCGAGATGTTCGGACAGTTCGACCGCAGAATCCGGCGTCAGGATGTCGCGCACATTCTTCCCCAGCAGTTCGCCCTTCTCATAGCGCAGTATTTCACAGGTTTTTTTATTGACATCAAGGAACCTTCCCCGCAGATCGTTAATGGCGATAGGTCCCCCCGCGTGCTCGAAAAGGTCCCTGTAATTCTTTTCCCTGGCGCTGAGCATTTCAAGGCTTATATTTTTCGCGATAGCTATCGCCACCAGACGGGAAACCCCCCTGGCTTTGGCCGCGTCGGCGTCGGTAAAGCCGTCCGGCTTGCCGGCGAGACTTATATAACCCAGAGTGCAGCCGCCCATGACCAGCGGGATGATCATCAGGTTGCCGTACTCCCCGGCGCCTCCGGCCCCCGAAGGCCCTGTCCCCGGCCTGCCGGACAGGTCGTTATAATAGAGGGGCTCTGAAAATTCGGCCCGGTTCCCGATGATCCCCTCCATGCACGGCGGCAGCGAGGAGCTGTTGGTGTATTTGTTAAGGGAAGGGTTCCAGAGCGAGATCTCGGGCTTGCCGCCGGCCGGGTTTATGATAGCCATATAGCCGGAGTTGCACCCTATGAACTGCGCCGCCGTCTCATAGGCCAGCTTGGCGATAGAACGGAAGGATTCTTTCTGTAGAATGCCGTGTATTTCCCGGAACCTGGTTTCAAAATCCGGCCGGACCGCCGCGTCGTATTTCTGGTCGCCGCCCATAGTCTGTCCCCCTGAAAATTAAATCATTCCGCGGCCTGCGGGCTTTTTAAAAAGCCCGTGGTCCCGAAAGCGATCCCGCCCGGGGTTAAGCCGGGTGGTTCTTGTAATTTAATTTCCCCCAAAGCGATTATACAACATAATAGGCGGAAAAAATCGGTCTATTTTTCCCGCCTATTATACGGGGGCGGAGCGACGCGGCGCCGCAAATCTTAGGAGTGGGTTATGCTAGTTGTAGTGCGTATTTAACCGATGCGGTGAATCGTAAATCAGGCGGAAAACCAAGAGCCGGTCTTTTTGACTCCGACACCACGCTGTCGCATTGATGTGATATGCTATTAGGGTAAGGAGAAAATTTATGTTTACCAAGCGCATATCCAAATCTCAGTTCATGATGGGTCACCAGTGTCTTAAACGGCTTTGGCTTTACAACTATCGCCGGGACCTTATCCCACCCATTACCCCCGCACAGCAGCGTATTTTTGACGAAGGTCACGCAGTCGGCGCGTTGGCCCGTAAATATTTTGCGGACGGCAAACTAGTGAACTTCGATTACAGGCATCTCCCGGAGGCCATAACGCATACAGCTGAATTTATTGAGAAAGGCGCAAAAATCATATACGAGGGCGCTTTTGTCTCTAATAATGTATTGGTTCGGTGCGACATATTGAAACGGAATCGAGACGGTTCTTGGGATTTGATAGAGGTTAAGAGTTCCACCGACGTAAAAGATGAGTACCTCTGGGATGTGGCAATACAGTGTCATGTTGTGGAAGGGGCCGGGCTAAAAATCAAAAAAACGGCACTCATGCACATAGACAATACTTTTGTAAAAACCGGTCCCATAGACGCTAAAAAGATCTTCGGGATGGAAAATATAACTGAAGAGACCTCTGCTATTATGGCTGAGGTAAAGCAGGACCTATGGAAGTTTATGGAAGTCCTTTCCTTTGCCGGCGCACCTGAAATCGGAATAGGGCAGCACTGTTCCACTCCTTATAAATGTGAATTCTGCGAGCATTGTTGGGAGGGTATCCCGGAATACTCTATTTACGATATTCCCCGCCTGAAATGGGAAAAGAAAAACACTCTTAAGGCCATGGGCATATTGCGATTCCGTGATGTGCCTGAAAGCTTCCCTTTGAACGACGGGCAATTGCTTTGCCTACAGGTTGAAAAAACCGGCAAGGCAATAATAGATAAAGCCGTAATAGCGGAATTTCTAAAAGAGTTGAAATATCCACTTTACTATATAGACTTCGAAACTATTACCCCGGCCATCCCGCTTTATGATGGCGCCCGACCTTACCAGCAGATACCTTTCCAGTTGTCACTGCACATACAGGCAAAACCCGGTGTTGCTGTGCGACACCTGGAATATCTTGGCGACGCAAAAAACGACCCGAGACCTGAGCTTGTAAAGTTCATGTTGGACAACATAGGTCCAACCGGCTCGCTTTTGGCTTATAACGCCTCTTTTGAGGCTTCACGGATAAAGGAGCTATCCGACAACTTCCCAGTCTTTAAAAACGCGCTATTGGCTTTTAACGAAAGGATAAAAGATTTAATGAAGCCATTCCAGGACCGGGCGTATGTTCATCCGCAGTTCCATGGCCGGTACTCTATAAAGAAAGTTCTCCCCGCGCTTATACCGGATATGACCTATGATGGTCTGGCGGTGTCCAACGGCGGTGACGCTCAGTTGGCTTATTTTAATATGCTTTCAGAAAATTTATCCAATGCCGAAATGGAAAACACCCGGAAGGCTCTGAAAATCTACTGCGGCCAGGACACCCTGGCGATGGTGAAAATTCTTGAGCATCTACAAAAGATTGTTTAATTATAAAATTGTCCTATTCGCGCCTCAAATTCTATAATGCAATAAAGCCGTTTAACATCAACGGGGGCGACATGGCTAAAAAGAAAATAATAATTACCGCTAATCCCAAAAGACGCATCCGGAAATTTAACGACTTCAAGTACAGGATTATGCGGATAATTGCCGAGCTGCATAATAAAGGCTTTGTGCGCGCGAAGGATTTAGAGGGTAAACTTGAAGTTAATGTACGCACTATAGAACGCGACTTGGCTATCCTGAAAGAAGATCACTTTATAGCAGAGGACGAGTGCGAAAAAGGGAAGTGGCTATTTGACACCACGGCCCAGTGCTGGGATAAAGTGGAAGTAACCGACCATGACGCAGCCACCTTGGCATTTTTGTACAAGTTCTCAAAGGTCTTCGGCGGGCAGATCAGCAAATCAGTGCTGAAAGCCATTGATAAGATGTTTTATCTGGATGATGCCGACCCCCCCTTCTTTATGATAACTGCGCGCGTGAAACGGCCCGATAGCGAGTTTCCGTTTTACAAAGACCTTTACAATTCTATCCAGAATAAAAACAAAATAAATCTTACCTATAAAAGCGCTGATGCCGAGAAGACGATAAAGGCTTGGCCGTTTTCCCTTATTATGTGCGACGGTATGTGGTACTTGGGATATCTTCTGGAGCCGCAAGGCCGCAACAAGCAGGGAATGCGCACCTTGCGCTACTCGCACATTCTCAAAGTAGAGCCGATAGAGGAAACATTTGAAAAGCCTGCCTGGGTTAATGAAACATTGAAGACTGCGCGCAATATATGGTTCAACCGCGACCGTAATATTCGGGCGGTTATGGAAGTAGCCAACTGTATTAAGGATTATTTTGAGCTTAGCGAATATTTCCCGGCGCAGAAAATAATATCGGAAGGACCGAATTCTTTCAAGGTGGAGGCAAAGATTTGCGTCCACAACGAAGCCGTTCCCAATATCCTGCGGTTTCTGCCGGACATAAAAGTGCTAGAGCCCAAAGACCTGAAGGACGAGGTAAACCGCCGCATAGCAGATTACTTGGCGAACAAGAAGTAAATCCTCTACTCTCCAGAGCATGCCGTCCCGCTGCCAAACAACGGGACGGCGTATTGCTTCCCCCGTAAGATATCTTCCACCGACACCACGCTGTCGGTGCCGTGTTCTAAACTATTTCTATGGGGAACCTATGAAACAAATAAAAAGCAACAAAGAGTATCTTAAGCGTTTGGTTGAAATTCTGGAAGCACCGGAACTGCGCCAAGCTATCGGTGACCGTGCAGACCGGTCGGCGATGTCAGTCAGGTCGGGAAAAGGCAAAACCGGAGCGCTGCCTGACCAAAAGGCAGTCTGCGCTGCGGCACTGGCGCAGTTGCGAGAACTTTTTAGTTCCGGCGAGAAGAGATTAAAAAAGGGTGTGAAGATCCCTTTTCTGCAACTATGCCGTAAGTATAACTTTGATGAAAAGGAGAAGGTTATTTTTGCTTTTATCGCTGCTAGAGATATTTCCGGGCAGAGCCTGGCGGACTCCTATTATAATGACAGCGCGCTAAAAGCCATTTCCGCTCTACTGGGTGTGGGAAAGATGGAGATACTGCCGTATTGTCTTTCCAACAACAGGTTGAAAAGGTCCAGGCTTTTCGCGCAGGACCGATCCGGACTTAATGAACCAGTAAGGCCTCCCGCAGTCCTCAAAGACTCTGTTGTGGAACTGTTGCTGAAGGGCAGCGCGCTCGTGAAGAAAATCAAGCGTGTGGCTACCCCGGCGTGTCCCAGGGATATCGTGGAGCGGTTGGATATAAATGTGATAGGACAGGAAACAGCGAAAAAACAGTTATCGGCTGTAGCTTTCCAGCATATGGAAAGGTTCGGTAAACCCGTCAGCCCCAACCTTGTCGTTCCTCGCCTGAATACATTGCTTCTTGGACCTACTGGTTGCGGAAAAACTTACATAACCAGGCGCCTAGCCGAAATACTCGGTGCCCCGGTGGCATTCTGCGATGCCACCCAATATACTGAAACCGGATATGTGGGTGCCAATGTCGAAGAAATGCTGATAAACCTGCGTCGGGCTGCTGGCTACAATCCCAAAACTGCTGAATACGGAATAGTCTTTATAGATGAAATAGACAAGATCGCCGCGCAGAACGTGGGCAAGTCGCATAATACCGAACGTGATGTGAGCGGCCTTAGCGTGCAGCAGGATCTCCTAAAGATGCTGGAAGGCGACATTCTTAACTATGAGAAAATCCACCTGATTGGGACAAGTTCGTACAACTTTAATGTGAGGAATGTTCTTTTCATTGCCGCAGGTGCGTTCCGCGGTCTTGATGATATCGTAAGCGAGCGCCTTAATACCAGAAATCAGATAGGGTTTAAAGACCGGGTTACTTCGGCAAAACTGGATTTTGAACAGTGCAATCTGCTGCGGCAAGTGCGCCCGCAGGACATTATTAAATATGGATTTATGCCGGAGCTTGTGGGGAGGTTCCCGAACATAATAACCATGGATAAACTTACCAGGGAGGATTTTCTTGGAATATTGGGTAACCAGCGCACCAGCCTGATAGAGCACTATAAAACTTTCTTTGCCCGTAACGGGATCGAACTTGAAATTCCGTCAGCTTTTATTGAGGAGATGGCCGATAAGGCCACCGTTCGGGATTTAGGTGCCCGTGGGCTTAACTCGGCAGTAGAGAATTTTTTCTCCGAGTTTATGTATGAGGTACTGGACCGCAAAACCGGATCTGGACAGCAAAAAGTGAACATCATGGACTGCCTTGGCAGCTGCCGCCCAAAGGAACTGTTCGCTTAGCTGACGGGGAAAGATTTCTGGACATAGCACGGCGAAACCTGCGGGAATGATGGTTAATTTGAAGCAAACTAGATAAAATAATGATTACAGCGGCAGATATACGGCAGCTCAACTTGGGGGACGATTACAATGACCAGTATCAAGAAAATAATCCATAACCATCTTTATTCACAGAACTGCTGCGACCGGGAAAAAGCGGCGGAATTCCTGGCCAAAACTGATTCTGCGAATGTTGCCACGGCATTAGCCGCGGAACTGGCGAACAAGGATCGCTATATCGCTATCAGGGCGGCTTGGGGCCTGACATTAATGAACCCTGAAATCTCACTGCCGCCCCTGATAAAAGCATTGAGGAACACAAATCCTGATATCTGCAAGCAGGCCGGGTGGGCATTGCATCACATCGGGAACCCAAAAGCGGGAAAAGCGTTGGCCGCTGCATTGAAGGACCCGAACCCTATAGTTCAACGAGAAGCGGCTTCGGCGTTGCGGGGCAAGGCTATTGCTCTAACCCCTGAAGTGCAGACATCGCTCGTTAAACTGCTGGAGCGGGATAAAGGGGCTGCGACAATAACTTTAGGGGCGACCAAAACAAAAAAAGCCATGAATGCGCTGGCTGCCGCTCTTAATGCCAGAACCTTCACTTCGCAAGCAATGGCGATCCTCGCCCTTGCAAGAGCACAGGATCCCCGCGCCATGAAACCAGCCGTTGAGATGCTCAAAACAAAAGGTAATGACACTTCTACGGCTATGTGGGCATTGCGCTTGCTGAACGATACCGGCGCGCTCGCGCCAATGGTCGATTATACCTCGCACCTCGGTGAGGATGAGGGCTTCAATAAACTTAACGGAGGCATGGAAACAGTAGACCTCTTAAAGCGAACTGCCGCGTCAGAATTTCTGCTGCCGTTTCTGCACAACAAGAATTATCGTGCCCGCCTTTCTGGTGTCGTATCGTTGGGCGCTGTGGCTTCGAAAAAGGCTTGCAGGCCGCTTATTGAGATGCTGGACGATGAGCATTGGTTTGTTCGCGGGTCTGCCGCGGAAGCACTTGGAAGGATAGCGGACGTCCAGGCTGTAAAACCTCTAATTCAGTCCTTACGAGATAAATTCTGGTATGTTCGGTGCCATGCCGCGCTTGCCCTGGGGAAATTAAAAGACCACAAAGCTGTGCGAGCCCTTCTGCTGGCATTTAAGGACAAGAATGAGAGTGTTCGCGTAGCTGTCGCAAAAGCATTAAGTGAGATCGCTGATCCTAAAGCGGTGAATACAATGATACGGGGCCTTGCGGACACTAACCCGTATATCCGGAGAGCCTCCGCCGAAGCCTTGGGGAAAATGAAAGCCGGCATGGCTGTTTCTGCCCTGGTAAAACGGTTATCAAATGAACAATGGCCCGAAATCGTCATAGCAATTGAGGCTTTGGGGCACATTGGCGACCGCCGGGCTATAGCTCCATTGAAACGATGCCTTAACCATAGTTTTGCCGAAGTTTATCTGGCTGCGGAAAAGGCTTTAAAGCAGATCAGTAATCCTAAGCCAACCGTGTTCAAACATACATATAAAGGCCGGATACGATAATGCTGGCCAGCCAGAATGAAAAACATATTAGTGCGAAATGTCAGCAATATATGGTGAGGCAATCATGAGCAGTAAAACTTTTGATCTTATTATCTTCGACATGGACGGAACCCTTTTGGATTCCATGACATGCCTAGCCGACTGGCTCCACCGTGCCGTGAAGGATCATTGCCCGGCATCTGTTACACCGGCGACCATCACCAGCGCGTTTGGCCCCACCGAGAAGCAGATAATCACGCAGTTTGTTCCCAAGGATTTGGTCCAGTTGTGCCTGAACGCTTATTACGACCTTTACGAGCGCGAGCATGACCGCGTATTTGTCTATCCCGGGATAGATAAATTGCTTGAAGCGGTACGGAATCAGGGTGTACCCATGGCGCTCTGCACCGGCAAAAGCCGGCGAGCGGTGGAAATTAGTCTGAACCGCTTAGGTTGGCGCTCTCACTTCCAAACAGTCATTACAGGAGACGACACTACTCGATTCAAGCCTGACCCTGAAGGTTTGAACCTCATCCTGGGACAAATCCCCGCCGCGCGCAAACGAACAATATTCATCGGCGACTCCCCGGCCGACACGGAAGCCGCCCGCAATGCCGGCGTAATAAGCGGCCGTGCTGAATGGGGACTGCATGTGCCCAAAATTATCGTTCAGTCCGATTATGGATTTACAACGACACAGGCTGTGATTGGCCTACTGAGCGGCACAATTACATGAATTGCTCTTTTGAAAGGGATGTGATTATAGCTAGAAGACTAAGGAAATAAATTATGAATCATATGGAAATGATAATGGATCGGTTTTTAAATAAATACAAATTCCGTATTGAAACTAAAAAAGACTGGAATAAATTGGCAACATCATCTTTTCCTGAAGATGTTGCGCTGGAAATAAAAGAAACTCTATCTGTCAAGGAACGGCGCACGGATAAATTTACTGTAGAGAAATGCAATGAGATAATAGCCCCATATAGACCTGAGGAAGCACTTGAAAGATTAATTCTGCAAGCGAATCGCGAATGTAGTAATCAGCACAACTTGAAACAAGCTAAAAAAGAGAACATTGACCTTGTGCATAAACATGGGAATAAGATTGAACTTATTGAGCTAAAGCCTTGGGAATGTTGTAATTCACCGCTATACGGCCTAATAGAAATAGTTAAAAATGAATTCTTCTATAAACATCCAGGGAAAGAAATATCACTAACCTTTCTGGCGCCAAAAGCATACTACATAAATTTTTCAAAAAAAAAAGAAGTTCTAACATCCTTTTTGAGGATTGCCAAGGTCAGTAATGTAAAAATTGCCTGCATTGACCTATCCCAGGACGCCTTCTTGGAAAAGGTTTCTGATGTCGCTAAAAAAGATGAGGGGCAATGGGTTCCAAAGAATGGCAATCGGTTACAGAAGAAAATAAGTTTTAAGATTTTGGACGAAGACGATGGGATATTAAACCCTTTAAGGCATGATAACTGGAAAGTTATCACACAGGCGGCAGAGTGGCCTACAACTTAAAATTTATGACGAGTATTATCAGAAGCCATCACAATCGGAATCCCCGGAAACAGTTTCTCATACTCGCCAGGATGTTCTGTATGCACTGGTATGATTTTGCCGGGGTTTAGTGTGGCGACCAGGCGTTGGAGGGTTGGAACATCTGCGTGGCCGGAAGAGTGGATGGGCTTCATGTTTTTATGCAGCCCGGACTCAAAAATAAACTCGGTCAGCTTCATCTGTGATTTTTTCAGATAGCCCTGCCACTGCGAGTATACCAGGAAGGCATCCTTATAGCCGGGAATCGCTTTAATTGCCGGCACTATGCCGTCCCGCACTAAAACAATGAAGGCGGCGGTCTAAGACTCCCCAGTTTTCGGCGGTCCGGATTCCCCACTTATTAAGCCCACCCGTGCGCCGGCCGCCCTGCAAAGACAATAATGTCCAGGAAAACACCGTCTATCCAG
>JBAYJD010000038.1:0-30807 GCA_041665305.1 Elusimicrobiales bacterium
CACGGTAGGCAAGATTTGCAGCTTATATTGCCGTTTGTATGAAGGGCGGCGGGGTGTAATTGGCGGGGTGACAGCTATGGGTGGATCGGGCCGAGGGGTGCGAAGCACAATTCAATGAACAGGAACCGGCGCGAAGTCGCCGGGCCGGCCGCAGGCCCGATGGGCCCCATAGCTGGCAGGACCCCGAACTTGCAGCCCGCCGTTCCCTTAAAATTTTTATGGGACAGCTGTGGGCCTAAAGGCCCGGGATGGAATGGGTATTTTGCCGGGATTTTTAAGTACTTCCGACTCTGGGAGAGACGCCGGGTTTTGTATATACTATGGTTACTGCATTAAACTTTGAGGAGGTCTTATGAAAAGGAATTTAATTTCCCTCGTTATATTCGCAATCGTGTCGCCGCTTATGGCGATAAATAACGCGGACAGGGCGGCGAAATTGCAGCCTATGGCCTTCTATGCGGTACCGGGCCAGGCGGATCTCAGCCGGCTTCCCGTGCCCGCAATGCAGGCTGTAGTAATGAACAAAGCGGCGACGACGGAAGCTGTGTTCATAAAGTCCATCAATGTTAAATCAACCGACGGGCTCAGCCTGGACATTAACCATAATATTTCCAGCAGCCGGAAGGGGATCTTCGCCTCGCCGCTTTATTTTATGGTATCCGGCCCAAAGCTGAAAGGTTCGGAAACAGTGCGTGTGGCGATAAAGAACTACTACGACGCCCCGCCGAACATGGCCGGCAAAGTTGAAAGCGCCCAGGAAGTGGGCCTTGTCTACGACGCGACCGCTTTCCGCGCCAAAGCACAGGACATTCCTTTATCGATAAATTACACATACTACAACGAAAGTTTCCATCAGATAGTATCAGTGATTGTCGACGGGGTTACATTGATAGACAATGCGCGTATTAATATGACCTGGTAGTCTAATATCCGGACGGAACCGGGGTTTATCGATAAACCCCGGTACATCACCCAGGCAGGCGCCGCAGTTTTCGCCTCACCATTAAAAAAGATCCCTCAGATTTATTACTATCCCGCCCGCGAAAAGAACGGACTCTTTCCCCGATGATTTTTTAACCAGGGAGGCCAAACCCAGAGCCTCCAGCATCGCCGGGGCTTTTTTCGGAAGCACCAGTTCAAGTTCCTTTACAAAAACCGGGGCCGGGGGTATTTGCTCCCGTTCCTGAACTTCTATCAGCATCGGTATCCCGGTAAGAGGACTCAGGCGCCCTGGCGCAGGAACATTATAAGTTTCCCTATGGTGTAGGTTTCCTGGCCGGGAGGCAGGGTGGCGAGCAGGTCCTGGACGGTCCGGAAGTCTTCGCCAAGCGTGACGATAGGGGGCTCCGCATAGCCGTCCGCCCGAACCTGGGGAAGCCCGGTGGCCGCAAGGAGACCGTTGCACAGGCAGGCCCTGCCCACGGTATTCTGAGCTCGGCCGCCTTTGGCCGTAAAATTTTCGACAGATTCGGCCGGGCAGCGGTAACCCAGTCCGCCGTCCGGCGCCACATAGTTGGCCTGCAGGAGACCGATGTCGCAAACGCGCTTACGGTTCAGATATACCGCAGGGTCTGAGATGGTTCCCGGGATCTGGGCCACCTTGAAAGGAAATCCTGTTGGAGATACCAGCGCGTTGGTGACGACGAGTTCCTTGGCCGCGGCCAGTTTTAATACCCGCGCCCTCAGTTTCGGTTCCATTCCCGATTGTCCTGAAAGCGCCGCCGCCGTGCCGATCTGCACTCCGCTGGCGCCCTGCGCCAGGGCCTGGCGCAATCGTCCGGGACTGGCGTATGAACCGGCCAGCCAGAACGGCAGCCCCAGCCCCGCGATAGCGCTGATATCGGCGTCGTCTTCCTTGGTGTACTCCAGTATGGGCCTGCCTTTACCGTCAAATTTCATTTTAGAAGGAGGCGCGCTGTGCCCCCCCGCCTCCGGGCCTTCAACTACGAACCCGTAAGGACGGGTGGCCGGGTCCGCGGCTAGGACGCGGGCCAGGCCGAATGAGGAAACGATAGCCAGGAATTTGGGAGGGGTCAGGGCGGCGGCCTGGGAGCCCACCAGGGTGTCGGGGCGGATCATGATCCGGAAGTCCCCATCGCCTGAGCGGGTCCCGTAAACTTTCAGCGGCAGGGAACTGGCCGCGTGGCGGGACAGCTCCCTTATCATCGCCGGAAGCTCCGCCGGGCTGCCCGCTCCGACGACCACATAGTTGGCGCCGGCCAGCATGGCGCCGTAAAGGGCCCAGAGCAACGGCCGTTCCACCTTTCTCAGGAAATTGATGCCCACCTGCCCGGTATGGCCTTCCTTTGCCAGCCAGACCTCGGCGAAATTGGAGGCGATGGTCAGGATTTGCAGTTCGCGCAAAGGCTCCCAGAACGAATCCGGTCCGGCCGGGCCCTCCACGCGCGCCAATTGTCCCATGGGGACGGCCTTGTACGGCTTGTCCGCGGGCTTGCCGCCTTCTATGTAGTATTTGTCCAGCAACCGCGTCAGGGATTCGGCAAGCGCCGGCTGGCGGCGCGAAAGTTCGGCGAAGGCCCTCCGGATATGGCCGCCCGGATCGCCGTTCTGAAGGACGCGCGGATAGACGACTTCAAGCGCGGTGCCCGACACCACGCCAAGTTCGCCCATCATGGAGACGACCCTGGCCATCAGCCAGCAGGAAATATTCACGCCCATGCCTCCGGTAATTATCATCGGGTCCGGGCGGCCGGCGGGCGTATTGGGGTGGGATCCAGTGTTCTCCATTACTAATAAAATACCATTTTTGGAGAGGATTATTAAGAGGTTTTTCCCAAAAAACCGGGTAGAACCGGTTTTTTGGGAGGGACATCGTGGTCGTTTTACGACATTTTATTTCGGCAGGAGAGGCGTAATGGCCCCATCCGGGGAAACGGTCAGCATCTGCGCCGGACCGGCCTCCATTTCGGAGGGGTTGGGAAAGACAAGCAGGCTGCCGGGATGCAGGCCCGCCTCGGGCGGCATGCCGTTATCTATCTTGACTATCCGGCCATCCTGGGTGACGGCGCTTGCGCCTACGACGGAAAGCGCTTTCGGCTGATGGCCGAAGACTACGCCGTACATATCCGCCGCGGAAAGACGCTTTTTAAGATCTTTGCGCCCCTCAGGAGTTTCCCACCAGCCTTTCGCCGCTAGTATGGAGTCGGTGCCCAGCAGGATCGGGGCGGAATAATTGCCGGCCTGCAGAGCCTTCGCAGCTTTGTGCGTAAGGTCCTTCCAGGACATATCCGGCATCAGTCCGGCATGGCAGAACAGCCATTTTCCGACTTTTGCCGCTACGGGCATGGACAGCAGGAAGTCGGCGCGGGAATGCCCTGAGTGCGTATACTCTTTCAGTGGTATGCCTTTAGCGTCAAGTTCTCTGCGAAAGCCTTCAGCTTTCTCCGACTTCTTAGGGCCGGCCAGAAATTCCGCCTCATGATTGCCAAGCAGGTGTATAACTTTGCCGCCGTCCGGTCCCGCTTGGTCTGAAAGCGATATCCACAGGTCCACCGTATCCACGATATCGCCGCCTTTGTCTATGGAGTCGCCTGTAACGACCAGTAAAGTTTTCCCTGCCGACCATTTGTTATTTTTATCCATTATCCCGCCAGCCCGCAACAACGTTACCAGGGAGGGATACATCCCATGGATGTCGCTTACCGCCGCCACGCGGTCATAATTAGAAGGGAACTTGATCTCGATAGTCCCCGGATTATCGCTTACAGCATCCGACCCCTTGGCAATGACGGACGGACCCGCGTTAAGCAACAGAAGAGAGAGAGTTAAGCCGACCAGAACCCGATAAGATTTTTTCATGACATATTTTCGGATATCGCCATAATATACGCATGGGTACTAAGGGAAAACATATTTTGAAAAAAGGCCCACGCATTTTCCGGGCCTTTAAGCCCGCCATGAAACTGCGCCTTGGCGGATCAAAACTTAAAATGCCGGCATAACCGACCCGTATCGGACAAGTAAAAGTTACCTAAGCTTTTGGGCGGGATGCTATAGGCGAAAAAAATTTAGTATAATTTATTCCGGCTAAAGTATTCCCCGGTAGCTCAATGGTGGAGCGATCGGCTGTTAACCGATAGGTTGTAGGTTCGAGTCCTACCCGGGGAGAAAAAATTCAGGCCGCCTTATCGGCGGCCTGAATTTTTTCTCCCCCCGGTTCGACTCAAACCTCTTCCCAGGTTCGACTCGACTACGCTGACCTGCCCCGGCTCATGGAGAGCAGGGCGAAGCCCGACTGTCCTACCCTAAAATTTAAAGGACTCCATATCCCAGCGTCGCCTTATCGGCGGCCTGAATTTTTTCTCCCCCCGGTTCGACTCGAACCTCTTCCCAGGTTCGACTCGACTACGCTGACCTGCCCCGGCTCATGGAGAGCAGGGCAAAGCCCGACCGGACCAATACCCGTTGCTGAGTAGGTCCAAAGACCCTTCTTAAAGGGCTGAATATTTTGGATAATGTGTTACACACTATTACAGGGGGTGCAATGAACAAATTGCTGGCGCTAGTGCTTATGGGAACTTTCTGCGGGACCGGCCGCGCTGCGGGTTACCCCGTCAATGAAACCGTGATAACCGGCGCTCGGAGCATCGGCGCTGTTTCAAACCGCAATCCGCTGCCGGGCCTTCCAAGGCGTTCGGCCTTATCCGCCTCACCCGCGATAAACAGTTACCTGGTCTGGCTCTCACTCGTCAGCGAGTATGTCTTTTCCTGGCAGGACATATCCCGAAATCCTGGGGGCCTGTTTTCGTCGAACGGCGTAGATTTTGGCGGTTACATCTCCGCCAATCTCGGCACTCTGATGGGCGGGGGCGGCGGGGCCGGCAATTCCGATGGGGACGAATAGACGCAATTTTGTCGTTTCCGCACAGGCCGTGATGTGTTTTTTTAGCCGTTTGTAGTCCGCCCGGATACCGCCGCGAACATCGCGGCGGTATTTTGCTAGAATACCTATCATGCTGAAAAACGCTGTTGAATACTACCAGTGCATACTGGACAATCTTACCGGCGGGCTGATAAGCGTGGACATCTCCGGCACGGTGGTGTATATTAATCCCATGGCGGGCAAGATCCTTCATTGGGAGGATATGCACGGCTGTCTGGAAGCCGACTACAACAAAGCCTTTGACAATTTCCCCGCTCTTCATCAGGTGATCAAAGAAGCGCTTGAAACGCATAAAACCGTAAGACGCGCCGAGATCTCCATCATGCATGCGAATGTGCCGCTGATCATCGGTTACAGCACAATGTGCGTAAAGGGCCGCGACGGCAGGGATCTGGGTGTTACCGTTATTTTTCAAGATATATCTTTTGTCGGAGGCGGTAAAAAATAATATGAGCAAAAAAGATAAAAAACAGGGCCAGCCCGCGCCGGAAGCCGGCAATCCCGCGGCGGCCTTCGGGCCTGTTCCCGGCGGCGTGCAGCCCGCTCCAGCGGCGGTCCCGGACGCTTCTAAAACACATTTCTTCATTTTCTGGGGATTGATAGCGGTCGCGGCGGCCGCGGCCTGGATCCTTGCCGTAGTCCTTCCTGGAGTGAGCGAATCCATTATCGAACGCTGGCTGATGGGGGCTCTGGCCGCCTCGCTTGCCGTCCTTCTGCTGATCTACAAATAAATTATGCCTAAGTTCGTGGATTATTACTCCATTCTGGGCGTACCGAAGACCGCGACCGCGGCGGAAATAAAGTCCGCGTACCGGAAGCTGGCCATGAAGCACCACCCCGACCGCAATTCGGGCAACAAGGAAGCTGAAAGCAAGTTCAAAGACATTAACGAAGCCAACGAAGTCCTTTCCGACCCCAAAAAACGCCAGACCTATGACCAGCTCGGGAAGGACTGGCGGCAGGGCCAGGACTTCAACCCTCCGCCTCCTGGCGCGGGGGCCGGAGCGCAACGGCCCGGAGGCTTTGAATATTCATATCAGGACGCGGGCGGACAAGGTTTCGGCCAGTCCGGTGATTTCAGCGAATTTTTCAGGTCTATTTTCGGCGGCATGGGCGGGGCCGGCGGGTTTCCGGGCGGCGGCGAGGACGATCTTGAGAATTATATCCATGGAGGAGGCAGGCACTCATCCCAGGCCGACATGGAATCCGAATTGCATCTTTCATTGGCGGATCTCCTGAGAGGCGGACAGCAGGCCCTGAGCTTCAGCTATAGCTCCGTCTGCACGGTATGCGGCGGCAGGGGCCGGATCAGGAACCGTGCCTGTCCCGGCTGCGGAGGCGCCGGACAGAAACCTGAAAGCAGGCATATACGGGTCAATTTGCCGAAAGGTTTAAGGAACGGCGCCAGTATCCGCCTGAAGGGCCAGGGCCGGCGCCTGCCTTCCGGCAGGACCGGAGATCTATACCTTAAGATCACCGTAGCGCCGGATCCGGATTTCGCGGTGGAAGGAGACGATCTGGAAACCAGGGCGCCGATCATGCCCTGGGACGCGGTTTTGGGCGCCGAGATCGCCATCCCCGCGCCCGACGGAACGGTAAAGATAAAACTTCCTCCCGGCTCCAGATCCGGCCGGCGGCTGCGTATCCCCGGCCGCGGTCTGCCCCGGAAAGACGGCTCGCGCGGAGATCTGTACGCCGTCATCGCTGTGGATATCCCCCCCTCGCTTACCTCTCACCAGACCGAACTGTTCAGGAAACTCAAAGACAGCGCAAATAAAAAATAGAATGTTGGGAAACAACATTCTATCGTATCCGACACGGAATTTTGTTCCGCTCCGTGTCGGAGTTTAGACGTCCTTCCCTCAATCCGCCGCGGCGGAGAGTTCTTCGAAGTAACCGTCGCCCTGCATGTAATAGGCGCCGGCGCCATTGGAGTCCTTGAGAGAGGTGGTTATTTTCCACACGGTATTCAACTGTAGGGCGGCCACAGGATCGGAACCGGTGCCCATATTAACCACGGTGGAATCGGGGACCTGGGCCGAGAGCGAGAAACGATATCCCCAGGAAACATCGGCGGACACAGGGAGCATGGTCACGCCGGTGAGATACCGGCCTTTTCCGTTGTATGAGCCTCCGTAGGTGAACATGACCTTATACTTTACATTTACCACCGTGGCGCCGTACAGGTTCTTTACGGAGAAGCCATAAGTATAGGATTTTGGTCTCTGCCACCCGGCAAGCTGGTTCCATGCGGTGATGCCCTGGGGGAGGGCGGTGGCGTAGGTGGTTTCAATATCGGCCGTCGGCGCGTTCAGTTTTACTATATCCCAGATCTTTGCGCCTATATTGATTATCTGGTCGATAAGAACCGGGATGCCGCCGGGATCCAGCCTTTTAGCGCGGAGATATGAAATGTCATTTTCCTCCGTGGCGTCCAGCCTGGTGATCTTTATGGAAGCGGGATCTATGCTGTAATAATCCGGGTCGGTCCTTGCGGACTCCGATTCCAGTCTGGTGAAACCCGCGCCGCCGTCACCGTGAAGTTCGTCCGCGTAAACCGCGGTTGTAGAAAAGAAAAAAACCGATATCAACAGCGCCCTGATGATCTTGTCGTGCATAATGTATCTCTCCGCCCGTATCAGTGTAAATCAAGTATAGCTAAGTTCCGTCAATCCCTTTAAGAGGCAAAGGACCCAGGCCAGGAGGGTATTTTGGTCCCCCGCATATAGGCCCCTTCTCGCACGGTTGTCCCATAAAAATTTTAGGAAACGGCAGATTGCAAGTTCTCGGGCGCCGGGGGCATGGGTCTGCCGGGCATGTTATTGTCCACGGCGACCGTTTATGCGAAATATTCACATGGATGGACAGGATAACAACACCAAAAAAATAATCCGCAGATTTCAAGGATTTTCGCAGATTTCGGAGGTTAATCTGTGTTAATCGGTGAAATCTGCGGAATAACAGATGTACAAGAAAAAAGGGCGGGGCCTTCCGGCCGCCGCCCTTTTTTATTTCTCCCTCAACTTCCGACACGGGGATCGATACCCCCCGTGTCGGGAACGATAAAATGTCGTTTTACGACATTTTATTATGCCGCTACTTTTTCCTCCGCCTTGGGGGTTTCGCAATGCATCTCCGCCAGCTGCTTGTAGACGCTGAGACGCCATTTGTATTCTTCTTCGGCCAGCTTCAGCAGGCGGGCGGCGACTTCCGGATTGGACTTATGCAGCGCGCGGAAGCGGTTCTCTCCCATCATGAAGTCCGACACCGGGATGGTAGGCGCTCCGCTGTCTATGGTAAGGGGATTTTTCCCCTGCGCTTTAAGAGCCGGATTGAACCTGTAGAGCGGCCAGCGGCCCGAGGCCACCGCCTTCTTCTGTTCGTTCATTCCCGTGCGCATCTCTATGCCGTGGGCTATGCAGTGGCTGTAGGCTATGACTATGGAAGGCCCGTCGAAAGCTTCGGCTTCCGCCAGGGCTTTAACGCTCTGCTGGTAGTTCGCGCCCATGGCTATCTGGGCCACATAAATATTCCCGTAGGTCATGGCTATCATTCCCAGGTCCTTCTTGGGAAGCGGTTTGCCGCCGGCGGCAAAAAGCGCCACGGCGCCCATCGGTGTGGATTTGGACATCTGGCCGCCGGTGTTGGAATACACTTCCGTATCCAGCACCATGACGCGGACCTTGCGGCCGCTGGCCAGCACGTGGTCCAAACCTCCGTAACCGATGTCATAGGCCCAGCCGTCCCCGCCAAGTATCCACAACGACTTCTTTATAAGGTAGTCGGCCAGGGTAACCAGGCGCGCGGCCTGTTCCCCGCCGATGGATGACAGGGCTTTCTTAAGATCGGCCACGCGGCCGCGCTGCTGCTCTATGCCCGCCCAATCTTCCTGATCGGCGTTAAGGATCTCTTCGGCGAGGGCGGCCTGCGCCTTCAACTGTCCGCCTTTCATGGAGGTCAGGATCTCACGGGCTTCAACCTCAAGCTTGTCGTACGCCACGCGCATTCCCAGGCCGAATTCGGCGTTGTCTTCGAAGAGCGAATTGGACCAGGCGGGGCCGCGGCCGTCTTCGCGCACGCAGTAGGGCGTGGTGGGCAGGTTGCCGCCGTAGATGGAGGAGCAGCCTGTCGCATTGGCCACGGTCATGTGGTCGCCGAACAGCTGCGTCATCAGTTTAACATAAGGCGTTTCGCCGCACCCTCCGCAGGCGCCGGAGAACTCGAACAGGGGCCTTACCAGCTGGCTGCCCTGCACGGTATTGCGGTTGACCTTGGCCGAACCCAGGTCCTTCAGGGACAGGAAGAACTTCAGGTTCGCGCGCTCGGGCTCGCGCAGCGGGAACTGCGGGGCGAGGTTGATGGCCTTGCAGCCGGTTTCCTTCCCTTCTTTCTTTTCCTTGGCCGGGCAGTTGTAGACGCAGGCGCCGCAGCCGGTGCAGTCCTCGACGGCGACCTGGGTGGTGAACTTGAGCCCCTTCAGCGCCGCCCGTCCTTCCGCGGATTTAAAGGTCTTGGGCGCCTTCGCCAGCTCCGCGCCGTCGTAAGCCTTCACGCGGATGGCGGCATGGGGGCAGACCAGCGAGCAGATGCCGCACTGGATGCACAGCGTTTCGTTCCAGACCGGGGACTCAAGCGCGATATTGCGCTTTTCATACTGGGAGGTGGCGGTCGGGAAGGTCCCGTCCACCGGCATGGAGGAGACGGGCAGCTGGTCGCCGCGGAAAGCCATCATTTCGCACAGCGTGTCGCGCACAAAAGGAGGAAATCCTTCCACGATGCAGGCGCGCTTTATCTTTGAGGTAAGACCGCCCGTTTTAACTTCCTGTATGGCGGCCAGGGTCTTGTCCACGGCGGCGAAGTTCTGATTTACCACTTCGTCGCCCTTCTTGGCGTAGGTCTTTTTGATGGACTGTTTGATGGCGGCTATAGCCTCGTCCTTAGGCAGCACTCCCGAAATGCCGAAGAAGGCGGTCTGCATGATGACATTGATGCGCCCGCCCATACCGGTCTCTTCGGCTATTTTAGAGGCGTTGAGCACATAAACCTTAAGGTGTTTCTTTACGATGTTCTCCTGCACTTCTATCGGCATGCGGTCCCACACATCGGAAGCGTCGAAGGGGCTGTTGAGCAGGAACACCGCGTTATCCTCGGCTTTGTCCAGCATCTCGTATTTTTCCAGGAAACTGAACTGATGGCAGCCTATGAAACGGGCCTTGTTCACCAGGTACGGGGCGCGGATATAACTCTTGCCGAAGCGCACATGGGAAACGGTCATCGAGCCGGCTTTCTTCGAGTCATAAACAAAGTAGCCCTGCGCGTGCTGGCCGGTCTCCTCGCTGATGATCTTAATGGTGTTCTTGTTGGCGCCCACGGTGCCGTCCGAACCCAGACCGAAGAACAGCGCGCGGAAGATGTCGGCCGGCTCCGTGGTCCAGTTCTCGTCGTAATTAAGGCTCAGGTTGGTCACATCGTCTTTGATGCCCACGGTGAAGCCGTGCACGGGTTCGGCCGCGGAGAGGTTTTCAATGACGGCCTTGGCCATGGCCGGGGTGAATTCCTTGGAGCCGAGGCCGTAGCGTCCGCCGATTATCGTCGGGAGTTCCTTGAGCGCGCCGGATTTATAGGCGTTGGCGCAGGCGGTGACCACATCCTGGAACAAAGGCTCGCCTATGGCGCCCGGTTCCTTGGTGCGGTCGAGCACGGCGATGCTTTTCACGGTTTTAGGCAGGGCTTTTATAAAGTCGACCTCGGAATAGGGCCTGTAAAGACGCACTTTCAGCACGCCGACTTTGGCTTTGGCGGTCTTTACCAGATGAGTCACGGTGTCTTCCACGGTGTCCGCGCCCGAAGCCATTACCACCACCACTTTATCCGCGTCCGGGGCGCCCACATAGTCGAACAAGCCGTACTTGCGGCCCGTCAGTTTTTCGAACTGGCCCATGGCCTCTTTGACCATCGTGGGGACCGCGGTGTAGAATTTATTGGCCGCCTCGCGGCTCTGGAAGAACACATCCGGGTTCTGGGCGGTGCCGCGCAGAACGGGATGTTCGGGGTTGAGGCCGCGCGCCTTATGTTCGGCTATCAGTTTCTCGCTTATCATATTGCGCATGACTTCGGGAGAGAGCGGCTCCACCATGTTCAGTTCGTGGGAGGTGCGGAAGCCGTCGAAAAAGTGCAGGAAAGGCACCCGGGTTTTAAGCGTGGCGGCCTGCGAGATCAGCGCGAAGTCCATGGCCTCCTGCGGGTTGGCGGAGGCGAGCAGCGCCCAGCCGGTCTGGCGCACGGCCATAATATCGCCGTGATCGCCGAAAATGGAAAGCGCGTGGGCGGCCACCGCGCGGGCGCTCACATGGAACACGGTGCTTGTAAGCTCTCCTGCGATCTTGAACATGTTCGGGATCATCAGCAGCAAACCCTGCGAACAGGTGAAGGTGGTGGTCAGGGCCCCGGCGGTAAGGGCGCCGTGCACCGCGCCGGAAGCGCCGCCTTCCGACTGCATTTCGATGACCGAGGGCACCGTACCCCAGATGTTCTTGTCGCCTTTGGCGGACCAGGTATCGGACAGTTCCCCCATCACCGAAGAAGGGGTTATGGGATAAATCGCTATAACTTCGTTGGTTTTGTGCGCCACGAAAGCGGCGGCGGTGTTACCGTCCATTGCGACCATATTCTTAGACATTGTGTTATTCTCCTGTTTTGGTTTTGCTGAATCCGCGGAATATATGGACAGTATAGCATTTTTGCGCGTCCGGCTGGCGCGCTCGGAGGGCGCGGATCAAATTTTGTATACTTATATATATTCGTTATCCATTACCTATATAGAGAGAGAAGGGTACCAGCCATGTCATTGGAACATAAGCCTAAAAAACCTTCATCGGCCATTGAACAGAACCTCGGCCGTCACCAGGAGCCCGCCGTACGCAAAACCAATTATGACGAGGTCGCCCTCGGTTTCAGTTTCGAAGAAGCGGTAACGGAAGCCGCCCGCTGCCTCAACTGCAAGACCAGGCCCTGCGAGCTGGCCTGTCCCGTCAACATAAAGATCCCGGAATTCGTAGACCTGGTCTACAGGGAAGATATTCAGGGCGCGGCTTCCAAGATCTTTGAGACCAGCCTTTTTCCCGCGATCTGCGGCCGGGTCTGCCCCCAGGAAACCTATTGCGAATGCGCCTGCGTGCTTAAGGAAAAATTCGGCCCCGTCTCGGTCGGACGGCTTGAGCGCTTCGTAGCGGATCATGTCAGGAAGAACGGCCTCACGCCCCTCCCTAAATGCGCGGAGAATACCGGTTTCAAGGTCGCCTGCGTCGGCTCCGGCCCGACCTCGCTTGCCGTCGCGGCCGAATTGCGCAAGAAAGGCCATGAAGTCGCGGTGTTCGAAGCCCTGCACGAATTCGGCGGCGTCCTCAGCTACGGCATCCCCACTTTCAGGCTCCCGCGCGAGGTGGTCAGGGCCGAAGTCGAGAATCTGAGCAAGCTGGGCGTCCGGTTCTTTAAAAACGCGCTGATAGGGAAAACGCTTACCGTGGAGGAACTTAAACAGGATTTCGACGCGGTTTATATCGGCTCCGGCGCCGGCCTGCCCAGCCCCATGAACTGCCGCGGCGAAGAGCTTGTGGGGGTCTACAGTTCCAACGAATTCCTTACGCGCATCAACCTTATGCAGGCGTACAAGTTCCCCGCCTCCGATACCCCTTACTACATCGGCAGGAAGGTCATAGTGGTCGGAGGAGGCAACACCGCCATGGACTCCGCCCGCTGCGCCATGCGCCTTGGACCTGAAAGCGTCACGGTCCTCTACCGCCGTACCCGCGCGGAAATGCCGGCCAGGGGCGAAGAAGTCGAGAACGCGATGGAAGAGGGCGTAAAATTCGATTTCCTGACCGCTCCGCTGGAACTGGAAGGCACGGAGCAGGGCCGCCTGAAGAGCGTCAAGTGCGTCCGCATGGAACTGGGAGAACCGGACGCTTCCGGACGCCGCAAGCCCGCGCCTGTGAAGGGCTCCGAGTTCAGGATGGAAGCCGACAGTCTGGTGGTGGCCATCGGGTCCAGCCCCAACCCCATCATACAGCAGACGACCCCCGGGCTCGCGGTAAAAAAGGGAAACTGCCTTGCCGTGGACCCGGGCGGAAAAACCTCAATGGAGGGAGTATACGCCGGCGGCGATGTCGTGCGCGGCGGAGCGACCGTGCTCCTGGCCATGAAGGACGGCAAAGCCGCGGCAGGGGCGATACACCGGTACCTGCTGGAAAAAGTAAAACCGATATGAATAAAAATATTTACTCCACGGAAAACCTTTACAAAATACTCGCCAAGGAGGACCTCTCGCCCGCCATCTCCAAACATGTGATCTACGCCCCCCTCATCGCCAACAAGGCGAAGGCCGGCCAGTTCGTCATACTCCGGGCGGGAGAAGGCGGGGAGCGGATCCCCGTGACCCTGGTTGACTGGGACGCGGAGAAAGGAACGATCACGCTTATCATACAAAGCCTGGGCAGATCCACCACCGGGATGAACGCGATGAAAGCCGGGGACTCGTTCGCGGATGTGGCCGGCCCGCTGGGGATGCCTGTGGAGATAAAAAAATACGGCGTCGTGCTGGGGGTCGGCGGAGGCGTGGGAATAGCCGAACTTTACCCGATAGCCAGAGCCTTCGGGGAAGCCGGCAATAAGGTCATTTCCATACTCGGGGCGCGGTCTAAGGATCTGCTGATACTTGAAGAGGACATGCGGCGTATTTCCAGCGAGGTCATTATCGCCACCGACGACGGCTCGGCGGGGATCAAGGGGCTGGTCACGGACGCCATGAAAATCCTTTACGCCGAAGGCGAAAAAATAGACGCCGTGTTCGCCATCGGGCCCATCATAATGATGAAATTCGTCGCGGAAACCTCCAGGCCTTTCAAAACCCCCACCTTCGCCAGTCTCAACCCCGTCATGCTTGACGGCACGGGCATGTGCGGCGGCTGCCGCGTGGAGGTGGGCGGCAAGACTCTCTTCGCCTGCGTGGACGGGCCGATGTTCGACGCCCACCAGACCAATTTCGACCTGCTCGCAAAAAGGACCGCGGCTTACAGGGAGCACGAAAAACTGTCTCTTGAGCGATACGCCAAAAACCACGACTGTAAGATCGGCCTGCACTAAAAAACTCCGCTGCGAAGATTTTTAGCATGGTCCGTTTACGGCGGACTAAAATGCGAGTTTATAAAATTGACAACGGGGCCTGTTAAGTTGCAGAATCTGTTTCGGTAAATATAAAACAGGGGAGATCAAAGAATGAAAAAAATAATACTATCAGCGGCAGCCGTCGTCGCTTTCAGCGCGGCGGCCTTCGCGGCGGACTACGGCAGCGCCGGTTGCGGCCTCGGAAGCCTGGCGTTCAAGGAGAACGACGGAACGCAGATACTTGCGGCGACCACCAACGGCACCTTCGGCAGCCAGACCTTTGGAATAACCTTCGGGACCTCGGGTTGCAACGCCAAAGGCATGATAAAGGTGTCCATGGCCCGCGAGAGCTTCATTGAAGCCAACTATAAGGACCTGTCCCGCGATGCGGCCGCCGGCAAAGGCGAATTCGTGACCAACCTGGCCGGCCTCTATGGGTTCACTACCGAGAACGCCGGGGAGTTTGCCGCGCTCCTGCAGCGGAACCATACCACCATCTTCGCCGCCAACAACGCGAAGACCGCCGTAACCGAGATCAACAGGCTCGTCGGCACCATCTAATAAGACATCGTCCGACGATGTTTTATACGACCGGCACGGGGCTTTAAAAACCCCGTGCCGGAAACAAGGTGAAAATTTCTGCGGCAAAAATTTTTAAAGTTCCGTTTTTTATCTTCACTTCTTCTCCTTGCGCCGTCGGCGCGCGCCATAACCCCGGAAAAAGAATTGCTGCGTCTCAGCCTCAGGCAGTCGGCGGTTAACGCGAACGCCTGGAAAGACCCTTATTGGCTCCGCCTGCTTTATTACGAAAAGAACATCCTGGGCGGATATCACAGCCCTTCCGTCGATCCTGATTTTTTTCTTTCAAAATGGGGCAGGATCAGTCCGAAACTTGAGCTGGAAGCGGCTGTGGACGGCCTTTTTTTTGAGAGCGCCGCCGACGACAGTCCAGAGTGCCGTTTTCCGGAACGCTATCGCTGGCTTCGCGGCAAACTTGGCGTGAAACAGGCGGACCTGCCCCCTAAGACCTGTAAATCCTTTGAGGAATGGAAAGCGGGACTGAATACGGGATCGGTCAGCCTGCTTTTCGCCGCGGGGTATCTTAATAATCCCTCGACACTGTACGGGCACACCTTTCTCCGTCTGCACCGGCGAGGGGCGGACGGCGCGGACCTGCTGGACTATACTATAAATTACGCCGCCACCGCCGATGTGGAAAGCGGCTTGTTCTTTGCCGTCAAAGGACTTGTGGGCGCATACCCCGGCCAGTTCTCGACCATTCCCTATTATCTCAAAATACAGGAGTATCACAACATAGAGAACCGGGACCTATGGGAATTCCCCCTCAATTTGACCACGGAAGAGATCGACCGCCTGATGCGCCACGGCTGGGAACTCGGCAAAGCGGCCTTCCCATATCTGTTCTTTACCCGCAACTGTTCCTGGCAATTGATGCCGCTGCTGGATATCGTAAAACCCGAACTGGACCTTTCCCGCCGGTTCTCTTTCTGGGTCATTCCTTCGGATACGGCCAAGGCCGTGCTCTCCGCCTCGCCGGCATCTACGCCGCTTTGGAGACCTTCATTATGGAAAACCGTGGACTGGAAAAGGGGCCAGCTCTCTGTAGGCGAAAAGGCCTCCGTGCTGGAACTTACGCGCGGCGACCGGAAATCCGAACTTCAAAAGATAGCCGCCGCTCCTCCCGCCCGCGAAGCGGCGGTGCTGGAAGCGGCGGTGGATTATCTGAGTTGGCGCTTTTACGCGCGCCGTATCGGAAAAGCGGAACTGGACGACCGCACCGATCCTTTGCTGGCGGTCCGCTCCCGGCTGGGCCCGCAAACGACCTTCACCGGCGGACCGGTACGGCCCGCCGATATCCTGGAAGCGCATGAAAGTCTGCGGTTGGGCGCGGGCCTGGTCTCGCTTAAAAACGGGCCCGCTTATGAAATACAGGGCCGTTTCGCGCTGCAGGATCTTCTGGACGATCCCACCGGCTACCTGCCTGACGCCGTGCTGGAGATGGGTTCCTTCCGCCTGCGGCAGGAACCCCGCTATAACCGTCTGTATGTGAAGCAAGCCGGACTTGCGCGGGTGATGAGCTTGAATCCCTGGGATGACTGGGTGCGCCGTCCGTCCTGGGAAATTTCAGCGGGCGTAGAGCAGGCGGACGAAACCGGCCGACAAAGCGGCAAGGCCGCCGTCTGGGCGATGAACGCCGGCTCCGGACTGGCGGCTGAAACTCATACGCCTGTGCGGCAGGTCTGGTATTTATTGGCGGAGGCGGACAGCGCTCTCGGCCCCGCCCTTGATTCCGGCTGGCGCGCCGGCGCCGGTCTTAAAGCGGGAATGCTTGCGCAAACAGGTCCGGTGAGGGCGCTGATCGAGGCCCGCTATATCGGTTACGCTTTCGGCGACACCAGGCCGCTCTGGGCCGGGGCCGCCGCCGCCTCCATGAAACTGGCGAAGAACAGTTCCGCGCGGCTGGAATACGTCTGGCGCGGAAAAGTTCGCGAGTGCGGCATATATTTTCATCAGTTCGTATTTCCGCCGTAAACATGCACAAGGAAGCGGCTTTAACATGAAATTAAAGGCGGCACTGATGACGGTAACGGCGGCGGCCCTGGCCGGCTGCACACATTTATTCTTCCAGCCTTCAAACAAGCTGCTCGCGGACCCGGCGCAAGCCGGCATTAAATACGAGGCCATAAAATTCAGGTCCGGGGATGGGACGGAACTGACCGGAATGTTCTTCGCTCCGGCGGAACCTCCGCTCGGGACGGTGATACATTTCCACGGCAACGCGCACAACATGACCGCTCATTTTTCGTATTCTTCCTGGCTTGCGAAAGAGGGATTCAATGTTTTTATTTTCGACTATCGCGGCTATGGGGCTTCGGGCGGGAAACCGGAGCTGGACGGGCTGGTCATGGACGGCAAAGCGGCGCTGGCCCACGCTCTTAAACTGCCGGGTGCGGAGCCCGGTAGAATGATCGTCTTCGGACAAAGTCTGGGCGGCGCCATAGCGGTCGCGGCTGTCGCGGAATCCGGGTTCAAACCGGCGGCCATGGTGCTGGAAGGGAGCTTTTATTCTTATAAAAGCGTGGGCTCGGCGGCGCTGCGGGCGCACTGGTGGAGCCGGCCGTTCTCCTGGCTGCCGTGGGTGGCGATAAGCGGGAGTCATTCGCCCTCGGATTATGTCGCTACAATAAATTGCCCCAAGCTTTTTATACATTCGGAACGGGACCCGATAGTCCCGTTCACGCAAGGCAAAAAATTGTATGATGCGGCCATGCAGCCCAAGGAATTCTGGGCTGTGCCATCGGGGCACATAGACGCGTTTTACGGCCTGCGCGGCACCTACGGGCCGAGGCTCATCGCCTACCTGAAAAAAGTTATGGGGCCGCTACCTGCCCCCCCGTCTCCAGCGCGCACTAAAATATTGTTTCCCACTCAGGAATAACAAAACCGCCGAGGAAGGATCCTCGACGGTTTTGAATAATTTAAACGGATTAACGATGAGTCGCACTCGGCTACTATTTTGGTTTCAACACGGAGATGAGGTTGCGTTCACAAAAATGATAAAAACAACTTAGATTTGATAGATAACGCGGCAGCCGCCTGCGGAAACAGAAAGGGGCGAAAATGCTATAATTTGCTAAGGTCGTGGTTAAAACTGTCAATAAATATGATCTTAAAACTAAGCGGGCATAATGATGAAGCGGAGATGAATTTTGAACTGAAATTCCTGCGTTCTCTTTCTATAAAGGAAAGGTTCAAGCTGATGTCGCAGAAAACGCATGAGATGACCCGCCTTCTTGAAAAAAATGGACACAGAAAACCTTTTGAAATCCTTAAAAGAGTATAAGGTTGATTTTGTTATTATCGGCGCCACAGCATTTCCAGTTCATGGTTATGCCAGGGCCACGCTGGATATAGACATATTTATAAGACCTGATCAGGCTAACGCGCTCAGGACCAGACAGGCTCTCTCCGCCTTCGGTTATGACATGACAGATGTTACAGTGGAGGATTTACTTACAAAAAAACTGCTTATCCGCCAATACGCCGTTGAAACGGACATTCATCCTTTTGTTAAAGGTGTGACCTTTGCCGGCATCTGGAAAGACAAAGTGCGGTCTAAATTCGGAGAGACTTTTGCATACTTCGCATCACTTGACGGTCTCATCAAGATGAAAAAAGCCGCCGGGCGCCCCAAAGACATGGAAGATTTAAAGTACCTGTTGAAGATCAAAAGGACAAAAACTTCCTGAATCGTCCTTTTAATATTCCCTCTCGACACCCCGCCATGACAAAACCGCCTAAAAAATCGGCGGTTTTGAAGGATGCCGGCGCGATTTGTTTATTATAGGCCTCCGCCATCCTTTCCGGCGAAACCACTTTATAACCGTGATCCGCCAGCCATTTCACCAGCTGCTTTGAGGCGGTGCGGCTCTGCGGATGGATGTCGTGCATAAGCACGATGCCTTTGCCGCGCTGCTGTATCAAGGCCATCGTCTTGCGATAAAGCGTATCGGGGTCCTTCGTGGACCAGTCAAGCGAGTCTATAGTCCAGCCGACCGGGATCAGGCCGAATTGGGACCTCATTTTTACCTGGCGGCGTCGGTGGTCGGCGCTCCCTGACTTCGTGCTTAGCGGCTGGCATACCTTTTCGGAACGCTGCCCATCGCATGGGCATATTATGCGGGAGAGCCGCCGGGACTAAACACCTTTTCAGTCCTTGATAAAAACCGATCCATGTACTAAACTATAATTGCCGTACGAGGTCGCAGGTTTCCGCAGTTCGGGTGAGGTACAGCTTATTGAGCCCTGCGTAATTAATGTCCGTGTTGGAGGCTTGGATTTGGGCGCGAAGCACAATTCAGTGTTAAAGATGGATGCGGGTGGAGCGAAGCGACACAATTGAATATGAACAGGACGCGACGAGCGAGCATGCCCGTAGGCCTGTGAGTGAGAAGCAACGAAGCAGCCGCTCAAAGGCAAGCCTCCCTTTTCCTTCGGAAAAGGGCCGGGCGCTTTTGGGCTGCAACCTGTTTTCTCTGAATTGTGCTTCGCACCGCGTCGCCCATTCGCTTGCGTAGCGCTGCTACGCCGCGCTCCGGGCTCCTTGTTGGTCCGGCAGTCTCCGAAGCTAAGTTTAACGGCGGCTCAGTCGACCCGCTCCAAAATCGGCCCGGCCAGCGCGGACATTACTTACGCAGGGCTCAATAGTTTCAGGAAGATCATAGTTATGAATAAAGTTTCCGCCGGACCTGATTCGACCAGCGGTCATTTCAGGAACTACGACCAATTCCGGACCCGCTTCACCGGGAACCGGACAACGCGGCTCTGGGTGGAGTTGCTGAGGATCCAGTGCGCAGTCAGCTTACGCGAGGATCTGAAATTTTTTTTCAACAGCCCGGCGTTTCAAAACGCCGGATCCGTGCTGGATTTGGGGTGCGGACCCGGCGACTTGATACGAACATTGAGCGCTTATTTTCCGGATAAAAAATACACGGGCGTGGACATCTCCAAGGATTACATCCGCCTGGCGGAAAAACACAACGGAAAACAGGGAAATGTTAAGTTCATACGCGGCGATATCTACGATTATCAGGGTTCTAAATTCGATTACATGATCCTGCGCCTGGTGGCGCAGCATTTGCCGGATCATTCGGCGATGCTGAAATGTTTAAAGCGATTATTGAACAAAAACGGACATGTGCTGATCATCGATACGGTAGACGCCTTAAACAAGTTTTCCGACCCGATGCCTGTGCTGGCAAAAATGTACGGCGAGTTGACGGAACTGCAGGCGAAGTGCGGCGGGAACAGACGGGCCGTCGATGATATTGAAAACAAATGTCATGAAGCCGGGTTTATGGCGCGTATTTCTCTGCGGTGCCCGGTTTTCGCATATGCCGACGAGGAAAAAGCGCTGATACTGCGGATGTATATGTTCGTAAGCGAAATTATCGCGAGGAAATTCGGCGTTTCGGTGAACCAAAAAAACCTTTATAAAGAGTTATCCGCCTGGCGCAAGAAAAAAGGCTCTTACGGCCAGATAGGCATGAAATACCTGGAGTTAAGGCAAAGCCGCCCGGGTAAATAATCGTCTCAGTTCCGGCTGGATCACGCCACGGTAGAACGAACGCGAAATTTCAGGAATAAAATGTCGTCTTACGACATTTTATTCCGCCCAGATCCCGGCCAGGTTCACCAGCGCATCCATGGACTTTTTCATTCCGTCCAGCGAGACCCATTCATAAGGCCCGTGATAATTGAACCCGCCCGTAAAGATATTCGGGGCCGGCAGTCCCATGAACGACAACCTGGCTCCGTCCGTTCCCCCTCTCACCGGCTTGACGAACGGCTCAACCCCCGCTTTCCGCACCGCTTTCATAAGATTAGCCATCACGGCGGGGTGCTTGACTATAACTTCCCTCATGTTCCTGTACTGCTCGCGGAACTCCACTTCTATACCGGCCAGCGGATATTTCAGCCGCGCCGCCGCTACAAGAGCTTCCAGTTGCCGTTCCATCGCTTTTAATTTTTTAAGGTCATGTTCGCGCGCAATGCCGGAGACCTCCGCTTTTTCTATGCCGGCGGAGATATCGGTGAACATAATAAAGCCTTCGCGCTTCTCGGTGGTTTCCGGCAGCAGATTTTCAGGCCAGGAGGCCGTAATATCCGCCGCTATGCGGGCGGCGTTCGCCAGCGCGTTCTTGGCCGTGCCCGGATGCACGCTTTTTCCGGTTATCGTTATCTTGACCCCGTCCGCGTTGAAGTTCTCATCTTCCACCGCTCCCGCCACATCTCCGTCTACAGTGTAGGCGAAATCCGCACCAAAGGCCTTCACATTGAAAAACTTGACGCCCTGGCCCACTTCCTCATCCGGGGTAAAACCGATCTTTAATACGCCGTGAGGGAGCTCCCTGTGTTTAAGAAGATGCTCGGCGGCCGTCATAATGATAGCCACTCCCGCCTTATTATCGGCGCCCAGCAGCGTATCTCCCGAAGCCGTTACAATATCCTCGCCTTTGCAGCGGGCCAGTTCGGGGCAGTTCCTGGTATTAAGGACCATCCCGCGCTTGCGGCTTATCACTATCTCTCCGCCTTTCCAGGCTCTGTGCAGCTGCGGACGCACGCCCTTGCCCGAGGCGGCCGGAGAGGTGTCCACATGCGCGAGAAAAGCTATGACGGGTATTTTACCTTTAACCGTGGCCGGGATTTCGGCCGTCACATAGCCGTATTTGTCCAGTTTTACATGGGAGGCCCCCATGGCTTTCAATTCCGACGCCAGCATTTTCGACAGCACAAGCTGTTTTTTTGTCGAAGGAAAACTTGAGGAGTTTTCATCGCTCTGGGTGTCGATCTTCGCGTATTTCTCAAACCTTTTGTAAAGAACGCTCTTTAGATCCATTTTAAGTGTCTCCTTAGCCTGCGGCGGTCTCTGCGCGCATTTTTAGCTTTTTTTGTTCGAAAAAGATATAATATGATTATAATCAAAATCCACGGGATATTCAAAGGAGCGCGAACATGTCCTTCAACTTTGTCCCCAAAGAACTGAAATTCTTCGATTTCCTCAGTCTGCAGGCCGACACGATAGTGAAAGCCGCCGACTGCTTCAAGGCTTCCGTGAAAAAGGGGCTCTTTGACGAAGAGACCGTCAAAAAGATCAAGGATTACGAGCATGAGGGCGACACGCTAGCCCACGAGATAGTGGATATGCTCAACCGCACTTTCATCACCCCCATCGACCGCGAGGACATTTATTCCCTGGCCAACACGCTTGACGATATCCTGGACATGATAAATTCCATGTCCAACCGTATAAAACTTTACAAGCTTAACGCCTGCGATGAATACCTGGTGCAGTTCGCCGACACCATAGACCAGTCCACGCGCGCGCTGTGCAACGCCGTAAAGCATCTGCACGACACCAAGCGCACGCGCCGCGTTCTGGACCACTGCATAGAAGTGAACCGCCTGGAAAACCTCGGCGACCAGATCCGCGAAAAGGCCATCAGCCATCTCTTCGAAACGGAAAAAGATCCCATCATGGTCATAAAGTGGAAAGAAATTTATGAGGTCGCCGAAGGAACGCTCGATACATGCGAGCATGTAGCGAAAGTTATCGAAGCCATTCTGGTGAAAAATGGATAGCACGCTCCTGACGGTAACCGGCCTGGTCGTCCTGGCGCTGGTCTTCGACTATCTTAACGGCTTTCACGACGCAGCGAACTCCATCGCCACTATTATTTCTACGCGGGTGCTTTCACCGCGCCAGGCCATCATCTGGGCCACTTTTTTTAATATGGTGGCTTTTTTTATTTTCAGCCACGCTGTCGCAGCGACCATGGGCAAGGGAATAGTCGAGATCGGCGTGATAGACTCCCATGTCGTATTCGGCGCGTTGGCAGGCGCTTGCGCCTGGAACATCTTCACCTGGTATTTCGGCCTGCCTTCCAGCTCCTCGCACGCCCTTATGGGCGGTCTTGCGGGCGCGGCCGTGGTCAAGGCGGGCGTCGGCGTGCTTGTGATGAGCGGGATAATCAAAGTCGTGCTCTTTATCGTTATCTCCCCTCTGCTGGGCATGCTGCTGGGTCTTCTTTTCGAGGTCATAGTTTACCGCCTGTTCAGCGGGGCAACGCCTAACAGAGTCGACCGTTTCTTCAGGAAGGCCCAGCTCCTGTCCTCCGCCACTTACTGCATGGGGCACGGCGGGAATGACGCGCAGAAAACCATGGGCATAATAACCGGCCTTCTTCTCAGCGCCGGATACCTGGATAAATTCGAAGTCCCGAAATGGGTGGCGATAATCTGCTACGCGGCGATGGGCCTGGGCACTATGTCCGGCGGCTGGCGCATAGTAAAGACCATGGGCCAGAAGATCTCAAAACTCAAGCCGGTGGACGGCTTCTGCGCGGAATCGGGGGCGGCGACAGCGCTGTTCCTGGCCTCTTCGATGGGCGTGCCGGTAAGCACCACGCACACGATAACCGGCGCGATCATGGGCGTGGGCACCATGAAACGGTTCAGCGCGGTAAAATGGGGAGTGGCGGGACAGATCGTCTGGGCCTGGGTCCTCACCATTCCCGGCTCCGCACTTATCTCAGCCCTGGTCTACTGGCTCTCCGTGCGCCTGTTCGCATAAAGCATCGTAAGACGACATTTATCGTCCTCTTACCGCGAGGCAACCCCGCCCTAAAAGGCGCGGGGTTTGTCTTATCCGGAGGCGGCCCTTCCGGCCAGGAGGCCGGAGGTCCAGGCGAAGTGGAGATTGTAGCCGCCGGAATCGGCGTCGATATCCAGCAATTCTCCGGCGAGGAACAGGCCTTTTACTTTCTTCGATTCGAACGACTCCGGAGAGACTTCCGTTGTTTCAACCCCTCCGGCGGCGGCCATGGCGTCCTCAAAAGCCAGCGGACCCGAGAGCTCAAGCTCGAACCCGTTCAGAAGCCGCATAAAATCCTCAAAAGTTTTTTCCGGGACTGCGCCGACCAGTTTGTCGGCCCCGACTTTCGCGAGATCGGATAAGAGCTGGAGCAGGCGCGCGTCGGCAAGACCGCACAGGAACATCCGCCAGAAGCGGTCAGCCATTTCCGCCCTTCTCGCCAGCAGTAATGCGCGCAGAGCGGAGGCGGTATATTCGGGAAAAAAGTCCAGACGGCATTTCACCGGGCCGGATTTAAGCGCGAACACTGCCGCCCGGCTCAGCTCCAGCACCGCGGGGCCCGAAAGTCCGTATTTCGTGAACAACACCTCCCCCCGCCCGCGCGCAAGCATCCTTCCGCCGGAATTGAGTTCAAGCGCGGCCTGAACCCTGATCCCTTCGACCTGCGTTATAAAACTTTCCCTGACTTTAAGAGGGACAAGGACCGGTTCAGGCGTTTTTATGCTGTGCCCCAGGGACCGCGCCAGGTCATAGCCGGAGACAGAGCCGCCTATCTGCGGATAAGCGGGGCCGCCGGCGGCCAGGATGACCTTGTCGCATATCAAGGTGGTTTCGGGACCGGCGGCCGCTCCTTTTTCCCATTTGGGGGATACGCTCCGGACCGATACTTCAAAGCCGTCCGCGCTCTTTTTTACGGCCAGCGCTTCCGTCAGCAACCTGATCTCCGCGTTTTTCCAATTGGCGCAATTCACAAGCACTGCGACGACATCCGCCGCCTTCATGGACCGCGGGAAAATGCGGCCGTCCGGGTCCTGGACGGTCAGAAGGCCGAGATCCTTAAAAAAAGAGTTCACATACCCGGGAGGAAGGGCCTTTAACACCCTGTTCACGAAAGGGGCTTCCCCTCCGTGGTAACGCGCCGCTGTCACCAGTGCGTTGGTAAGATTGCACTTCCCGGCCCCCGTGGAAAGCACCTTACGGCCGGGAACATGATTCTTCTCCAACACTGTAACCCGGGCTCCGGACGCCGCGGCGGCGCAGGCGGCGGCCAGGCCTGAAGCCCCGGCGCCGATGATAATAATGTGCTTCTTTTCTATCATACAAGAATAAAGGATGAAGGCTGAAGGATCAAGCCAAGACATTGGAAAATCAAAGGATTTTTCCGCTGTTTAGCCCTATCCCGGCTCCTTCATCCTTTTAAAAAAACTTCTTCCTCGACTTCGGCACGGGTTGGAAGAGCCCGTGCCGGGTACGATAAAATGTCGTTTCACGACATTTTATTACGCCCTGTCGGCCGAACCTACCACGGTTTTGTTCTTGTCCATGTACATCTTTATAAGTTCTTCCCTGGCCGGGCCCAGATATTTGCGCGGGTCGAATTCTCCCGGTTTCTCCGCGAACACTTTACGAATAATAGCCGTCATGACAAGCCTGCCGTCCGAATCTATGTTGATCTTGCAAACCGCGGACTTGGCGGCCTTGCGCAGCTGTTCGGCCGGCACGCCCACCGCGCCGTCCATCTTGCCGCCGTATTTGTTGATCATATCGATGTAAACATCCAGCACGGAAGAGGCGCCGTGCAGGACTATCGGAAAACCGGGGATGCGTTTTTCCACTTCCGCAAGGATGTCGAAACGGAGCGGCGGAGCGGCTTCGCCCGGCTTTACCTTGAATTTGAACGCGCCATGGCTGGTGCCGATGGAAATGGCGAGCGAGTCCACTCCCGTGCGCTTCACAAAATCTTCGACCTGCGCGGGTTCCGTGTAATGGGTATGCTCGGAAGAGACCTCGTCCTCTATGCCGGCAAGGACCCCGAGTTCGCCCTCGACCGTAACTTCGAACTGATGCGCGTATTCCACCACCCTTTTGGTGAGCTTCACATTCTCCTCATAAGGCAGGCTGGAACCGTCGATCATTACGGACGAAAAGCCGTTCTCTATGCAGGACTTGCAGAGTTCGAAAGAATCGCCGTGGTCCAGATGCAGCGCCACCGGCACGGGGCCTCCGGGCATTTCTTTGATCATTTCCATGGCGCCGCGGGCCATCCAGCGCAGCAGCGTGGGATTGGCGTATTCGCGCGCCCCCTTGGAGATCTGCAATATAACCGGGGAGCGGCTCTTCACGCAGGCGGTCAGGATAGCCTGGAGCTGCTCCATATTGTTAAAGTTATAAGCGGGTACCGCGTAACCTTCCTTGTTGGCTTTGGCGAACATTTCCTTGGTGTTCACGAAACCTAATTCTTTGTAAGACACGGGCTTTGTTGCGGTCGTAGTCATATTTTTCACCTCTATATTTTGGCAGTACCGTTCAAGCCCATTATAATATTTAAATCTCACTTAAATCCAATGCCTACCGGCTTTTCCCGGCTTAAATTTGCTAAAATCATATTATAGCCGGATCTTTCGGCCGGAGGGCTCGTAGATGTCAGAAACAAAAATGTTTTTCAGCGGAGTAAAACCATCCAAATTTTCGTTGACCCAGCGCCGCGCCAACTATTATGATGTCGCGGATATTATCACGACCGCGCAATATAAGGTCCAGGATGAGGAGATCAAGGCTCTTGAAGACATAGACCTCATATACCGAACGCTCACGGCCGTCCTGTATAATTTCGCCACCACCTCGGGTCACCCCGGCGGAAGCATTTCTTCGGGCAGGATAGCACAGAGCCTGGTGTTCACCTCCATGGATTACGATTTTTTCAACCCGCAGCTTGAAAGCAACGACATTCTCGTCTATGCCGCAGGCCACAAAGCCATGGGCCTTTATGCCCTCTGGGCGTTGCGCAACGAACTTGTCCGCGCCTCAGGCGCCAGGGACCTGCCGGCTGAAAAATTCCAACTGCGGCTTGAGGACCTTCTGGGTTTCCGGCGCAGCCCCGTCACAGATACCCCTCTTTTCAGGAAGTTCCGTTCCAAAGCGCTGGACGGACATCCGACCCCTCACACCCCTTTCGTCAAGATCGCCACAGGAGCCTCCGGCATAGGCGTGGGAGCGGGCGTGGGCCTGGCTTTAGGCGCGATGGACGCCTACGCGGACAAGGCGCCGAAGATCCACATGATCGAAGGCGAGGGCGGAATGACCTCCGGCCGCGTGGCGGAAGCCATGGCGGCGGCCGCTACCGCGCAGCTTTCCAACGCGGTGATGCACATAGACTGGAACCAATCCTCCATAGATTCCAACAATGTCTGTCTTGAGAACTCCAAACCCGGAGAATATGTGCAGTGGACGCCGGACGAACTCGCCTATCTTAACGATTGGAATGTGGTCTATGTCTCCAACGGCCACGATTTCTTTCAGATCCTTACCGCCCAGAAGTTCGCCGTCAACCAGAGCGAAAACAAGCAGCCGACGGCGGTGGTCTACCGCACGGTCAAGGGTTGGAAATACGGCATAGAGGGCCGTGCGGCCCACGGCGCGGGCCATAAATTCTCCTCGGACGGCTACTACGGCACGCTGAGCGAATTTGAGAACAAATTCGGCGTCAAAATGCCGCGTTATTGCGCGAACATGCCCACGCCCGCCGCGGTGGAGGAATGTTTTTACGACACGCTGATGGTTATAAGAAAAGCGATAGAGGCAAATCCGGCCCTGGCGCAATATGCGCTAAACAAGCTCACAGCTTCAAAAGAACGCCTTGAAGCCCAGGCCAGGGCGCCAAGAGCGGGCGCCCCGGACCCTGAAAAGGCCTACTCGGTAAAGATCGCGGAGCCTCCGGACGCGCTCAAGTTCAGGCCCGGGACCGCGATAACGCTGCGGGAAACCCTCGCCAAGGCCCTTAACCATCTCAATATCCTGACCGGAGGAGCGCTTCTGATCTCCGCCGCCGATCTTTACAGTTCGACCAGCGTCAACCTGGCCGGCAAGGGGTTCGGGGAAGGGTTCTTTAATTCCGCCGCCAATCCCGGTTCCCGCACCATCTCGGCCGGCGGCATCTGCGAAGACGCGATGGGAGCCATCGCCTCGGGCGTCTCAAGCTTCGGACGGCACATAGGAGTAAGTTCTTCCTACGCGGCTTTTATCGCCCCTCTCGAACATCTCTCCGCCCGCCTGCACGCCATCGGCCAGCAGAACCGGAAAGCGCTGGACGGCAAACCCTATAATTCTTTCATCATGATCAACGCCCATGCCGGCGTCAAGACCGGAGAGGACGGCCCGACGCATGCGGATCCGCAGCCTTTGCAGCTCCTGGAAGGCAATTTTCCCAAAGGCGCGCTCATAACGCTGACCCCCTGGGAACCCGGAGAGGTCTGGCCGCTCCTGGCTTCGGCTCTGAACCGCCGGCCGGCCGTTATAGCGCCCTTCGTCACCCGCCCGGTCGAAAAGGCCGCCGACCGCGCCGCCCTCGGCCTCCCCCCGGCCGCCGAGGCGGCCAAAGGCGTTTATTATTTTTTAAGGTCCAACCCCAGAAAACAACATCACGGCACCGTGGTTCTCCAGGGCAACGGCGTGGCCGAAATCTTCGTATATGAAGTGCTCCCCAAACTGAAAGAGGCCGGCCTCAACATGAATGTGCTTTATGTGTCGTCCAAAGATCTCTTCGATCTTCTGGGCGACGAGGAGCAAGAAAAGATCTTCCCCGAGAAACTGGCCATGGAAGCCATGGGGATGACGGACTTCACCCTGCCGACCATGTACTACTGGGTCAGGTCCGGCGGCGGCATGGCCCGCACGCTCCACTCGTTCAGGAAAGGCGGTTATCCCGGCGGCGGCAGGGCCGCGGATGTGTTCAAGGAAGCCGGACTGGACGCCGCAGCCCAGTTTGCGGCTGTCAAAGACTATGCCGCCTTCATGGCGGGGTCAAAAAAATAACGGAGGTACTCTCATGATGGTTCAAGTTCAGGAAAAGCCCTATCTCACCGGCCGCGCTTTTATGTTCAGTCTCAGCAAGGGCGAGGACCTTTTACAGGCGGTCCAGTATTTCTGCCACCACCATCAGGTCCGCTGCGGCCTTATAACCGCCATAGGCGCGGTGGAACGCGCCACTTTCGGCGTGTACGACCAGAAAGCGAAGAAATACATTAAGATCAATCTCGAAAAAGAGATGGAGATCCTTTCCCTCTCAGGCAATGTCAGTATTTTTGACGATAAGCCCATGGTCCACGCGCATATCATGTTCTCCGATATGGAAGGCAAAGCCTGCGGAGGACATCTGATGGCGGGAACCAAGGTCTACAGCCTGGAAGTTTTTATCCAGGAACTCACCGGCGACCTGAAGGTCCGCAAACTTGAGAAGGTCACCCAGCTCCCGCTTTGGACCAACCCTCTTTGCTTCAAGTAGAACAGGACCGGCGGACCGGAGCGTACAGGCCGTTGAAGAGGCAAAATTGACATCGAGAACCATCCCTGACAGACAATTTGCGGGAGCCTTCGGCTCTTACTCCGCACCTGCCCCTTTATTCCATGTTCCGAGGACGGAGGCGGCGCTTTGAAACCGGCCCCTGCTCCGTTCCGGGCCGGCTTTGTGGCGATCACCGGCCTGCCCAATGTCGGTAAATCCACGCTCCTCAACGCCCTGCTTGAAACCAGGCTGTCGATAATCTCGCCCAAACCCCAGACCACGCGCAACAATATCATGGGTATCCTGAATACGCCTGGGCATCAGACGGTGTTCGTGGATACCCCCGGAATGCTGGCCCCCCGTAATCTTTTTGAAAAAAGCATGTCCGGCGCCATCAAACGGGCGGCGTACGAGGAAAGCGATGTGGCCCTGCTGGCGGCGGAACCGCGCCTCCCCCCGGCGGACAAGCTGGATTTTTTCGAGAAATTCAGATCCCTCGCGGCGCCGCTGTACCTGGTGATCAACAAAATAGACCTTTGCGCCGGGAGCCGCGCCGAAGTCGTTAAAACCGCGGAATTCTTTTCCGCGCTGCTCCCAGTCAAAAAAACTTTTTTCCTGTCGGCGCTTAACGGCGCCGGCGTAAAAGAACTTAGGCTGGAGCTCCTGGCGGCGATGCCGGAGCATCCGGCCTATTATCCGCAGGATCAGTTGACGGACCGCTGGGAACGCTTTTATGCGGCGGAAGTCGTCCGTGAGCAGATCTTCAATCTTTTTTCGGAAGAGATCCCCTATGCCTGCGCGGTGGAGATCATGGTGTTCCGGGAAACGCCGGGTGTGGACGATTATATACTGGCCGCGGTGCATGTTGCGCGGCCCACCCAGAAACCGATCATAATAGGCAAAGGCGGCAGGCAGATACGGGTGCTGCGGGAGAAAGCCCAGGCCGCCCTGGAGAAATTCCTGGGCCGGCCCGTGAAACTGGAACTACAGGTGAAAGTAACCCCGGATTGGCAGAACAACCCGCAATTCCTCAAAAATATCGGGTTCTACGAGAAATAAAAATTTTTGCGGTAAAAATTTTTTATGGCAAGATTTCTTTACGCTCTGACGGTCTATGCCGCGATCTCAGTTCTTTTTATCCCCGCGCAGTTCCTGCTTGCCGTGGTCCTGTTTTACCGGCTTTCCCATGCCGCGGGCTTCGCCTGTCTTACGGCAAGCGGCGCCGTCCTTCAATATTATCTGGCGAGCCTGCTGGTCCGCGACCTCCGGGGCCTTGCGGCGCCGTGCGCGATAATTTGTTTTTCAGCCGTTCTTTCTTCCGTTTTTTTTCTGCGCATCTCCAGCCATACCGGTTTCAGTTCCTACGCATTCGCCGCCCTGCCGCTGATCAGCTCGTGTCTGCTTGGCGCCGGCGCAGGACTGTTCCAGACCGAAGAAGAAAACCCCTTCAAAGGTTCCAGGGTCAACATGTTCAGGATCGATTAAGAATTTTTGCCGCAAAAATTCTTACCTGCACGGATAATAAAACCCGTGCCGGGTACGGCATGATGCCGTCTCACTACATTATATTTTGAGCCTGAGCGCGGCGATAAAAGTATCGCGGTCCGGAGGGTTTATCACGAAGTTGCGCGCAAAACCGGATCTTCTGCGGATCGTCACGAAACGCCACGGCAGGAAGTTGCACCAGTGTTCATTCCAGAACGCGCAACGCGGTTCGACGCTTTCCATGTCGCTGTAAAGGACCCTGCGAACGGTCCATGACCGCAATTTTACCTCAAGGGCGGCGGCGCCCAGTTCAAATGTAAATGGGAACATGCTGTTATAGTATATAAACCATGTACCTCCGGTCAACCTTCCTTCCACGGTACCCTCAATTCCGCAACTGACGCGGAATTGAGGCTTAACTCCATGGGTCGGATCGGGCCGAGGGGTGCGTAGCACAATTCAATGAACAGGCAACCGGCGCGAAGTCGCCGGGCCGGCCGCAGGCCCGATGGGCCCCATAGCTGGCAGGACCCCGAACTTGCAGCCCGCCGTTCCCTTAAAATTTTTATGGGACAGCCGTGG
>JBAYJD010000039.1:0-29693 GCA_041665305.1 Elusimicrobiales bacterium
CCGCGCATTCAGCGCGGGGTGCGACAAGTGGAGAGACTTGGCTCCTTTTCATTGAAGAGGTTACCGCTTCGGGGGGTTCAGCGCAGCGACCAAGCGAAGCGCAGGGAGCAAGCGACGATGAAATGGGGGGCAGAGCCCCCCTTGTGGAGCACCGGACCGACTTCCTCTTGAGGTCCGGCGGACAATCCGCCCCGCGCATTCAGCGCGGGGTGCGACAAAGGAGGGGGAAACCATGACAAAATTGTTTATACTATGCGCAATAACTACGATGGTCTGTCTGCAGGCCCACACGCTTGAGGCCGAAGCCACGGGCGAGGCGGCGTTTTCCACCGATACTGTGAAGAACGAGGATGGCGGGGAATTGGATGAGGGCCAGGCCTATATCCAGGAATCCGACGAGGACCTGACCGACTTCGTGCAGGACTATATAAAAAAGGACACTATACTTAAGGGAGCGTTTTTTCTGGAAGAAGCCGGCTCCGGGAAGATCTTTAAGCTCAGTCTCGAATCCGTGACAAAAAAGACCTCCAACGGCCCCAATAATTCAAAAATAGTTGAAACCGTTTTCCGGGACACGACGGGGAAAAAACACGCCGTCCTGTTCCAGATCCAAAGCGCCGGATTCGGCGGGATAGATATCTTCGGCATAGCGTTAAAAAATGAAAGGAAAAACAAGCCGGCGGTCAAAAATAAAACGTCGTAAGCGGATATGGTAAAAATGGCAAGAACAAAATCCATTATTCTGGCGGCCGGTTCTCTCGGGTTTCTCGGCCTGAACTTCCTGGCGGCTGAAAATGTCCTGATCCGCTGGTCAAAGGACGTCCGTTCCGAATTCGACCAGGCGCAAAGCATGATAGCCGACAAGGCCGGCAACATTTACATAGCCGGAGCGTCCGGAGACCTGGAGCGGGATCCGATGATAGACAAAGATGCGCTAGTACTCGCCAAATATGATGAAAGCGGCCGCAAGCTCTGGCTTAAGGAGCTCGGGGCAAGCACGCTGGCGGGGACCTACGGCCTGGCCTCCGACCCCAACGGCGGCTTATACCTGACCGGCTCGGCCGCCGCCGGGCTGGCGGGCGGGATAAATTTGTCGAAATACGACGCCGACGGCAACAAGCTCTGGGACAGGCAATTAAACGCTATAAGCAACGAGGAAAACCGCGGCGCCGCCGCCGACAGGGCCGGTAATATATATGTGGCCGCCGGATCTGAAAAAAAAGGCGGCCCCGCTTTCCTCTTTAAATATGACGCCGACGGGAATCCGGTCTGGACCCGGCAGCTGGACGAGAGCGAGGAACTGCCTAAAGGTCTGGCCGCGGATGCGGAGGGGGGAGTGTTCGTAGCCGGAAACTCCGGGACTCCCACCCCCGGGCGCGCGGCGGCTTTTCTCGGCAAATATGACACCGATGGGACCAGGCTGTGGCACAGGGATCTTTCGTCCACCGGAGATACCTACGGCGAAGATGTGGCGGTGGATGCCGGCGGAGAAGCATATCTGACCGGCCACACCAACGGCTCCTTCGCGGGACAAAACACCCAGGGCGGTTTTGATATTTTTACCGCGAAATACGACGCCGACGGTTCGCAGCTCTGGCTCAGGCAGGGAGGCTCCGCCGGACCGGATTATGCCTATAGCGCCGCCCCCGATCCCGAAGGGGGGATCTTTGTCTCGGGAATTTCAACGATCAAAGACGCGTCGGGCGCGGAAAGGAATGAAGCGTTCTTAATTAAGTACGACGCCGACGGGACCCTGATCTGGAACAGGCGGCTGGGCCCGGCCGGGGCTTACGCGGCCTACGGCGTGGAAGCCGGGCAGGACTCGGACACCGCGGGGATCAAGGGTTATTCCGCCAAAGGGCTCTGGGGGGACCAGGGTCCGGCCGTCGCCGCCGTCGACAATTTAAATTACGCCTCAGCCCCGCCCGCCTTATACTGGACGGGAGAACCGGGATACGCGAAAGGAGCCGCCCCGAAAGCCGTGTCGGCCTGTGATGAAGCGGTGTTCCGGGTAAAGTATTTCAGCCCTGAAGGCTATCCGCCCGCGCCGGGCTATCCGCGCATACGCATAAAGAAAGGAAATTATGAACTGCCAGGCAGCCCATTCGCGATGAAAACGGTTTCGGGGACCGCTGCCGGCGGCCTGATCTATTCTTTTTCCAAACTGCTGGAAGACGGCGTTTATTCCTATGTGTTCGAGGCCCTGGATAAATACGCCATGGCCGCCGCCGGGAGCGCGGCCCGCCTGCACCCCGGGATCATAGCTGTCAGGCCCGACGCTTCAAAACATCCATTGTGCGTGCATCCGCTTCTTTTTTCACCCAAAACCGGCGCAAAGGCCGGCATACTGTTCAATATCGCCAAGGGAACCGTGATAAGGGTCGCGGTCGTTGATAACGCCGGCAAGGAAATAAGGGAACTCTTCCGCGGAGACGCGGCGGCGGGCAGGGTTGAGTGGGACGGGAAAGGACCCGGAGGCGAAAAGCTAAAACCCGGGATCTACGACATCACCCTGCGGGGCCGGGGCTTGAAGCTCCGAAGGAAAATTTTTATAAAATAAAATGTCATAAGACGATATTTTATAGTCAAACACGACCTACTATGATCCAATACTTCACCGCATTCGGCGCCGGTCTGATGTCGTTCTTCACTCCCTGCGTGCTGCCTCTGCTTCCAGGCTATCTGTCCATGCTTTCGGGGTTCTCCGCGAGCGAACTTCTGAAGGGCGATGCCAAGGTGGCCGTAAAAAAAGTGGTCCTCAACGCCCTGGTTTTTACGGCCGGGTTCTCCCTGGCGTTCTCCGTGATGGGCGCGGCCGCCTCCGCCGCCGGCGACCTGCTGGCGGCGCACAAGACGCTTCTTTTAAAGATCTTCGGCGTTATTATGATGCTTCTGGGCATACACATGACCAGCCTGGTCAGGCTCAACCCCTTGAATTATCATAAACGCTTTTCCATGAGGACGCTTGGAGGGGGGTACTGGGGCTCGTTGCTGATGGGCTTCGCTTTCGCACTGGGCTGGTCGCCCTGTATCGGACCTATACTGGCGGGGATCCTTGCCCTGGCCGCGGTTTCAGGCGAAGCTTACAGGGGAATGTCGCTGCTGCTGGCCTACTCGGCCGGGCTGGCCGTGCCCTTCATACTGGCGGCTTTGCTTACGGCAAGGTTCTTCGCTTTTCTGGCCAGGTACAAAAGCGCCCTTCGTCATGTGGAGATAGCCGCCGGAGCGGTGCTGATAGCCGCGGGCGCCCTTCTTTTTTCCGACCGGTTCATGTTCCTGCGCTGAACGCCTCGCTCAACGGCCGCCGGATAAACCGGATCTTCGCACGGAGATCCGGTTTATAGTTTTCTCGAACCGGGTTTTACCAAAGGGACTTTCCGGGCGCAGAGGGGACACTCGGCCGGACTGTGAACCGCGAGGTCCAGTTTCAAAAGACTCTCCGAAGGGAAATAAAAAGACCGTTCGCCCATCCGGTCGACCACTGAAAGCGCGCCGAGCACCTCAACGCGCGCTTTTTTTGCGGCCTCAAAAACTTCCATGGTGGACTTGCCCGTGGTGAACACATCCTCGACTATGATAACTCTGGCGCCCGCGGGCAGGATAAAACCGCGCCGGAGCGTCATGGCGTTATTTTCCCGCTCCGTGAAAAGAAAATCCACCCCGAACGCGCGCGCTACCTCGTGCCCGATAATAAGCCCGCCCAGCGCCGGGGAAAGTATCAGGTCCGGTTTCGCCCCTTTCCAGCGTTTTTTAAGTTCGGCGCCCAGGGCGGCGGCCTTGGCCGGCGCTTTCAGCGCCAGGGCGCACTGGACATAATCGGCGCTGTGCAGCCCCGAAGAAAGTAAAAAATGCCCTTCCAGCAGCGCCCCGCATTTCTTAAAGTGCGAATAAAGTTTTTTTTCCCGGGTCGTCATATCAAGCCCACCTCGTTCAAGATTTAAGTTCTTTCAGTATTTCGCGCACAGCCGCCGCCGGGTCCCCGGCATTAAGCACCGGCCGGCCGACCACTATAAGATCGGCCCCGGAGGCCGAGGCCTGCGAGGGGGTAAGCGTACGCTTCTGGTCGTCGGTCCCGCCGGCAAGCCTGATGCCAGGCGTGATAACTTCAAGCCTTCCGCCGAACCGTTTTTTTACGGCGCAAGCCTCCAGGGGGGAACAGACAAGCCCGTCGGCCCCGTTCTCCGCGCCCAGAGCGGCCAGGCTGAAAATAGTTTTTTCTATCCCGTTCCTGAAGCCGACGCGGGCGAAGGCATCCTCGTCAAAACTGGTCAGCACGGTTATGCCCCAGAGCCTCGGCCGTCCTTTCACTCCGGCGGCCGCCTTCAGCATCTCGACGCCGCCTGAGAGATGGAGGGAAACCGAGTAAACCCCCAGCCGCGCCGCGCTTTCAACGGCGCGCCGGACGGTATTCGGGATATCGTGGAACTTAAGGTCCAGAAAAACTTTCCCGCCGTGCCTGTGAACAAGGTCGACGGCCCGCGGACCGGAAAGCGTGAAAAGGCTGGAACCGACCTTATAGATGACCGGCAGGCCTTTAAGTTTTTTAAGCAGAACGCCGGCGGTCTTAAGGTCCGGCGTGTCCAGCGCGACGATCAAATTGGTTTTGCCCATGATCAAACGCCCTGTTTCCCGCGCTTCTCAAGATATTTCAGGATATTTCTCACCAGGAACGGACCTTCGTAGATCAGGCCGGAATAAACCTGCACAAGGTCGGCCCCCAGACGGAACTTTTCGGCGGCGGACGGCCCGTCAAAAACCCCGCCGACCCCTATCAGCGGGAGCCGTCCTGCGGCCAGGGCGGAAACTTTTTCCAGCATCTCATTGGAAATGCCGCGCAGCGGCAGCCCGCTGAGACCGCCTTCGTAGGAATGCCAGCGCGCGGGGAGATGGCCTCGTCTTACGGTGGTGTTGGTGGCGATGAGCCCCAGGCCCCGCTCGACGGCGGCGCCGACCAGCTCCGCGAGCTCCGCGTCCTCGAGGTCCGGCGCGATCTTGATAAAAAGAGGTTTTTTAAGGCTCTGGCCGTTGATATAATCCAATGAGGCGTCCAACAGGCGCGTAAGGCGCTCTTTTTGGTGCAGCGCCCGCAGCTTCAGGGTGTTGGGGGAACTGATGTTAAAAGCGAAATAATCCCCGAACGGGTACAGGACTTTGAGCGCTTCCAGATAATTGCGCGGCGCGTCTTCGAGCGAACAGTCGGCGTTCTTGCCGATATTGATCCCCAGCGGAACGCCCGCAGGGCCCAGACGCTCCAGCCGGCGGGCGGCTTCGTAAGCGCCGGCGTTGTTGAAACCCATGCGGTTTATAAGGCCCTTATGCTCGCCCAGACGGAAAATGCGCGGCCGCGGATTGCCGTTCTGGGCGCGCAGGGTGATAGTGCCCAGTTCCAGAAAGCCGAAACCGAGCCTGGCCAGGAGGCGCGGCGCCTCGCAATTTTTGTCGAAGCCAGCCGCCAGCCCCACGGGATTCCTGAACCTGATGCCGGCCACGGTGACGGGCATCTCCTTGACCCTGGCCAGCAATCCTATAATAAGCTGCGCGGGTTCGATCTCCTGCATCGCGCTGACGCTTTTTATGACGGCGTCATGGATCGTTTCAGGATCGAAACTGAAAAGAAGCCTGCGTAAGATCTGTTTGTATAAAAAACCCATGGATTTTGCCTTATTGAGCCGGATCCGCGCGAATAAAATGTCGTTTCACGACATTTTCTCAAACTCCTTCTTGCCGCAAGGTAACCCCGCCCTGAAGGGCGGGGCATGTTAAAAATTTTGGCGGCGAAAATTTTTAACAGCTCACAGAAAACAGGCGGCGCGGCTGAACACGAACCGCCCCCCGACTATAGTCGCGGCCGCGCGGCCTTTAAGGCGGCGGCCGATAAAAGGGGAATTTACGGACCTGGAATAAAAGCGAGGGCCCACATAATACTCGACCGCGGGATCTATAAGCGTCAGATCGGCGTCCATGCCGGGAGCCAGTCCGCCTTTGCTCTTCAGGCCCAGTATACGGGCCGGGTTGGAGCTCAGAAGTTCCGCCAGGCGCAGCCTTGAAACCAGGCCTGTGTGGAACAGTTCGGTAAGGGCAAGGCCCAGGGCGGTTTCAAGGCCTATGACGCCGAAAGGAGCCTTTAAAAGACCTTTCGCCTTTTCCGCCGCCGGATGGGGCGCATGGTCGGAAGCTATGACATCTATGGCTCCGTCCGCCAGGCCCTCCTTAAGCGCCGCCAGATCTTCGCTTTCACGCAAGGGCGGCTTCATCTTGTAGGAGGCGTCCTTGACATCTTCGCAGGTAAGCGTAAAATAATGCGGACAGGTTTCCGCGGTGACGCCCGAGCCGAGTTTTTTGGCCTCGCGGACTATCTCGACGCTCTCACGGCAGCTCAAATGCTGAAAATGAAGGCGGCCGCCGGTTTCCCGGGCCAGCTTCACATCCCTGAGCACGATGGAGCTTTCCGAATCGTCCAGGATTCCAGGCAGGCCGAGCGCCGCGGACACTTTTCCCTGATGGATCACGCCTTGCCCGGCAAGAGCGGGGTTCTCCGCGTGTTCGAGCACCGGCACGGCCTCGGTCCGGGAAAATTCCAGGGCTTTTTTCAGCAGCTCCGGGTCGGACACGCAGGCGCCGTCGTCCGTGAACGCCAGGGCGCCGGCGGCCCTTAAAGCTTTAAGGTCGGCCAGCTTCAGTCCGGCTCTGCCGCGCGAAACGGCGCCGGAAAAATAGATATTGACCGGCAGCGCCGCCGCTTTCGCGCGCAAACGGAGTAGAAGCTCCGGATCGTCTGCGGGCGGGTCCGTATTGGGCATGGCGAGGATGGAGGTAAATCCGCCCGCGGCCGCGGCCTGGGAGGCGCTGGAAAGGTTTTCCGCCCGCTCCATGCCGGGTTCGCGGGTGTGGACATGCATGTCTATCAGGCCGGGCATGAGCCAGAGACCGGAAGCGTCATAGATCTCAAAACTCCCGCAGGCGGTTCCCGGAAATCCGGACCCGACGGACTTTATCCGCCCGTCTTCTATGAGCAGATTCATTTTTTTTTCCAGCTTCAGCGCCGGATCAATTACCAGCGCGTTTTGGATGAGCAGTTTTGACATTGTTTATTGGAACCCCGGCCGCAGCCTTCGGTAAAACCATCCGCGAAGAGGTCAGCAGGCTTGCCGCGCGGAGCTCTAAAGCTCCATCGACCTTCCTGTAACCGAGCAACTGGAAAGAAACTATGAAAAGAAGCCCTATCCAGGCCAGATTAAAAACTTTAAGCGGACGGAACTCGTGCAGGAATTTGAAGAGAACGGCGGCCAACAGAATAAAACCGAACCTTGAATTGGCGGCGGCAGCTTCCGCCGCCGCGCCGGGCGCCGCCTTCCCGGACAGGTAAAGATACAACAAAGCGGTAATGCCGAGCAAGACCATGAACAGGTAATGCCAGCCGAGGCTCTTCTCCCCGGAGAAGAGGAAAGCCAGCCGGCTAAGGCCGGCCGAAGAGTAAAAACAGGCTAAAGAAACAAAAACATAGAAACCGCTGTTCAGCCGCAGCGAGAGCAAAGCGTTCCCTAGGCTCCACCCGCCGAGAAAATAAAGCATGGCCAGGAACATGACGGCGCCGCTTAACAGGAAAGCCAGCGGCGGGACGGACTTTAAACGCCCTCCGGGTTTGTACGCGGTATAAGCTTCGGTGAGGGCGAGCGCCGACAGGGCTGCGCCCTGCGCCGAATACATCACGGTCGAAGCCGCATTATAAACTTCGGGACCAAAGCTCATCAGCCCTTCCTTCTTTTTTTGCGTTCCCGCAGGAAATAATAGAGCCCGGCCAGCAGAGCGGCGGCAACCGGCAGCCAGGCTGGGTGTGAAACGGTTTTTGCGCGGTCCGGCGCGGACTGCGGCGGGGCGGCCGGGACCGCGGACGGGACCAACTGCGCTTTAGGCCCGCCCTGTTTGAGCGACGGTTCTTTGACCGCGCCCTGTTTAAGCGCGGGGACCGGCTGCGCCGCATTGGTAAGCGCGGCCATAAAAGGCGTTACGGCCGCTGCCCGGGGCTTACAAGCCTCGGAAGCCTTGTCGCAGCCGTCCTCGGCCCGCAGGCCCGAAGGCGGGATAAGAAGAAGTATCGATAAAAAGACGCTTGTTCTCATATTAATATCCATTGAAAGACGCCAGTTCTTCCATCGTTTTCCTTTTCCGGGCCGAAGGGGCCTCGTCGGCGTAGCCTACGCTCAAAATGATCTCGGCTTTACAGCCGGCCGGCAGGCCCAGAGCTTTAGCCGCGCCCTTGGCGTCGAACCAGCCCAGCCAGCAGGTCCCCAGACCCTGTTCCTGCGCGGCCAGGACAAAATGTTCCGCGGCGATGCCGATATCGATCAGGCGGAAATTGGTATCCTGCACCCGGTCGCCAAGCCAGGTGGAAAGCTTCCCCTTTCCGGATACTACTACGACCAGGGCGCCGGCCTGAGCGGCGAATCCGGTGGCGGAATAAAGACCGGAGAATGCGGCTTTAGCCAGTTTATCCTTGGCCGCGGGGTCGTCTACGACTATGAATTTATAAGGCTGGGCGTTGCAGGCCGAGGGAGCCTGCCGCGCGGCCTCAAGACAGGCCAGGAGTTTTTCTTTTTCCACCGGCACGGGTGTATATTTGCGCACGCTGCGCCTGGCGGCGGCCAGTTTTAAAAAAGGGGTTTCCCGCATAATGAATATTGTATAAAAAAGAAGCTATAATTAATAATATCACGCCGGCGAAGAACGCACCGGCGCCAGCTTTATCACTTTGAGATATTATGGAGGGCGTATTATGAACGACTGGGTAAAAGAAGCCTCTATTGCGGTGACCGTTTGCGACAGGAACGGCATGATCAAGGAAATGAACGACAAGTCCGGTAAAACTTTTGAAAACCGCGGCGGGCTGGACCTTATCGGCTCGAACCTGCTCGAATGCCACCCGGAGCCTTCAAAGACCAAACTGAAAAAGATGCTGGCGGACCCGGCGCCGCGCCCCAACGCCTATACCATCGAGAAGAACGGGGTAAAAAAGCTGATCTACCAGTTCGCCAGCCGGAAAAACGGCGGCTCCGACGGCCTGGTGGAGCTCTCCCTGGAACTTCCGCCCGACATGCCCCACTTCGTACGCAAATAAAATGCCGTAAGACGGCATTTTATCGTACCCGGCACGTGTTGTATCCATGCCCGTGCCGGAGTTTAAAAATTTTTGCGGCAAAAATTTTTACGGCTCACTCGTAACGCAAAGCGTCTATGGGGGAGAGGAGCGAGGCTTTTTTAGCGGGCCAGAAGCCGAAGACCACGCCTACCGTGGCGGAAAAACCGAAAGCCAGGATCACCGAGAAAGGCGAAATATAAATAGCCCAGCCTGAAAGCCTGGACAACAAGATGGAAGCGCCGGCGCCGAGCATGATCCCGAGCAGGCCGCCGATGACCGAAATTATGATGGCTTCTATCAGGAATTGAAGCAGCACCGCGCGCCTGGTGGCGCCGATGGCCTTCCTGAGCCCTATTTCCTTGGTGCGTTCGCTGACGCTCACCAGCATAATATTCATGATGCCGATGCCGCCGACGATAAGGGAAATGCCGGCTATGATCCCCAGCAGCGTGCTGAAGGTCTTGATAGTGCCCGTCAGCATGGTCTGAAGTTCGGCCATGTTCATAAGCGAAACATCGTCGTCCTTGTAGGCGGGGACGCCGTGGCGCTTGCGCATAAGGGCCTTGATGTTCTCCTGCACGGCGGACATCAGTTTATAGTCCGAAACCTCCACCCAGATGGAATCCACGAATTGCTTGCCGAGCAGGACCTTCATGGCCGTGTTAAGCGGCACTATGACCGTGTCGTCCTGGTCCTGAAAACCCGAGGCGCCCTTCATGGGCAGCACGCCGATGACGGTGAAATTCTTCCTGTTGATCTTGATATTTTTACCGACGGGGTTTTCCTCGCCGAAAAGCTGGGTCACCACGGTCTGGCCTAGCAGCGCCACCTTTTTAAGCTGGGTGTTCTCGTCCTCGGAGAAAAACCGGCCGTAATAAGGCTCCGCGGCGCGCATCGAAGGGTAGATCGCGGTCACGCCGGTGACGCGGCTGCGGTAGTTCTTGGAGTTATAGACCAGCTGGGCGGAGCCCTGCACATTGGAATCCGTCTTGGTGACATCCGGGATCGACTTGGCCAGGGCTTTGGCGTCTTCCAGCGTCAGCCGGCTTACCGCGCCGCGGCCCAGCGACATGCCGCCCTGGCTGCGGTTGCCCGGCATCACCGCGAGCAGATTGGTGCCGAGCGAAGACATCTGTTTTTCTATGGCCCGCTGCGCCCCCGTGCCGACCGCAAGCATGGCTATCAGGGCGCCCACGCCGATAATAATGCCGAGCATGGTCAGGAGCGAGCGCGTCTTATTGCCTATTATGGAATTGACGGAAGAGGCCATATTCTCGGAAACCTCGCGCCAGCTTAGAAAAAAAGACTTGGGGATGCGAAGATGCGCGGACGCTTCCTTTTTGGCGGGCGCTTTTTTAACAACATCCTCCACCACCAGGCCGTCCTTCACTTTTATAACCCTGTCGGCCCAGGCTGCGATATCCGGCTCGTGCGTAACTATGACCACGGTGATACCGCGGTCGTTAAGCTTGCGGAAGATGGCCATGATCTCGTTGGACTGGTCGGAGGCGAGGTTGCCGGTGGGTTCGTCGGCGAAAATTATCTTGGGGTCGTTGACCAGCGACCGGGCTATGGCCACCCGCTGCTGCTGCCCTCCTGAAAGCTGGTTGGGTTTATGGCCCGTGCGGTCGCCGAGGCCCACCTGCGCCAGGTATTTGCCGGCTTCGGCCGGGCGCGCCTTCTCGCCCAGGTAGATCTGCGGCAGCGCCACATTGTCCGCGGCCGTGATCCTGGGCAGCAGGTTGAACTGCTGGAAAACGAAGCCGATGATGCGGGCCCGGAGGTAGGAAAGTTCCACATCGTCCAGTTCCGAGATCTCGCGGCCGAAAAGTTTATAAGAGCCCGCGCTGGGTTTATCCAGGAGGCCCAGGATATGCATCAGCGTGGATTTGCCGGAACCGGACGGGCCCATGATGGCCACGAACTCTCCCTCTTTCACGGAGAGGTCCACGCCCTTGAGCACTTCAAGGGGTTCGTCGCCCATCTGATAAATTTTCCGGATGCCTTTAAGTTCTATCATAACCCTTTACCCCGGCCCTTCGCCGGCTGTTATCAGTGCATCGCTCTGGCCGCGCCCCGGGACATTTTGGGCCTGGTGGGCATCAGCGGATTGGCGCCGCCGGAAGCCTGCTGGACCTTATAGCCTTTTCCCTGGAACATAACGGTGTCGCCTTCTTCAAGCCCTTTGGCGACCTCCACCATGTCGCTCTCGTCCAGGCCGGTCTCGATCTTGGTATAGACCGGCTTTTTGTCCTTCATCCCGGTTATCACCGAAGTCCTGCCGGCCGGATCTATGGTCACGGCCGCCGCGGGAATGAGCAGGGCCGAGCGCTTCCTGGCCACTTCTATCTTGATATTAGCCGTCATCTGCGACTTAAAAAAAGAGGGAACGGAATCGGGCCTTATCTTGACCGAATAGGTGATGACATTGCTCTGGTTGGTGCCTTCGTCCAGGATCTGGAAAACCCTGCCTTTGACCGGCCGGTCCGGATAAGCGTCAAGAACTATAGAAGCCGTCTGCCCTTCCTTTACCTTGCCCACATCCGATTCGTCCACATTGGCCGCAAGGATCAGCTTGTCGGACATGGCGAACAGGACGGTCGACTGCCCGACGGTCTGCCCTTCCACCACATTTTTAAGAATAACCGTCCCATCCAGCGGAGCCACTACCTTTATAGGCTTATAGGCGTCCTGCCAGTATTTGTATTGTTCGTCGCCCATGGCGCGCGCGGCGTCCAGTATGGCCACCCTGTCGCTTGAGCTCATCAGGGCCAGCACCTGGCCGGTCTTTATCCTGTCGCCCTCTTCCACCAGGATTTTTTCTATCCTGCCGGCGGCGGCGGGCTGGATCTCCACCCTGTTCAGGGGCGCCACGGCGCCGGTGGTCTCCACGAATTCCGAAATATCTTTTGAAACGACCTCGACACTTACATACTTCACTTCCGACCGCGCGGTCCTTATTTTGTAGAAATACCAGCCGCCGCCCGCAAGAACGGCTGCCGCGATAATAATAAAAATTTTCTTCATATATGGTCTTCTCCGGATGGTTATGCTTTGTTCTGGACGCCGGCCTCTCCGCCCCGGCCCTTATCCGCCTGGTCTTCAAGGCCGACGCCCAGCAGGTTCTCCAGGGCGATCTTCCTGTTGTTGGCGTTCTGCAGGAACTGCAGCTGGTTAAGCTGGTTGTCCACCATGCTCTGTTCCACATTCTCCAGGTCTATAAAACTGATCTTGCCGGCCATGTATTGTATCTGCGACTCCTTATAACGCTCCTCGTTGGCCTTAAGCACGCCGACATTGGAGGCCGCCGTATCGCGCGCGTTCAAAAAATCGTTATAAGCGCTTATGATGCCGTTCTCCAGGGAAACTTTCAGGTCCTTCAGCGATTCCTCCGCGCTTTTCAGCGCGGCTTTGGCGGCGCCGGTATTGTTGGGATAGAAGGTGAGGCCGTTGGCGAAGAGCGGCAGGTTAAGGCTCAGCCCCAGGGACCAGCTGCGCCCGGCGGGGAATTCGCTTGGTCCGCTCCAGCCGAGAGACTGGCTGGCGTCGAGGGTCGGGAACAGGTCGTATCTGGCGGAAAGGAAGCGCTGCCGAGTGATCTCTACGCTTTTTTCAAAAGAGACGACCTGGGGAATGCTTTCCAACAATTCCCTTACGGCGCCGGGGTTAAGCTCATATTCGGGAGACTGCAGTTCGGCTTTGACGGCCACAGGGCGGTACTCGCTGGTCCCCATGCTGCTCAGAAGGTCGCGGCGGGCCGTATCGAGGGACCGCACAGCCTTCTGCGCGTCTGACCTGGCAAGCTCCGCGAGAGCGGAAGCGTACATCATGTTGCCGCGCGACTCCATGCCGCTGTCATATTTAAGCTTGATGAGCTTCGCGTTCTGCTCGCGGAGATCCGTAATCTTACCCTGCACCAGCACCTGCTCCTGGGCCACCAGCAGGCTGACAAAGGCGGAATAGAGGCTCTGGCGCAAGGAGGCGGACTCGATGCTATAATCCGCCGCGGCCTTCTCATAGTTCATCCTGGAACTTTTGATCGAAGAAACAGCCTTAAGATCGAATACGGGCTCCGAAGCGGAGAGACCGAAATTCCAGCGGTTGGAAGGCGCGGTTCCGGAACCGCCGCCGCGGCTGACGGAATGGGAGATATTCACCTTCGGCAGATAAGCGTTGTAACCGGCCAGATAAAGATATCTGTTCTGCTCTATAGCCAGTTTCTTGGCCTTGAGCGCCGGGTTGCCGGCCAGGGCTTCCCGGACGCAATCCTCCCATGAAAGTTCCAGCGGCGCTTCCTGCGCCGCCAGGGGGAAAACCACGAAGAGGAGAAGCGATAGTACCGCGCAGCTCGCGGGCGACAGCGGCGGGAATATTTTTTTCATCATAGTGTGAACGCCCTTGCCGCCGTTTTATTGCATGAACGGCGGCATAAGGTACGATAAAATGCCGCTTGCGGCATTTTATTTATTTCAATTTTTCCTGGCCGGAGAACTTGCGCTCAAGTTTAAAACCAGCCAGGATCTCAAGGTCTTCAGCGCGCTTGCCTCCGGCTATGACGGCGGCGAGGGCGGAACCCAGGCCCGGCCCCAGCATAAAACCCTGCCCGCACATGCCGACCGCCAGCGCGTAGCCGGCCGCGGGGAAGTCCACAATGGGGAACCCGTCCGGGGTCATAGGATACAGGCCGCGCCAGGTGCGCCGCACCTTGAGATTAGCCAGCGCCGGCATAAGGCTGATCATGCGCCGGGAAACTTCCGGCAGAAATTCGGAAGTGGCCCGCCTGTCGTCCCCCCAGATGGGCGGGTTGGGCGTGAGGCAGAAAACCAGCTGTTCCTCGGAATTCTGATAAAAATAATAATTTTTCGACTTATCTCCGGAGCGGATGTCCACGACCATCGGCTCGAAGAACTTCCGCACAGGCTCGGTCACGCCCGCCTCGTGGCAGTCGGGCTTTACGGGCACGGGCACGCCGGCCAGCGCGGAAAGCTCCGCGGCCCCGGCGCCTGCCGCGTTAACCGTGACGGCGGCGAAGTATTCGCCTTTGCCGGTCCTGACGCCTTTGACGGCGCCGTCCTTCTTTATAAAACCGGTTATCTTCTCATTAAAACGGAATTCCGCGCCCAGCTTCACCGCGCGCCGGTAAAAGGCGTTTATGGACAACAGCGGGGAAGCGGAACCGTCATCCGGGGAATATGTTCCTCCGCGCAGATCCTTCTCCGCCACGCCCGGCGCCCGCTTTTTAACCTCTTCGGCGCTTATCCAGTTTATGTTCAGGCCGAACTTCTGCTGAACCTTAAGCATTTCCCTGAGCATCTTTTCGTCGTTTTCGGTATAAACGGGGAAAAGATAGCCGCCTTTGACCCAGCCGATCTCATCCTCGTATTTCTTATGCCAGGTGGAAAAGATCTCAAGACTGCGCAGGCAGGCCTTGATCTTGGAGCCGTCGGAATGGGTGGCCCTGATGCCGCCTATGGCGCACTTATTCTGCCCCTGCCCCACGGAGGGCAGGGACTCAAGGACCAGCGGCCGGAGCTTTTTTTCAGCCAGAAACATCGCCAGCGGAACGCCTATGCTTCCCGCGCCGACAATGATAACATCGTAAGGTTTAACGGACATATGGTCTCCCAAAATTATCTTTGAAGATTAGAGGGTTGGAAGGTTAGAAGGTTTGAGGAAGGAGTTTCAACGTCTCCAAACTTCCAACCTTCGCTGTTTCTCTAAAATCCGCTCCAGCCGGCTTTTTCCTCCGCCTCGGTACGGCATTTGACATTGGCAAAGGCGCCCAGCGGCACCTCCACAAAAAGCGGGCGTTTGGAAAACCCGGTGACGGTATCCGGTTCCACGCCTTCGCTCCTGAAAATAGAAAGAATAAGGCTTTCGCAGGTCTTAGCCCCGCAGGCGCCCATCCCGGCGCGGGTGACCGCTTTGAGCTGGTTCAGATCGCGCACGCCGCCCCGTATGGCGCGGCGGATCTCACCCAGGCTCACGCGCTCGCAGCGGCAGATGATGGTAGAATCTTCCATCTCCGCTGCCGCGCCCGGAGTCGCAAGCGACGCTTCCGGATCGAACAGCCGTATCGAGGCTATACGGTCGGCTGTTTCCGGCGCGGCCTTGACCATGATTATCATCGTGTTCTCGGCCTTAAAATCCTTGATGTCCGCGACCTCGGCGAGCCCGAGATCCGCTCCCTCCCAATCGGTAACTCCTACCATGTCGCCTTTCTTAACGCGGCCGCGTTCGATCTCGAACGGAACGGACACCGTGGGGGATCTTTTATCCTTACGATGATCTACCAGCGTGACCGCGAGGCCCGGACAGATCAGCAGGCACTTAAAACAGCCGAGGCAGTCGCCTGAGAACTCCGGCACGGACATAATGGAATCGCCTGAAAGCTTTATGGATTTCTTCGGACAGACCGTGACGCAGGGGTTGCACGGGATCTCCTGCCGGCAGTGCAGCACGGGATAGACGGCGCCGGCATGGCTCTTCGGGACCGGGGCGCCTGTTTTCCCGGGCCGGGATTTGAGCACCTCAAGCCGCTCGAACCAGAACTGCGGCACCTCTCCGGACATGATGCCCAGGCTTTTAAGCACCTTGTGGGAAACTATCTTGCCGCTGAACATGGCGGCGGAAGCCTCCGCTATCTCCTCGGCGTCCCCGCAGACGAAAGCGTTCATCCCGAATTCCACCGCCGCGCTGTGGAACTCGTTCACGGAATTAAGCCCAACGGCTATAAGGAGCGTGTCGGCCTTGAACGATCTCTCCGTGCCTGGAATGAGCTTAAAGCGGCCGTCCACCTTGGCGATGGTCACGGTTTCCAGTTCCGTTCCGCCCTCGGCCCGCGCTATGGTATGGCCGGTATAGATGGGAACGCCCAGGCGTTTAAGCTTGTCCGCGTGGACCTTATAGCCGCCGCAGCGCGGCCCCGCTTCTATCAGGCCCACCACCTGGATGCCCGCCTGAAGCGCATGATAGGCCGCTATAATGCCGACATTGCCGCCGCCCACCACGAACAGCCTTTTGGCCGGACGGACAAGGTCGCGGTTCACCAGGGTCTGAAAAGCGCCCGCGCCGTAGACTCCGGGCAAAGTATTGCCGGGGAAAGCCAGGCTCTTCTCCCTGGCCCCCGTGGCGCTCACCAGCGCCCTGGGCTTGATAAGGAAATACCTGTCGCCGTACAGCACCCCGACCTTCTTATCCGAAAAAACCGCCACACAGACGGCGTTAAGCCAGATCCTGACCGACGGATATTCCTTAAGCTGCTCTTCCAGCTTGTCGGCTATATCTATCCCCCGGGTCCCCGCGTAACAATCCTCCACCGAACCGAAAAATTTATGGGTTTGCAGCACCAGCTTGCCGCCCAGCTTATGTTTGTCGTCTATGATCAGCGTGTTCACATTCAGCTTTCCCAGTTCCGCCGCCGCCGCGAGTCCCGAAGGGCCCCCGCCGATTATCAGCGCGTCCACCTCCAGCTCTTCGATCCGGCCGAATTCCTGGACGCAGGCGGCCGCCGGCAGTTTAGGCGAGCCTTTAAGCGGAGCCAGTTTCATGCCCTCGCGGACCTTGGTGACGCAGGCCTTTACGGGCAGGCCGTCGGCTATCACGGTACATTGGGCGCATTGTCCGTTGGCGCAGAAGATCCCCTGGGGACTTGCGTCCTTCTTATGTTCGCTGAAGATCTTAATGCCGTTGGCGAACAGCGCGCTGGAGATCACCTCGTCCTCGAAAGCCTCAAGCGCGCGGCCTTCGAACGAAAATTTTATCTTTTTCCCGTCCGGGATCGGCAGGATGACATGCTGTGTTATTCTTTCCATAGTGATTCCTGATAAAAATAGGGGTGAGATATAGCAACGGCGCCCATTGCTATATCTTACAATAAATTATCCCGCCGCTAAAATTTGCCATTGCTGCAATCCGACACATCTCGGAGGAACGGACATCCGGATGGATGCAAGCAGAACGAAGTGTTTTGATAGGGTTAGGACACTGAGGGAACACCTGTTTTTTTAACTAAATATTTTTTTAAACCAGGAAGCCATAGCCAAGATTAAAAAATAAAAACTTATTCTGGCAATATTGACAAAGGATAGGCAATGTCTTACAATATCGGTATGCGATTTGACTGGGATCCTGAAAAAAATAAATGGTTTGGACGGCATCGTAATATATTTTTCGAAGAAATAATCTGTCTCATCGAGGAAGGGTGTCTTTTGGCCGTACTTAAACACCCGAACAAGGCGAATCAGAAAATATTCATAGTTAACCGCGGAGGCTACGCTTATAATGTTCCGTTTGTGGAGCAGGACACGGGAAGCTGTTTTTTAAAAACTATCTATCCATCGCGCGCATCCACTAAGCTATACATAACGAGGGCAAAATGAAAAAAATACTGCTGACCAAAGAGGAAGCTGCTTTGGAAAAAGAAATAGAAAAAGGAGAGTGGGTCGCCGTCCCCGCAATGGCGGAGGAAATGAAAAAATATCAATCCCAGGCCAGGCATTCTTTAAACAAAAACAAAAAGATAAATATCCGCATTTCCGATTGGGATTACGATAAAATTAAGATCCGGGCGGTGCAGGAAGGCCTGCCCTACCAGACGCTGGTTTCAAGCCTGATCCATAAATATCTCACAGGACACCTGCGTCCCGTCTGAACCGGTATTTCGGCTTTGAACCATATAAGCCTTATAAGTATAATGGTTCTAGTCTAATTTTTGGTAGAAAGGGGGATAAAACATGAAAAAAGTATTTCCAGCGGTTATCTTGTCGCTGTTCTCAGTCAATGTCTTCGCCGCGGCCGGGACGGACGCGGATTTCGCCATAAACCTTAACGGCCTCGCCGTCGCGGCGGCCGAAAATATCCGGGTAGATAGAACGGCCCCGCCCGCTCCGGCCAAAGCCGAAATTTCGAAAACGGGCAGTTCTGTGCGTGTTTCCGGTTATGTCTATCTGCACGGCTTCGGCTGGGTGCCGGGACCCGGCGGCGGTTTTACCACTATTACGGTCTCGGGCTATGCGGCTTTCCGCGACAGCACCGGCAAGATCACAAGCAATAACACTTATATCAGCGACACGGTTTCCCTGTGGATCTATCCGAACCAATATGCTTCCCGGACAGTTTGGCCTAATGTTCGTGTTCAGTTCTACCGGGATGGAAAAGCCGTAGGATCCGCCAACATGTCGGGCAGTATAAATGTCGGCGGCTGGCCCAGCGGCGGCTCAGTGGATCTTACAGGGAGCGGGTATCTTAACGGCAGCGTATTCGTGGAAGACGCCCCGTGATAATGTTTAAATGAAATAAAAGGCCGGCGCGGAGGCCGGCCTTTTTTACGCCCGGTTTACGGCAGGTCCACTTTAATGGAATCGCCGTCGATGGTCACGGGATAGGTTTTCAGGCCGCGGGTCGCGAGTTCGGGGGCGGCGGGGTCTTCATATTTGGAAGCGGGCGCCTCGGGCACAGGGCCGCTGAGGGCTTCGCCCGTGGTGATGTCGAATTGCACGTAGTGGAGCGGGCAGGTGAGGATGTAGCCGGTAAGGGCGCCGCGTTCCAGATAAGCGCCGGCGTGCCCGCATCTGCGCTCAACGGCATAGAACTTTCCGGCGTAATTGCAAATTGCCAGGTCTGTGCCGTTCAGCTTGACCCCCAGCATCCCGCCGGGGGCTATCTCGGAAACCTTTGCCGCTTCGATCAACATATAAGATCCTCTTTTTGCCGTTAAGACGCCGGGCACGATAAAATATTGTGAAACAATATTTTATATTTTCCGGTATTTACCGGGAGGGATTTGTTTTAGCGTTGAGGGGTCCGTCACATCCTTGTGGACGAACAGCCCGCACCAGCAGCGCTTCATGGCGTCATAATGTTCCCGATGGAACGGAATGCAGGGGCAGACTATCTTCATGTTTTCGGCGCGGTCCCGGGTGCGCGCCTGGCACGGACAATAAGGCATTCCGTATTTTTGTTCCAGCGACACCTCGGCTTCGAGCAGAAAATCCGTGTCCTCTTCCACCGGATTGAACTTATAACCAAGTTTATCCACTATGGGCGCGAAAAGGAAACGCAGGGCTTTTTTTCTGGCTTCTATATTCATTTAAAATGACGCCTCAAAAATTTTTACGGCATTCTATTTTTTCTCGCAGCCGAGAAGCCGCTCAAAATCCTCAGGGGCGTAGCCCTGCACCACCTCGCCGCCTATGCAGACGAAGGGGAAGGAGCCGCTGCCGCCTTTTTCGCGCATCTCCGCCATAATGCGCTCCTGCTCGGCCTCGTCGGCTTTATCGTAATCCACGCAGTCAAAAGGGATCTTCCTTTCCTCAAAAAATTTCTTGGTCCGCTTGCACCAGAGACAGGTGCTTAAAGCGTACATCTTCACTTTTTTCATAATAATTCCTCGCCTCCGCCCGACCGCCGCTAAATATTGATCCAGATGTGCCCGGACTCCAGCTTCCATTCGTAAACCCGCAGGCGCAGTTCCGGCGCGTCGGCGAAGGCCCCTGTCCTGATGTCGAAACGCCAGTCGTGGCAGGGGCATTGCAGCGTATAACCGGCCAGGCTCCCCCGGAGCAACGGGCAGCCCATATGGGCGCACTGGTTGGCCAAAGCGTAAATTTCTCCGGCGGCCTTTCTTATGAGCAGGACCGGCAGGCCCTTCGGAAAAACCGCGGTCATGCCGCCCTCGCGCAGCGCGTCCTCTTTAAGCACCTTTACCCAGTTCCCGGATCCCATAGGTTCGCCTTTCCGGATAATATTACCTAAATGCCGCCGCGCAATCAACTTCACGCGGCCGGAGGCGTCGGGAAAGACGGATTCAAAGCAAAATATGTTAAAATTAACCTTATAGTTGTTATTCGGGCGGTTAGCTCAGCGGTAGAGCACTGTCCTCACACGACAGGGGTCACAGGTTCAAATCCTGTACCGCCCACCACTTTTTATCGGGAACGGTAAGCGAGTCAACTGCTTGACTCGCGTCAGGATTTGAAAGGCGGAGCGTTGTCGAGTCAGCAGACGAGACCGCGAGCCGGGGTCGCGGGTCCGGACTCGCGACGGCGAGGACGGAACCTGTGACCAAATCCTGTACCGCCCACCACTTTTTATCAGGAACGGTAAGCGAGCCAACTGCTTGACTCGCGTCAGGATTTTAAAAACCCGGCCGCGCCCGCGGCGGGTTTTTAAAACGCCTTCCTTTATGTTAAAATTCAATTAGCTGGTTACCTATGCACAGGGGCACTGAAAAAATCCGCATGGGAGGGTCGTACCATGGATTTTTTCAGCGCACTATTATATAAGGAGATACCGAACAATGAAGACCTCAACTTCAGCCGGGAACCCCGCTTCTATAACGCTTTTGGCGCCGCTCTCCGGCGTGCTTGTACCGATAGAAACCGTCCCGGATCCGGTTTTCGCGAGGAAGATAGTCGGCGACGGTATCTCCCTCGACCCGGTCACGCAGGCGCTCCTGGCCCCGTGCAACGGCATGGTGCTTAACATCCATTCCGCGGGACACGCTTTGACCATCAGAGCCTCGGGGGGGCTTGAGGTGCTGCTGCACATCGGCATCGATACCGTGCAGTTAAAAGGAAAAGGATTCACGCCCAGGGTGAAAGCCGGGGACCAGGTAAAAACCGGCGACCCTTTGATAGAATTTAACGCGGACGAAGTGGCCCTGAACGCGCGCAGCCTGCTCACCCAGATCGTTATAACCACTCCGGAACTGGCGGGCGCGGTACGCAAATACGCGGGCCGCGTCGCCGCCGGCAAAGATCCCGTGATGACCATAGAACCCGCCGCGGCCGGGCCCGCCCGCGCGGCTGCGGCGGACCTGGAACCTATAGTCTCGGAGGCGATAATCATAGCCAACAGTTCTGGGCTTCATGCCCGGCCCGCCGCGACCCTGGCCCGGCTTGCGCGGGCCTACAACTGCGACCTGCGGCTGCGCAAAGGCGACGCGCAGGCCAATCTCCGGAGCGTCTCTTCCGTTATGGGGCTGGATGTGAGGCAGGGCGATAAGATCTATATCGCGGCCTGCGGTTCCGACGCCAGGGAAGCCCTGGACGCCATCGTTCCGGCTCTGGAGAAAGGCCTCGGGGAAGAAGCGGCGAACGCCCCTTCCGCTCCCGCTCCGGCGGTGTCCGCCGTCGGGAAAACGCGGCCGGTTCCGTCCGGCAACCCCAATCTGCTGACGGGGATCAGCGCTTCTCCCGGCCTTGCGGCCGGCCAGGCGTTCGTACTGTCGCAGGCGGAACACCAGGCGCCCGAGCACGGGGAAACTCCGGGACAGGAAAGGCGCAGGCTGGAAGACGCCCTCGCCGCGGCGCGAAGGCAGATAGACGCCCTTCAAAGCCGTCTGAAATCCGCCGGAGACGACAGTAAATCGGAAATTTTCGGCGCCCATCTGCAGCTGCTGGAGGACCCGGACCTGCTGGAGCTGGCGGGAAGCGCCATAGCCAAGGGGAAAAGCGCCGCTTTTTCGTGGAAAGAAGCTTTCACGGCCCACGCCGATAAACTTGCGGGAATGGCCAACGAACTTCTGGCCGCGCGGGCGAGCGACCTGCGGGATGTGGGCCGCCGCGTCCTGAAACTCCTGCTGGGACGGCCGGACGAAGACCTGCCGGGGATCCCGGACGGCTGTATCCTGATCGCGGAAGAGCTTACGCCGTCGGATATCGCGGAGCTGGACCGGACGAAAGTGCTGGGTTGCGCGACCGTCGGCGGCGGCGCCACTTCGCATATCGCGATCCTGTCCCAGTCGTTCGGCCTGCCCCTCATAGTCGGGGTGGAACCGCGCGCCCTTGAGATCATCAACGGCGACACGGTGATCCTGGACGCGAACACGGGAGTTGTCAGCCTTAACCCTTCAAAAGAGGACCTGCAACAGGTCCGGACCCGTATAGAGTCCGCGGCAGCGCAAAGGCGCGAGGAAACCGCGGCTGCCGCGAACCCGGCCGTTACGCTGGACGGGCACAGGATAGAAGTGCTGGCTAATATCGGCAACACCGGGGAAGCCGCGCAGGCGGTGAAACTGGGCGCCGAGGGGGTGGGGTTGCTGCGCTCCGAATTCCTTTTCCTGCGCAGGGCCGACGCGCCTTCGGAAGAAGAACAGACGCGCGCCTATACCGCGGCGGCCGCCGCGCTGGGCAAGAACCGGCCTTTTATTATCCGCACGCTGGACATCGGGGGCGACAAACAGCTACCGTACCTGCCGATCCCGAGAGAGGAGAATCCGTTCCTCGGAGAACGCGGCATCCGGGTGGGGCTGAGCCATCCGGAGATCTTAAGGGACCAGGTGCGCGCCATCCTGCGCGCCGCTCCGGCCGGGAAAGTGAGGATCATGTTCCCGATGATCTCCAGTATAGAGGAGTACCGGGAGGCCAGGGCCGTGGTGCTCAAAGAGGCCGAACTGCTGGGCGTAGAGCCCATCCCGATAGGCGTAATGATAGAGGTCCCGTCCGCGGCCGTGCTGGCGGAGGTGTTCGCCGCGGAAGCCGATTTCTTCTCCATCGGCACCAACGATCTGACGCAGTACACGCTGGCCATGGACCGGGGACATCCGAGGCTGGCGGGGAAAGCCGACGCGCTTCATCCCAGCGTCCTGCGGCTGATAAGCGGCGTGGTTGAAGCCGCGCGCGCCAAAGGCAAGCCCGTCGCCGTCTGCGGAGGGCTGGCCGGGGACCCCAGGGGCATCCCGCTGCTGATCGGCCTGGGAGTGACGGAACTCAGCGTAAGCGCCCCGGCCGTCCCTTCGGTAAAAGCCGCTGTGCGCGGCCTCAGGCTTAAGGACTGCCGGAAACTGGCAAAACGCGCGGTCTCTTCGGGGACCGCCGCGGAAGTGCGCGCCATGGTTCCTTCAACCCCGGAAGCCGTGGTTGAAAAATAATTTAACCGGAGAGAAAAGAACCTTATGGAAAATCCAGGAAAAAAGCTGTTCGCGCTGCTTCAGAAAGTTGGCAAGTCTTTGATGCTCCCCGTCTCGGTCCTGCCCGTGGCCGGCCTGCTGCTGGGACTGGGAAGCGCCAACTTCTCCTTCGTACCGGTCATAATTTCAAAGCTGATGGCCCAGTCGGGAGGGGCGATCTTCGGCAACCTGCCGCTGATCTTCGCCATAGGCGTCAGCCTAGGGCTTACGAATAACGACGGTGTGGCTGCGCTGGCCGGCACGGTGGGCTACGCTGTGATGATCGCCACCATGGGCGTGATGGCCGCGATGATGAATATCCCGCTCAAGCCCATTATGGGAATGGATTCGATCGACACGGGCGTATTCGGAGGCATCTTGATAGGCGGGGCGGCCGCGTTCCTTTTTAACCGGTATTACCGGGTAAAACTGCCCACATATCTGGCCTTTTTCTCCGGCAAAAGGCTGGTGCCTATTTTAAGCGCCGTCGCGGCTATTATAATGGGCTGCGTTCTAAGCTTTGTGTGGCCGCCTGTAGGCGCGGCCATTTCCCGTTTCTCGGTATGGGCGTCGTCCGGCTCTCCGGCCACCGCCTTCGGCATTTACGGCGTGGTGGAAAGATCGCTCATCCCGTTCGGCCTGCATCATATCTGGAATGTGCCCTTTTTCTTCCAGGTAGGCCAATATTTCGACCCTATAACCCAGAAAATGATACACGGGGAGATTTACCGGTTCACGGCCGGCGATCCTACGGCCGGCAACCTGGCCGGCGGCTACCTGTTCAAGATGTGGGGGCTGCCCGCGGCGGCCATGGCCATCTGGTACACAGCCAGGCCTGAATACCGGGCAAAGATCGGAGGGATCATGGTGTCGGCGGCGCTGACCTCCTTCCTAACCGGGATCACCGAACCGATAGAGTTCGCGTTCATGTTCGTGGCGCCAGTCCTTTACGGCATTCACGCTATCCTTGCCGGCGCGGCCTTCTCACTGTGCGTGCTGCTGGGCATAAAGCACGGGACGACTTTTTCCCACGGCCTTATAGACTACATAGTCCTGTTCCCTAAATCCACCCACGCGCTGTGGCTGCTGGTGATCGGCCCCATATGGGCGGCCATGTATTTCGGCCTGTTCAATTTCGTGATCCGGCGTTGGAACCTGCAAACGCCGGGACGCGAGGCGGATGCCGGGGAAGAAACGGCGCAGTCCAAACCCGTGCATGAATTCTCGCACCAGCTGGCGCTGGCTTTCGGCGGCAAAAAAAATCTGAAAAGTCTTGACGCCTGCATCACCCGCCTGCGGGTGGAGGTGCATGATATGTCCAAAGTCGACGCCGAAAAACTTAAGGGCTTGGGCGCGGCCGGCGTCATGGCCATAGGCAGCGGCATACAGGCCATCTTCGGCACGCAATCTGAAAATATAAAGACCGACCTGGAAGAATATCTGGCTTCCGCGGGACCCGAAGCCGAATTAACCGGGCCCAAGCCTGCCGCGGCCGCGGACCACGCCGCCGCCGGTTTTGTGGAGCCGGAACGCGATCCCGAAGCCGCCGCCAAGGCGCGCGCCTGGATCTCGGCGCTGGGCGGGGAAACGGCGATCAGCTCCGTTGAGACATGCGCCCGGACCCGGCTGCGGGTGGTCATGGCGGACGGCAAAAAACCTCCCCTGGAACTGCTGAAAAAAGCCGGGGTGCAGGATGTTATGGAATTATCCGGCGGCATTTACCATCTGATAGTGGGCCTGAACGCCGATCAATACGGCGTAGAGATGAAAGCTCTCCTGGCCCTGAAATAGCAAAAAAAGCAAAAAGGAGCCTGGCTCCTTTTACAAGGGATCGACCGATGACCATAAAAAAATATTTCACGGCCGCCGGCATGGCGGCCCTGCTGCTGGCCGCCCCGGCCGGGCGCGCCGCCGCTTCCGCGGCAAATACGGCGGACGAAAAGGTGGAAGCTCTGCTGAAGCAGATGACCCTGGATGAAAAGATCGGCCAGCTCTCCCAGTATTCGGGAGACCGGGACGCGACAGGGCCGGTGTCGTTCAAAGGGAACCACCGCGAAGAGATCAGGAACGGCCGCGTCGGCTCCATGCTGAATGTGCTGGGCGCGGGTTATACGCGGCAGTATCAGGAAGTCGCCATGCAGTCGCGCCTGAAGATCCCGCTGCTCTTCGGGCTGGATGTGATCCACGGCTATAAGACCACTTTTCCCATTCCTTTGGCTGAAGCGGCAAGCTGGGACCTTGAGGCCATCGAACGGTCGGCGAGGATCGCGGCCGCGGAGGCCGCGGCAAGCGGCATCCACTGGACCTTCGCGCCGATGGTCGACATCGCCCGGGACCCGCGCTGGGGCAGGGTTATGGAGGGGGCGGGCGAGGATACCTTCCTCGCGTCCCGGATCGCGGCCGCGCGCGTCAGGGGATTCCAGGGCCGCCGGCTCGGCGGGACCGGCTCGGTCATGGCCTGCGCAAAACATTTCGCGGCCTACGGGGCGGCATTGGGCGGCCGGGACTATAACTCCGTGGACATGAGCGAAAGAATGCTCTGGGAAACTTATCTGCCGCCGTTCAAAGCGGCGCTGGACGCGGGCGCGGCGACCTTTATGAATTCGTTCAACGACCTCAACGGCGTTCCGGCGACCGGCAACAAATATCTGCAAAGGGACATCCTGAAGGGGAAATGGGGGTTCCGGGGATTCGTCGTTTCCGACTGGGGTTCGATCGGGGAGATGGTCAACCACGGTTACGCCAAAGACGGCAAAGAGGCCGCGCTGGAGGCGATCACGGCCGGCAGCGACATGGACATGGAAAGCAGCGCCTATCGTAATAACCTGGGGCCGCTGGTCGGAGAAAACAAGGTCCCCATGCGGCTGGTGGACGAGGCGGTGCGCCGGGTGTTGCGCAAAAAATTCGAACTGGGCCTTTTCGACGACCCATACCGCTTCAGCGATCCGGACCGGGAGCGGGCCGCGCTCAACAACCCCCTGCACCGCAAGGCGGCCAGGGAAATGGCGGATAAAAGCGTCGTCCTGCTGAAAAACGAAGCCGGTCTGCTGCCGCTGTCAAAAAATATAAAGACCATAGCTTTTATAGGACCGCTGGTTAAGGCGGGCAAAGACAACCACGGCTTCTGGTCGGTAACCCTGCCCGGCGTGGATTATTCGACCTTTGTGGTGTCTCAGTGGGACGGAGTAAAAAACAGGCTGGGAGCCGGCGCGACGCTCCTGTACGCCAAAGGTTGCGAGATAGAGGGCGGCGACAGGACAGGCTTTGCCGAAGCGGTTAAGACCGCCGGGCTGGCCGAGGTGGTCGTTCTCAGCGTCGGCGAGCGCTGGGACATGAGCGGGGAAGCGAAAAGCCGGAGCAGCCTGCGGCTGCCGGGCGTACAGGAAGAGCTTATAAAGGCCGTTCAGGCCGCCGGCAAACCCCTGGTGGTCCTGATCAACGCGGGGCGGCCACTGGTCTTTAACTGGACGGCCGATAACGCGCAGGCCATCCTGTACACCTGGTGGCTGGGCAGCGAGGCTGGTAACGCCGTCGCCGATGTGCTTTTCGGAGATTACAACCCCTCGGCCAGGCTGCCGATCACCTTCCCGCGCACCGAGGGACAGATCCCCGTTTATTACAATAAATTCAACACCGGCCGGCCGGCGCTTACCGACGACGCGACCAACTATGTCAGCGCCTATATCGATCTGCCGAATTCGCCCAGATATCCATTCGGTTTCGGCCTGAGCTATACGGATTTCGAATATTCCGGCCTGCAACTGGACAAAAATATAATGCGCGGCGCGGAAACCATCACCGCCGCGCTGAATGTAAAGAATACCGGCAAAGCCGCCGGGGAAGAAACGGTGCAGCTATATTTGCGGGACAAGGTCGGCTCGGTGGTGCGGCCGGTGAAAGAATTGAAGGACTTCCGGAAGATCCGCCTTGCACCCGGAGAGACCAAAACCGTCAGTTTCCTTATCGACAGGGAAAAGCTGTCTTTCTATAACGACCGGCTGCAATGGGGCGCGGAACCGGGGGGCTTTGAGCTGATGATAGGCGCGTCGTCGGCCGACATCCGGCTGCGGGCTGACTTCGAACTGGCGGAGTAAGTTTATCTCCGCCATAAAAGCGTACTGAACTGCCGGGCATGTTATCATCCACCGCGGTCGCGCTCGCGTTCCAGGCCAAAAGGGATAATCCGCAGATTTAGCAGATTAACGCAGATTCGAACATTAACATCGATACACAGGATAACAACTGGACACCGCGTGTTTTTCTCAAATCCTGTCCATTCTGTATATCGATGTCGATCCTCTCCGCATCCTTTCCAAAAACCGTATTAAATCTACCGCAGAGACGCAGAGGACGCAGAGTTCTTTAATTGAGGCTCTTCATCACTACTACCTAAACAAAATCCAGCCACACCGTAAATCCTCTTATAAGGTTCGTCATTCCGGCGAAAGCCGGAATCCAGGTTTTTTATGCCAGCCAGTCGGGATTTGCACGCTTAATAAGTTCCGGCTTCCAACATCGTTTCCATCCCTTAAGAGTTTTTTCATGATCTGAATTCCGGCTTTCGCCGGAAAGACGGATTGTTGCACCTGGAAAACATCCATTAACCTGAAAACTTCAGTTGAAGTTTTCAGGTTAGATAATGTCTTCGTCGGCAAGGGGGGAGAACCACTTCTGGGCTATGAAGGTGGGGATGACGGCGCTGGCTATCAGCACTCCCGTCAGGACGGAATACTGCGCAGGGTCCAGATAACCGGCCTTAGCCCCGGACATGACCGCAATAACTCCGAATGTCAGCCCCGTGGACATCAGCAGCGTGCAGTATACGCCGCCGCCGGGAATGCGCCTTTTCATTAAAAAATAAACCCCGAGGAATTTCGAGATCTGTTTTACAGCGAAAACGGCCAGAAAAAGCCCCGCAGAGGCCCAGAGCGCGGGAAGCGAAATTTTCATCCCGGCGGTTATAAAAAAGAAGGGCGTGATAAAAGCGTAAGAAACCGTGCGAAGCCTGTTCTTGATGCCGGCGGTGCGGCGCTGGGCCTTGAAATGCCTGCTCATGACCAGGCCGAAGACGAACGCCGGCAGGATCGCCTGGCCGGCGCCCAGTTCCGCCAGATAGACGAAGGCCAGAAGCACGAAAAATATATATTTTATCTCGGGCTCTATAACTTTTCCCGCCAGCGCCGGGTGGCGGATCACGCCCATGGAGAACCGGCCGGCAAAAAACAGGAAGACCGCCGACGCGGACAGGAACATCAGGGTATAAAGATCGGGCTTCAGGAATAAAACGCTCAGCGCAAGAGCCGTCAGGGTGTTAGTGAGAAAGACGCAGACCATCAGCAGCCGGCCGGGCTCTTTTTTCGACAGACCGGTTTCCACCAGCACGGAATAAACCACCGCCAGCGAAGTCTCGGACAACGCTATGCCGGTAATAAGAGAGGCGTGCCAGGACCAGCCGGCCAGGTACCGGCAAAAAAGGAATCCTCCCGCCAGCGGCGCCAGAAAAGAGGCCAGACCAAGCGTGCCCGCCTCCCTGAAATTATTTTTAAGCAGTTTCAGGTCCACCTCGCTGCCCGCGAGGAATGTAAGGACTATGCCTCCGAACCCGGCCAGGTAGACCATCCAATCTGCGGCACGCAGCCCTAGATTGCCGGCGGCCAGCCCCAGCAAAGTTTCAAAGACGGCCACGGAAACGCCGAACCGCAGGCTCAGCAGGCTCGCGGCAAAGATCAGCAGGCCGCCGACAAGCGGCGTAAGATCGGTATGCATGCGTATCAAATTATAACATTTGAACATAAAACACGGGCGCCGGAAGCGGCAAAATTATAGAATATACCTTATGGAATTTATGCACGGATTAACCCGGCTGGCGGCGCATTTTATAGATCTGTTCCTTCATCTTGACAAGTATCTGGGCTCGGTCATACAAAATTACGGCAACTGGACCTATCTTATACTTTTCCTCATAATATTCTGCGAAACCGGACTGGTGGTCACGCCCATCCTGCCCGGCGACTCGCTGCTGTTCGCCATAGGGATGTTCGCCGCCGCCGGCGCCATAGACCTGCACAGGGTCTGGCCGCTTTTAGTCCTGGCGGCGATCCTGGGAGACAACATTAATTACGCCGTCGGGAATTTCATAGGGCCCAAGGTATTCCATTATGAAAATTCCAGGATCTTTAAAAAGGAATATCTGCAAAAAACCCACGATTTTTACGAAAAATACGGCGGCAAGACCATCATACTGGCCAAATATGTGCCTATCGTGCGCACCTTCGCGCCGTTCGTAGCCGGAGTCGGGGCCATGACCTATCCGAAGTTTTTACTGTTCAATGTGATAGGAGGCTTCACCTGGGTGACGGTCATCATGCTCTCCGGTTATTATTTCGGCAATATCCCGGTCATAAAAAATAATTTTACCGCGGTCATACTAGCCATCATCTTCATCTCCATGCTCCCCGGCCTGGCGGGCTATTTGCGGCACAGAAGCAGCCGCTCGTGACCGCAGCGGGAGCGCGTCCGCGGTGCGGCCTTTGTATGCTTACTCTCCTAGGAGCCTGTCCGACATAAGGTTTTTAAGGCGAAATTGACGGTTTTGAAGCCGAGCCGAAGTTGCGCGAAACGCGCAGGCTCCAATGAACCTGTAAGTTTCGCGCAACAAAGGTGCAG
>JBAYJD010000040.1:0-29431 GCA_041665305.1 Elusimicrobiales bacterium
CAACATAACCTACTACGGGATATAGATTGCGGATACCTTTTGTCCTAACGCTACCCATAGGAGACTGTCCACTACTTCAGGAAAACAACTTTAACGGAATAAAATCCTTATGCTGGACAGGCTTCTAGGGTGGCCTGAATTTTTACTCCTTGGGGTTGACTCGGAACTACCGGAAGACAGGTGGAAATCAATGCTCGTCGCCCTGGAATAATGAATTTTATATAATAAGCAAGGAAAGCGCCTCACAAACCAAGCCATGCGGAAACTGAATTTAAGGATATTTCATGATGCCTAAACTTCGCACTGTAACCCTCAATGAAGTTAAAATTACCCGTGAGGGGGACTACGCCGTCTTCGATTATAAGGACCCGAACATGGGAGGCGGCATGCGCATCAAGGTTGGGCCAAAGGTCAAGAAAATGACCCGAGGCGAATTGCTGGAACTTCACAATAATATCGTTCGAGAGCAGATCGCAATGGCCACACGCTACAAGCACGAGGCTATCGAGATCGTCGGGAGGCCTCAAATCGAGTATTCCAAACAGTGCTCGCAATGGGTCACGCGAGGCGATGTGCTGCGCTGCGTCATTACCTGCGGCAACATGGACGCACGCGAGCCGGCCTTCGAGATCGATGGCAAAGAGTTCTCGCTTCGCGAGCTCGGGGCGATGCTGTTGACCCATGAAGGCTGGGGCATGAGGATCGTCTTCGTTCCCGAAGACGAACTCCACAAAACACCCAAGATTAAAGTGAGCACGGCAAAGGAGGGATAGCGCTATGGCCAGTGTTGAACAACCGTCAGGCCGTGCGTCCGACGCCGCCCATCTCTTTGCAGCGGAAGCGGCCTACGCCGACAGCATTTTTCGCTCGGTCCTCCGCGACGGTAGCGGCTGCGTCGACGCCCTGCGCCGCTCACTGGAATATGCTCCCGCGTATGCGCCAGCCATCCTTGCGCTGGGATCGGTGGAATATCAGCTTGGCCATCGCATAAAAGGGCGGCGCTTGTTGTTTTCGCTTCTTGATCTGCCAGACAATACGGAAGACCTCTTTGAGATTATCGACAAGGCGGGCGATTTCCTGATCCAATCCCACCGATATTCGGAAGGACTCGCGTTTTATCGCCAGGCAGCGGCTCGGTATCCCAAGGTCGCGGTCTTTCACCAGGGTGTCGGCTGCTGCGCTGGACATAAAGGCGTCCACGAGGAGGCAATCCGCGCCTCTCGCGCGGCGCTGGCCATCGAGCCCGATAATCAACGCCTCGTCAACGATCTGGGTTGGAGCCTCTGCGAGGCCGGCCGGCTGGACGAAGCATTCACGGTCCTGAAGAATGCGGTCTCTATGGACAAAAAGAACGCGCTGGCTGCGGAGAATCTAAAGGTATGCGCGAGCCATATGAAGGCGCGGACGTCCCGGAGGAGAAAATGAACCAAGCTCCCGTAGGCCCCTACGAATCCTGCCCGTGCGGTAGCGGAGCGAAATACAAGTTCTGCTGCCGTGACAAGGATCACGAACGCAAACGCGCGCAGGCAGTGCCCGCCGAGTTCACAAGAGAGTGCTTCGACCAGTTTGCCGAAGAGGTGGGTATCAAGGAAAAATTGGGCGAGATTGGAGCCGGCGCGGTATTCCAGATGGCTCGCCAGATAAATGAGAACCAACGGACCCGCAAGACGCGACGGCTAACCCAACTGGAAACGCAGGTTGATCCCAAGATTCCAGCCGCCGCTGTGGACCTCTCCAGCGCCTACCCGAAACCGGAGCCAGTACGAATGCGTGGAGACCTGCTGCATCGAGGGAACCCTATTACCACGGAATTGATCGCCCGAATCGCGCAAGACCCCGCCTGGCAAGACGGTGAAAAACCGCAAGAGTTGATCGAGAGAACTTTCCTGCCGCTTCTGGTAGGCTGGCAAAGGCATCTGACCGGATCGCTGAAGTTATCGGGCGAGGAGGTTTCCTCTTGGCGTCCGCTTCTCGAAGATTTTCTTTTGACATACTTGGTGGCGTATGAAGGAAAGCTTGCGACCAATATCGGCAAGAAAGCGCATATCATCCGCCAGTATTTGGGCAACTTCTATCCGCGGAAGTTTATGGATTGCAATCTCGAAAGCATTTATCACGCTCTCAAAGGGCTGGCTTCCTTTTATGTCTACCTCTACCACATGGGCCTCATAGACCTTGATAAAGCCGCTGGGGTCGTCAAGGTCTGCGAAGACCACGGCTTCTTCCGGCGCAGGCTCGAAGGCTATTTCCGAGCGGAGGGGGATGAAATGCGCGAATGGGTGAGCGAGTGGGACTACGACGCGACGATAATAGAAAACGACTGAATCCAAGGGAAGCTTCTAGGCCAAGCGCGTTTCGGCCGAGTTGCCTGAGCCGGTTTTCGATCAGGAGATCGGCTTCGGACCACATTCCGCAAGGCTGCCGCACATTTCAGACGACATAGATTCACTCCATTGCTTCTTTTTGGCGCAACCAGTGGGCGAAAATCGGATCCACCACTTTCCAGCCGGCCGACGTTTTCTCCAGATAGTCCATTCCCGGCAGCTTTTTAATAGCCGCCTGAACGCCACCTAGCGACCCAAGCCGATGCCGGCTTAGATATGCCGTTGCGAAGGGTGTCTTCGTGGGCTCCTTGGCTATGGCAGACAAGAGCGCGATCTGGCGCGGCCTGAGCGCCTGGAGCATTATCTCAAAAAGCGGCGTTTCCTCAAGCAGCATTTGCTTCATGCCCTCATGCAATGTGTCTTCCGTAACATGGTTTTTCGAGGCTTCATAAACGAAGTAGGAGAGCTTTTGGATGTAATAGGGATATCCGTCGGTCATGGAGTGTATCTTCGCCGCCAGGGGTGCGGGGCAGTTCTTGCCGTTTTGGGCAAACAAATCCGCCAGGTATTTCGCCGTATCCTCGGCGGGAAGCGCCGTGAGGACATAATTTATGGCGCTTTTATAGAATGGCCGCTTTTTATCGTTAAACATATCCATCAGTATGCGGCGGCGGCTGCCCACGAAGAAATATGACACATTCTGGTGATCCTGCATATATGAGCGCAGTGTTCCCTCAATAAACTTGGATTCTTTCAGTTCGGTTATCTCCTGGAACTCGTCAAAGGCGACATTGCATGTGATTTTGCCTGATTTCAGGAATTCACCGAAGCCTTTCAGCGTTTCTTCCAGCAATTGTCCGCCGGGCTTTGATTTCGCCACTTCAACCGTGAACGCCATGCCGGTTTCCGGGTCCGGGCGCAGGATCGGACGCAAACTGGCGAACACTTTGGCGGCTTTTTCAAAAAGGGATTTTTCCTTGTAAACAACGGAATAGACCGCCCCGGCGAACCTGGCCGAGAACTCGTCGATGGACGATATTCCGAAGTAGTCTATGTATATCGGGATGGCGCCGCGCTTAGCGAGGTTATCCTGAACGCGTTTAATAAGCGAAGTCTTGCCATAACGGCGCGGGGAAGATAGAACGACGTTTGTGAAGTTGCCCGCGTAACGCATCAGGTCGCTCATTTCCTTTTCTCTGTCGCAAAAGGGAACGGATAGCGGCAAAGCCTTCAAATGGAATGGGTTTTTCATCTTTCCTCCGTGGACTTGGCCGTCCTGCGCCAAGCATTATTGCACTACAATTATTGAATCACAATAATTGTATAACATTTTGAGGCAAGCTTGGGGACCAATACAGCTCAAAAACCGCGGCTGGCGGGGCATCACAAAGACGCTGGGGAAGAAAGTAGTTTCTTTTAGGTGGTATTTCTCCCGGTTTACCAAGGAATCTAATGCGCCAGATTGGTGGAATCAACATGCTGCTCCAGCAAAGAAGTACTGCTCAAAGAAAAGAATCAAGATGCTGACACGTGCTCAAGCGTGGGAAGTGTACCGAGATTTTCATAGCGGGGAACGGAATGTTAATGCTTTCACAAGCGATAATAGTATTGGGCAGATTCTACGAACATGGGACTTTCTCTTGCACGATAATTTTGGAACCCCTATGGAAGAACGGCTAGATCGATGTTTGGTAGACCCAGCTCTGAGGCTTAAGCGGATGGGGCCATCAGCCCTCTGCACGCTTCTTGGTTATGTTCGTTCAGATGAATATCCGGTAATGAATGAAAAAGCGTTATGGGGAATTTCCCGCGTAGAGTTATGAAACATGTATGTAAAATCAAAGTTATTCGTGCCACTTGTTCCCAACAGATTATTATAATAGTCGGGAAAGTTATAATAGAAAAGTCGCACAATACTTTAGGAATACGCCCTGGTGAAAAAATTGTTTATGCCGGCCATTTCCTGGCTTTATTTTCGGCGTCATAGCCCTTTTTTCAGTCTGATATTTCCGTCCATTGTGATATTCGACCTAAGACCGGCAAAGTTATGATGACCTACTTTATCGCTGCCGTACTGTTAGCGTCCTTTGTGCTGTCCATGCGCTCCTCCAGATATAAAATGGCACGGCGGGCTATGGCTGCCTTGCCTGAGAATATCACGCTGGTGCGGGTCCCGGGCGACGCCTGGCAGGATCCGGCTACGGCCGAGTTCCTCGCCGCGCCATTACGCCAGAAAGGATTTGCCGACCTGGGAGTCTACTATGTCCTGCCTTTCACCGGGGCCAGGCTCGGCGTGATGCTCAATGAGAAGGACAAAGTCGCGGCCTACATCTCGGAGAGGGATGGACAGCTCATGCCCACCACGCTGGAACTAAATGTTCGCTACACTGACGGCACATTCACCATGATGGTCAACCACGGCGATAACGGCGTCCCCAGGCCGCCGTTTTGTCGTGTGATTTTCGACCAATCCGATGCATCCAGCGCAGAGCTCTTTGAGCGCCTGCTGCGCGAGCGTTCATCAGTGGGGATCAAGACCATTACGGCGGACAATGTGCTCCCGGAATACCAGGCGGCGTGGACGCGTATCATGCGCTGGGAAAAAGGCCGGGGGCTGAACGATGAGGAGATCCGCCGCATCTCGGCTGGCGGCCCGAAGAAAGCCGAGATCTGCGAGAGCGTCACCCTTCCGCCGGCCGCCATCTCCGCGCCCTCGGCCGATCTCGGCCCGAATGAAATACGCTGTCCCCATTGCGGCCAAGCCAACGAGAAAGAGCGCGAGGTGTGTTGGGCCTGCTATCAGTTCATAAGCGGCGGGGAAAAATCCGCAGCCCGGGAGGTCGTCGGCGCCAGCCTGCCGCCGCAGGCATCCGGCGGGTTGGGCGTCTTTCTCGACTCCTTGCGCTGGTGGGCCATAAGTATTTTGTTTATGGCCCTGGGAGGCTTTGTGCTTTTTCGCTTCTATGGGCCGGCTCGCGACGAGGCGCATAGGGTCGCGGCCCAGTCGGCCCAGGCAGAGGGCAGAATAGTGGAGACCAAGAGGTACCACGGTCGTGGCAACGCCATCACCCATATCAAGGTCAAGATTCTTTTCACAACGACCTCCGGCCGGCCGGTGATCTTCGGAGCGGACCTCGGGCGCCAAGCGCCCGGTGGCTCCCAAGTACCGGTACGCTATGATCCGCAGGCGCCCACGAACTGCGACCTAGGCCCGGCCGGAGAGGCTTCGCATGCGCTGGCCGGCGTTCTGCTCTGCGGCGGCGGATTGATACTCTCGGGCATTGTCATTTGCCTGTGGAAGTTTCCTTTTCTTTTGGCATGGCGGCGGCGATGAATGCGCTTTCTACCGGCAAGATCGTCTTCTACCGTTCTTTACAGATGGCCATGGGGGCAGGGCTGACAGGCTTGCCTGGGCTGCTTCAAGACCGGCTTGCTGTTTTAAGTCAGGAAAATAGGTGTTTTTTTGGCTTTACTGCGGAAGCCGGGATAGTCTAGGGGATTTGCCTTGGATCTCCCGCGTTTTATATATTTATGGAAAGACTTGGGGAGCTGGATATATGGGAATAGATTTTAATATCAATATCAAACGGAAGATCACGGTGAACGGCAAGGAGTACGGGTCGCCGGAAGAAGTACCGGAACAGTACCGGCAAATAGTCCAAGGCGCATTGAGTTCTGCCGAGTCCCTCGCCAAGCACAGCAAGATAACTTTCAATGGTGCAGGTTACGACAGCCCCGAAGCCATGCCGCCGGACACGCGCATAAAATACGAGGAAGCCCTCAGGAAGGCCAAAGTGGCGGCGCAAAACACAGGAAGCGCCGCGCCCCCGCCCGTGACTCCTGCGCCGGAAGGGGCGCTATCTAAACAGACTATAATAATCCTGCTCCTGTTGACCGGCATCGCCCTGCTGCTGAAATTCTTCAAGCCCGGATAACCCTGCATAAAGGCGGCAGAAAGATTTTTGTATGAAAAGCATCAAAGGCTGGGCTATTGACCTGAAGGCCGTTTATGGTAAGCGCTGGGATGATAAGGTTAAATTTCACGCATCAGAGGATCTTTGGGAGTCGACGGATGGGCGTGTCGCCGTCTTGATGTACGGGATCTCCGAGGTCGGTATATCAAAGGAAATAGGATGCCTGGCCGTATTCCGTCATAAAGAAAAGCCGGTTATGGCTCTTAATCTCCCGTGGCTGAAATGCTGGTATTCGTATAACTCGGCGGTGCAGTTCGGAGAAAACGAGCTCCTGTTCATTCACCGCTTCAAGACAGGCGGCGGATGTTTCAGGGTGAGGCTGTGCGTTTTGGACCTGGCGGACGGACGGTTCGCATCAATAGACAGCCTTCCCGAAGACTTCTACCGCGTCCGGCATGTCGGCGGGCCCGAATACGGATTTACAAAGCCCGCCGGGGCAGGTCCGGCGGAAACCGTTATCAACCTTAACACCCTTTCATGGAGCCGCTTGCCGCGCAGCTGGTGGGAGCGGTTTTTCTTTTAACTGAAAAGTCCTGGAGGAGGCCAGTGTATTGCATATATAGTGCCCCGGACTTGGCAACTGATCGCTTTCAACAAAGGGAGCCATATTTACTATACCTACTCCAGGTTAATAGCCCCAGTCAGAGGGCTATTTTATTTGTGAACCGTGTTAATCTTTGTATTTTGTAAAATAACCTAAATGACAATGACTATGTCAGCCATAATTAAACCAGTACATAGAAAAGCGGATAGACAGCGTATCTGCGGCGAGATATTGCGGGCGTTGCCGGCTTGGTTTGGAATTGAGCAGGCGGTTAAAGGTTATATCCAAAACGTTCAGGATATGCCTATGGCTTATTTTTTCCAGTCGAGGAATTCATTATTTACTAAAAGCGATGCTGCTTTGGATGCATCTTTTTAACACTTATCCCGCAACTTCTCCGGCGATAACGCATCAAAGCATCTAAATCCGCATAATTTCAGATTTCACAGGTTAAGAAGCTATTTCGATTGGAGGTTAAAATAAACCGGAAAACTTCTTTGACAGTTTGTATTTACGTGCTTTTTTGGAAGGGTCTGCAACGGCAAGAAATCCATTTTTGACCCATTGGCCAAGCAAAGCCCTGGCAGTCCGGGGGGCAAAGTTGAAAAGTTTGGCGAGATCTGTACTGGTCATCAATTCTTGCCGCGCAAAAATAGTCAAAGCTTTTCGTTGCCGCGGATCCAGCTGACGCAATATCCAAGACGCATCACCCTCGCCATTATCAGCCGCCGCCCTGGCCTGGGCCTGAACTTTTTCAAAAGCGTCAACCATTCCATTGATGAAATACTCCAGCCAGTCGGTAATATCCGCTTTATCACGGCCCATATAGTAGTTATGAGACGGACCTATGGTAAGAGCATCGTAATAGGCCTGTAAATTTCTCGCATAATATTCTTCCAGCGAATAGATCCCCTTGAGATCATAGCCGCCGATATGCAGGACCAAGGTGGTCAGAAGACGGGCCGTCCTGCCGTTGCCGTCATAATAAGGATGGATGGTAGCGAACTGATAATGAGCAATAGCCGCCCGTATAGGAGCCGGGACATCCCCCTCCATAGCGTTAAGCCAAGCCACCATACCGGCCATCAGCACGGGGACATCCTTGGCCTCCGGCGGCATGTAGACGATACCGCCGGTGAGACTGTCCTTTACCACATTCTGGCCGTCACGATAAGGGGTAGAGGTTACAGCGCCCTTCCCGGCGGACAGCACATAAGCATGAATGGTCTGGATCTGCTTTTCCGTTACTGCTGTTCTTTTCTTCGCCAGCCGCTCCACTTCTTCCAAAGCCCTGAAATAACCTTTAACCTCTCTTTCATCCCGCTCCCGGCCGGACACATGCCGGTCTTTGGTAAGAACGCCTTCCACATCCTTTTCCGACAGTCTGTTGCCCTCTATTTTTGTGGAATAATGAGTTGAAAAAAATCTTGCTGTTTCCCGTAGATGAGCGAGGACAGAAGGCGTTATCGGCAGCACCTTGATGCGTTCTTTAAGCCCCTCCAGCTTTATCAAGTCCGAAGCGATCTTATTAGTTATCTGGTATACCGGATTAAACCTTATAGGCATATTAACGGCTTCCCCCTATGCCATTATTATGCCATTAATCAGCCGTTAAATCAAGGCGAGAAAGTTCTTTTAACTTGCCAGCCAGCTCCTTATGGGAGGAACTAGGGACGCTGCTTCCTATCTTTCTAACAGGGTCTTTGCTGGAATTCTTCCTCAACATACATATGCCATCGTCCGAGCGCCTCGCATCCGGCTCAAATTTGAGCCTCCAGAACATCAACCTAACAGGCAAAGGTCAGTAAATATGCGCATTTCACAATTACCCAGGTTCACCGCTTATTCGCTCACTAGCGGTTCGAAAAGGAATGTGAATTGAAGTGAAGTTGAAGCAAAATGTTTGCCGTGCAGCGGCAATTCTGCTACACTTCTGGTTTACTTTAACATGGAGGCACACTTATATGGTTTCATCGCTCGGAACATTATTGTTCGGCGCGCTGGCGCTGTTGTTTATATCAGGCATCCGGATAGTAAGGCCGACTCACCGCGGAGTCATAGAGAGACTGGGGAAATACAACCGCTTTGCTTCGGCCGGATTCAACTGGATCATTCCGATGATTGACCATATGTATATGGAGAACATCACCGAGGTGATGGTGGACGCGACGCCGCAGGAGATCATCACCAACGACAACCTTAACGCACGGGTGGACGCCCAAGTCTATTTCAAGATCAAACCCGACGAGGACAGCGTAAAGAACTCCATCTACAACGTCAACAATGTGCAGTACCAGATAGTCAACCTGGCCCGGACCACGCTCAGGAACATAATCGGCACCCTGACGCTGAAATCAGCCAATAGCGAGCGCGGCAGGATAAACGAGGAACTGCTGAAAATACTGATAAAAGAAACCGCGAACTGGGGCATAGATATCGTACGGACCGAACTCAAAGAGATAGACCCGCCCAAGGATGTTCAGGAAACGATGAACAAGGTGGTCAAGGCCGAAAACGAAAAGCTGGCCGCTATCGATTTCGCGACAGCGGTCGAAACAAGGGCCGACGGCGAAAAACGCGCCGAAATAAAAAGAGCGGAAGGCATCAAGCAGGCCCGCATCCTTCAGGCCGAAGGAGAGGCGGAAGCTATCCGTCTCGTTAACGAATCAGCGAACAAATACTTCACCGGCAATGCCCAGCTCTTAAGGAAGCTGCAAACCGTGGAAAACTCTCTTGAAAACAACTCCAAAGTAGTAATCCCCGCCAATACGGAACTGATAAACATCATAGGCGAAATGGCAGGAGTGCTCCCCATCAAACGCACTTCCGACAGCGTCCCCGCCGCCTCCGTGACCCGCACAGCGCAGTAGAAATGATAAAAGGCGCAAAAGGTTTAACACTTTCGCGCCTTTTATGTTTTATGGAGCGGAAGGGACCGACGACATAGCGTTCAGGATCATCCAAAAAAACTTCCCGATCGCCGCTTTTCTGGTGATGTTCGGCGGGGCGGTTATGGTCTGCAGCGCATTTATTTCCACTTATGATCCCGGCGGACCGGCCTGGAGTCCATCCTACGCTCAACCCGCAGGGGATGACCTGTTGACGATGCTCATTGAAACTTGTGAAGAACTGGTTCGAAGATGCGGCGCCGAACGACCAGCCATTAAGTAACTGAAAAATTGGACTCTGGCTCCAGGTCTTCGGTCTTCCCCGCCGGTTTCTTGCGGGTTGGAACAAATTGCCGCAATTCATCAAAGCTTATGAAGATGAGGACAGGTTTTCCGGGGCGATCTCATGTACCTGTGGATAGATTTGAAAGGCTCGCGGCCGAACGCCTTCAGCATTCAATGTTCCCAGCAGAACGCTCTGAGGTTCTATTCCGGAGACCTCCGGGGAACTCTCGGGACATATTTTGATGGATTTGAAAGTCTCTGATTTGTCACAATAGCGATTGTATGATCTTTTTCCCGTATGGAGACCTGATGACCCGAAGAAGTTATTTGATAGCGCTGGTTCTGGCGTTCGGCGGATTGGCGGCCTGCTCAAAACAGCCGGCTCCGGATGAGTGCAAGGCGGGCATCACACGCATGATGGAGATGCAGATTGATGCGCTGGATGCACCCGGAAGCGCCACGGCCGCGATACGCGCGGAGCTGACAGATGAGCAGAGAAAGATAGGCGTTCAATTTCTTAAAGCGCAAATCCCCTCAGTGCTGAAATCAGAGTTTGTCGCGCAATGCGTTAGCCGCATGAAGCGGGCCGACCTTCAGTGCACGATGTCGGCGACCACGCTGGACGAGCTGGTGCGGAAATGCCATTGGAAGGTTATCCCAGGCCCCAAGGGCGCCACCCTGGGTTTCTGAGGCCGGCGCCTGAAATTATCCGGGGCTTTTCATCCTCTGTAGATCGGTCAGGCGCCACCTTTACTATTACCAAGATCATTCGCAGTTATCGAGCCACTTATGGAACAAGACACACCACAAACCCCGAATAGCGGCAAGGAGCCGGAAAACGCTCCTCAGGCCATCGTCGGCAGGGTACAGGCGCTCACCGATCAAGCCCGGCGCGTCCGCCAGGCGGTGGTGGTGATACACGGCATCGGCGAGCAGCGGCCCATGGATACATTGAGGGGCTTTGTCGACGCGGTCCTCAGCGACGACACGGCCTCCGGCGGAAAATACCGCAATAAACCCGATGCCATGAACGAGCTTTTCGAGACACGCTGCTTACAATCGCCTCCCAATCACCAATTGCATCGCCCGCTGACGGATTACTATGAATACTACTGGGCGCACCATATGCAGGGCTCGAAATACACGCATGTGCTCAGTTGGTTGAAGGGCGTGCTGTGGCGGCGGCCGGCGATGATCCCCCCCGCCCTACGGCCTGTCTATTTCGGGAGTTGGACGCTTATCCTGCTCATCGCCTCCTTGTGGGGGTGGGGCCTGTTCGACGCTTTTACAGGCCACCCCTCTTTCATCGAAGGACTGCGCCGCCAGATACGACCGTTTTCTGGCGGTTTGCTGCTTCTTCTCCTCCAGGGGGCGGGCTCGCATCTTGTTTTGAAGTATCTGGCCGACGCCGCGCGATACCTCACCCCGAGTCCGGACAATATCGATGCCAGGGTCAAGATCCGCGGCGAGGGCATAAAACTTCTGCGCACTTTGCATGAATCCGGCAAATACAGCCGGATCGTGGTGGTTGGACACAGCCTCGGCTCCGTGATAGGTTACGACATTATCCGCAACTTATGGGTGGAGATGCGAAAGCCCTTGGTCCCCCACCCTCGGAAACAACCTGAACTGCAGGCATTCGAACATGTCATTGAAAAGCTGGAGGATGCGGCCGTTACCCCCACCGCACTGGACGACTATCAGCGGTCGCAGCATGATTTGTGGAAGGAGTTCCGCGCAGCGGGCATTCCGTGGCTGATAACGGATTTTATAACTTTAGGCGCGCCATTAACCCACGCGCAGCTACTTATGGCGGATAACCCGGAAGATTTCACCCGCAAAACGGAGGAATACGAATATCCGATTTGCCCGCCCAACATGGATGACCCGCTTTACTATCACCAGCAGTATCAAATGAACCTGGGCGGCGAGGATGTCATCAGGAATGTTTACATTCCTAATCATGGGGCGCCTTTCGCGTGCACCCGCTGGACCAACCTGTATTTCCCTTACAGCAAACTTATCTTTGGAGACCTGGTAGGCGGGCCGCTCAATGGGGTTTTCGGCAAGGGCGTCAGGGATCTGGCTGTGGCCCCCTCAACGGACAGGTTCCTGGCCGGAACTCTGATGTCGCATACTCTTTATTGGACCGATGGAGGCCGGACCGGGATAAAGACCTCTCTGGAAGTCCTGCGCAAGGCGCTGCGGTTGGATTTTTTGCGCAAATAAGCGGAAAAAACCGTTTTTTCTGTTTTCCCTCCCGCGAAAACCCCGTCTTATTCAGATGCGATCGAACCCTCACAGCCGCCGTACCGGCATGGCGGAATCCAGTCTATAAAAAGCGGAATAAATACCGCCGGTATAATGCTATATTTACGGTCGGGAGCTTGCGTCATGCACCCCGTCCGGCATCGCGTTTTAGCCCGGGCGCGGGCGCAGCCTGGCAGGAAAACCGTAATAGCCGGGCCGGCCGGAAGAACCCGGCGAAACAGGAGGGAACATGAAAGCGATAAGAGTAACTGAATTAGGCGCTCCGGAGGTAATGAAGATGGCGAACATACCGGACCCCGTCATCATGGGGCCGGACCAGTTGATCATCGAGGTTCAGGCGGCGGGAGTAAACCCGGTGGACGCGTATATCCGTTCGGGCAGGTATCCGATGAGAATGCCGCTGCCCTACACTCCCGGATGGGACGGCGCTGGGACAGTATTGTCGACAGGCCCTGGCGTAAAAAAATTCAAGCCGGGAGACCGCGTGTATTTTTCCGGCTCGCTGACCGGCGCCTATGCGGAAAAAACGCTTTGTGAGGAGAACCAGGCGCACCTTCTGCCTTCCAATCTTTCCTTTCCCCAGGGCGCGGCGGTGGGCGTACCTTACGGAACCGCCTGGCGGGCGCTGTTCATCCGCGCCAAGGCCAGACCGGCCGAAACGGTGCTGATCCATGGGGCAAGCGGCGGCGTGGGCACCGCTGCCGTGCAGATAGCGCGCACGGCCGGCATAAGGGTAATCGGCACCGCCGGAACCGAGCAGGGGCGCCGACTGGTATCCGCACTGGGGGCCAATTTCGTGCTGGACCACACCGATCCGGGGCATATGAGAAAAGTCCTTGAGCTCACCGAAGGGCGCGGCGCGGATGTCATCCTGGAGTTCCTGGCGAATATAAATCTCTCCGGAGATATCGAAACGATGGCCGCCGGGGGCAGGGTGGTGGTTGTAGGCAGCCGCGGAAAAATTGAAATCGACCCCGGCCTGATGATGGGCAACGACGGCTCCGTACTCGGCATGTCGCTCAGGAACGCGCCGCCGCAGGAAAACGCGGAGATTTATGCTGCCATAGGCGCCGGTCTTGCCAACGGCTTGCTAAGCCCCGTTATAGATAAAGAATTGCCCCTGTCGGCCGCGCCCCTGGCGCATGAGGCCGTCATGAAAGCCGGAGCCCACGGGAAAACCGTCCTTATGCCGTATGTCCCCGCGCTGCCTGAACGGGAACTGGAGGCGGCAGGCGCGGGGCGCCGCTGACAATGTGCGTTGTTTTGGCCGGGTGGGCCTGGAACCGGGGCCGATGCCGGGAACTTACAGGGACTCCAGAATTTTCATCATACTTCCCGCGCGGTCCAGGTTCTTTTGTGAGTCCATAGGTTTTATGACAAGAGGCTCGCCGCCGGGTACAGTTACCGTTATCATATAAGGCTGGCGGAGTTGCCGCGTGATCATCCAGAAAGTTACGAGCTCGGCGAAATCCTCCGCCCAATTTCTGGAGCCGTAAAGGGAAACAAACGGAGAACGGGAGAATTCTACGTACAGCTCCGGCGCTTGTTCGGGATTTAGAAGCGGGCCGTCGGATAAACCGTAAAATGTGAGCTTGTCTCTCAGCGGGAAATCACCGGCCGCCGCGGGTTTTGAATAATCGTCCCAGACCGCGAGGCCCGGCAAAAGACCTTGCGAAGGGGGCGTTTTCGCCCGGTACTGCTCAGGCAGATCCTTTGTTCGAGCGCTGTGAGGGGCGAGTAATTAAAATTACCCAGACAATGTCTTTTCTGAACATCCCGGGGGTAATTTTTCAATGAGCCGCACCACGGATTTTTTTGCGTAACGGATCCCGAACTATTATTTAAATTCCCGGTTTCCGGCAGCCGGTTAAAAACCCGAGAGTTCGGCGCGTCTCTGAAAGCGGGAAAATATGCAGGACGGCTCATATGATAAAAGGCCGCCGCCGCGGCGATCAAACAAAGCACGGTGATAAATGATGCGGCGTATTTCATATAAGCAAGACCTTGCCGCAAGGCAGCCACCCCCTATAACGCCGGGCATGGTAAAAATTTTTGCAGCAAAAATTTTTAATCGGATCACGGCTATCCGGTCCCGATCTCCCGCCTATAGCATTGCAGAGAGATTATAATCTGTCAATGGTCTTTTGGCCACGGGGGCCGGGACCATAAAACTCGCCCGCCGCTGTATTTAAAGCGGCGGGCGGGTATGGTCTCGGCTCCTTATGGCAGCCGGGAGGTCAGCTTCCGAGGGTAGCGATCATTACGGCTTTTATCGTGTGCATGCGGTTCTCGGCCTGGTCGAAGGCGATGCAGGCTTTAGACTCGAACACGTCTTCCGTAACCTCAATGCCGTTGTGCATGGCGAACTGCTCCGAGACCTGTTTGCCGACCTTGGTGGCCGCGTTATGGAACGCCGGCAGGCAATGCATGAATTTTACTTTCGGATTGCCGGACTTCTTCATGACCGCGGGATTGACCTGATAAGGCTTCAGCAGCTTGATCCTTTCAGCCCAGACTTCCTTGGGTTCGCCCATGGAAACCCAGACATCGGTGTGTATATAGTCCGCTCCCCGGACGGCCGTGTCGACCTTGTCGGTAATGGTCACCCTGGCCCCGGAGCCGGCGGCGATCTTTTTACAGGCGTCGACCAGGTCCGCTCCCGGCTGCAGGCTTTTCGGCGCGCAGATGCGCACATCCATGCCGAGGATGGAGCCTATGGCCAGAAGGGACCGGCCCATATTGAACCTGGCGTCGCCGAGGTACGCATAGGAGATCTGCTCCAGGGGTTTAGGGCAGTGTTCCGTCATGGTCAGCACATCGGCGAGCATCTGCGTGGGATGCCACTCGTTCGTCAGGCCGTTCCACACCGGCACCCCGGCATATTTGGCCAGCTCTTCCACGATCTCCTGGCCGAAGCCGCGGTATTCGATGCCGTCGTACATCCGGCCTAGCACGCGGGCGGTGTCCTTCACCGTCTCCTTGTGCCCCATCTGGCTGCCAGTCGGTTCGAGATAGGTCACATGAGCGCCCTGATCGTGCGCGGCCACTTCAAAGGCGCAGCGCGTGCGGGTAGAGGTTTTCTCGAAGATCAGGGCGATGTTCTTGCCGGCCAGCCTCTGGCGCTCGGTCCCCGCGTATTTCGCGGCCTTGAGGTCTTTCGATAATTTCAGAAGGAAAACCAGCTCTTCTTTCGTAAAATCCAGTTCTTTCAGGAAATGTCTGTTTTTCAGGTTGAATCCCATATAAGTTTCCTCCTACATCTATTTAAATTTTACACTTTCTCCGCGCCGGAAGCAATTGAAAGATCCGCGATGAAGCGCAACAATCTCCTTGTCGGTTTCTTGTCTAGAAGCATATAATATCCTTAAGGGAGGACGCCCCGGCCGTTTTATCCATAAGGGAGCCAGCGCCTGGATATGCTGAAATCATTTTTAATGCAGGCTTTCGAACTGTGGGGCCTGTCCCAGTTGCAGGAACTGTTCGCCCCGTTCAGGATCCTGAGCAGCATCAGCGGGATCTTCTGGATGCTGGCGCTTTTGGCGGCCGCGTTCATGGCCGCGCTCAGGCGCCTCCTGCCTGAGGATCTCAGCGACCTGCTGAGCATAGTTTATTTCATAGGCTTATCGATCGTCTACGCGACCATGATGTACTACACCGCGCTGCAGGGCCATTGGCACCCGTCCCTGCTTTGGCGCCAGATCCTGGGTTTCGTCTTCATGTATGTCATCCTCGGCGTGACCTTTACCGATCACTCCACCAAGAGCCTCAAACCGCTGGCCGCGCCCGGCTTCTTCCTGGGCTCGGTCGCCTATCTGGTCCTGGCGGTGGTCCCCGCTCTGGCGCGCCAACCCGTTCTGGCGGAGTGCCACCGCGTGCTTGAGCTCTTCTCCACTGGCGGCTGGGGCAACATCATGACCGTACTGACGGTTTTGCTCATGGCCTGGTCGATGCTCTCCTGGGCGGCCTTTGAGATCGCCTTCAGCCTAAGTCCGCTGCTCCACCGCCTGCGCCTCATCAAGGCGCCGCTCGTCCGATTCGACAAAATGATGGGGCACGACGATGAGGGAAGGCCGGTCCAGAGCTTCGGGATGGTGGCGTCTTTGCGCCGCTCCTGGCTTGTGTTGTCGCTGCTTGTAGCCGGGGCCTGCATGATCATATATTGCTGGCCGACGCTGCACTCCGCCGTGACGGCGGCGTCCCCGGTCATCCAGAGCCGGGTCCGGTCTCCGGAGGCGGCTGAAGCCGCAACCAGGCTGCGGCGCGTCCTGCCCGAGGTCGCCTTCACTGCGGTGCGAGCCTTACCCCGCCAAGGGCTCCTGGCGGCGCTGTCCCGTCCGGTCTTCCGGCGCCTGCTTTGCGCGCCGGACGATGTCAAGCGGCGGCTCGCGGCCGCGGCTCTCGACCGGGTGGACCCGGGTTTCCGAATCTCCCCCTTTGAGCTTTTCCGCTCCACGGCCGCGAAGGCGCTGCCCTGCGTCCGGAACGGACAGGCCTTTCAACTGCTGATGATGCCGCTGCCGGGAGACGACCCGGACATGACCCGCACCTATTGGGTGTTCGACGATCACGGGGTGCATTTCAGCGGATTGGGGCCTGGCGAGTTCCAGGAAGTGTCCGGTTCCAGCGGTTGCGCTGCGGCCGCGTTCGGTTCCACGGGGCGCTCGCTGCTGCTGGCCTTCACCGAAGCGGCCCAGGCCCCGGGAGCCGCGCCGCGCCTCTGGCTGGCGGCCTACGCTCCTGACCGCGGGGAGGTCCTCGCGGCGGCGCGCGTGGGAGAAAATATATCCGGGGATTTTGAGTTGTCCGCTACCGAGGACGGGGTGTCCTGGGCCGACGCCGTGTCAAGCGCTCCTACCACGGCCTGCCGTCGCGACTGCGGAACGATACTGGGAACCCCGGTCCTGTCTTTAACCACCATGCCCCTGAAGGAATACCTCAGCGCGGGCGTCGCGGACGGGGAACTAAGGGTCGTGCCGCGTTCCGACCTGACATTTGCGCACAGCGGCCTGGACCGGAACTTCACTTCCCTGCGGGTCTTCGAACTGACCTTCAGATTCGACCCGGACGCTGGATTCCTGAACCGCTGGTATACCCTGGCCCGGCTTGCAGACGGCCGGCAATGCGTCAGGGTCGCTTTCGGCCCGCTCCTGCCCGACTGGGAACAGGCCGATTCCTGGGCCTGCGATCAATAAGCCCGCTATCACTTAACCAGTTCCATCAACGCCGCCATCGCCGGAAGCAGGATCGAGCCCATCATCGCCTCTCCCGCCACCAGGCCGGAGGCCAGGGGGGTCGCATATTGAGCGAACGCCCCGCCTTCGTCAGGGGAGAAGCGCTGCCAGACGGCCGAGATCACGCTGCCGAGGGCCATGCCGATGTTCAGCGTGGCCGGAAGGATCAGCGCGAATCCCAGGGCGGCGGGGATCGGGACCATCCAGAAGCGGCTCACCTCGTGGCCCTTCTCATTGGTCTTTTTGAACGCGAGCAGCAACTCGAAGAAAACGCCTATAAAAATCGCGATGATGGACGCCCGCAACGCGCCGTGCGGAAGGAAGGACAGGCCTTTTTCCATTACGATGGCGAGCGTGGCGATCTTGAGGCCCGTAGGGGCGGCGAGCTGGCCGGGGTTCAGGCCTATGCCGTAGGTGCGCTCCAGCATGTTGAACATGAAAGGCGTCAACAGCGCGCCGATCGGGACCACCAGCAGCTGGGCCAGGATCAAGGTCTTGAACTTGCCGCCCAGGCGCTGGGCCACCCAGAACGACGGCACGACATTCTCCGAGGTGCCCTGCGGGTTGGCGCTGACATAGGCGGCGGTAAGGTTGGCCCTGATCTGGGCCGGCCAGAGCAGGCCGAACAGGAACTGCGTGGCGTTGGCCATCAACGAGACCGGGCCGGAACCGGTGATGCCCAGCACGCGCAGGCCGGCGATGATCAGGACGGGCTGGATGGCGACCGCCAGCAGCACCTCCGTCCAGGGCATGGAGAACCAGGCACTGGTCATCCAGACCAGAAGCGTCACGGTGACGGAGATGCCCGTAACGGTCCACCAGAGCGGTATCTCCTCGTCGGCCAGGGACTTGAACTCGTGCTTCTCGAACTTGACCTTGTCCCTGTGCAGGAAATGGAGGACTATCGGGATGAGCACGCTGGTGAGCGCGGCGGCGATCATCATGGCCGTGGCCGGCCACATCATCCACTGCACCACATACTTGAAGTGGGAAGAGGCGCCGGCGAATTCCGCGGCCTTGCCGCAGGCGGCGTTCAGAAAGTCCATCGCCTGCGCCTTCTGCGCGCCCTCCAGGCCGCCCACGGAGTTGAGGGTGTTAAGGCAGCTGTCGAAGTTCTCCCGGGCGACGCCGGAAAGGGCGGAGTACTTGGCCGCCGTCTCGCCGAAGGCGCTGACCATCCAGGTTCCCAGCAGGCCGGAAAGGCCCACGGAGAGGGGCACCAGCATCCCTATGCCTAAGGCCGCGAACTCGGGCCCGAGAGCGATGTTCAGGGCCGGATTGCCTACGATGGGGCTGAGGACGCCCAGCCCGTCGCGCAGGAAGGTCAGGAAGCCTGCCGCGCCGGTACTGACCAGCAGCACATCGCGCCTGGTCTTGGTGGAGGCGTTGGCCTTGGGGTCGGTCAGCGTCTGCGCCACGCTCAAAGTGGCCTTGCTGCCCGGCCACGGGATGGAGTGGTCCTTCAGGATGGAGCCCCTCGGGAATATTCCCATGAACACTCCGAGGTTGGCGGAGACCAGCAGCCAGAGGAACATCTGCCAGGTCGTCAGGTTAAAGCCGATATTGCGGCCGAAAACATTCTGGATGTAGTAGAAAGCGGCGAGGATCACCACCATGAAGGCGATGCTGGACACGAGGCCTATCATGGTCTGGATGATGTTAAGCTCAACGGCCAGCGCGGACCCCTCCATCCGCTTACCCAGCACATAGGCGGCCAGGAACATCCCGCCCATGGTCAGGTCCACGCTTTGCCCTAGCTTCAGCGTCACATACGGGGTCGCGGCCGCGGCCACGGCGCACAACAATCCGCCGAGCAGCAGCAGCCGCCAGTTCAGTTCTTTCATGATCTTGCCTCCGGGTATCCGACGGACGCTCCGGCTTATTTGTCCAGCAGCGCCAGGATCTTATCGTAGGACTGTTTTTTATCCGAATACGCCGCAAGGCCTTCGCGCGCCAGATCCACGGCTTTTTTGCCGCGCTTATCCGCGGCGGAACGATCCGCCCTCTTGTCCATAAGCAGCCGCACTATGTCGGAATTGCCGCGCATGGCGGCAAGCATCAGGGCGGTGTTGCCCTGCCGGTCGGCGGGAGCTAGGGAGGCGCCGGCCTCGGCCAGCTTGCCGGCCACCGAAGTCAGGCCGCTCCAAGAGGCCCACATGAGCGCGGTCCAGCCGTCCTTGTCCTGCGTGTCGAGCCCGGCGCCGCTTTTGATAAAGAACTCGGCAAAAGGCGCGCGTTCGGCGTCCGCCTTCTTCAGGCGCTCTTCTCCGGAGATATTGACATAAGCCGTCCACATCAGCGGCGTGCGGCCGAAATCATCGGGCAGCTCCAGACGGGCATGCTGATAGGCCTCAAGCGAGGGATACGGCGTCTTGGAGGCGGCAAAACCCTTGTCGCCCAGCAATTCCCGCGCGGCGGAGAGATTGTTCTGGAGCATGGCTGTGACGACGGGGTCGGCGTCCACGGTCTTCTTGAGCGATTTGAAGAACATGTTGCACAGCGTGACGAACATCGTAGAGACAAGCAGCAGAACAGCCGCGTCTTTGATGATAGGCAGATATTTTTTCATAATAGTTTCCTTAGTGTCGGTCGGCGGACCCCTCCATGGCCTGGTCCGGCTCGCTGGAGATGGACTCCGGGATATCGTGCACCTCATGCTTGGGCTGGGGCCGTTCCGCGTTGAGGACATGGCGCATGGCCAGCACCGCGACAGGGCTGAGCACGGCGGCGATCAGATACAGCATCCACATGAACTCCGGCGAATGCCCGTAGGCGATGTTGCCGGAATCTATTTTGGCGCGGATCCCGTCGTAGCAGTAGCCGGAGACCAGGATGCCGCTGATGAAGCCGTTTATCGGTTTCGCTATGAACATCGGCAGGGCGGAGAGGCCCATATACGAAGCCACCTTTTCCTTGGGCGCGACCACCGAAATATACTCGGTGAACCGCGGAGAAAAGATAAGTTCCCCGAACGCGAAGACCACGATCTGCGCCACGATCACGAACAGATAGGCCTGCGAAAGGTTGTGCACTCCGGGCAGGCCTATCATCCAGCGGGCGGGCACGGCCATGAACAGCAGCGACACCGCCGACACGGACATCCCCACCACTATCAGCTTGAAAGTGGAGAACCGCTGTATGACGGGGATCAGCAGGATCAAGCCCACCACTATGATGACGGGGTTTATGGAGTTGGCCAGGCCTAGCGCGAAGTCGGAATGCATCACGCGGGTGTAATACTTGGGCATGATGAGGAACTGGTTCGTGAACACCAGGCGCACGCCCAGGGTGAGCGCCAGGAACATGATAAGCTTGAGGAACGCGCTCTCCTTCCACACTTCCCTGAAAATGGCGAGCGGCCGGCGCGTCAGATCGACGTGGGTGCGCTCGCTTTCATCGGCGTAGTTGTGTTCGTCTATAAAGGTCGAAGCGAAGTAGCAGCAGGCCGCCATGACGCCGCCGAACACGAGTATGGCCAGGTTGCCTTTGACCTCGCCCAGCCAGTTCCGGAAGCCGTCGGTGACGGCGAAGCCCGCCAGCACCGCGCCCACGTTCATCAGCAGGTAATAGACATTAAACCCGGTGGAGCGGTTGTCCTTGGTGGTGAAGCGGCGCACCCCCACCGGAATGGCCGTGACCATGAAGGCCGTGCCGAACGAAAGCAGCAGGATCAGGGACATGACGGTGTATTGCAGCGCGGCGCCCTTGAGGAACATCGGCGCCAGCCCCATGCCTCCGCGCGCCAGGCACAGGGAGCCCGCCGCGATAAAAAAGCTTTTGCGCATGCCGATAGCGTCGCAGATCGAGCCCACGCCCAGCACGAATGCGGTGATATAGAGCGTGAAGATACCCACCCACGCGCCCGACTGCATATCGTTAAAACCGCAATTAAGGCTGAGGTAAAGCGTGATGATGTTTATCATCGAGAAATACGCCAGCCCATCCATGAACTGTATAGCATTGGTCAGCCAGAAATCCCGGCTCGCGGTCTTGAGGACCTTGAATTCCGAGAAATACGCCACTGTTTTTTTTAGCATAGGTTCCAGTACTCGCTTTGGTATATTGATGTCCGCGGCAGGATCCGCGGACGCACGACTTATATATAAATAGCATTTTTTTAAGCCCGGGGACAGTATGCTTATCTCAAGTTATGCGCCTTACGCAAGCGCCGAACCTGGTGTAGCGCGGCCGCGGTGCGGACGATAGCGTACCCGGCAGCCCCACACCCCCGGCACGCCCGCGAACTTGCAGGCCTGCCGTTTCCTTAAAAGTTTGTGGCTGCTGTGGCTCCATAGGCCCAGCCGCCAGTGGGTCCTTTGCCTTCAGCCGGATGGGTCCTTCGCTTCTATTACCATGCCCGCTGAGTTTGTAAACTGTTATACATGAGTAAATGCCGCACCATAACAGTCAGGAGACGACATATGACGAAACTATTAGGAATAATCGCCGTAACGATACTCACGGCACGGACCGGATATTGCACCTCCGCCCTGGAGAGCCTGCAAGCGCAGGAGAACACGAGCGGCGCTGAGGTTACTACGCCCCTTCCATCAAAAGCCACGCAGGCCGCAACGCCGTTCGAAGAAATAAAAAACCTTTTTGACCAGGGCGTCCCTGCTACAAAACAAGACCTGACAGGCTGGCACGCAGGGCGCGTCGCCGACAGGGCCAACCCCGGGGTATTGGAAGCGGGACTTTTAGTAGGGACCGCGGTGGAAAGCCCGTCGTTCAACGGCGTCAACGTGGACATTTTTGACTGTTACCGCATAAAAGGCTGTAACAGCGCGACTCCGGCTTTTTTTGAAAACATGGACAAGAGAACCGTAGCGCTGGTCAAATTATCTTTCGGGTACAGGCTTCTTGATGCGGTAACTTTCCCCTCCGCCGAAGTGGTTTCCATAGATTATGAGCCCTACGCCGTTACAAAATCGATAACGACATATCGCAAGGCAAAAGGCGCCATCATTAAAAGGTACTCCTCTTACGACACTGACGGGCAGGTAAGCGACGAATCGTACTCGTACTATTCCGTGGACGTAACCCCCGGTATATAACCTACCGCACAAGCCTCTGGGTTCGACAGGGGCTTGTTTTTTGAGGCGGGCGGACCGGGATTTGGCTTATTTTCCGCGCAGGAGAAGGGCCTGGAGGCGGGCGGCGACTTCGTCGACATTGAAAGGCTTGGTAATGTGGTCGTCCGCGCCGCAGTTCATGCCTTCTATTGCGCCCGCAAGGTCGTTCTGTCCGGTCAGCATCAGGATCGGGGTTTTCATCGTGCGCGGGTCCATCCGGAGTTGCCTGCATACCCCATAGCCGTTCATGTTCGGCATATCCACATCCGTGATTATCACATCAGGGAGTTCTTTCTTCGCCAACAGCACGCCTTCCAGGCCGTCGACGGCCGTAAAGATCTCGTGTTTCGGATCAAGAGCCAGGAAAATCTCGGAGAGCAGGCTCCTCACATTCTGGTCGTCATCGATTATGAGTATTCGCGCCATATTTGTCCTCGCTCCTTCCAGCCTGACAGCGCCCGGTAAAACGAAAAGGAAACGCCCGTTTTCGGTGCGCTCCCCCTTATTACCAAGCTCCCAAATCACCACTGCATACATGATATAATTTTTTTGCCGCCGGAGTCCGGTCTTTCAGCTTCTTCTACAGCAAATTCCGGCCGGATATTCCCGCAACGGTTCCAGACGGGCCTTCCGCCGGGCCGTTTGCCTCGATATTTTTGCCCTTTGTGCCCTTGCACGGAACCCGGGCATGTGCGATACTATGAACGCAGGAAGCATGAACAGCGCAGGTATTTCGAAGGAGGTGCCTTGACCAAAGTTCTGGGCTTAATTATCAGTTTTTTGGTTTTTCCGCAGATCTTATTCGCGGTACCGGGAGATCTGCGGCAGTCATGCTACGAAATGCAAGTTGACGGTTATAACGCTGAAACATGCATATATTCCTTTCCCGACTCCAGCAAAGACACCCTGGTCTATCACCTTCACGCCGGAGGCCGCGACGCCAAAACCTGGATCAAGTGGGATGTTTTTACGAAATTAAGGAATGAGTGGAAACGCCAGAATTTACGCCCCCCGACCTTCGTCACGATCTCCTTCGGTCCGATCTGGCTTTTAAAAGATTTTTCCTCCGACGCCAAACGCCCCCTGATAGAAGTTTACAACGGTATTCAATCGGCAGTGGAAAAAAATCTTATCTCCATCGGTTACGGTCCCGTCAATTCCAGGATCATCCTGGGCGAATCCATGGGCGGGATCAATTCGATCCTGGCCCTGGCTTTAGGGAATAAGGACCTGCCCTATCAAAAAGCCGCGATCTTATGCGCCGCCGTGGCGCCGATCGGGCCTTATTCCGCCAAAGAAGAAATAGAGTCCTATATCCAACGGCACAGGAACAACTCGATAGAACCCGCGGCCGTTCAGAATATTCTGGTTTCCTGGCTGGGACAGGAATACCCGAGCGCCGAACTGTGGAAGAAATATAATTCCTTAAAATTGTTCGGCGAGATCCCCGCATTGCCGGGCGACATCTATATTTCCGCAAATACCGACGATCTTTTGGGACTTTCCGAGGGGAACAAAACCCTTTATGAGATCGGCCGGGGCCTGCACAAAAATGTCGAATTCAAGCTCGTTCCAGGCCCCCATTGCGCGTACGAATACAGCTCTTTGGCGAAATTCCTGGGGACCGCCTACTGAATTCCGGGACAGCATGCACATCTGTCAAAGACTGCAAGTCCTTCCGGCCGGACGGTCGGCCCGGCTTTATTTGCAAGCCGGAAACAATGCTTAAATACCGGATTATTCGTCAAACCACGGCAGGCGCCGCCGGGCACTGTTGAAGCCGTTCCACCAGATCGCGGATGGCCCGCGCATCCGCTTTACGGTGCCCGTGGCTCAGAATAGGGTTGCTCCCTCCAGTGGAATCGATGCGGATCGCGGACCACATTAACCCGGTCTGAATGTTGACGGAGGCCACTTTGGAAATGGAAATACTTTCCTCGTCGGAACCGAAGAGCCTCGGCTTTATCCGCGTGACCCGCTCGGGGGTCACTTCAATGCTCACCGGAAACAATAAATTCCCGGCGGTCAGCCGGCTGGCGGTGAATACATATTTTTGGTCCGTCATCGTTTTCTCCTTTTACATTCACGCAACGGTATAGCTGCCTATGGCCGCGCCGCTACTAAGTATACCGTCACCGGAATTAAATAGGCGGCCGCGGATGTTGTAGATCTCGGTTCCGTCCTTTTTTTGCCAGACCTCGTAATAATCGAAATGCAGCCCGCTGATCGTTATCGTGGTGAAGATCTCCAGGTTGTCGGTGTCGGGTTCCTTGATCCTGATCACATTGTTTTCATAGGAGCCGATCACCTCCCCATCCTGGTCTAAAAGGCGGGCCCCCTGTTTTTTGTATCGCGCGGGCTCTATCTCCATGCCGACGGCCGAACAGTCGAAATAGCCGCCTTTACGGACAAGATAATCCTCCCCTTCCTCAAAACTCAGGCTCATATAGCAATGGTCGCCTGAACCGTGATAGCTCCACTCGCCCTGGCCGGTCCATTTTCCGGAAATGTCCGAGGCGGAACAGTTAACGGCTGTCAGGCAAAGCACGGCTGCGATCAGTTTCATGTTGTCCTCCGGGTCTCGTGATACCGCTGAATTATGGAAATAGTACAATCTTTCCCGAAATAATGCCAGGCGCTTGAACGCGCCTTCGTGGAGCGGTATAATAAAAACCATGAAAAAAACAGTGAGATCGGTCGTTTACGCCGGGATAGCCCTCCTCGCGGCGGGCCTTCTGGCCTTTGTCGCCCTTAAACTTTATCTTACCCCCGAAAGAATAAAAAAATACGCGCTTGAATTCGCCTCCAGGAACCTCAACCGCGAGATCCGCCTGGCGGACGCTTCCCTGAGCCTGGGCGGCATACGCCTGGAGGGACTGGCCGTTTCCGAATATCCAGATTTTAAAAAGGGCGAGTTCTTCACAGCCCGGAGCATCGGCGTACGCCCCTCTTTCAGAGCCCTGCTCAGGAAAGAAGTTAAGATAAACTCTTTAAGCGCCGAAGGGCTGGTACTGCGTATTGCGCAGGTAAAACCGGATGCTTTCAATTTCTCCGACCTTCTGGCCCCGGCGGCCGGACCCGGAGCCGGAAAGGAAGCGGCGCCCTCCGGGGCCGCGCCTATGACCCTGGACATTTCCGCCGTCAGCGTGAAGGATTCGGAATTGTCATACAGGAACCTGGACAATTCCATGACGGTGGTCCTGAAAAAAATAGATCTGGATATAAGTTCGCTTTCCGGCGACGAACCTTTTCCGGTGGAAGCCGGCTTTGAACTGGGCCTTAAGACCGCTTTTTTAAAAGGCGAATTTCCGCTATATGTCAAAGGCAGGGCCGAGCTTGCCGGCTGGAACTTTGAGAAAGCCAAAGCCGCGATAGAAAAAGGCCGCTTCGCCATGGGCGGCGTAAAATGCGAGTTCAGCGGGGACCTGACCGATTATTTTGAGCCGGACGCCCGGCTGGCGCTGAATGTAAAGGAATTTTCCAGCGGCGACCTGAAGCGGTTCTACCCCGCCATGCCGCCCGGGATACTTCTCCCGGCTATGTCCGTCAGGAGCGACTTCAAGATGACCGCGAAAGACCTGGTCTTCAGAACTCTGGAGATAAAGACGGGGATCGCGCAAGGTTCGTTAAAAGGCCGCCTGGCCTGGGCCCCCGCGTTCGACTACGCTTTTTCAGCCGCGCTGAAGGCGCAGCTCCCGCAAATGAACACCAGCGACGCCGCGAAGACCTTCCCGGCGCTGCCCGGGGGCATTAAGATTCCCGCCGTCGGCCTTACCGCCGAAGCCGGCCTGAGGCCGGGCTCGCTGAACCTCAAGTCCTTTACCCTGGCCTCCGGGCCCGTCAAAGCGGAGGGCAGCGCGGACATAGATTACGCCAAGATGCTCAAAGCCTCCGGCGCAATTAAGATACAGGATACCGACCTGGGACGGGCCGCCGATATGCTTCCGATGTTGAAGGACTATGCCCTTAGCGGAAAAGCCGGGGCCGATCTGAAATACGCTTACTCCTCCAAAATGTCGCTTTCGGGCGGCGCCTCCTTCTCGGACCTGGGAGCAAAATTCGCGGACAGGACGCTGTCGGCCTTCAAAGGCGCGCTGTCCTTTTCAAACGACCAGATAACTTCGGGCCCCATGACGGGGGAACTGGACGGGGAGAACCTGAAGGTGAATTTCTCGGTCAGGAATTGGACGGACCACCCCCGCGCGGCGCTCGACCTGACGCTGGCAAGGATCGTGATAAAAGCGCTTCCCGCTTCCCAGGCCTCCGGGCCGGAAGGCCGGACTGCGGCGCAGGGAAAAACGCCGACGGCCGGCAAGCCTTTTTGCTTCGACCTGGCCGGAAAGGCGCAGATAGGCAGGATAGAGCACCCCAACTTCCTGGGCAATAACGCCGTCTTCAAATACGACCTCAGGAACATCGCCGAGGACCTGAAGCTCTCGGGCACGGCCTCCTTCGATATAGAAGGCGGCAAATTCTCCAACCTTTACGAATTCGCGCAAAGCTTCAAGGCGGCCAAAGTGGCCCTTTACCCGGTCCTCATACTTCAAAAAGCCTCCAAACTGGTAAAAGGCCTGCCTCTGCCGGACTTCAATAACATAAGCTACACGAAGATCACGGGCGATTATCTGTTCCAGGACGGGAATATGAAAATACAAAGGTCCGACATGAACTCCGATGTGGCCGACGCCTCATCTACAGGCGGCATAAACCTGCCCGCCGAAACCCTGGATATAAAGATAAACACCACGCTCAAGGAAGGCATAAAGACGGGCGCGCCGGTAGTTATCAATGTCAAAGGCACTTTCTCCAACCCCTCCGCCAAGCCGGACATAAAATCCATAGTGGACCAGCCGGCGATCAAGCAGGGCGTGGAGAAACTGCTGAGAGGCTTCCTTAAACACTGAGGATCAGCGGGAAGGGATCGGGAGAGAAATTATTCCCAGAAGGTAGTCCGGCCTCGTGAACATGAAGGCCGACAGTTCCAGCTCCCTGTAGTCCTGGTATCCGCGGCAGGAAACCGAAGGGTCCAGGATCGAGCCGGACTCGGGCGGAGTTTCTCCGCACCGGGGAACGATCTCCGTATCAGGGACCGAGAGCACCAGCAGCGCCGGAGGCTCTGTAATGGACCTAAATCCGGGACAGTATATTTAATTCGGACAGGGTGTCCCGAATTAGAATCTTCCACCCAGGGCGGCAGACAGCTGCGAATCCCGATCGTCAAAAGAATAGGTATAGGAAAAGCCAAGAGGCAGGGGAAATCTCCAGAACTTGTACCAGAAGCTCGCCCCGGCGCCGGTCTTGACCCCGGCCGCCTGGCCGGCCCATGCGCGGGCCGTCTCCGCGAACAATGCCCCCTGCCACAATCCTCTCCGGGTTATACGGAACGGATGGGAATAGATCAGGCTGGCTCCGGCCGCTGAGTTTCCGCGGAACTCCCTGGCGTAATTGCCGGAGAGTCCCGTTACGCGCCCGGTAGCCGGAAGGCGGTTCGGCGGAAGGCCGCTGCCGTTCCCGCCAGCCAGACGAAGGGAAAGACTGCGGTGTGTTCCCCAGGTCAGCGTCGACTCCCACTGGGCCAGGAAATAGCCGTAATTAAAGTCAGAACCCGTCCACGCGGCCCCCTTGTGATAGGAAACCTCGGCGCCTGAAGTAAAACTATGTACGGGGAGGGGCGCAAGCCGCCTTTCCATGTCCGCCAGGCCGAAGCCGAAGAGAGCCCCTATCGCTTCAGCCGCGCCCGCGCCGGCGCGTCCGGACCTGAGGGAAATAAAGGCCTGGCCCTGGCGCCCGGCATCCGCCGGAAGTACCGGAGCGGGCGCCGAGTAAGCCAGCCTGGCCGCCTCCCAGCCGAAGGCCGCGGACAGCCCGGCCCCGCCGGCGGGGCCTCCGGTAAGCGGAAAACCCATAGACAAGGTTGTTTCCTCCGTGGTCTTCTTATAACTGTCCGAAATCTCCCCGTATCTGGAAGGCTCCCTAGCATCAGGCGGTGAGCCGAAGCCGGAACTCGCGCTGAAGGCTCCGTCTGCATATTGCCGCTCGGTCGCCTCCCGGCGCCGGACGGCCGCGCCGAAGGACAATCTTTCCAGCCGGAGAGCCAGCGCGTAACTGGAACCTGCGGACCCGGAAGCAGCCGAGGCCATAATGGATTCCGCCCGCTTGAAAACATTCTTCGCGAACAGGACAAGCCCCCCGCGTCCGCCGCCGGACCCGCCGGAAAAGAACGGGAAAGGGACAAGATACCAGCCGTCGGCCACGGTTATGTCAATTTCCGCGTTCCCGCCCGGGACCGCGCAGGAGGAAACTTCGACCTGTTTGAACTGCCGCATATCCCAGAGACCGGTTCGGGCGTCCTTCAACGCCGAAGGCCCCAGCGGGTCTCCTTCGGAAAAAGGCAGATGTCCGCGCAAAAGTTTTTCCACCGTTCGGTTGCCCCTGAAAACGATCTTCTCAATACGGACAGGCGCGGTGGAAACCTGCGCCGTCTGGGCCCCGGCCCGCAGAATAAACCAGGGGAGCGCTAAAAAAACCAGTACGCTGGCTTTCAGGCCCCGCCGGAGGCGCCGGATATTTTTAATCGGCATACGATCATTATAGGATTTAGCGGGTTCCGGCTTCGCGATATTTTCAACGATCCCCTCAATCGCCCCGTAAAGACTTCAAAAATCCATAAGCCGCCGTTTTACGTCCGCGGCCAAGGGTTCGAATCCCCTTGACCGCGCCAATTTTGAAAAACTGAATCCTGGCGGTATTTCGCCGGGTTCACCTGAAGTCGACATTCGGCTTCAGTTTTGGCCCCCCTTGTTCTGATTATCAACATACCCCAAAACTTAGTTTTTTATCCA
>JBAYJD010000041.1:0-27522 GCA_041665305.1 Elusimicrobiales bacterium
AATGGCGCGAAAAACGAGCGACGAAGGGGAACATAGTTCCCCTCGTGGAGCACCGGACCGACTTCCTTAAGAGGTCCGGCGGGTAATCCGCCCCGCGCATGTGTATCGCGCGGGGTGCGACAAGTGCGGGGTGCGACAAATAAGGAGACAATAAAATGAAAAAAGTTTTGATCGCAGATAAAGCGGACGCTCTTTGTGAAAAAGTGCTCAAAGAAAGGGGCCTCGAACCGGTGGTCAGGACCGGCATGAAGCCCGAGGAGCTTAAGGCCTGCGCCGATCAGTACGACGCGATAATAGTGCGTTCGGCTACCACTCTCACCCGCGAGATCATAGAAGCCGCCAAAAATCTGAAGGCGGTGGCCCGCGCCGGTTCCGGGGTCGACAACATAGATGTGGCCGCCTGTTCCGAGAAAAAAGTGCTGGTGATGAACACGCCTTTCGGCAATACCGTTTCCACCGGCGAGCACGCCGTCGCCATGATGCTGGCTTTGGCGCGCCATATCCCGCAGGCCAACGCCTCCACGCACGCCGGCAAATGGGAGAAGAAAAAATTCGAAGGCGTGGAAATAACCGGCAAGACGCTGGGCGTGGTGGGCTGCGGAAACATCGGCGCCGTGGTCGCGGACCGCGCGCGGGGCCTGAGGATGACCGTGCTGGCCTTCGACCCGGCTATGACGGCCGAGCGCGCCCGGGAACTGGGAGTAACTATGGTCTCCCTGGATGAATTGTACGCCAAATCCGACTTTATAACTTACCATGTGACCATCAACCCGGCCACCAAGGGCATGATAAACAAGGCGGCCATAGCCAAAATGAAAAAGGGCGTGCGTCTTATCAATTGCGCCCGCGGCGGCATTATGGTCGAGGCCGATATAAAAGAAGCCCTCCAGAGCGGCTGGATAGCGGGTCTCGCGTGCGATGTGTATGCTAAGGAACCGGCCACGGAGCACATTTTCTTCGGCCTGGAAAATGTCATAGCCACGCCGCATATAGCCGCCTCCACCAAGGACGCCCAGGTGACCGTGGCGCGGCAGGCCGCCGAGCAGATAGCCGATTATCTGCTGACGGGTAAAGCGGTCAACGCCGTCAACGGGGACAAGTTGGGAGCCTGTCCGGCATAAGGAGTTTTGGCCGCCGTTCGTAACGATATTCCATGTAATGAGAAGGTGATCATATGTCCAAACTTCCATTGTTCAATCCCATTTACGGCATCAGGCCCGCGAAAGGCAAGGCGCAGGATGTGATAGCGCCGCCTTACGATGTGCTGGATTCAAAAGAAGCGCGCGAAATGGCCGCCGGCAAGCCTTTAAGCTTTCTCCATGTTTCCAAGGCGGAGATAGACCTGCCGGAAGGCACGGATGTTTATTCCGAGGCCGTTTACAGGAAAGCGGCTGAAAATTTCCAGAAGATGCTGGATACCGGCGTGTTGATCCGCGAGAACAAGCCCTGTTTCTATGTCTACCGGCTTAAGATGGGGGCGCATGTGCAGACCGGCCTTGTGGTCGGAGCGTGCATCGACGACTACGATTCCAACCGCATCCGCAAGCACGAATTCACCCGGCCCGTGAAAGAAGACGACAGGGTCAATCAGATAAAGTTCGTAAAAGCCCAGACGGGCCCCGGGCTTATCGCCTACAAGCAGATCCCGGAAGTGGACGCTATAATCAAGAAAAAAGCGCACGAGATCCCCGAATTTTCCGTCGAAGGGGCCGGCGGCGTGATCCACACCCTCTGGGTCCTGGATAACGAAGCGGAGATCAGGGTTATTGTGGACGCGTTTGAAAAACAAAAGGCCGTTTATATAGCCGACGGGCATCACCGTTCGGCCGCCGCTTCCAGGATAAAAAAATACATGATGGGCGTGCGCGGCGCGGCCCATACCGGGACCGAGCCTTATAACACCTATCTCGCCGTGGCTTACCCGGTGGACGAGATGAAGATCTGGGATTATAACCGCGTGGTCAGGGACCTTAACGGCATGACCCCGGAAGAGTTCCTGGCCAAGCTCCGGGAGAAGTTTTCGGTCAGGGAAGTGAGCGGCCAGGCCAACCCCGCCGCGGTCCGCGAATTCGGCCTGTATCTGGACGCCAAATGGTATCTTATGAAGCCGACCGTGCCGACCCCTTCGAAGAGCGAGGATCCCGTGAAGGCGCTGGATGTCAGCGTGCTTTCCGACCTGGTGCTGGATAAGATGCTGGGCATACAGGACCTGAGAAAATCCACCCGGGTGGATTTTGTCGGAGGCATCCGCGGGCTCAAAGAGCTTGAAAAGCGCGTTAATTCCGGGGAAATGAAAGCCGCCTTCGCCCTGCACCCGACCTCGCTTGAGGAATTGATAGCCGTGGCCGACGACAACCAGGTGATGCCGCCCAAGTCGACCTGGTTCGAGCCCAAACTGGCCGACGGCCTGATCTCCAACCCGTTGTTATAAGCAATGGACAAAGATCCCGGAAAGGTTCCGCTGGAGCGCGCCCTGTCGAAACTGGGCGCGGCTTCCCGCAGCCGGACCAGGGAATGGATCCTTGCCGGCCGTTTGCGGGTCAACGGGCGGACCGTCAGGGACCCTATGTGCCGGGTCACGCCTGAAACCGACAGCTTTACCGTCGACGGTAAACCCGTGGCCCGGGATGAACGGCTGGCGATCATGCTCAACAAGCCCGGCTCCGTGGTCACCACCAGGTCGGATGAAAAAGGCAGGCGCACCGTGTTCGACCTGCTGCCGCCCGAGCTGCGCAAACTTCATCCGGCGGGCCGCCTGGATATGGCGTCCACCGGTTTATTGATCCTTACCAACGACACCCGCTTTTCCGCCTTCCTGACCGACCCCGCCAACGCCATCCCGCGCGTTTACGCGGTGACGGCGGCAGGGCGCGTCACGCCGGAAGAATTGCGCAAGGCCGGGGAGGGGATCATGGATGCTGGCGAGTTGTTGAAACCGTCCAGGATAACTCCGCGCAAGATCAGCGGCAGGGAGTCCCATTTGACGGTCGAATTGACCGAAGGAAAGAACCGCGAGATCCGCAGGCTGTTCGGGGCCCTCGGCCACGAGGTCGTCAAACTGAAACGGATCGCTTTCGGCGGCCTTAAACTGGGCGAACTTCAGCCCGGCAGGTACCGCCGCCTGACCGGAGAAGAAATAAGATCCTGTTTTGCGGCATTCAACCCTGTCCGGTAGAGGCGCCGGGGGCGTCCGGAGCCACGAGATTCTTAACTTTTTCCAGGAGCGTATCGGGCGAAAAAGGTTTCTGCAGATAATCGGCCTTCGAACCCAGCACCCGGGAAAATTCTTCTTCCTTGTCCACGTACCCCGACATGCACAAGATCCTTATGTGAGGATACTTCGCGAGAACTTCCATGGAAAGGGTAAGTCCGTCGACTTCCGGCATGACCATATCGGTGATCAGCACCGTTATGCCGGAGTGGCTCTCTTCAAGGCGTTTTAACGCCTCTTTCCCGTCCCTGGCCTCCATAACCGTATAACCCGCCCCGGACAGGACCCTCGCCGCTATCCTGCGCATGGATTTATCGTCCTCCACGAGCAGCAGCCAGCCTTTTTTGGACAATGGCGACGGTTTGGCGGAGGGCTGCTCCCCCGTTCCGCTCACAAGCGGCAGATAGATCCTAAAAACGGAGCCGGCGCCGGGTTTGCTTTCAGCCTGGATATCTCCCCCGCTTTGTTTGACTATCCCGTAAACCATGGAAAGCCCCAGGCCTATCCCCATGCCGAGCGCTTTTGTGGTAAAGAACGGTTCGAAGATCCTTCCGAGAGTCGCTTCATCCATGCCCCGCCCGGTATCGCTGACTGTCAGCAGGGCATAGCGGCCTGGCGCGGGTCCGCCGCCCGCGGCGCCCGTATCCGAGACCGTGACGCAGGAGGAGGTGGCTATCGTCAGCGTGCCGCCCCGAGGCATGGCGTCGCGAGCGTTGACGACGAGATTGACCAGGCAGTGTTCCATCTGTCCGGCGTCAACTTTCACCAGCGCCCCGGCCGGGTCCAGGGCGTAAACTATGCGCACCTGTTCCCCCATCGCCCGCTGCAGCATCGCGCCGATATTATTCACGATACTGTTGAGATCCACCACTTTAACTTCGAAAAATTGCTTTCTGCTGAACGCCAAAAGCTGGCGGATAAGCACGGCGGCCCGTTCCGCGGCTTTTGTTATTTCGTCGACATCCCCGTGCCTCGGGTCGCCGGCCGGCAGGCTTTTACGCAGGAAATCCGCGTAGCCGATGATCGGGCCGAGCAGGTTGTTGAGGTCATGGGCTATCCCGCCGGAGAGCTGGCCCATGGAGTCCAGCCTCTGGGTGCGCCTCAGCCGTTCGTTGCTTTCCGCGAGGTCCTTGCGGGCCTTTTCCAGCTCCTGTTCCTTGAATTGCAGTTTGCGCGACAGTACCTGGAGATATTTCCGGTCCAGTTCCACCGTCTCGTCCGCCGCCGGACTGAACAGCGGCTGCGGAGAAGTTCCGCCCTTTCCCAGTTCTTCCTGCACCGCGGCCAGGAGGGCTTTAACGCCCGCCGGTTTTGAGACGAACCTGACGGCGCCCAGCTCAAGAGCCAGTTTTTCCTCTTCGTTGGTGACGGCGGTGGAGGTGTATAGGATAACCGGGACTTTTCGCAGCAGGCCGTCTTTTTTTAGTTTTCTGCACAGCATGAACCCGTCCATTTCAGGCATCATGACATCGGAAACAATGATGTCCGGAGGGGTCCGGCCGGCTTTTTCCAGCGCTTCAAGGCCGTTCGCCGCCAGTTCCACGGCATAGCCGGCATTGTTCATGACCGCTTCGATCAGGGTCTTAAGGTTGTGATCGTCTTCCACCACGAGTATTTTAGGCATAGTTATGACCGTAAGAGGCGGTTTCGGCGGGCGGCCGCCGCGCCCGTGGCCGCAGCTTTGCCGCCGTAACGGGTTGCGGCTACTAAAATGAGGCCACTATTGATATAATACAAAAAGCGGAGGGATACTGCGCGGCTGATGCCGCCGCGCGCCCGTTGCCGCGCAATATCCGGTTTTAGAGGCGCTATGCTTAAAAGACTGTTTTCCATCTATCGTCCCGCAGCTTTCATCGGGCCGGTTCCGGAAGAAGAGACCGCTCCCACATATAAACGGCTGCGCCGCCAGGTGCTGCTCGGCATCTTCAGCGGTTACACCTTGTTTTATTTCGTGCGCAATAATTTTTCCCTGGCGAAACCGTATTTGATAAGGGACTACGGCCTGTCCAAGGGAGATGTCGGCCTTATCGCTACGGGCCTGGCTATAGCCTACGGCATAAGCAAGTTCATAATGGGTAATGTTTCCGACCGTTCCAATCCGCGCTATTTCATGGCTACCGGGCTTATTCTTTCGGGCCTGCTCAATCTTCTTTTCCCCACGGTCGCCGGCTCGGTGGGCCTGATGTTCGCGCTCTGGTTCCTCAACGGCTGGACCCAGGGCATGGGCTGGGCTCCCTGCGCCCGCACCCTAACCCACTGGTTCTCGGACAAAGAGCGCGGCACGGTGTTCGCCACATGGAATCTGGCCCATAATGTGGGCGGAGGCGTGGTCGGACCCGTGATCAACGGCGCTATGGCCCTGGCCTCGGTGTTAGCCGTGGGGGGGGCCTTCGGCTCCGGCCTCGCGTTCCATGTGATCTTTTATGTGCCCGCGCTGCTGGCGCTGGGCATGGGGACGCTTCTGCTGGTCTTTTTGCGCGATACGCCGCAGTCCTGCGGCCTGCCCCCGATCGAGGATTATAAGAACGATCATCCGGACACCGGCGTGGCGGACCCGGAGCGGGAGCTGGGCGCCAAAGAGATCTTTTTTAATTTTATCCTTAATAATAAGCCGCTCTGGATCATAGCCGTGGCCAATATTTTCGTGTATGTGGTGCGTTACGGCGTTCTTAACTGGGCGCCCACTTATCTGACGGACGCCAAAGCCTGCCCTCCGGATATAGCGCGCTGGCAGTTCTTCGTCTATGAGATAGCGGGCATCCCCGGCACGCTGCTGGCCGGCTGGGCCAGCGACCGGTTCTTCGGCGGCCGCAGAAGCCCCGTCTCGTTCATTTACATGGTCCTTGTGACGATATTCGTCTGGATCTACTGGAAGAATCCTCCGGGCTGTTTCGCGGTGGATTCCATAGCCCTTTTTGCCGTCGGTTTTCTCATTTACGGCCCGGTCATGCTGATAGGCGTGAGCGCCGTGGATCTGGTGCCGAAGAAAGCGGCCGGGACCGCCGCGGGGTTCACCGGTTTCTTCGGTTATGTTTTCGGGGCCGTTATAGCGGAGCTGGGGATAGGAAAGGTCGTGGACAGGTGGGGCTGGGACGGAGGGTTCATCCTGCTGCTCGGGGCCTGCGTTATCTGCGCCGCGCTGTTCGCCTCCACCTGGAACATCCACCATAAGCGCGCGGCCGATTGACCGGCCGGCGCCATGCCGTCGTGAAGGCGCGCAGCGCCGTTCGATCGTGTCCGGGCAGGTGCGCGGAGGCGCTCTAAGGAGAGGGTTTATGAAAAAGCTGATCTTTACAATTCTGATCGCGGCCGTTCCGGTCGTGAGCGCGCAGGAAAGGACCGGGCATATAGATGTCCACGGCCACCGCGGCACCAGCGGAACCAGGCCCGAAAATACTCTTGCCGCTTTCAGGGAGGCCTTGCGCGTGGGAGTGGATGTGCTTGAAATGGACATGAATGTCACCAGGGACGGCGTCATAGTCATTTCGCACGAAAAATTCGTTAATCCGGAGCTGTGTCTGGGGCCCGACGGTAAAAAACCGTCGCGGCGCACGCCCATAATCTCGCTTTCCTTCGAAGAGCTTGAAAAATACGACTGCGGTTCCATTAAGAACCCGGGATTCCCCAAACAGGTCCCCAGTCCCGGCGAAAAGATCCCTTCGTTGGCCGAGGTGTTCGAACTGGTGAAGAATTCCACCGAGCCCGCGGCCGCCAAAGTCAGGTTCAATATAGAGACCAAGATCGTTCCGGGCGAGAGGGAGATGTCGCCCGAGCCCGAAGCCTTCGCGAAGCTCGTTGTGGACACGGCGGCCAGGTACGGCATGACGGCGCGCGTTATCGTGCAGTCGTTCGACTGGCGGACGCTCAGGGCGGTCAAGAAGCTTGAGCCCGCGATAAAGCTTTCCCAGCTCACCGAGGCCGATCTGGTCGACCTGGCGGCGGTGGCCAAAACTTCACGGGCCGATTTCATAAGCCCCTGGTTCACCTGGCTGACCAGGGAGGATGTGGACCGTCTGCATGCCGCCGGCGTCAAGGTCGCGCCTTGGACCTTGAACGATAAAAAGGACATCGATACGGCCGTCAGCTGGGGCGTGGACGCCATAATCACGGATTATCCGGCGGAATTGATAGAATACCTGAAGGAAAAAAAACTGCGCTGACGGGAAACGAAGATTTCCGGCCCCCGGCCTGAATTACCGGCCGGAGCCGGTTAACTTAAAAAGGGAGAGGCGTTCAAATGAAAAACCTTGTAGCTTTAGCTATGGCGGCGGTTTTGACGCAGGCCTTGTCGGCCGCAAATTTAGAAGGATCGCGCGGCGGGGCGGAGTTGCTGCGGCTGGCGGCGCAAAGCGGGGCGGAGCTTTCCGAGCCGGCCGCGCCGGATACGGTCTGGGAACAGGCGGAGGCGGTGGAACGGGCCGCGGCCCTGGCCGCTATTCTGGACAAGGCGGAAATTTTCGCCGGGACTCCCGGCGCCGGACATGAAGCCGCGCAGCTCCGGAATTATCTCCGTTCTCCCCGGGCGGCAGCGGGTTTAAGGGATGCTTCGTCAAAAGCCGACAGGCTCTCGGCTATCGACGCGATCTGGGCGCTTGGCGAGCTGCGCGACGGCGCTTCGATCCAGTTCCTGAAGAATATGCTGCCCTCCGCGGACCGCACGGTACGCCTGAATCTCCTGGCGGCCCTTAAAAAAATGAGGGCGGCGCCGCCGGAAACCATCGCGAAACTGGAAGAAGCCGAATTTTCGGCCATTCCTCCCGGAGACATTCTTTTTCGTGAAGGAAATTTCGGCATTCTCAGCCCCGGTTTGCCGGTAGGCCATACGGGTATTTTTGCAGGCATGGAAAATAGAACGCCTATGATGATCCATTCCACAAGCAAATACGGCGGGGTGGCCAAAGGCGACATGGAGATTTTTATAGCGGGACATCCGTATTACGGCAACAGGACCACGGCCGTGCGGCCCACGGCGGAGCAGCGGGCGGGGATCATTTCCTGGCTTACGGAACAGTACGGCAAGCCTTACGATACCCTGCACTCAACGCAGAAAGGACCGGATACCTTCGATTGCGTCGGCCTGACAGAAGCCGCCTATGAGCATGTCGGGCTGAACCCCACGCCCGATGAACTTGAAGCGGGCCCCGGCTGGCCGCTTGAGCCCTACGAACAATACGAGTATACCGTCGCCGACTGATATTATTGACCTACGCATAAGTAATAGAATTTCTGGAGGCTTGGATTTGAGATGGATGCGAGGCGCGACGAACGAGCATACCGGCGGTCTGTGAGTTCGGAGCAACGAAGCAGCCGCTCAAAGGCAAGCCTCCCTTTCCCTTCGGGAAAGGGCAGGGCGCTTTTGGGCTGCAACCTGTTTTCTCTGAATTGTGCTTCGCACTGCGTCACAAATCGCTTACATAGCGCAGCTATGCCGCGCGATTTGTTCCTTGTTTCGCTCCAAAATCGGCCCGGCCAGAATTTCTATTATTTACGCGTAGGTCAATAAAACACCGGCCCCCTGTTTCGGGGGGCCGGTGTTTTTTGCGCGCCGCAGGCCATTCGCGTTATTCCACCCAATTTTCTAGCTCTTCATCAGGCTTGTCCTTCGGCGCCTTTGTTTGTGATTGTTCCTCTATCTGCGCCTGGTTTTTCGGCGCGGGAGGCGGGGGGGGCGGGGCCAGCTTGGGCATCGCCAGCATTTCGGAAACGCATCTTTCGATATCGCGGGGGTTGCAGGGTTTCTTTAAAAATCGCACACGGGGGTTGTCCGTGATCATCCTTTGTATTATCCCCAGCAGCGTTGAAGAGAAAAAAATAACCGGGATACCGGCTGTTTCGGGGCGCCTGTGCAGTTCATCGTAAACCTCCACCCCGTTCATGCCAGGCATATTAAAGTCCAGGGTTATAACATCAGGGTTCAGTTTCATGGCTTTCTCAATGCCGGAGGCGCCGTCGAACGCCGTATAGATCGTTATCTCCCTGCTCTGAAAGAACATTTTCAACAAAGATGAGATTTCCTCATTATCGTCGATTATCAGCAGCTTGGGCATAATGAAATTCTATAATATATGTCGATTCCAATGCCAAGGTGTTATAATATCAATACGGAGCGGCGTCGCGGAGGACCAAGATGTCTAAAAACAGGAAGATGCTTATAATCGACGATATCAAAATGAATACGGAGCTGTTTGAAGCCGAGTTCGAGGATGAGTTCGAGATCAGCGTCGCCGGGAACGGCACGGAGGGTCTGACCGCAGCCTCGGCCGTGCGCCCGGATGTCATTCTGCTGGACATCAATATGCCCGACATGTCCGGGATCGAGGTAATGCGCAACCTTCAGGCCCGCCCCGAAACCTGCGCGATCCCGGTGGTGGTCGTGACGGCAAGCGAGTATAACGCGGCCACCGAACAAAAATTACGGCCTTACGCCAATTTTAAAGGTTTTCTCAGTAAAATGGATTCGTCCGAGATCATCAAAAAAGCGGTTTATAAGGCCCTTAAATAAACGGCCAGCGCGGCGGTAAATACGGCATGAAATACAAACTGCACGGTGTTTGCGCTACGGAAGTGGCGTTTGAAGCGGTGGACGGAAAATTGAAAAGCGTCGTGTTTTCCAACGGCTGCGCGGGTAATTTGCGCGCGTTAGCCGTATTGCTTGAGGGGATGGATATAGCCGAGGCCGTTTCAAAACTCAAAGGTATTTCCTGCGGGGACAATCCGACTTCCTGTTCGGATCAGCTGGCCAGGATCCTGGAAAAGCTTTAATAAAACGTCGTAAGACGACATTTTATTTGCCGATGTTCTCCACAAGGTCTTTGGCCAACTCGTCGGTCAGGTCCATGATCGCTTTCTGTATTATCGCCTCGGCCGGGGCCAGTTTGCCTATCTTGCCGCCGAAGGCGTGCTTTTCGGAGCTTTTGGCCTTCCCTACCGCCCTGCCGGCGCCGAGTAATTCGCCTGTTTCAAGGTTCACCAGCCTGGCTTCCACCGAGACTTCCACTTTGCGGTCCGTTTTTTCGGCTATCTTGACGCTGCGCCATTCATCGTTCACGGAGAGCGCCGTTACGGAGCCCAGGACCGCGAAGCGCGCGCCCAGCTGTTTGCCCACCTTCGCGGCCGTGGCCGAATCCACCGCCCCGGAGGCTGCCAGCTGCAGTTCCTTCATGGCGGCCTCCACGCGGGCCCGTTCCACCAGCCGTATCCTGGCCGTTTTCATAAGCGAGGCCGTCAGGGAGTCCTGCAGGCCGGCGACGCTGGAAGCATATTGCGGGTCGGAGGCCGAGTAGGTGAACGGCATCACGCAAGCCAGCGGACGCTGCTCAAAAGGTATGCCGGCGCTGGCGCAGGCGCCGGCCAGCAGCAGGGCCGGTATCAAAAGTTTTATTTTTTTCATAGTCGTGCAAGTCCCCTTGTCGGATTTTAGCTATCGAGCCTCACATGAACTATGCGAGGCTCGACAGGACTTATTCTATCAAAAAGGTCTATCCGTGGAACAGGCCGTCAAAAGAAGCCCGGCTTCTTTTGAGCGGACCGGCATTCTGTATGGGCCTTTTTCCCGCTCCCGCATGGGCACAAAGACCCTTAGTTTTCATAAGCGCGCGTGGTAAACTCTACTATGAGACTAATAGCCGCGCTGCCGATCATCCTTTTGTACGGCAGCCTTTCTTTTTGCGGAGCGGAAGCCGCTGATCCGGTCCCGGCGCAGGCGAATGTTTTCAAGGCCGTTATTAAGTCGCTTCAAGGTTCCGGCGTGCCGGAAAGTTATGTCAAGTCGGTTTTCGACGATCCAAGAGTTACGATTCATGAAGATATAATCGCGCTGATACATAAACCGGCGGAGAAATTCACATATGAGGAGTACCGCAAGCTGCTTATAACGGAGGAGAGAATAGCCGGGGGCGCGCAATTTTATGCCGACAATAAAAGTCTGCTGGCCGGCGTTTCCCAAACATATGGCGTGGACCCGTTCGTTCTCGTCGCCCTCGTGGGAATAGAAAGCAAGTTCGGAGAAAAAAAAGGCAAGTATCCGGTTTTTAACGCTCTATACACCCAGGCCGAACTCCTCCCCAGGCGTTCGGCCTGGGCGGTGAAGGAATTGGCGCAATTCCTGAAGCTTTGTTATTTCAGGCGCCGGGAACCGTTCGCGATATATGGCTCTTACGCCGGAGCGTTCGGTTTCGGGCAGTTCATGCCTTCGTCGTATAACGCGTATGCGGTGGATTTCGACGGCGATGCGTATCCCGATCATTTTGCCTGGCCCGACACCTTGGCCAGCATAGCCAACTATTTCGTCAAGAACGGTTATCACTCCAGGGGCCAGGGTTTTTCAGAAGGCTCGGGCGTGTGGAAGGCCCTGCGCGCCTATAACCATTCGGACAATTATGTGCGTGTAATCCTTGACCTCCGTCTGGAAATACAGAAAAAGTTGGGGCAGGCCGGCTGAGCCGTTCCCGTGCCGGGGACAGACATGAAAACTTGTTGAAGCGCTCCATTAAAAATTTTTGCAGCAAAAATTTTTACCGTACCCCGCCCTTTAGGGCGGAGGTACCTTGTGGGAAGAGGGAGTTTGAGGGAGAAATTTATTTTCCCCTCAACTCCGACACGGGGATGTATAAAACCCCGTGTCGGGTGTGATAAAATGTCGTTTTACGGCATTTGATTTGCGCGATATCGGTTATAAGCATCCCGTATGCCGTCTACAAAACCCGCAATTCCGTCATTGTCCGTCCCCTTCCCGCCGGAGAAAGGTTCCGCCGTCGGCGAGTCCGTCCGTTCAGATCCGGATCCGCGGCTGGCGTGCGCCTGGCCGCGCCGGTCTAAGCCCGCGCATTCGCGCAGGATCTCGCCCGGCGAACTTAAAAGCCGGATACTCTACGAAGATGAACGGGTTCTTGTAGTCGACAAACCCGGGGATGTAGTCTGCCATCCGTCCAAGGCCGGTCCTTGGTCCAGTCTTGCGGGAGCCGTGCGCGAACATACAGGCCTTGCCGCGGCGCACCTGGTTTTCCGCCTGGACCGCGAGACGAGCGGCGTGGTGGTATTCGCGAAAACTTCCGAGATTGCCGGCCGCCTGCAGGCCGCGATGCGGCTCCGCCTGGCGGGCAAGGTTTACCTTGCCGTCATGACCGGAGAGTTTTCGGAACCGGTGACGGTCGACCAGCCTCTCGGCGACGATGAGAACAGTCCGGTCTTCGCTAAATCAGCCGTACGGCCCGGCGGCCGGCCCGCCGTCACGCATTTTACCCCGCTTTCCCATGGCGGCGGCTTTTCTTTGGTCCGCGTAGTCACCGGGACCGGCCGCAAACATCAGATCCGCGCCCACGCGCAATGGCTTGGTAAATGCCTGCTAGGCGACAAGATCTACGGGCCTGACGCCGGCTGTTTTCTGGATTTTATCGACCACGGCTGGACTCCCGCTCTGGAAGAGAAACTGCTTCTGCCCCGGCAGGCCCTGCATTGTTCCGAGATAGATCTGCGAAAGGCGGGGCTGGAGCGCGTCTTCTTTGCTCCGATGGCGGACGACATGCGCGCTTTTTGTTCGGGCCGCGGGCTCGCCGTGCCGGAAGGCATGTAGCCGCCAGCGGCGAAGAAGAAACGGATGCGATTTTATGAAAAAACATATTCTGCTTATCGAGAGTACCAATATCGGGGCGCATTATAGCGCACAGGCCGTTACTGAAATGGGCTATGACCCGGTTTTTTTGTGCGACCTGAGCCATTATCACGGCGACACGCTGGACCAGATCCGGCGCCACCGGCACTTTGATGTCTACACGGGGGATGTCGCGAAACTGGAGGTTTTTATCAGGACGAACGGGCTTGCGGATGACCTGGCCGGCGTCGCCTCTTTTCAGGACGAAAGGCTTGCGGCGGCGGCGGAGCTGGCTCTTCGTTTAGGGGTTCCGGGTCTAGACAGAAATGTTTCCAGACTTAAGGATAAAGGCTTTTCTTTCAAGCTTGTTCCAGAGTATGTTCCGATAACTATCGGTTTCAGGGCCGGGCAGACCCCGCAGGATGAGATCCTGGACCTTCTGGGTATCTTCAAAACCCTTGTCGCGAAGCCCGCTTTGGGCGCCGGCGGCGCCGGCGTGCTGCGGCTGGATACCCCTGAAGATGTGGCTCTTCTCCCGGCTCATATAGCCGGTTACAAACTGCCGAAGGAACTGGATTCGGGCCGCTGGATCGTGCAGGCCTTTGCCACGGGACCTTTGTTCAGCCTGGAAGGTTATGTCATAGACGGCCGTATCAATTATCTTGGTTTTACCGGGCGCAAGAAGGTAGGCATGACCGAAACGGGCGCCAGGTTTCCCATAGACCCGGACCTGGATCCGTCGGTGCGCAAGAACGCCAAAAGGGCCGTCGGTATCCTGGTCGAACGCTCAGGATTTAGGAACGGATATTTCCATGTTGAGTTTATCGAATGCGAAGACAGCTGCCACATGATAGATCCCAATGTCGGGCGGCCGGGCGGGGGGCCGGTGGCCGAACTTCTGGCGCTTTCCTATAATGTGCCGCCTTCCGTAATATATAAGCACGCGCTGCAGGTCGGGCTGTTCCATTCCGATACCGGCAACCCCTACGGCGATCTTTCGCGCAGAAGGGAGGCCGAGGCCATACTTTACGGCCTGAAAAGCGGGGGCACGATCAGGAATGTTATCCTGCCGGAGCCTGGCGCCTGCCTGCACACCCGCATCCTTGGGAACGGGGCTAAGGCAAGCCCGGTCGGACAGGACGACTGGTCCTGGGTGGGGATACTGTCCGGAATTTCCGGCCAGGCGGAAAGCGCCGCCGGTCGTATCCGGATCTTGACCGACGAAGGTGATTTCGGCGCATGTTTTTAAAAAGGAGCCAGGCTCCTTTTTGATGTTTTGGGGCTATAACCCCTCAAAAGGAGGCTGGCTCCTTTTGAAGAGGCTCCTTTTTTGGGGGGAGATAAGTATATTGTCGCCAAATTCAAACGGGCGAAGCTGGTTAGGCTTCGCCCGTTTTGATCGGACCGCTGCCGCTTTTTACACCAGGCCCTGGGCCATCATGGCTTCGGCCACTTTTTTGAATCCCGCTATGTTGGCGCCCATCACATAATTGCCCGGGTGCCCCGCTTCTTTGGCCGCCGTCACGCAGGCCTCATGGATGTTGACCATGATCCCGTGCAGGTGCTTGTCCACCTCTTCCCTGCTCCAGCTCATCCTGATGCTGTTCTGGCTCATCTCAAGGCCCGAGGTGGCCACGCCGCCGGCGTTAGACGCCTTGCCGGGCGCGAAGAGTATCTTCGCCGCCATGAACGCTTCGACCGCCTCCGGCGTGCAGGGCATATTCGCGCCTTCCGTGACGCAGATCACGCCGTTCTTCAGCAGTTCGGCGGCGTCCTTCTCGTTAAGTTCGTTCTGCGTGGCGCAGGGCAGCGCCACATCCACTTTCACGCACCACGGCTTCTTGCCTGCGTGGAATTGGGCGCTTTTGAACTTCTCGGCGTACGGGGCCACGATATCCTGGCCGGTCGCGCGCAGGTGCAGCATGTATTCCCATTTCGCGCCCTTGATGCCGTCCTTGTCGTAAATATAACCGTCGGGGCCGGAGATGGTTACCACCGTGCCGCCGAGGTCGTTCACCTTCTGCACCGCGCCCCACGCCACATTGCCGAAGCCCGAGACCGCTACGGTCTTGCCTTTGAAGCTCGTGCCCTTGGTCTTAAGCTGTTCCTCGGCGAAATATACCACTCCGAAGCCGGTGGCTTCCGGCCGTATCAGGGAGCCGCCCCACGCCAGGCCTTTGCCGGTCAGCACGCCGGTGAATTCGTTCTTCAGGCGTTTGTACTGGCCGAACAGGTAGCCGATCTCGCGGCCGCCCACGCCGATGTCGCCCGCCGGCACATCCGTGTCGGGGCCGATATGGCGGAAGAGCTCCGTCATGAAGCTCTGGCAGAAGCGCATAACTTCGGCGTCGCTCTTGCCTTTGGGATCGAAGTCCGAACCGCCCTTGCCGCCGCCCATGGGCAGAGTGGTCAGGGAGTTCTTGAAGATCTGTTCGAAACCCAGGAATTTGAGGATGCTGAGGTTCACCGAGGGGTGGAAGCGCAGTCCGCCTTTGTACGGGCCGATGGCGCTGTTGAACTCTATGCGGAAACCGCGGTTGATGTGGTAGTCGCCTTTGTCGTCCTGCCAGGGTACGCGGAAGGTGACCGCCCGCTCGGGCTCCACGAGCCTGTCAAGAACTTTGGCCTTTATGTATTCGGGATGCTTTTCAAGGACCGGGGTCAGGGTTTCAAGCACTTCTTTTACGGCCTGGTGGAATTCTTTTTCACCGGGGTTTTTGTTGATAACATGGGTCATCAACCCGGCCACATATTCGTGCGCCGAACTTTTTTTTTCTGCGACTGCTGCGTGTGTGGACATAAGAACAGCTCCTTTTAGTGTGTTTGTGGGTGTCAGAGAACTGCGGTACAAAATCTCTTACCAGTTAATATCATGTTACAAACCTAAATCGGGGTTGTCAACACGCCGCGGCTACGCGCGGCAATTCCGCCGTCATTTGCGGAGTCGCCGATTTTTAGCCCGCCGTCCGCCTGCCGTCGAGCTTCAAATGGTACAATTTGTCTTATGTTCTATTTTAACGCTCTGGCGGCGGCCGCGTTGTTCGGGGCTTCGACCCCGATTTCAAAAATGATGCTGTCCGGCCTGAAGCCTTTTATGCTGGCTTCGCTCTGCTATTTCGGCAGCGGCCTGGCCCTGGCGTTGTGGAAATCAGCGTTCCCGGCGGCCCGCGCCGCTTTTTCCCCGGCCGGACGAACTTCCGGGACGCGCGAGCCCGCTCTCTCGGCGAAGGACTGGCCTTTCGTGGCCGGGTTCGTCCTTACGGGCGGCGTTTTGGCCCCGGTGCTGCTTTTTAAAGGTCTTCTTCTTACCACTTCCTCCGGCGCGTCGGTCATGCTGAATCTGGAACTTATTTTTACCTCGTTCATCGCCTGGCTTATTTTTAGGGAGCACACCGGCGGACGGTTCTGGACGGCCGCGGTCCTTGTGGCGTCGGGGGCGGTATTGCTGGGCGTGGATCCCTCCGGGTTCTCTTTTACATTCGGCAAGGGTTCCGTTCTTGTGGCCTCGTCGGCTTTTTTCTGGGGCGTGGACAACAATCTCACGGCTAAACTTTCCGTCAAGGACCCGGCGGCTATAGCCCTTATCAAGGGCTTGGCCGGCGGGTGTATAAACCTGGCGCTGGCTTTCTGGGCGGGGGAGTTCGTCGGGACCCCGGCGCTTTGGCTGTCCGGCCTGGCGCTGGGGGCTTTGAGTTATGGGGCGAGCCTTGTGCTTTTTATAAGAGCTATGCGCGGATTGGGCGCCGCCAGGGCGGGGGCGGTGTTCGGGGTTTATCCGTTTTTCGGGGCGTTGTTGTCGGTGATCTTTTTGAAAGAGCCGCTGACCGTCCCCCTGGGTTCGGCCTTTATTCTTATGGCCCTGGGGTTTTACCTTGTGGTTTCGGAGCGGCACAGCCATAGTCACCGGCACGAAGAGCTTGAACATGCGCATTTGCATGTCCATGACGATCTTCATCACAGCCACGGACATGTGGAGGGGGCCGCGCCGGAGGAGCCTCATGCGCATTTCCACGCGCACGCGCCGCAACTGCACAATCACGGCCATCTGCCTGATACGCATCACAGGCACGGGCATTATTGATGGCAGGAACGGGCTCCGGCTAAATTGATATAATAAAGCGCCCATAATGAAAAAGATACTGCTTGCAGGTTCGGTCTGGGTTTTGTGTCTGGCCGCTCCGGCTTCCACCGCGGAGTTCCAGGACCCGGGCGCCGTGCTGGCCGTGGATTTTCCGGCCGGCTGGGCCGTAGGTAAGAGCGATGATCCCGCCGTCGTCCTTAAACTGGAGAAGGGAAAGTCTTTTTTTGAGTTCACCAGGCTGGATTCGGAACTGAGCGATTATTATCTCAAGGCCCGCGTTAAGGAACAGGTCGACTCGCTCCGGAGCAAGGGCAACACCCTGGCGGGCGATACGCGCACGGCGGGGATACACGGAGTTTCCACCGCCTACTATACCGTTTATGAATCCATGGGCGCGCATGTTTACATCGGCTTTTTTACATACAAAGGTTTGTCCTACGCCATCTCGGCGAGCGGCCTCGACGACGGGGATTTTCACGGCGTGATCTCCACCATCCGCGCGCCCGGCGAAAAGATAGAAGTTCCTAAGCCCAGGAAGATAAGGGTGCTCAGGAAAAAGGAACCGGAACCGGAAGAAGGCGGCGTACAGATATTTAAGGAAGAGGAGTTTTTCGCCGTTTCCACGCATCCGGCCTCTTCCGGGCCCGTCCCGGAAGGCCGGAACGGTTCCGTTCCCCGGGCGGCGGCTGAAAGCCGGGAGCCCTCGGCGGGCGCCCAGGCGCTCCGGCGGGCTCAGGATCTCTTCACGGACCTGGAGTTCACGGCGGACCCCTCAAAAACGCCCTTTGTCCCGCGCAGGCCCCTGCCGCTCCAGCTCTGGGGCGCGCTGATCGCGCTCTGGGCGGCCGGCTCGGTCTTGGCGAGGGCGGCGGCCGCCAAGTTCCAGAACCCGAAACTGTCTCCGCCGCCCAAGGACGCGCCGCCGGATTTCTTTTTCCCTTTCCTCATTTCGCGCAGATGCTTTTTGCGGGACTGCACTTATACCGTGCTCACGCGCCAGAAGCAGCTGCTGCTGGCCTCCTTCAACAGCGAATATGCGGTTTATCTGGCCGGTTCGGTCTACGCTGTTCTTTTCTTCCATCTTTTCTGGAGCGCGCTGGCTTTCACCGGTAACGGGGACATGGCGGTCAACGCCTTCCTGCTCCTGCCGGGCGGCCGGCTCTGGGCTTCGGCGCCGGAGCTTTTTTTACTGGCGCCGTTCATAGCCGGGCTCTCCATGTATTTCAACAGGCGGCAGGCGCTGCGGCTTTATGATTCGCAGTCGAATTTGCTGATGGAGGCCAAAAAAGACGGTTTTTACTGTCTTATCCGTGACGGTTCCGGCAAGGAAGTCGCGCGGCTGATGAAAAAAGGCGGCTTGACGGCCAGGACCTGGGATTTTGTCGATACCGACAACCAGGTGGTGTTCACCATCAAGGACGAGTATCCCGCGGTCCGCCTCCTGCGGAAAATTTTCGGGCGGCTGGGCGGGACGCTGCGCTCGCATTACGGTATTTTCGCGGGCGAGCGCCGGGCCGGTTTCGTTTTCCTTGACCCGACTTCGGCGCACAGGTTCCAGATCCACCTTGATTTTTCTTTCGCCCGGCTGGCGCACCCGGCGCAGATCCTGGCCAGCGTGCTTTACATCATCTCCAGAGAGAACGACCCCTTCTACCCGTGGCCGTTCTGAAAGCGGTGAAAATAAGGGGCTGATATTATGAAAATAGGAATTCTTACCGGCGGAGGGGACTGTCCCGGACTGAACGCTGTGGTGCGCGCCGTGACGAAAACGGCGCTTGGAAAAGGCTGGGAGGTCGTGGGTTTCAGGGACGGGTATAAAGGCGTTGTGGAGGGCGATTTTACGCCTCTGGACGATAAGGCCGTGTCCGGTATCATCATCCGCGGCGGCACGATCCTCGGCACCTCCAATACCGCCAATCCTTTCGCTTATACGCTGGGTCCGCTTGGCTCCGCCGGCGCCCCGAAGGACCTTTCCGACCTGGCCGTAAAAAACCTTAAAAAGCTGGGCGTTAAAGCGCTGGCGGCCATAGGCGGGGACGGCACGCTCAGTATCGCTTACAGGCTGCACAAAAAAGGGTTTCCCGTGGTGGGCGTGCCTAAGACCATCGACAACGATCTTTCAGCCACGGACGTCACGTTCGGCTTTGACTCGGCTTTGAAGGTGGCCGCCGAGGCCGTGGATAATTTGCACACCACGGCGGAATCGCATCACCGGGTGATGATAGTCGAGACCATGGGCCGTTACGCCGGGTGGATAGCCCTGCGCGCCGGGATAGCCGGCGGCGGGGATATTATCCTGCTGCCCGAGATCCCCTACAGGGAGGGGGATATCATAAAAGCGGTGAGCGCCCGCCGCGCCCGCGGCAAACATTTTTCAATAGTCGTGGCGTCCGAGGGGGCCAGGCCGGAGGACGGCGAGATGACCGTCCGGAGCGTGGTGGAGGGGTCGCCCGATCCGTTGAGGCTGGGCGGCGTGTCCTATAAGATAGCCGGTCTGATAGAAAAAAGCATGGCCGTAGAATGCCGCGTGGTGGTGCTGGGGCACCTGCAGCGCGGCGGATCTCCCACGCCTTTTGACAGGTGGCTGGCCACAGGTTTCGGCGTAAGCGCCGTGGAGCTGATAGAGAAAAAAATGTTCGGCCGCATGGTGGCGCTGAGAAGGTATTGCTGCCGGAGCGTTACCCTGGCCGAAGCCGTAGGGAAGCTGCGCCGAGTGACTCCGGACTGTCCGGAGATACGGACGGCGCTGAGCGTCGGCAGCACCTTCGGAAACTCCAGGATCGCTTTGTAGGATATAAGACCGGGTTGAAAATTTTTAAGGCCGGCGCCGGGATAAAGGAAAAACATGAAACCTGAAATGTTATACGGGGCGAATACCGCCGAAGAGATCCTGAAGAGCGGCAGACGCAAAGTCTTCAGGCTTTATGTGTCGGAAGGTTCCCTGGAGGGAAAGGCCAGGCTGATAGTCTCCATGGCCAGGAAGGCCGGCTGTCCGGTGGATTTTATGAACCCGCGCAGCCTGGACCATATGGCCAAGGGCGGCAATCACCAGGGCGTGATCCTGGAGGTGGAGCCAGTACAAACCCTTTCGCTCGCCGAGGCCCTGGCCCGGATCAAGGACCCCAAAAAAACCGTGTGGGCGGGCGTGGACGGCATTACCGACCCCATGAACCTGGGCGCGATCATCCGCAGCGCGGCCTGCTTCGGGGTTTCCGCCATAGTCCTGCCGGAGCGCAGAACGGTGGGGCTTACGCCTTCGGCCCAGAAGACCGCTTCAGGCGCCATAGAAAAAGTGGACATGATCGAAGTGGGGAACCTGAACCAGACCGTGATCGAGCTGAAAAAAAAGAACTTCTGGATCTACGGCGCCGAGATGAAAGGGAAGCCGGTCGACAAGGTGGATTTCGCTTTCCCGGTCTTTATGCTTATCGGGTCGGAAGGCGCGGGGCTGCATCAGAAGACCATGGAGCATTGCGACGAGCTTGTTTCAATACCGCAGAAAGGCGGCGTTGAGAGCCTGAACGCCTCGGTGGCCGCCGGCGTGCTGTTTTACGAGATCTCCAAGAGATCCTAAAGGGCCCCAAAAAATCAGGTAGAACCTATTTTTTTTTGGGGCTTGACAACCGCTAATAGTCTGCTATACTATTTTTACAGAAGCGGGGTACCTACTAAACAGGTTCAACCCCGCTTCTCTTTTTCTCCGGTCACCTTGCCACCAGGATGTAAATATCCCCTTCGGCTTTCATGGACGAGGCTTCCGTTTCCGCCGTTTCTCCCGCTCCCCAGAACAGGTCTATGCGTCCCGGCCCCCTTATGGCGGAACCGGTGTCATGCGCGGCGACAAAACGGGTGAATTGCCTGAAAGAGAGCGCGCCGTCCGGTCCTGCCACGGGTCTTGTGGAGCTAAGCAGCGCGGTGACTCCCAGCGGGATGGATTTCGGGTCCACGGCTACGGAGCGGCCCGGGGTCAATCCGGCGTTTATGGCGCCGTAGGCCGGGGAATCCTTGGGGCGGGATCTGAAAAAGATATAGCGGGGGTTAAGGTCCACAAGCCGCCGTTCCCTTTCGCCCTGCAGCGACAGGTAGTTGATAAAATCTTTGAAGGACATGGGCGGCACCTCTCCGCAGTCGATCAGGATCCTCTGCACGCTTTTGAACGGCCAGCCGTTGGCTCCGTCGAACCCCACTTTTATAAAATCACCGTCCGGGAAGCGCAGTATTCCGGAGCCCTGGATCTGCAAAAGCATGATACGGGCCGGATGGTCGGACCAGGCCAGCTCAAGGCTGCCGCCGTCCAGGCTGCCGCCGGAGATGTCCGCGCGCGGGTAATACTTTACCAGTTTCCCGCCGCCGTCCACGCGGCCGTAATCGAAGTCCACGCCCATCTCCGGGGTGGTCTTTACCAGGTCCGGGGGCCTAAGGTAAATGGGGAATCTGTTAACCGCGTCGGGCCGCCTGACGGCCTTGATCTCGGCCTCGTAATAACCGGTGATGACGACCTTGCCGGAATTATCGTCGGCGACCGAGCGGTAAGTCCTGAACCCGGTTTTAATAAGTTCGCGCAATTCTTCCGGAGCGGCGCGGGTCGAAAAAATGTCTATCAGCTTTTGCGTGGTGTCCAGCATCCGCGCGGCGGTGTAGGCGTCCCCGCCGATCAGGACCCTGGCCTGGCCGGGGCGGCTGCGCCAGTAGTTCAGGGTGTCTTTAAGCGCCGCCAACAGGCCGGCGCGGTCCAGGTCGTCTTCCGGCAGGGGCAGGGTGTCGGCCGGGACTTCGGTCACGGCTTTCAAATTAGACGGGGCGTTCGGATAGGCGGCCGCCCGCCTGAAATCCTGGAATTTGGGGCAGGTTTCCAGCGTGCCGATCCGGGGTCCGGGGGCGGCGGTTTCAAATTCCAGGGCGCTTCCTGTACGCAGCGCCTCCTGGGCCGCCGCGCCGGGCGGGATCGGGATGACAGACAGGCAGAACGATAAGACCGCGCGCGTCATAAATTGAACATACAAAAAAAAGGCGTAAAGACGCAAAACGGCCGGTAACAGCTTATTGTGTCCGCGGCCGGCGCTTTGCGGCCGGGGGTCCTCAGCTTACAGGCTACCGCAGTGCGCTCCGGCATTTTGCGATGCCGTCCAGCAGGCCTAATGGACGGTTCCACGCTTGCGCTTCGGCCATCGTTCTGTCGAGGCAGACCAGCGGCGCAAGCGGCTCGGAAGTTCCCCGGCATAAACTGATCCCGCCGTTAAGGTTCAACTGATAACCTCCTACGGTTTGGGCCAGCGCCCTGTCTAGGCAGTCCACCGGAGCGGCCGGAGAGGAGGTTCTCCGGCACAATAGAAGTCCGTTCTTAATAGTCAACCGGCCGCCATTTAGGTTCGCGGCCAGCGCCAGCCCAAGACATTGCGCCGGAGCGGTAGAAGAGAAGCCTTCTCCGCATAGATCAACGCTGTCTTTGACGGAGAGCTTGTAGCCGCGGATGGGACGCGCCTGTGCGGCGTCAACGCAACCCGGGGTATGAGGGGCCGTTATCGTAGATACGATCACCGCGGGCGTAATGACGCCCGGGGGCGGGCCGGGCTGCCGGGCCGGCTGGTCCGTCGGCACGGTTCGAGCCCCGGCGCCGTCAAAGTCCATAGGCCGGTCTTGCGCGAAGAGCCGGCTGCCGACCGTGAGGCAGGCAAGGTAAACCGCGATGATCCAGGTTGCTTTCATAATTCAGCGCCTTATCCTTTATATAGGCCGTTATGATAGTTTAGCAGGCGCGTCAGTCCGCGGGCAGGGCCGTTAGACCCGGAGGAATACAGGCAATGGACCCAAGATTCATAGCTCGCCGCCGGCGGTTAATTGGCGCGAGATCTCCAGCAGATCCTGTTCGTTTATGGCCGACGGCGCGTCAAGCGTGAACAGGAGTTTCAGGCGCTTGCGCCAGCTGTTCTCGGCTGTAAGCCTGCCGGCTGTCAGGCCGTGCCAGCGGAATTCATAAGAGGAAATTTTTTCCGCGTAGCGGGCCGGTTCCCAGGCCAGCTTGCGGTAAATGAAGATCTTTTCTCCGTCCGGGCGCACGGCTTTAAAGCCGCCGCATATCCATTTCTGTATTTGCCATTCCATAGCAACCTCCCGTTTGCGCCTGGACCGGCCGCCGTCGATGGGGAGTTGCGGTGTTGTTTGTCCGGTATCGTGAGCTTTGCGCTTGCCGCCGTTTCCCGGCCGCCGTTGTGATAGCATAGCAGGCCGCGGCGACAGCGTACTGTCGGCCGGAAAAGGCGGATCACGCGGGGCTTATGAACGGCAAGGGGGACAACATAAAATGTCGTAAAACGACATTTTATCGCGCCCGACACGGGGTTTTATCCATCCCCGTATCGGAGTTGAGGAAAAAAATTTCTTTCTCCCTCAAACTCCCTCATGCCACAAGGCAAATGTTTTACAACAGCCCCAAAATAAAATATTACCTCCGGGCGGGCGGATCGATCTTTCGGAGATAGCGTTCCACGCGGGCGCGTATTTCGGCCTTTAAGGTTTCCGGCTCCAGGACCTCGATGTCCGGGATCCAGTTGAGGATGGTCGGGATGGCTTCCATGAGCTGGGCCAGCCGGGATTCAAGTATGAGGGAGCCGTCGCGCTCCTCCTTTTTTATGGTCTGGAGAGGAAAGAATTCTTTTTTGCGGAAGAAATCGGCGGCTGAGGGGGCGATCTTCAGGCGCATAAGGATCTTCCGGTCCCTGGCCGGCATGGCGCCCCAGACGCTGGTGGCGTCGTGTATGGCCTTGTCTATATCGGCCGGAGGGACGAAAGTTTGCGGGGCGAGTTCCAGGCTCTTGATGTTGTCCAGCCGGTATTTTACATATTCGCCTTTTTTTACGGCCATGCACAGGATATAGTAGAAGCCGTTGTCCACCAGGATCTTGAGCGGGGCCAGCGTGCGCCGTACGGTTTCGCCCTTCCTTATATATTCCACGCTGAGGGCGCGGTGTTCCAGGATGGCGGTTTCAATATCCGGGATGAACTTTCTTATATCGAGGTTTTTGCCGGGCCTCGGCATGATAATGGCGTAAGGCGATTCCCAGGGAGAGCTTTTGGTCATGCGGTGGAACAGGGCTTCGAAGGATTTGCTGAAGGCGCCGCCCATGCCCTTGAACATTTCGTGCATGAAGATAAGGGCGGACAGCTGCTCGCCGGACAGCCGCATTTCTTTGAGGGAGACGCCGGGGGCGAAGGAGTATTCGGCCTTGTCGGTCTGCTCCAGGCCGAAAGTCATGTTGACGCGCTCTATGTCGCGCTGGATGCTGCGCTCGCTTACGGCGAACTCGTCGGCGAGGTCCGGGACCTTCACTTTTCCTTTCTCATTAAGGAGATTGAGGATCTTAAGCACCCTGTAATATTTTTTATCCCCGGCAAAATCTTTCGGCGGCATGCGGCCCCCCTTAAAAGGAATAATATAAATTCCCGCGCGGGGGGGCAAGGCCCGTTCTTGCAAAAGAAAAAGGACCATGCGGGCGCCGGCGGGTTGTCGACGGGAGAGGCTTGATAAAAGTCAAGCCGTGTGGCGGATTTTTTTCGGATTTGCGAAATAATTGTTGACACTTGACCGCGCAAGCTGTAGAATTTCCGGAAGCTGGAAAGAGAGGAAGAATTTGGACCGGGGTGATCGTAGGCAGGGTCCGGGTTTTAACGAGTTCCGCTCTTGCTTTTGAGGATGAATACGGGAAAGGTTCAACCTCCCCCGGATGGCAGCCGAAATAGCGCCGGCTAAGTATAACGGAGGAAAGCGAATGAAAAATACCAGAAAAAGTATTCTTTCCGGATTGGCAGCTCTTCTGATGATCGCCGGCAATGTGCCCGCTTTCAGCGGTGAGCTTACCGGGACGATCAGCGAGCAGATAAAGCAGATACAGGACGCGATCTCGCAGAAAGGCGCGAAATGGGTCGCCGGCGAAACCGCGGTAACCAGGCTGCCCAAGGATCAATGGGGTTCGCTGGTCGGTTTGAACCTGAACACCATGACGGGCGCCCCCGCCCTCGCGGTCGAGAAAGGGAAAGCTCCCGCGGCCATCGACTGGAGAAACAACAACGGTAATTTCGTGACTCCCGTCAGGGATCAGATGAAATGCGGTTCCTGCTGGGCCTTCGGCATGACCGGCACGCTGGAGTCCTATGTGCTGATCAACCAGCACAGACCCGGAGAAAATCTGGACCTGGCGGAACAGATCATGGTCTCCTGCAGCGGCATCGGCTCCTGCCAGGGCGGCAAGCTGGACGGCAGCTACATAGTGAATACCGGCCTTCCGCTTGAAACCGTGTATCCCTACACCGCGACGGACGGAACCTGCGGTTCCGCCACCCCCGGCTGGGAAGCCACGGCCTATAAAGCCGACAAGTGGGGCACGATCAACTGGCCCGACATCGACGCCATGAAAGCCGCCGTCGCCCAGTATGGTCCTATCACCACCTCCATGATGGTTTACGAGGACTTCATGGCCTACAAATCAGGCGTTTATTCCTATACCACCGGCAAAAAGCTGGGCGGCCATGCCATCATTATGGTCGGTTATGACGACGCCGAACAGGCGTTTATTTGCAAGAACAGCTGGACCGAAAAATGGGGAGACAAAGGTTATTTCAAGGTCGCTTACACCGAAGTGTACAACTTTATGGCGACCATGTTCGGGATCCAGACCATCGCGTTCCAGTCCAACGCGGCCGGAAAACAGATGGCTCCCAGCTTCAACGCCGACAAAGCTTGGATGAGAGTCGCTCCGATGTTTGAAACATTGAAAGCGAACTTCTGATTCTTCCGAAAGACCGGAGACGGCTCCGGTTTTGATACGGACGAATTCCGAAGATAAAAAACCGGCGGGGCCTGAAAGCTCCGCCGGTTTTTTTGTGGCGCGCGCGCCGCGGGCATGTTTTCGTTGACTGGCGGGGTCTAATTAACTATAATAAATGGATTCGCGGGCGTAGTTCAATGGTAGAACACTAGCCTTCCAAGCTTGGTACGTGGGTTCGATTCCCATCGCCCGCTTAGATTTGTTTCCTCTTGGTTAACGCGGGCGAGGGGAATCGAAGCCGACCACGGCGCATCCGGTGGATGAAAAGCGAAGCGTCAGCCGTGGCGGCCGGCTCCGGGTGAGCGACCGGGAGGGAGCGACGGAGGAGGATGCCCATCGCCCGCTTAGATTTGTTTCCTCTTGGTTAACGCGGGCGAGGGGAATCGAAGCCGACCACGGCGCATCCGGTGGAAGGGGAAACCGCCAAGGCGGTGTCCCACTGTGATAGTTGTACGGAAGGGGTGCCGGGAAAAGCGAAGCGTCAGCCGTGGCGGCCGGCTTAAGGCAAACGGCGGAAGAGGACGGAGAGTGCTGGGGTAGCTCAGTTGGTAGAGCACTTCATTGGTAATGAAGAGGTCGTGGGTTCAATCCCCATCCCCAGCTGATTTTTTGGAACAAAACGACTTGACCAGGAGAAAGATATTATGGCAAAAGCTAAATTCGACAGGAACAAGCCGCATGTGAATGTGGGGACCATCGGGCATGTGGACCACGGCAAAACGACGCTTACTGCTGCGATCACGAAAGTGTCCGCAAAGCTGGGCCGTGCCAAAGAGATGATGTACGCGGACATCGCCAAAGGCGGCGTGGTGCGCGACGCGTCCAAGATTTTAACGGTGGCGGTGTCGCATGTGGAGTACGAGACGGAAACGCGCCATTACGCGCATATCGACTGTCCCGGCCACGCCGACTATATCAAGAACATGATCACGGGCGCGGCGCAGATGGACGGCGCGATCCTGGTGGTGTCGGCCGCGGACGGCCCGATGCCGCAGACAAAAGAGCATGTGCTGCTGGCCAAGCAGGTTAATGTGCCGAGCCTGGTGGTGTTCCTGAACAAGGCGGACCTGGTGGACGACGCGGAACTGCTGGACCTGGTGGAGGTCGAAGTGCGCGACCTGCTGAACAAGTATGAATTTCCCGGGGACACGATCCCAATCATCAGGGGTTCGGCGACGAAGGCGCATGACGGGGACCAGGGTCCTCTGGGGGAGCCTGCGATCATAAAGCTGCTGGCGGCGCTGGACGCGAGCATCCCGGCGCCGAAGCGCGATACGGACAAGCCGTTCCTGATGGCGGTGGAGGACGTGTTCTCCATCACGGGCCGCGGGACGGTGGCGACTGGGCGCGTGGAGCAGGGTAAGATCCATGTGGGCGACGCGGTGGAGATCGTGGGGATCCGCGACACGCAGGCGTCGGTGGCGACGGGCCTGGAGATGTTCAGGAAGCTGCTGGACGAAGCGATGGCCGGCGACAACATCGGGATGCTGCTGCGCGGCATAGAGAAGGACCAGATCGAGCGGGGCCAGGTGATCGCGACGCCGAAGTCGATCACGCCGCATAAGAAATTCAAGGCCGAAGTCTATGTGCTGACGAAGGACGAAGGCGGGCGGCATACGCCGTTCTTCAAGGGTTACAAGCCCCAGTTCTTCTTCCGGACGACGGATGTGACCGGTTCCATCTTCCTTAAGGACGGAGCCGAGATGATCATGCCTGGCGACCACACGGAGATAACGGTGGAGTTGATCTCGCCCGTGGCCATGACCAAGGGGCTGCGTTACGCCATCCGCGAAGGCGGCCACACGGTCGGCGCCGGCGT
>JBAYJD010000042.1:0-26395 GCA_041665305.1 Elusimicrobiales bacterium
GGGCGGGTCGGCGCTGTGGCCCGGCAAGAACAAAGCCGGACGCCAGGTAGCCAGCGGGCTGTATCTGGCGCACATAAAGTCCGGCAAGGATGATAAGACGATCAAAGTCTCGGTCGTGAGATAAGAATTCGCGGCGCGTTGGCTCGTCATCAAAATCGTCAATTTCGCCATGAAAGCTTAATTACGGATAAGCTCTAAGGTTTTTCTCCAGCAGGATAATGTCCGCCGGTTCCTTGGCCGCGCCCACCACCGCGGCGGAGCGAGTCTCCCCCATCCAGAGCGAGATGGAGCCGATGACCAGGAGTTGTACGGCCAGTGGGTTCTTGAACCTTTCAAGTATCTCAAAAACAAAGAACTTTTTTTCTTTGCGGGAGAGGGCGTTGAAGCCGTATTCTCCGCGGCGCGCCCCGGCTTCGGCCACCCCCAGACCGTCTTTCGAAGTGGCAAGCCTGGCCAGCGCGTCCTCAGCCGGCAGGGCGCAAAGTTCCAGAAGCTTCCTGTCGCTTTCGGTCATGCCGGCCGCATGCTGCTTTACGCTTTGGCGCACGAGCGACGGCAGCAATTTTATGAACGGGAACTTCATACGCACAGATTATATAACTTTTATATAATGAGAATGGGCTCCGGATAATGAAATGCGGTAAGACGGCGTTTTATCATGCGTAGTCACTGTATCGGGGCCTGGGGCTTTCAGACGACAAAATGCCCGCTACCGCATGGTTACCCCGCCCTTTAGGACGGGGTATGGTAAAAATTTTTGCGGCAAAAATTTTTAATGAAGACCTTTGAAATACTTCTTATCGCCCTTGGGCTCGCCATGGACGCTTTCGCCGTCTCCATCGCCGGCGGCGCCGTCATGAAAAAATTCGAGCTCCGCGCGGCGCTTAAAATGGGGTTGTTTTTCGGCGGTTTTCAGACCTTCATGCCGGTTCTCGGCTGGCTTGCCGGCACGGGCATGAAAAGTTTTATAGCGGGTTGGGACCACTGGCTGGCTTTCGGTCTGCTTGCCCTGGTAGGCGGCAAGATGATCCACGAAGCCCTTGCCCCTGGTGAGGGAACGGAAGACGGCGCCGGGAACTCGCCTTTTGAGACCGGCGCGCTGCTGGTCCTCGCGCTGGCGACTTCCATAGACGCGCTGGCGGTAGGCGTCACCTTCTCCCTTCTCAGCGTCTCCATCGTCCTGCCGGTGATCGTTATAGGGCTTGTTACGTTCGTCCTGTCCGTGGCGGGCGTACGGATAGGCGTACAGGGCGGCGGTTTTTTCGGGAACAAGATGGAGATCTTCGGCGGCCTGATCCTGATCGGCATAGGCTCCAGGATCCTGCTTGAGCACCTGTTGCGGCGGCCTTAAGCGGCCTTGCCCGGCGAAGGCAAGGTGAATTTGCAGGAGATATTTATGGAATGGTATCTTACGCTGGTCAAAGCGCGGCCGATCCTTACGGCCATGGTCCAGTTCGCCGTGCTAGGCACGCTGGGTGAGGCCGCGTCCAAGTGGATCATAGAACGCAGGTTCTGTGCGCCCTTCGAACGGCTTACCGCGGTCTTGAAAATGCTGGAGTGGGCGCTTCTGGCCGTGTGCATCAAATACGCTTTTACGGGCTTTAACGGCTTCGTGGACGCCCTGACCGGGCACGGCCTGCTGCCGCAATTAGGGACGGCGGGCAGGGCTTTCGCCATCTCGGCGGCGATGAACCTGCAATTCGGGCCGTTCCTGGTGATAGCCCACCGTCTGCTGGACAATGCCATAGCCCGGAAAAGCAACTGGGAGCACCTCGACAAAGGAATGCTCTCCCTGCTCTGGTTCTGGGTCCCGGCCCACACTATTACATTTATGCTGCCTCGGGATTATCAGATAGGCCTGGCCGCCTTATGGTCGCTCGTTCTCGGCCTTCTCCTCGGATTTTATAACCGTAAACACTAGAATTTACACGGCTGAAGGTTTTTCAGGGACCACAAAGGTGGCGGCTATGTAGGCTATTATGCCAGGGATGAAGGCGGTGAAAGCCGCCAGGAAAATGCAGCCCAGTCTAAGCAGCACCGGATCGACATCATAATACTCGCCAAGCCCGCCGATGATGCCGGCGAAAACCCTGTTATCCTTGCTTCTGTATAGTTTTTTCATGCTCTCCCCTTTCCGATCACAGGTTAAGATACGGTTATATTACTATAATTCGGGGATGTTGACATCAGCCGGGCCATGCCTTATACTATGTTTATCATGAGCCGCAGACCGGTCCTTATCGTGTTGGCCTCCATGGTTTACGGAGGCAACGCCCTTCTTTTGAAGGCGGAAAACCTCGACGGAGAATCCGCGGCGAACGCCGTTTTGTTCGACGGCGCGGCAAAATACCAGGTTAAAGCGCCGGCCTCCGTCCCGGCCGAAAAAAATAAAGCCCTGCTGGCTGAGGAACTCGGGAAGCGGGTGACGCTGGACGACCATGGCAGCCCGGCCGAAAAGGCCGCGCTTGAGTCCATGATCCTGCGGATGATGGACAGCCCGACAGCCAGAGAAACGGCTGAGGAATTTATAAAGGAAGGCGCCGGCGCCGCCATCTCCTTCGAAGAGCTGCCGGGCGTTCCGGCGACGGTGAACGGACAAAAAATTATTATGGGTGCGCGCGGCCAGACCTGGTACCAGGAAAACCCGCCCAGGGTGGTATTGAACAAAAATTTTATGCTGTATGAAACAGAGGCCGGGATAGGGACCCTGGCGCATGAGATGTTCGGGCATGTGCTGGAAAAAAAACTGGCTGGAACTCCCGACTATATCTATAACGGCGACGAAGAGGAAAATGCCCGCCTTATCGGCTGGCTGGTGGACACCGAACTGGGCGTTAGACCCATGGATGCGATCTGGGAATATGTGCAAAACCCTGAAGAATTTACGGAATCCCTCAATATCATGTCGGCTGATTATGCGATAACTCTTACCAGCCGGGAAATGAAGGACCCCGCGCCGGTCTATACAAGGCGGCTTGCCGCGGTGGAGAAGACGTGGAAAAAGGCGGGAGAAAAAGAAAAAATGTACGGGTTATATCCAAGATGGATAGCCCATTTCGTGACTAGTCATGCAATGGACCCCGGCTCTTTCAGCACGGTAATGGATGAGGTGGACGGCAAAGCAGACTCCCTCCCCGGCATCCGGGCGAATCTTACCGAGGTAAAAGCCGTCCTCAGCGGCAAGCTGGCCTACTTCGCGAGCGGCGAAGGGAAGGCGTTCTTAAACAAGCTCGCCAGGGAAGCCGACAGCGATTATTTCAAACAAAAGGACGCGTTGGTAAGAGAGCGCCGTAAACGGCTTGAACGGCTGTTGTCGGGTAAGACCCAGGCCGGTTCGCGTCCGCCTCCTGCCGCCGGGCAGATCTCATACGATGAGTTCAAGGAACTTGTAAAAAAGGATCTGAACTGTCCTTTCGCGGCAACTCTGAAAGCCGATATGGAATTGTCGGGTGTCAAATAGGGCGTCAAATACAATGGACAGGATCAGGGGAAAGATGTAAAATTACGCATATGAGCGAATATGATGTGATAATCGCGGGCGCCGGGATAACGGGAGCCGCTATCGCCCGGGAACTTTCCAAATATCAACTCAAGGTCCTTGTCCTGGAAAAAGAAGCCGAACCGGCTTTCGGCGTTTCCAAATCCAACAGCGGCATCATCCATGCCGGCACCCAGAACCCGGCGGGTTCCCTCAAAGGGTCGCTGTGCGTGGAAGGGAACCGCCTGATGCGCGAAGAGCTTGCCGGGGACCTGGGGCTTAATTTTGTCCGGTGCGGCCAGCTTATAGTTATTTTCGACCTCAAAGACCTGCCTGAGCTGGAAAAAATTAAAAAGGACGGGGAGGCGCTTGGAGTGGAAGGCCTCCGGGTAGTGGACCGGCTCTGGCTTAACGCCCACGAGCCGGGGCTGGGACCCGAGGTTCAGGCCGCGCTTTTCGTGCCCTCCTCCGGCATAATAAGCCCTTACCGTTTTGTTTACGCGCTGATAGAGAACGCCGTGAAGAACGGCGTGGAGTTGAAAACCTCGCATAAGATAACGGCGATAAAACCGCTGAAGGGCGCGGGGGCTCGTTTTGAAGCGACGGCCGCCGGCAAAACGTTCAAAACCCGGTTCCTGGTTAACGCCGCCGGACTGTTCGCGGATGAGATCTCGGCGCTGGCAGGCGCCCCCGACTTTAAGATCACTCCGCGCAAAGGCGAGGAATATCTCCTGGACGAAAAACGGGAGCATATAGCCAACCATATTATTTTCCCCCTGCCCACGCCGGAATCCAAGGGCATCCTGATAATCAAAACTTCGGACGGCAACCCGATGATCGGCCCCACGGCCCACGATACGCAGGACAAGCGCGATCTGTCCACCACGGACGCCGGGCTGGACGAGGTGCTTAAAGGCGCCCGCCGTATGATGCCCACAATAGCCAAAAGCGACATTATCGCGTATTTTTCCGGCCTCAGGCCTGTTTGCGGGCATGATTTCCTGATCAGGCACGAGGACAAGGTTCCGGGCCTGGTCAATGTCGCCGGGATACAGTCGCCGGGCCTGACCGCCGCCCCGGCTATCGCTAATTTCGTGCGCGGCATCCTGGAACGCAACGGCCTAAAACTTTCGCCCCGTGAAGATTTCCACCCCCTGCGCGAAAAACCCGCGCACCTGTTCCAGATCCCGCTTTCAAAGACCAGCGAGCTTATAAAGAAGGACCCGGGGTACGGCGACATTGTCTGCCGTTGCGAGATGGTTTCGGCCCAGGAGGTCCGTGACGCCATAAAGCGCGGCGCCAGGACCCTTGACGGAGTTAAGTTCCGCACCAGGGCGCAGGCGGGGCGCTGCCACGGCGGCTTCTGCACTACGCGCATTATCAAGATCATGCAGGAAGAACTGGGGCTTACGGTGGAACAGATCACCAAACGCGGTCCGGGAAGCGAACTTATCGTGGACGAACGCAAATAAGCGGGGTGTGTGATCTATGGCGCGCGTCAATAAACAGAAGATAATATATATGCGCTCGACCAGCCGCAAAGACAAGAGGGCGGTAAAGACGGTTACCGGCGTTCCGGTGAAGCGCAAACAGTCTTATTTTGATCTGTACCTTAATTAAAAATTTTTGCGGCAAAAATTTTTATCATACCCCGCCCTTTAGGGCGGGGTTATCTTGCGGTAAGAGGGAGTTTGAGGGAGAAAGGTATTTCTCCCTCAACTCCGACACGGGGATGGATAAAACCCCGTGTCGGGTATGATAAAATGTCGTTTTACGATATTTTATTAGCCTGTCCGGCATAAGGAATTTCGGCTGCGGTAAGGAATGCTTATGGCTAAACGGGAACTTGTCATAGTGGGAGGCGGGCCGGCCGGCATGGCCGCGGCCCTGGCCGCCAAAGAGAGCGGGGTCAAAGACATCCTCCTCCTCGAACGGGACCAGCATCTCGGCGGCATCCTTAACCAGTGCATCCATCCCGGTTTCGGGCTGCATCGGTTCAAAACCGAGCTCACCGGTCCGGAATATGCGGACCGGTTTGTAAAACTGGTCAAGGATTCTCCGGAAATAGAGGTCAGCCTGCGCTCTTTCGTGGTGAAACTGACCGGTGAAAAACGGATCTCCTACCTGAGGCCGGGCGCCCTGGAAGAAATAGAGGCCCGGGCCGTTATTCTGGCGACCGGCTGCCGCGAACGCACCCGCGAAATGATCCCCATTCCCGGCTCCAGGCCGGCGGGCATCTACCCCGCGGGCCTCGCCCAGAAAATGATCAACATGGAAGGCTGGATCCCGGGAAAAGAGGCCGTGATAGTCGGTTCCGGCGATATAGGCCTTATTATGGCCAGGCGCATGGTACTGGAAGGCATGAAGGTCAAAGCCGTCATAGAAATACAGAAGACCAGCCGCGGCCTGGTGCGCAATGTGGTCCAATGTCTGGAAGATTACGGCGTTCCCCTTTATCTCAGCCATAAGATCACAAAGATCCACGGAGCGGACAGGGTGGAAAAGGTGTCGGTGGTCGAAGTGGATGAAAATTTTAACGAAAAGCCAGGCACGGGCTTTGAACTCGCGTGCGACACCGTCCTTGTTTCGGTAGGACTGATCCCGGAGAATGAGCTTCTTGAAATGGCCGGGGCGGAGATAGACCGCAAAACCAATACCCCTGTCGCGGCCGAAGTGAATTTAACCTCCATTCCCGGCGTCTTCGCCTGCGGGAACGCCTGCAAAGTTTACGACCTGGTGGACTGGGTCACCCGCGACAGCGAAAAAGCCGGCGTTTCCGCCGCGAAGTATTTGCAAAAAGCGGAGGGTGAACAATAATGACGCGCTTAATGACCTGCATAGAATGCCCGCAGGGGTGCCAATTGTCCGTCGGCGTAGACGGGACCCGCGTTATTTCCGTAACCGGGAATAAGTGCCCGCGGGGAGAGAAGTATGCCACGCAGGAAGTGGAAGCCCCTATGCGCACGCTGACCACCTCGGTCCTGACCAAAGGCCTGGAGCTCAAGATGCTTCCGGTGCGCACTAACAAACCCATCCCCAAAGAAAAATTGTTATCGGCCATGGAGGCCGTAAAACGGATAACCCTCACCTCCCCGGTGAAGACTGGTTCCGTAGTGGCCGAAAATTTTCTGGGCCTTGGCGTAGATCTGGTAGCCGCCCGCGAACTCGGCAAGCAGCAATAACATAAAATGTCGTAAGACGACATTTTATCGCACCCGACACGGGGTTGTATTGATCCCCGTGTCCGCAGATTTCACCGATTAACGCAGATTAACCTCCGAAATCTGCGGAAATCCTTGAAATCTGCGGATTATTTTTTTGGTGTTGTTATCCTGTATATCCTGTCCATCCATGTGAATATTTCGTATAAACGGCCACCGCGGCCGATAACGGGCCCGGCAGCCCCATGCCCCGGCGCCCGCGAACCAGCAAGCCTGCCGTTTCCTTAAAAGTCTATAGACAGCCGTGCTGCCGCGCGAGTCCGCGCAGCCTTGAGATAAGTTGTTTTGTGATTCCCAGCCTGTACCAGTGGGCGGTGGCCGGAGTGCAATTGTGTCCGGGAGGGCAGATCTTTTTAAATCCGAAGCCTATGTGGCAGCAGGTGGTCATAAGATTGTCGTCGTGGCAGTTATACCAGACGGTTTTGGCGCCGTTGGCCGCCGCGTAGGCGATGCGCGCTCCCGTAAGCGCCTTGCCTATCCCCCGCTCTCGGAATCCGGTTTTGACGCGCAGGCCGTCCATGATCCACTTCCCGTCTTCCAGGTAGATCTCGGAATGGCCGACTATGGTTTTGCCGTTATAGGCGGCAAAATAAGCGTGTTCCTGTTCCGGGGCTCGCCGCGGAACAGGGCAGTCCGCGTAGAAGGCCTTAAACCGGCGTTTCCAGCCGGCGTCTTCCGGCTGGACCCTGCGTATCGCTATCTCATCGGCCTCGGGTGTCATTAGTGTGGACCAGTGATTCATTATAACAAAAAACTTTACGGATAACGCCGCCTGCGGGTCGATCTAATATTTTTTGTTCGGAAGTTTCCTGCGGCCCATGCGGAAGCTGGTCAGAAGGTTCTTGCCTCCCTTGCCTTTCAGCGCTTCCTGGTTCTTCTCAAAAAGCTCCGCTCCCGCGTTGAAATGCTCCGGAACGATATCGGGATGCGTGGCCACCGGGATCTTTATGCGCATAAGCTCTTCAATGGCCCGTACATCGCCGCCTTGCCCGGGAGTCGCCAGCGAGATGGCCCGTCCGGCGTGTCCCGCGCGGCCCGTGCGGCCGATGCGGTGGACATAGTTGTCGTGCTCGTCGGGCAGGTCGTAATTTATGACCAGTTCTATGCCGGCCACATCTATGCCGCGCGCGGCGATGTCCGTGGCCACCAGGATGCGGTATTTGCCGGTCTTAAAGCCTTCAAGCGCCTCCTTGCGCTGGTTGAGCGAGCGGTCCGAATGGATCTCGGCGACGCTGTGATGCATGCGATGGATCATATCGGCCACGCGCGCCGCGTCATGGCGGGTGCGTACGAACAAAAGCACCGAGCCCCAGTATTTGTCCAGGATCTTCCCGAGCATTGCCGGCTTTACCGACCGGCTGACGATGTAAAGTTCATGTTCCACATTGGCCGCCGCGGTTCCGGCGCGCGCCACTTCCACGCGCACCGGCATCCTCATGTTTTTGCCGGCCAGCTTCATGATCTCGTCGGGCATGGTGGCGGAGAACAGCATGGTCTGGCGGTCCCTGGGCAGGGCGGCTATAACGCGGTTGATCTGCGGGGCGAAACCCATATCGAACATGCGGTCCGCCTCGTCCAGGATAAGGATGGCGACATCATTGACCTTGACCGTGCCCTGGCCCATATGGTCCAGAAGCCGGCCCGGGGTGGCGATAAGAATGCGCGGGTTGCGGCGCAGGTCGCGGATCTGGCGGTCGATATTCTCCCCGCCTATAAGCACTACGCTGCCCATCCCCATTCTGGGCGCGAACTGCTGCATAACCTCGTTGACCTGTATGGCCAGCTCGCGGGTGGGCAGGAGCACCAGGCCCTTGCCGCGCTTTGAGGCAAGCTGCTGGATCATCGGGATGGCGAAGGCGATGGTCTTGCCGGTGCCGGTCTGCGCTATGCCCACCACATCCTTCCCCGCGGTCGCGGACGGTATGGCCTGGGACTGTATCGGGGTCGGCACGGTAAAGTGAAGTTTGTCCAGCACATCCAGCAGCTTCGGGGCTATGCCCAGGCCGTAGAATCCCGACTCAAGGCTCTTTTCTGCGTCTTTTACCGGCGACCTGCTGAATAAGTTGCGCGTCAGTTTTTTTAGGAATTTCTTCATATTGGGCCGTTGTTTTTTTTCTTTTTCAGGAATTTAGAGAACCAGCCGCCCTGCTCCGCTGTTTTGCCGAGCTGTTCGCGCGGCTGTGCAGGGTGGTTTTGGGGGCCGTTGGACCCGCCGCGGCGACGGTCGTGACGGCCGAAGCCCGGAGCCTCTCCTGAGAAATAGGCGGACCTGCTTACGAGGCTTTTGGGGTCGCCGGGGCTCCGGCGGTACGAGGGTTTGCCTCCGTTCCTGCGGCCGGGAGCTGCGTTCCCGCTGCTCCTGCCCCTGTCCGGAAAAGATTTAAGGGCGGGTCCGGGCGCCGAGGGCGGACGCCGGTAGCCGGCTCCGGGCCGGCTCTGGGGGCGCCGGGCGCCCGCGGACAGTTTGCCCTGGCTCCGCCCCGGTTTTGACTGCGGCAGCGCGGAGGCATGAAAACCTGCCGGGGGCATGTCGGGGTGGCTGATTATGGGCAGCGGCATCCGTATCAGTTTTTCTATGCTCCGGACTTCGCCCGCCTGGTCCGGGGCCGCGAACGAAACGGCCCTGCCGGATTTTCCGGCCCGGCCTGTGCGGCCTATGCGGTGGATATAATTGTTCTCGTCGTCGGGCAGATCGTAATTGATCACCAGTTCTATCCCCGTCACATCTATGCCGCGCGCGGCGATATCCGTGGCCACCAGAATGCGGTATTTGCCGGCCTTGAAACCATCCAGGGCCTCGCGGCGCTGGTTAAGCGAACGGTTGGAGTGGATCTCGGCGGCGTTATGGCCCATCCCGCGCAGAAGCGTGGCGATCTTGCGGGCGTTGTGTTTGGTCCGCACGAACATGAGTACGGATCCGCCGTAGGTTTGCAGGAGCTTGTTGAGCAGTTCGGGTTTGGCGTCGCGCTTGACCACATACAGCTGTTGTTCCACCGTTTCGGCCACCGTCCCCTGGACGGCCACTTCCACGCGGGTGGGCAGGCGCATGTGCCGTCCGGCGAGCTTCATGATCTCGTCGGGCATAGTGGCGGAGAACAGCATGGTCTGGCGGTCTTTGGGCACGGAGCGCAGGATGCGCTCTATCTGCGGGGCGAAGCCCATGTCGAACATCCGGTCGGCTTCGTCCAGCACTACGACCTTCACATCATTAAGTATGACCGTGCCCTGGTTAAGGTGATCCTGGAGGCGGCCCGGGGTGGCGATGATTATGCGCGGGTTGCGGCGCAATTCCCGTATCTGGGAACTTATGCTTTCTCCGCCGATGATAACGCAGCCGCTGATCCCCATCATGGGGGCGAACTGCCGGAAAACTTCGCTGACCTGGAGCGCCAGCTCGCGGGTCGGGGCCAGGACCAGGCCTTTGCCGGGAGCGGCGGCGAGCCGCTGGATCATGGGAATGGCGAAGGCAATGGTCTTGCCTGTGCCGGTCTGGGCGATGCCGACCAGGTCCTTGCCTTCTGCAGCGTGAGGTATTGCCTGCCGCTGTATAGGTGTGGGAGTTTCGAACTTAAGCTCGTCTAGAGCGGCGAGCAGCTTGGGGGCGATCCCGAGTCCGTAAAAGCCTGCGGGAGCCTCCTGTTTATCGGTTGTCATAACATCATTATCCCATATTTGAGACGGAAAAGCTAACCCGGAAAATCCGGCCGAACCCGGATTTTCCGGGTCCGGTGTAGGCGGGAGTTCATGAAGCGGACGCAAAACCTTTATGAATGACCGGTAATCCTGATCTTGCCGGTGAAAGCGTCCTCGAAGTCGTCCGTGTAGATCTCAAGTCCGGTCGAGATCATGGTCAATTCTATTTGAAGCAGGGAGCCGGGTTGCTGCAAAACCATTTTCACCGCCTGAAAAGTGGTTTCGCGGAATTCCGCGCCTCCGTACAGGTCGGCGGGATTGAGCTCTACGATGCGCCATTGTTTCGCGCTTTTAAGCCTAGTTACGACCTCGTCATTTGTCGTGTCAAAGCCTATGTATGTAACCGGCTGTTCTTTAAGGTCCTTTGCCTCCAGACTGCCGCTGACGGTCAAAATCTGCCCCGGCGCCAGCGGGGTCGAGCGTTTTTTTAGATCTTTTTGGACGGCCCTGAAAACCTGGGCGACGCCTTTACAGCGGCGGGAGATCGTGTAATCGTCGTCCATTTCGTAATTTTTTGAAAGGAGCATCACAACGCCGGCTATTTCAGCCGCCTTGCATTCATTGTCGGAGTAAGGCGACATATTGTTGTGATGCTGCGCGGCGTGAACCTCTTCATGCAGGATAATTCTTGTAAGCCGCGATTTGAGCTGGCTGGTATTCTCGAACGCTTTATCGCATAAGATCGTCACTCTTCCCTCGTAATAAACGGCGACGGCGCCGTCTCCATCGCGGCATTCTTTGTTCGTGGCGGGCAACTGGTATTCCAATAAACAAAACCAGTCCGGATCCAGGATCCTGTCGCGCAGGGTCACATAATCATTTATGGAAACGGCGGATGGGAGCTCAACTTCGTTTTGCCGCAAATTATTAACAGCGGCGGCCGCGTATTTATCAGCCTGTCTTTTTGCGTCCTCGACCAGGGCCTTCTTTTCCGGATCGGTAAAAGAAAAAGCCGTTACAGATTGCTGTAAAACCAGAAAAGCGAACAAAACAAAGCGCATGGTCTCTCCTTAAAACCTTGTAAGAGTCTAGCGCAGGGATCGGAGGAATAACAGGGCCATACGGCCTTGTTGAATTTGTTTAAAGGCCTAATCGGTTTTGGGCACATCGGACCACGGCCGCCGCAAATTACGAGCCGCGAATAACGGGGATATTTTTTATCCCTGTCACTCAAGCTCAAAGCTTTGGCCGAACTCGGGACAGACGGTGTTGGTTATCCCCTCAGCTTTAAGCGTTTCGACGAAGGCGGCCCGGTCGGCCGGGTCGCCGTGCACCAGGAAGATCTTTCTGGGAGGGCGGCTCAGGCCTTTGACGAAAGCGACCAGGTCCCCTTTATCCGCGTGCGAAGAAAAGAAATGCATAGCCTCCACCCTGGCCGCCACCTCATGCTCAAGTCCGAAGATCTTTACTTTCCTGGCCCCGTCCTGGAGGCGGCGCCCCAGGGTGCCGGCGGCCTGGTAGCCCACAAGTAGAACGGTGGCGTTCTCTTTATCGATATTGTTGCGCAGGTGGTGCAGCACACGGCCGCCTTCGCACATGCCCGAGGCGGAAATGATAATCATGGGCCCGTCCATCTCGTTAAGGGCCTGCGACTCTTCCTTGGTCCGCACATAATTGATGTAGTCGAAGCCGAAGGGGTCCTTGTCCGTTTTCGCGTATTCCTTGAACCGCTCGTCGAAGGAAAATGAGCCCTTATATTTGTTGAAAAGCTCGGTGATGCTTACCGTCATGGGGCTGTCCACAAAGACCGGAATCTCCAGCGCGGTTCCGGCGCGGCGCATTTTGTCCAGGATCAGGATGATCTCCTGCGCGCGTTCGAGGGCGAAACTTGGTATGATTACTTTTCCTTTTTCGGCTACGGCGCGCTTTATGACGGCTGCCAGGCGGGCTTCGGCGTCGTCCACCGGGTCGTGCAGACGGTCGCCGTAGGTGGTTTCCATTATCAGGTAGTCCACCTCGCGCGGGATCTCCGGGCTGCGCATAAGTATGGAAGCCCTGCGCCCCAGATCGCCGGTATAAAGCACACGGCGGCGCTGCGCGCCGGAGGGCGCGGTGACAAGCACCATGGCGGAGCCGAGGACATGCCCGGCGTTCAGGAATCTGGCTGAAATGGTTCCCCCCGCCAGATGAGCCTCGGCGCCGAAGTCGCAGGCTTTGAATTTAGTCAGCGCCAGCCTGGCATCCTCTTCGTTATAAAGCGGTTCTATGCGGAGGCCTTCGGACTGGTGGACCTTGTTGAAGAATTTCGCGTCCGCCACTTGCAGGCGCGCCGAGTCCATCAGCATTATGGAAGCGAGTTCTTTGGTCGCGGCGGTGCAGTAGATACCGGCTTTCAATCCCTTTTTGGCCAGCAGCGGCAGTCCGCCCGAATGGTCTATGTGCGCGTGGGAGAGCAGTACCGCGTCCAGCTCGGCGGGTCGTACCGGGAAAGACCTGTTCTTGTCCAGGGACTCCTGGCGGTGGCCCTGGAACATGCCGCAATCCAGCAGGATCTTTTTATCGCCGGCCTCAAGAAGGTGCCTTGAGCCCGTGACTTCCCCCGCCGCTCCGAAAAAACTTATTTTAGCCGCGATGCCCGCATCTGTCATGATGGTCCTCCAAATACCTACAATGATTGTACAAATTACCCGCCCTTGACAGCACGGAACCCGTACCCTAAACTATACTTGCTATGGAACGCAGGCCGCTTTTTATCTTTTTGTACGCCTTAGCCTTCATGGGGACCTCGCCTCAGGACCGGGACCTTGCCGATAAGTCCGCGGAGAGCGCGGCCATGTATGACGGAGCGGCCATACGCGCCGCGAATGAGCCGGATACGCTTCCCGCCCCGGAAAGTAAAACGCGGCTGGCGGCGGAATTAAAACAACATGTCATATTCAACGACCACGGCAGCCCCGAAGAGCGGGCGGTCCTGGATTCCATATTTTTAAGGATGATGGACAGCCCCACGACTAGGGAGATCGCCGCTAAATTCATAAAGGCGGACGCGGAAGCCGAAGTCGCATTTATTGAGATCCCCAACAGCACCGTAGTTACGGGGGACGGCAGGGAAATTATCCGGGGTACGAGAGCCCGCACTACACTCCAGGAAACGCCGGTTGTCGGGCTTAACAAATTATTTATGCAATACGACAGGGATACGGGCGCGGCCACCCTGGCGCATGAACTTCTGGGACACGCGCTGGAAAGAACCGCCGCCGGCGACGCCTTGTCGGACACTTACCTGTTCAATACGAATGAAGAAGAAAATGCAAAACTTATCGGCTGGCTTGTGCGCATAGAGCTCGGCGGAAAGCCCGAAGGTGAAACCTGGGCATACCTGCAGGATCCTGACGGATTCGCCGAACAGATCAGCCTGCTGTCCGTCGACTATTCGCAGAATCTAACCGGCGAGGAAATGAAGAACCCCGCTGCCGTGTACAAAAAGCGGCTTGCCGGTGTGGAGAAAGCGATCGAACAACTTCCTAAAAACGCGGCAAGATACGCGCTGGCGGACAAATGGGTCGAGCATTTTGAAAACCGGCATAAAATCCCTACCGCCTCTTTCCGGCTTATACGAGAAACCATAGATAACGAGCTGAAAGATCTTCCAAGGCAACGGAAATTGTTGGCGGATATTAAAACCGGGCTTCAGGACAAACTGGAATATTTCGCGGACGATAAGGATAATATTTTTGCGGACAAACTCGCCAGGGACTCGGACAGCGAATATTTTAAGCAGAAGGACCTGGTCATCAAACGGTATCGCGCGCGGCTTGAGGTCCTGGCGCGCGCAAAAAGTCTACCCGGTTATTCCAATCCGCCTCCCCCCGCCGGCCGGCTCACCTGGGATCAGTTTATCGAGCTTCAAAAAAAAGATAAAAAAGAATGCCCTTTCGGCGGCCTCAACTGAGGCCGATAGCGTGCCCGGCGACAGGGCTTTCCCAGTAAAATCCGAATAATTCTCGCATTATGCGGTGCAGAAAGGCCTATTCTCCCGCTAAATTTCATGCAAAGTGAGCAGAAAAACTTGTAACTCCGTAAACGGGACATGTTTTTAGCAGTAAGCGATTTATGGGACAGCATATTGAAAATATTTAAGATGGCGGCGACCACCGGGCGGGAGAATAATGCCGTACCTTAATTAAGGGCGGGATCACATTAAATATTAAAATGCGGTAGGCAAGATTTGCAGCTTAGATTGCAGTTTGCATGAAGGGCGGCGGGGTAAAGTTGGAGGGGTGGCGGCCGTGGGTCGATCGGGCCGAGGGGTGCGAAGCACAATTCAATGAACAGGCAACCGGCGCGAAGTCGCCGGGCCGGCCGCAGGCCCGATGGGCCCCATGTCCGGCAGGACCCCGAACTTGCAGCCTGCCGTTTCCTTAAAATCTTCCTAATGCGCGGACGGCTTTGCGGCCACTTACGAAGCCGTTGAGAGGCCCCAGGGTTTTCCGGAGGAGGATCTCGTTATGCCCTTTGACGATGAAATCCTTTAGTTCCCCGGTTTTTATATATCCCAGCCTATGATACAGCCGCCGGGCGCCCAGGTTGAAAGACGAAACGCACATGAACACATTCGGGCTTTCCCGGAAGATGCGTTTTTCCGCGAAGAGCACCAGTTTTGTGCCTAGGCCCCGTCCGCGCGCTCCGGGGGCCACGCAAACCGTCTTGATATACCCGCGGAAAGTCCCCGTCATCTCAAGGATTATGAATCCCAGCGGTTTACCTTCCGCCTTTGCGGCGTACACTTCGCGCAAAGGGGCGGTTACGGCCTTCAGGCAGGTATTGTAGTCCCTGCCGAGTTTCCGCCAGGGTTCGGACGCGGCCATAAGCCGCGCGCAGGCGCGCAGATCCGCCGGTTTAGTAGTCGGTTCGATATTTAAAAATTTTTGCGGCAAAGATTTTCACCATACCCGCCCTTGGGGCGGGGTTACCTTTCCGGCACGGAACTTGATACGGTCCCGTGCCAGTCTGTATGGAAAACGCCTTCGGCGTTTTTCATGCCGTAGCCGTGCGCGCCGAAATAATCCCGCTGCGCCTGGATCAGGTTCGCGGGCAGCCAGCCGGCGCGGTAAGCGTCGAAATAAGCCAGCGCGGACATGAACGCGGGCGCGGGCAGGCCGGTCCCGGCCGCCGCGCAGACTATCGCGGCCAGGTCTTCGCGCCGGGCCGCGACCTCGTCGAAAACAGCCTGGTCCAGCAGAATATTCGCGAGCGCGGGCGCGCGCCGGACCGCGGCGCGGATCACATCCAGCATGGCGGACCGTATTATGCAGCCGCCGCGCCAGATCCCCGCTACTGTTTCAAGTTTTAAAGCGTAGCCGCGCTCTTTTGAAGCGGCCGAGAGCAGCGCCAGGCCTTGGGCGTAAGTTATCATGAATGCGGCGTAAAGGGCCCGGTTCAGGCGTTCCACGGTCTTTTTTCCGTTCTCCCCCGGCGACCGCGCGGACGCCCCGCGCAGCCCGGCGGCGGCGGACCGTTGTTCCTTGAGCGCCGAAAGGTCGCGCATCGCCACGGAGATGTCTATCGTCGGCGCCGGCACATGCAGTTCCATGGCGCTCCTGGAGGTCCACATTCCCGTCCCCTTCTGCAGGGCCACATCGGAGATCTCGTCTATCAGTTTTCCGCCGGTATCCTTATCCGCGCGGGCGAAGATCTCCGCGGTGATCCCTACGAGGTAGGAGTTCAGTTCGCCTTCATTCCAGGCGCGGTAAACGGCGCTTAATTCCGGATCGCCCAGGCCCAGGCCGCGCTTCATCAGATCGTAAGTTTCGGAGATAAGCTGCATCAAGGCGTATTCTATGCCGTTATGAGTCATTTTTACAAAGTGGCCGGCGGAACCTTGGCCCAGCCAGGCCGCGCAGGTCTCTTTGCCCGCTTTGGCAGCGATAGCTTCGAACACGGGACGGACCCGTTCATAAGCTTCCCTGTCACCGCCCGCCATGAGGCTGGGACCGAGGCGCGCGCCTTCCTCTCCGCCGGAGATCCCGACCCCCGCGAATTTTATCCCTTTTGCGGACAGGTGTTCGCCGCGCCGGTCGGTATCCTCATAATACGAATTGCCCGCGTCTATCACCAGATCGCCCTTTTCAAGGAACGGGAGAAGGGCCTCTATCACCGCGTCCACCGGCGCTCCGGCCGGCACCAGGAGGAGCACCGCGCGCGGTCTGCGCAGCAGAGCGGAGAATTCCTTGAGGCCCGCTCCGCATTTTACAGGCAGGGAGCCGCTTTCCTCCGTAAGCGCCCGCAGTTTAGCCGCATCGTTGTCGTAGCCGGCGGCTGGGAACCCCCGCCCGGCGATGTTCAACAGCAGGCTGCGGCCCATAACGCCAAGGCCGACGACGCCTATCTCGCACAGCGGCCCGTTGTCCGGATCGTTCATATATTTTTATCCTCTTCAAACCTTCAGGGTTCCGCTGAGCATTTCTTCGGCGTCCGTAAAGATGCGCTTCAGGTGTTCCGCGCTTTTAAAACTTTCGGCGTAAAGCTTATAAACATCCTCCGTGCCGGACGGCCTGGCCGCGAACCAGCCGCCCCGCGACACGACCTTGACGCCTCCGATGGCGGCGTTATTGCCGGGCGCGCGCGTCAGCACGGTTTCTATTTTTTCTCCGGCCAGTTCCGTGAAAGGCAGCTGCCCGGGCGTAAGCTTTTTAAGCAGATCCTTCTGGGCCGGGGTGGCGCGGGCATCGTGCCGTTCATAATAATAAGGGCCGAACTCTCGCTCGAATTCCGCGTAGAGTTCCCCGGGGTCTTTGCCCAGGCGGGCGGTGAGCTCGGCGGAGAGCAGCGAAAGTATTATGGCGTCCTTGTCGGTGCTCCAGGGCTCCCCGTCAAAGCGCAGGAATGAAGCACCCGCGCTTTCCTCCCCTCCGAAACCGAAACCGCCGTCCAGAAGGCCGTCCACGAACCACTTGAAACCGACCGGCACTTCGCAAAGCCTGCGTCCCAGCTTGCCCGCGACCCGGTCTATCATGGAGCTTGAGACCACGGTCTTGCCGATAGCCGCATCGGCGCGCCACCCGGGCCGGTGCCGGAACAGATAGAAGACGGCGGCGCAAAGGTAATGGTTCGGCGGTATAAGCCCGGCGTTTTTGGTGACGATGCCGTGGCGGTCGTAGTCCGTGTCGCAGCCGAAGGCGACATCAAAGCTGTTTTTAAGGCCTATAAGCCTTTGCATCGCGTAAGGCGAGGACGGGTCCATGCGGATCTTACCGTCCCAGTCCGCCGTCATGAATTTGAAGGTCGGGTCCACTTCCTCGCTCACGATCTTAAGGTCCAGGCCGTAAAGTTCCGCTATCGGGCCCCAGTATTTAACCCCGGCGCCGCCTAACGGGTCCACGCCCAGTTTCAGGCCGGAGCCGCTGATGACATCCATGTCTATCACGGACGCCAGGCCGCCGACATATGCCCCCCTGTAATCGTAACCGCGTGTTGTCTCCGCCTTGAGGGCTTTTCCCAGCGGCATACGTTTGACGCCGGCAAGGTTATTCTCCAGAAGCTCGTTGGCGATCGTCTGGATGCGGCCGGTGATTTCCGGTTCCGCGGGCCCCCCGTGCGTAGGATTATATTTAAAACCGCCGTCGGAAGGCGGATTGTGGGAAGGCGTTATCAGGATGCCGTCGGCGAGGCCGGTCTTGCGGACGCGGTTATAGGCCAGGATGGCGTGTGAGACGGCGGGGGTCGGGGTATATTCCTCTTTTCCCGGGACCATCGTTTCTATCCCGTTGCCCGCCAGCACTTCCAGCGCGCTTTCAAAGGCGGGGGCGGAGAGGGCGTGCGTGTCCATGCCCAGGAACAGCGGTCCGTCTATTTTGGCCGCGCGGCGATAATCGCAGATGGCCTGCGTAACCGCCAGGATATGGCGTTCGTTAAAGGACCGTTCAAAGGAGGTTCCCCGGTGCCCGGAGGTCCCGAAGGAGACCCGCTGGGCCGGGACGGAAGGGTCCGGCACTTCGGTGTAGTAGGCTGAGAGCAGTTTGGGAATATCCGTCAGCATTTCCGCTGGTAAGAGCTTCCCGGCCAAAGGGCTTATTGTCATGTCGCGCTCCTGTAAATATATGAAAGGTCTCCCCGCCAGAAATTTTAACTTTATCCGGCCCCGCGGCGCAATAATCCGTTCTCATTGTTTTAAAAAACTTGGTCCTAAAGACCTATAAGGTGCAGCCGCAAAACTTCGTTCACCCGGGTCTTTGGACCCTTTTCCCTCACGATGCTTTCCACCATACTATACCATAGGCGTGTGCCGGGCCTCGCTTCTGCCGGGCAGCCGGGTCTCGCCTAGTGCAAGACCTCGAAGGGCGGAGTCTATACGCAGGTTTCTCATGATCCCGACGAGGAATCCTGGAAAGGCCCGGATGGGTGGATCTGGACGGATTGGTTAAACACGAGTGTGAACTACGACGAGGCCGTGGATAAGTGCGAAGATGCGCAGGCCCATCTCCCGACAAAACCGATCTTTAAGCGGGCCGAAGCCCAGGGTATCCGTGAGGTGCTCAACAACATGGGAGATGATTTTTACTTGCCGGCGCGGTCGAGTTCACCCAGTTCCGTCAGGGCCTGCTTAAGTTCGGCTTCGTGCCCGGTGCGCTCGAGCCCGGACATCAGGCTGTAGGCGCATGGCACCACCAGCAGCGTAAGCATCGTGGAGAACAGTACGCCGCCGATGACGACAAGCGCCATCGGGATGCGCGTCTCGGCGCCCGGGCCGATGCCCAGCGCGGGAGGTATGGCGGCGGCTATAGTGGCGAAAGAAGTCATAAGTATGGGCCGCAGACGGATCGGGCAGGCCTCCAACAGCGCGTCGTTAACGGCCATCCCCTTGTCGCGCCGCCTGGTATTGGTAAACTCGACCAGCAGGATGGAATTCTTCTTCACGATGCCCATCAGCAGGATCATGCCTATCATGCTGTAGATATTCAGCGACTGCCCGCCTACCAACAGGGCTATGAACGCGCCCGTAATGCTGAAGGGCAGCGCCAGCAGTACCGTCACCGGATGGATGAAACTGTTGAATTGCGAAGCCAGCACCATGTAGGCCACGAAAATACCGAACACAAGAGCGGTCAGCAGGCTGCCGAAGGAATCCTGGAAGGTCTGGGAACTCCCGGACAGCACTATCCGGTAACCGTCCGGCAGCAGTTCTTTGGCCTCTTTCTGCGCCTCGGCCAGGGCTTCGCCCTGCGAGACGCCCGGAGCGGGATTGGCGAAAATCCCGATGGCGCGCTCGCGGTTCCGGCGCGAGATGGAAAGCAGCGTGGGTTTTTCAACGATCTTCATGACCTCCGAGAGGCGGATCAGTTCCCCCCGGTTATTGCGCACCCGGATCTTGCCGATGTCCGACGGGGTCTTGCGGTCCCTGTCCACCAGGCGCACGCGGATATCGTAGCGTTTGCCGTTCTTCGTGAATTTTCCCACGCGCACGCCTCCGATCATGGAGTTGACGGCGTCGCCTATGATCGCGATGTTCACGCCGCGCGCCGCGGCCTTTTCCCTGTCGGGGATCACCTGGACCTCGGGCATGCCCGACTGATAATCCGTATCCACATCCACCATTTTCCACGAGTCCGCCATCCGCTTCATCAGCGCGCGGTCCAGCTCGGCCAGTTTATCCCAGTCCGGGCCGCGCAGGCTGAGCTCGACCGGGTAGCCGCGCTTGGCCGTAAAACCGGCCTGCGACGGGTCCTGTATGGAAACCCGGTCCAGCTCCTTTATCTGTTTAAGGGCCTTGCGCGTGTAATTCATCATGTCCTGCTGGGTGGGTTTCCTGCCGCCTTTCTTCAGCGGTACGCGGTCCTGCGGTTGTTTAAGCGTCATAAAAAGCATGCCGCCGTTTACGCCGCCCATGCCTATCGCGCCGAAATACCGCGCGATATTCGGTTCTTTCATCGCCCAGGCTTCCGCTTTGCCTATAGCTTCGGTCGTGTAGTCGAAAGAGGAGCCTATGGGGGTCTGGAGGCGCACCATGAACTGGCTCCGGTCCTGCGACGGAGTGAACTCCATCGGCAGCTTAAGGGCTATCAGCAGCGAAGCGGCAAAGACCAGCATAGCCGCTCCTATGGTCTCCCAGCGGCGCCGGAGGATCCGTTCGAGCGTGAGCCTGTAGAATCCGGCGAAACGCGTGAAAGCCTTATCCATCCAGATCCCGATAGCCGTGGTGCGCCCTGAGTCAACGAACTGCGAACAGCGCATAGGCGAGAGCGTGAGCGCTTCCAGAAGCGACAGCAGCACCGCCGCCGACATCGTCACGCCGAACTGGAAAAAGAATTTGCCTATGATCCCCTTCATGAAGATGACCGGCACGAAGATAGCCAATATGGCGATGGAGGCCGCCATTGCCGGGAAGGTTATTTCCCTGGCCCCCACCAGCGCCGCTTTTACCCGCCCGTAACCCAGCTCATTATAGCGCACGATATTTTCCAGGACCATGATGGCGTCGTCCACCACTATGCCTATCGCCAGCGACAGGCCCAGCAGGGTGAAGGTGTTAAGCGTAAAGCCCATGAAGTAAAGTATAAGGAAAGCGCCTATGATGGAGGTCGGAATGGCCAGCAGCACATTAAAGGTCGAGGACCAGGAGCCCAGGAAGAACCAGCAGACCAGGCCGGTCAGAAGGGCGGAAAGCACCAGCGTAAAGTTCAATTCGCGGGTGGAGTCCTCTATAAAGCGCGTGGTGTCGTTGACCACTTCAAGTTTCAGGCCCTGGGGAAGGCTTTTCTGGAGTTCCGCCACCTTCACGCGCACCGCCTTGGCTACGGCCACGGCGTTGGAACCGCGCTGCTTCATTATGCCGAGTCCCACCGACCGTTTTCCGTTGGTGTGGGCTATGCGCCGGACATCGTTAAGGCCGTCCTCGACCTGGGCCACATCCTTTATGCGGTAGGTTTTCCAGATGGCCGCTCCTCCGCGCCCCGTTATCACCAGCCGCGAGAATTCCTCAGGGGTGACGGCCTCGCCCAGCACCCGCACATTCAGTTCCCTGTTGCCGGAACTTATGTAGCCGGCGGGCATCTCGGCGTGCTGGTTCTGCACCGTGTTCATCACATCGTCTACGGTCAGCTGCGTGGCGTTCAGTTTGTCTATGTCCACCCAGATGCGCAGGTTGGGGTCCACGAATCCGCCCATGTCAACATCCCCCACCCCGCCGATGGTGGTGAACTTGTCTTTAAGAAAATCATTGGCGTAGAGCATGAGATCTTTGAGCGGCCTGTCGCCGTTGATGGAAACTCGCACTATAGGCTGGTCCTCGGGGTTGGTCTTGCTGATGGTCGGCGGGTCTATGTCGCGCGGCAGGTTGTTCTGGGACTGGGAGATCTTCGCCTGCACTTCCTGCATGGCCACATCGATATCGCGGCCCAGGTCGAACTCGATGGTCACATTGCACTGGCCGCGTTTTGAAGTGGACGAAACGTCCTTTATCCCCTGGATGCTCATGACCGCGCCTTCAAGGACCTCGGCCACCTGGGTTTCCATAACTTCGGGGGCGGCGCCTTCCAGGCTCACGGAAACATTGACCACCGGGTAATCCACGTCCGGCATCTGGCTTATGCCCATGCTGCTGAAGCCTATCCAGCCGAAGACTATCAATCCCATCATCAGCATCCAGGCGAAAACGGGGTTTTTTATCGAGAGATCGGAAAGCGTCATGGTTTTGCCTCCACGCCGGCCGCGGCTTCAAGTTTCATGAACGATAAAACCTCCTGCGCGCGGGCCTGCGAAAGGGCCAGGCGCGTCTGCTGTACCGCATTGAGAGAGCTGAGCACCTCCAGGTTGGCGACCAGGCCGAGTTTGTAATCCTCGGCCTGATAGCGCGCGTTATCCAGGGCCAGCGCCAGGGCGTCGGAAAGGCTGGCGGCCTGAAGGATGGAATATTTGTAAGACTCATACGCGGACCTGACCTCGGTGAGCGCCTGCCTCTCCGCCAGCCGGAGGTCCAGTTCCGCCGAGCGTCTGGCGGCATAGGCCGAGCGTCTTTGAGCTGCGGCGAAACCGCCGGTATACAGCGGCAGATTAAGGGTCAGCGCGGCGTCCCAGCGGTTCACCGGGTCCGGCATGGGATTACGCAGCACGAAATAATCGGCCGCGACCTCGGCGGTCGGCCATGTGTTGCGGTCTTGTATGTCGGCCAGGTAGCCGTAGGCTTCGAGAGTTTTCCGTCTGGAAGCGATGTCGGGACGGGCCATAGCCAGTTTAAGGTAGGGTTCAAGGGCCGCTCCCGTTACGGGCGCGATATCCGCGGGCGCCATATCCGTGTCGAGGCCGGTCAGGAACATCAGCGCCTGTTGGGCGTTGCGCTCCGCCGCAAGGGCGTCCAGGTAACCGGCCTTGTCCTGAGCCAGCTGGGTTTTGGCCGCCACGACCTCGCTTTTGCGCGAACGGCCTATATCGGCGCGGGATTGCAGTTCCGTCACGCGGCGGGCGGTCACGGCCATCTGCTCCCGGCTTATGAATACCGCTCTTTGAGCCGCGACAAGGCCTAGGTAAGCCTGCGCGACATCGATGCTCAGCTGCTGGCGCGCGCGGTCAAGGTCCAGCCTGGCGGTGCCGGTCCTGGCGGAAGCGGCTTTCAGCGAGATATAATCGCGCATCCCTGAAAAAAGAACATAGTTGCCGGAAAGAAAGCCTCTGGAGGAGGCCGCGGCGTTCTGTTGTTTCGACCGCGAGCCGTGGAGGGCGAACGCGGGGCGGAAGGCGGAATCAAGCGCTCGCTCCGCCGCGTCCAGCTGTTTTATGAATTCCTCCTGCATGGCTAATTGTTCGCTGCGGGCCAGGGAAAGCTTGTAGGCCTCGCTCAGGTTGATAGACCTCATGGCGGCCGTTGAAAATTCCTGCGCCGGCAGGGCCGCCGGGAGCGAGGCTAAAATCATGAATAGACAGGTGTTTTTCATTCGGTTTTCCTTATAAATTTTAGCGGCAAAAATTTATGCTAGCACAATTCTCCGCGGCGCGCAACCGCCGCCGCCCGTAAAAAATTACCGTTCGGGGCGCCGGCCGCCGTCATCGATCGCCTTCGCCGCAAATATGTCCGCTTGTCAAGGGCCGGACGGCCGGGATAAGCCGGGCCGTATGGATATTGACATTTATGGGCGCATCCCTTATACTATGCTTGTTATGAAACGCAGACCGTTCATCCTCGCGCTGGCCTTCATGGGCTGGGTGTGCTCCGTCCCTCTTTTGATGGCGGAGGGCCTGGATGCCGATTCGGCGGCCGGCGGGGCCATGTTCGACGGCACGCCTAAATACCTGGCCAAAGTCGCGGCAAAACCCTTCCCTCCAGCCGCGGACAAAAAAATGCTGGCGACCCAACTCAGGATGCACATGACGCTGGAGGATCACGGCAATCCCGAAGAAAAAGCGGCGCTGGAAGCCGTGATCCTGCGGATGATGGACAGCCCGACAGCCAGGGAACTGGCGGTGAAATTCGCAAACGAGAACGCCAGGGCGGTGGTTTCGTTCTCGGAGATCCCGGGAAGCACCGTGGTCATGGTGGACGGGAAGGAAACTTTATGGGGGACTCACGGTTTCACCCTGCTTGACCGGACCCCCCCGGTAGTGAAAATAAACAAGTACTACATGCAGCACGACAAGGATCTGGCGGTAAGAGTGCTGGCGCATGAAATGATGGGGCATGCGCTTGAAAAAAAACGCACCGAAGGCGGCCTGGGCGACGACCGCATGCTCAATGTGGACGAAGAGGAATCCGCCCGCCTTATAGGCTGGCTGGTGGGCGCCGAGCTGTATGTTAAGCCGGAAGATGAGGTCTGGACATATCTGGACAACCCGGAAGAATGGCGGGAGGCCAGCAAGATGTGGTCCATCGACTACTCCCTGACGCTCACCACTCCGGAAATGAAAAACCCGGTCCCGGTATACAAGGCGAGACTCGCCGCCGCGTTTAAAGCCTCACAACAGCTTCAGCAGCAGAACGAGGCCAGGAAAACATTCGACAGGTGGATCGACCATTTTATAACCGTTCATAAGATGACCCCGGATTCTTTCCGCGCTTTGCGGGAATCTTTCGACAACTTCGTTAAAGACCTTCCAAGAGTGCAAAAGCTCCATGAGGACATACAAGCCGCCCTCCAGAATATGTTGACCAGTATTTCAAGCGACGACGGTAAACGATTTTTAAGCGAATTAGCCAAGGACGCTGAGAACCCCTATTTTACCCGGAAAGACGCGGCAATAACGCAGCGGCGCGTGAAACTTGAAGGCTTAATGATGCGTAAGCAAAATTCCGTCGCCAATCCGCCTCCGGTTAACGGCCAGCTCTCTTTTGACGACCTTAACCGGCTTATAGAAAATGAAGATAAGTGTCCATTCGGAGGCCTCAAATGAAGATCCGTTCCCGTCTGCTGTTCTCTTTACTGCTGCTTACGCCCGTATTCTCCGCGGGCAAGGAGCAACCGGTGAAAACAAAGTCCGAACTTGCCGCCGCCGTACGATACAAGATTCCCGCCGGCTGGACAGAGGAATTCTCTATAAACCAGGGGGACCCGCAGGCCCGGCTGTCGCGCAGCCTTCACAGGATAAAGGTACGGCTTTCCGGCGGGAACGGCTCCCGATACAAGACCGCCGGAGATTTTCTGGCCGGTTTCGAAGCGCTTTCAAAGGGCGGAACAAAATCCGAAAAGATCGGCACCGAGGCGGTTTCAGGCGCGCGCGTCCTCCTCTATCGCAGGGAGATCGCGGTGACCCTGCCCCCCCCCGACACCGCCGGCCCGGCGACCTTCACGAGGGAGGAATTCTGCGTGGTGCCGGCGGGTAAAAGGTTTTTGGTCCTCAGCTACTCCTACGGCGACTCCATACCCGACCTGTCCTATGACGGATTTAAGGTCTGGCGCGAGTTTCTGAAAGGCTTCCAGGTCCTGAAAGAAAAAAAGCCCGGCAAATAGACGGGCGCGATAAAATGCCGGCCTGCTGTAACTGCGCGCCGGATGAGAGCATTACCGGAGGAACAATGATCCGCGTCAGGCTTGTGCTTATTTCCCTCGTTTGCGCCGCCGCAGTTCATGTTTTTGCCGCTCCGGACGCTCCGGTCCCGCCCCTTCAGGCCCTTTCGGGCGAACAGCTTTTTCAGCGGCTCCATAATGAGACCGAAGCCGTCTACCAGCCCTCCGGACACGATTACCTCGACGCCAAAAAATTCATGTTTTCCAAAGCCGATAATGTAGGCTGCGGCGGCGCGCCGGGCGTAGTTGAATTCTATTCCAGAATCTGCGTGCAAGGCTCCAGCCCTCACGGCGAGGACTATAAGGAACAGGGCGATCAAAATAACGACGGCACGGTGGATTCGCACGGCATGAACGCCGAGCACGGCTGGCCCCAGGGCTACTTCGACAGGGCCTACCCCATGAAATCCGACCTGCATCATGTTTTCCCCACTTTTATCACGCCCAACAGCGCGCGCGCCGAACTTCCCTTCGGCGTGGTCGACAGAGCCGTATATGCCACTTCAAACGGCACCAGGAAAGATGCTAAAGGTTTTGAACCGGCCGATTCGGTCAAAGGCGATGTGGCCAGGGCCATGCTGTATTTTGTTGTGCGCTATTATGACAGGGAGATCCGCAGCGGCATGCGTTATAACGACTTCTGGATTTCCCGCGTACCGATGTTCCTGGAGTGGAACCGCCAGGACCCTCCCGATGACGCTGAACGCCGCCGCAACGAGCTGATAAACCAGTTTCAGGGGAACCGTAATCCGTTCGTGGACGATCCCGCCCTCGCCGACAAGATAGGCGAGGCCGTATTCGCCTCCCATTGAGCCGCGCCTTAAAGCTCGGCACTCTGTAAACTTCACTGACTTCCGCAATGAGACACCCGTACGATTTGCCGTATTAACAACTCTGATCCCAAGAAAAATCCGGCCTAAGACAGCCGTGGGCCTAAAGCAGGGCTGTCTAGGAAAATCCGGATAATTCTCACATTAGGTGGCGCAGAAGAGTCCATTCTCCCGCTAAATTTCATGCAAAGTGAGCAGAAAAACTTGTAATTCCGTAAAAGGGACATGTTTTTCACAGTAACC
>JBAYJD010000043.1:0-23916 GCA_041665305.1 Elusimicrobiales bacterium
AGAAAGCGAAGGCCGAAAGGCTATCAACTACTCAATAAGCCGCGTAAATTATTCCGCGAAATACAGCACAGGAGCAAATATGCGAGGGCTTAAGTTAGTGCCATTCGTGACATAATACCTATTTCCCCGCCTGCGCCTTTCTCCCCGGCGACTGCGGCTGTAAAGTCCGTGCGGTCACTAAATATACAATTCACCCCATGCTGTACGAAATGTAACCGGGGCAGAATTTAGAACCGGAAATAGGTATTATGTCACCAGATTCGGACCTACTAAAATATAGGCCTTTGGGCCCAGGCGAAATCGGCGCGGGTCTGCTAAACTATTGGCGCGATCACGGTGGCTGGTTTCGGAAAAGATTCTGATGAAGGGGAGATATATATGAAGAAACTAATCCCTATAGTCTTACTCGCAGCGGCGGGGCTGGGGACGGCCCACGCGGAGGCCGCCTCGCCCGTCATGGATGATACCGTCTGCAGGGAGACCGCCGTGCGGACCATTGAAACGCTCGCCGTAAGCATAACCGTAGACGGCGATTCGTCCGTAAAAAATGCGGAGACCGTCGCGGCGATAGTTGACTCATGCGATTCGCCCAGGGTAAGGATGGCCGCGATCGCCGCCTGTAATGGAGGGCTCACGGCCGCGGCCGACGAACCCACCATTTCTATAGCAAAGATCATGGAAAAATTATGCGGGGACGACAGGAACTGCGCCGAATTTGCGGTATCGGTCCTGGATAGGGGCATCTCCGATAACGCCGAGCCCACTGTCTCCGTGGCAAGATCGATCGTGGAAATAGTGAAACAGGCGCCCTATGAAGAAGTAAAAACGGCGGCCATTGCAAGCCTTTCCAAAGGCATAGCCGAAGGGAATAAACACCCGGGCGAAGAAATGAGCGCGGCCATAGAGGAAGTGGAGAACCTGCGCCGTTGAATGACCCGGAACCTTCGGTTTTAACCGAAGGTATAGGGCTAACTCCACCTGTGCTGATGGATCACGTATCCTTCGGCGGGCAGACGGCGGGCGTGGGCGGGACGGTCTTCATACAGCATGGCTCCGTCCGGGCCGGCCGCTATGAATTTGTAGGTTATCTCCCGGCCGGCGCTTTCCGCGAGATCCAGATCCCCCATCCAAAGATTTTCGTTCACATATTCCAGCGGAAAAGCTTTGTCCACATCCCAGCAACCCAGCTCGGGGCAGTTGCCGATAACTTTTACGCTCTGGCCGTAAACGGTCTCAAGGCCGTTCAGCATAAAGCCGACGGTCAGGCCCCCGCGCCGCCTCGCTTCGCCCGGATGCGAGAACACCATGGCCGTATCGGCGCCCAATTGAAGCCCTTCTATCATCCCTCCGCTCACGCGCGCGGAACGGCCGGAAAGCGCGTCTTTGTAAACGCCGTCGGGGAACTCTAGATTTTTCAACGAAAGCGCTGTTTTAGGACCCTTGTTGAGCACGGTCAGGGCCGCGCTGGACCGGTAAACGCGGGTAAAAGCGTAAAGGTCTTCGCTCAGATATTTCACGCGCTGGCTGCCGCGCTGCACCGCCCTGTTCTCTTTGCGCACCGCGCTCAACGCCTTTATAAGCCTGAAAGCGGGAGTGGAGGTGTTCCAATCCTTCATCATAGGGCGGTTGTACGGATCCACGCCGCCGTTGGTGGGATCGTTCAGATATTGTTCGGTGCCGTAATAAATACAGGGCGTCCCCCGGCAGGTGAGAATGAGCGCGAGCGCCAGTTCCAGCCTGCGCGGCGTGGCGCCGGAAGATAAAAAACGCGGCATGTCGTGGTTGTCTATAAAGGTCACCAGCCTGTGGCAGTCGTCGAGGAGGCGGTCCTTTTTGAACACTTCGTCCACCATGAAAAAACCCCGGTACAGGTTCCGGGCCAGGCAGTCCTCCAGCCCGCGCTGCAGGGAAAAGTCCAGCATTCCCATGCCGCTTTTGTTGGCGAAATGCACGGACGCGGGGTCGTTGCAGCCTCCCTGGAACCATTCGCCGAAAATAAAAAGCCCCGGTTTGTGCGCCAGCAGATCCGAAACGAACTCCTGCCAGAACCAGAGCGGCATGTGCTTGACCGTGTCCACGCGCAGACCGTCGGCACCCTTGTCCACCCAGAGCTTCATGACATCCTTGATATAGGTCCTGTAACCTATCCTGGATTCGTCGAAATCGGCCAGGCCGCATAATTCGCCGTTCTCCACCTGCGCCGCGTCGTTCCAGTCGCTGACGGTCCCGTTCCGGTGATACCAGCCCAGCGAGTCGTTGTCATAGGAGGTGAGCAGCAGGCCGTCGTCATAAAGTTCGCCCTTGGAAACCTTCCCCCCCTCGGCGCTGCCGGGCGGGCTTGAGTGATTGCAAACGATGTCGAAGATCAGCTTCATCTCCTTTGAGCGCATGGCTTTGGAAAGCCGGTCCACGATAGTGGCGCCGGAAGCGAACATCCTCGCGTCCGCGGGATCGGAGATGAGGTGCTCGTCAAGCCGTTTAAAATCCCTGGCCCAATAGCCGTGATAGGCGGCTATGCCTCGGCCTTCCGCGTCCACCAGGCCGCGCGCCTGTTCGAAAAGCGGGGTCAGCCAGACCGCGCCGGCGCCGAGTTCCTTCAGGTAATCCAGTTTCGCCAGCACCCCGCCGAGGTCCCCGCCCCAGTATTTGAACCAGTCCTTGCGCGTAAGATCGGTGGCCGCCGGGTTCCGTCCGGCGTCGTTGGCCGGATCGCTGTTGAAGAACCGGTCCACCACTATAAAATAGATCACGGAATCGTTGAACGCTTTCATGCTTATGCTCCTTGCAACTCAAATTTTAAAATTTGGATATAAAATCCTGCGCATCCTGTCCATCCATGTTTAACCTGGTTGTAATAGTGAAAATCAGATTGAACCGCGGAATCCAGGTTAATCTTTACATGCCTATTAAGATCCACATGGGGATAACAGGATGGACAGGATAAAACATTATACCGCCGCTATATTTGTCCCGCTTCACGGACAAGCTCGGGCGGATAACCGATGTCCAGCACCTTGATCTTCCCGGTATTCTTCAGGGCGTGCGGGGCCATCAGGCCGGTCTTGGCGAAACCCAGGGTTAAAGTATGCCCGGCGGTGATAAAGACGCCGCTGTGATGACCCGTGTCCGGGCTGAGGCCCGAGGGGAGATCGACGGCGATCACAGGCTTAGCGCTTTTGTTCATAAGCTGGATCACCCGCCTGACGGGCCCGGCGGGTTTGCCCACGGCGCTCACTCCCAGCAGCGCGTCCAGCAGCAGATCCGCCTTTTCAAATTCGGAAGCAAGCCCCTCCAGCTCTTCCATGGTAACCAGGCCGACCGCGACCCCGGCATCCCTGGCCCGCTGGAGGTTGCGTACCACCAGTTCGCCGTAACCGGTCTCTTTCGGTTCAAGAATAAAGACCCGGACCTGGGCTCCGGCCGCCTTCAGGTAACGGGCGGACACCAGACCGTCGCCTCCGTTATTGCCTTTACCGGAGCAAACCACGACCTTAAGCGCCGCGGGCTCCCGCCCCAGTTCTTCCCTGGCGATGCGCACGGTCTCTTCGGCTATGGCCTTGCCGGCGTTCTCCATAAGCCGGTCCTCCGGAATGCCGTAGTCCATAACGGCTTTTTTATCCAGATACTTCATCTTCTCCGCCGTAACCACAGGCAAACCCTCGTATTCTTTTATCTGCGGGATCTTCGACATATCGCGGGGCTCCTTTTATCGGCGCTGCGGGCTCACCTCGCCGGCTCTTTCATCCTTTTGGCGCGGCGCTCCGCTATCCAGCCGGTGAACTCCTTGTAGGACAGCGAGTTTAAAACATCTTCTTTTGACAGTCCGGCGCGCCGGGCCACGGTCACGGCGGAGCGCATGTAGGCGAGCTGCGCGGCGGAGTGGGCGTCGGTGGAAAGAAGGATCTTAACCCCGGCTTCTTTGGCCATGCGGGCCGTAAGATCGGTCAGGTCCTGGCGTTCGGGCTGGCCGTTGATCTCGAAAGCCGTGCCGTACCGCGCGGCCGCTTCAAAGACGCGGGTATAGTCCAGCGCGATGGGTTCCCGCCTGCCGATCAGGCGGCCGGACGGGTGGGCCACGGCGTCCACGCAGGGCTCGGCCATAGCCTTGAGCACGCGCGCCGTCATTTCTTCCAGGCCGAGCCTCATGGAGGAATGCACTGAAGCCGTCACGAAATCCACTTCTTTTATCGCCCCGGCGTTAAAGCCCAAAGAGCCGTCTTTCAGGATCTCCATCTCCAGCGCGCGGCCGAGCTTGAGGCCCGGGAAGCGTTTTGAAAGCGCGAAAAGTTTTTTCCTGCTTTCCCTGTACGCCGCCGGATCCAGTCCGCGCGCTATGCCCAGCGGCACGGAGTGGTCTCCGGCGAAATACCAGTCGAAGCCCATGGCGCTCGCCGCTTCCAGCATCTCTTCCATCGTAGCGGTGCCGTCCGAAAGATCGGTATGATTGTGCGCGTCGCCTTTTATATCCGCAAGCGTCAGGAGCTTCGGGAGCCTGCGGCCGGCGGCCAGTTCCAGTTCGTCGCGCCCCTCCCTGAGTTCCGGAGGTATATAATCAAGCCCCAGCGCCGCATAGACCTCTTCCTCAGTCCTGGAGGCTACGGAGCGTTTATGTTCTTTGTCGGACAGGCGGCAGAGGCCGTATTCGCTCAGGCTCATGCCTTTTTTAAGCGCGAGCTCCCGCAGCATCACATTATGTTCCCTGGAACCGGTAAAATAATTGAGCGCCGAGCCGTAAACTTCCGGCGGCACTATCCTGAGGTCGCACTGGATGCCGGACTTCAGCAATACCGAAGCCTTGGCCGGCCCGGCCGCAAGGATTTTGGAGACCTGCGCAAGCCTGGTGAACTTTTCCGTCGCCGCGCCGTCCGGGCGGCCGGCGGCCAGCAGGTCTATGTCGCCCGCGGTCTCCCTGCCGCGCCGGAGCGACCCGGCGTATGTCACGCGCTCAAAACCGAGGGCCGTCAGTTCTTTTATAAGGTCTTCGGCTAACCGCAAGGCTTCCCAGTAAAGCATCCGTTCCGGAGCGCCGGCGGCCCTTTCAACACCGGCCAGGATATTCGCCTGGACCTTCGGGCCCAGGCCGGCGATATGCTCGATCTCGCCTTTGGCGGCTGCGGCCTTAAGTTTTTCAAGGGAATCCACGCCCAGTTCTTCGTAAAGGAGCCTGGCTCTTTTTGCGCCGATGCCCTGCACTTTCAGGATCTCCAGCAGGCCGTGCGGGACCTTTGCGCGCAGTTCCTCCAGCTCCGGAAAAACGCCGGAAGCGCTTATTGCGGCGATATGCGCGGCTATGCCTTTCCCTATCCCTTTCACCTCCTGGAGCTCGCTCCCGCTCATGGCGGCGGCCGGACCGGTAAGGCCTTCCACTATCTGGGCGGCTTTCTGGTAAGCCCGGACGCGAAAAACATTCCCGCCGGATAATTCCAGGAGCTCGGCCGCTTCATAAAGCAGCGCCGCTATGGAGGAGTTGGAGATGCTGTTCGGCATAACAACGGTTAGAAGCGAAGCGCGAATGGCGACGCAAAACCCGGTCCCACGCTCTTTAACTGTTTACACCACCAGCCAGACCAGATACACTATCGCATATACAAGGAGCATGAAAAAACCGGAGAAAACGGCGGCATAAGGCATGGCCGCCGACAATAAGGCCTTGTTCCGTGAAATAGAATAAAGCCGTCTTATTATCGATACCCTGGCGGCGATAATAACGGCGAAACATAAAAAGAAATCCGCGACGGGATTCAGATAATCCAGGCGCGCCAGGAAACCCAGGGGTATCAGCAGCATCATAAAAAGTTCGGTCAGCCCGAACAGGAAAAAAAGCTTCAGAGCGTCGCCTTCGGCGCCGGTCATCTCCAGGAACAAATGGATCCCGGCGGCGAAGCAGAAATTGACCCCCAGCCCCAGCAGCAGCAGGCTGGCGTAGGAATACGCGCCCGGCGGCACGGCGGAAAACAGGCGCAGGAAGATGAACAGGCTGAAGATCCCGAGCCCGTAACCGGACATCCCGGCCCAGCCAAGCTCCCTGCGGCTTGTCCGGCCGATCACGCCCTGCGGGTCGTCCAGCAGATCCGAAATAGTGGAAATAAGCGTCATAATGCCCCTCCTGCCTCTTTGCCGCGGAAATTTTTATCCCCGGCTCCCGGCCCGCCGCCAGCGGGCCGCCGTTAAATTCCGTACCAGCGGTATTCGAGCCTTGGAGAGGAATTTATCGCTTTTTCAAGGGAAGCTCCGCTGAAAAAACTCAGCCTGGAATCAAGTATTGAAAAAAACTGGTCTATCGGGTCCGCATCGCGGTAAATGCGGGGGTCTTTGCCGATATGGCTCAGTTCCCCGGCCAGATCCAGCGCGTCCTGAAGATCGCCGAGCTTGTCCACCAGCCTGTTCTTCAGGGCCTGGCGCCCGGTATAGATGCGCCCATCGGCCAGGGTTTTAACTTCGGCGGCCGGTATTCTGCGGCCCTCGGATACGGCGGCCACGAACTGCTCGTAGGAGTCGTCTATGAGGGTCTGGAGAAGCTTGCGTTCTTCCGGCGTCATGTCCCGCATCGGCGAGCCTATATCCTTGAACTTCCCGGACTTTATAACCTCGTTGCGCATACCGACCTTGTTCATCAGGCCCGCAAAACTGCTGGCGCTGAAGATCACGCCTATCGAACCGGTGATGGTGCCCGGCTCGGCCACGATCTTATCGCATGCCGAAGCCACATAATAGCCGCCGCTGGCGGACACGTCGCCGAAACGGGCCACGAAAGGTTTCCCGGTCCCGGCTTTCGCGCGCAGGATGGCGGAATAGATCTCCTGCACCGCCCCCACGGAGCCGCCGGGCGAATTGATGTCCAGCAGGATGGCCTTGACCTCCTTTTTAGCGGCCGCGGACTTTATGCGGCGCGCGATCTGCTGGCTGCCGCGCTCCCAGATCTTGGAGGAGTCGGTCTGATAGATGGCCCCGAAGACCGGAATAACGGCCACGGCGTCCTTCTTGCCCGCGCCAAGCCCCGTCAGTTTGGAAAGGTCCATCTCCCTGGACCTGGATTTCATGGCGCTGTCGACCTTGGAGATCACCGTGAACGAAAACGCCAGCGAGACAGCGTACAGGGCCGCTATAGCTTTCAGCCAAAGCCTGGTCCGGGAAGGTTTTACCTGCGCCGGCTGAGCGGCGGCCTGAGCCGGAACCGGCGCGGGATCCGGCGCCGCGGCGGGGACATTCTGTTCTTCCATTGTTGTTCCTCCAAGTTAGACTGCGGCGCTTTTAAATGCCGCTCACATCCACGACTTTATTGCGGCCGGTTTCCTTGGCCCTGTAGAGCGCGGCGTCCGCCCTTGAGATAAGTTCCCCGGCCGTGGAACCGTCCCGGGGAAAATGAGCGATGCCTATGGAGACGGTCACCCTCACGGTCTCAAAGCCCTGTGAGAAGTTCTCGCCCTCGATCTTCGTTCTTATGGCCTCGGCCTTCCTGAGCACACCGGCCGCATCCGCGCGCGGCAGCACTATGCCGAATTCCTCGCCGCCGTAACGCCCCACGAAGTCGGTTTCGTAAACGCTGGATTGCAGGAGCAGGCCCACTTTCTTCAGCACAAAATCCCCGAACTGGTGGCCGTAACGATCGTTCACCAGCTTGAAATGGTCTATGTCCACTATCATAAAACCGAGCGTGGTCTTGAAAGCTCCGGCGCGCCGTATCTCCTCGCCTATCTTCTCGTCCAGGGCGTTGCGGCGATGTACGCCGGTCAGTCCGTCCACCTGTGAAAGCCATTCCACCTGCCTGAAAAGCTGGATCCTTTTAACGGCGAAAGAAACCTCGTTGGCGAATTTCTGCGCCGCCGAGGCGGGATCCTCTTTGCGGAAGGTTTCGGGCGCCGCGCGCAGGACGAAGAGCCCCACAGGCTGCCCGGCGTGCAGCACCGGCGTCAGAACGGTCCGTCCGGCCTGCGAGACCAGCGCGGAAGAAAGGAGCGCGGGGTCGCCGCCCGCGAGCCGCGACACGGCCTCCCAGGACGAAAGCCCGGTATGCTCCCCGGCCGCGAACAGGCCGGGAACTCCGGAGTTAAGGTCGTACACAAAAAAAGCGAAATCGGCGGTGTCGAAATAATCCCTCGCATATTTGCCGAACTGCTTGCCGGCGCTTTCCAGGTCCACGGCCTCCGAAAGCAGCTTTACGGCCGAATAAAGCGTAAGCGCTTTTTTTTCGCTTGAGGCCAGCGCGGCGAAATCCGCCTTCAGGGCGGCGAGGTCCGCTTCAAGTTTTGCGGTCCGCGCGCGCGCTCCGTCCAGTCCGCGCTCCTCTTGGAGCGCGCCGGGACCGGAGGAGTTTATCAGGGCCGAATGCGCCAGGGCCGCCAGGACCCACGAGAGCAGCGCCAGGCCCGGGCCGGTCTCAAAGCCTCCTCCTCTCAAAAGGGCGAAGGCGGCCGCGCCGCCCAGCGCCGCGCCCGACAGCAGGCCGATCAGCCGGCTGGACCGGCCGATCAGATAGGACGGGAGCGGCGAGACCGCCAGCAGAAAAACAAAAAGACCGTCGTTATTCATACACCACCCGGTTCCTGCCTGTTTTTTTTGCCCTGTACAGCCGTTCATCCGCCGCGCGGACCAGTTGGCTGGAGATGGCGGCTTCACCCGGAAATTCCGCCACGCCGAAACTGGCCGTCACCCCGGCGACCGCGCCGCCGAAGGAAAACCGGCGGTCTTCAAGCGTTTTTCTGAGATGTTCGGCCACCCCCGCCGCCTCCACCTTGCCCACCCCGGTAAGGATGACGGCGAATTCCTCTCCGCCGTAGCGGGCCGTAAAATCTATATCACGCACGCCTTCAGACAGGGTTTGCGCCACGGCTTTCAGGACGGCGTCCCCGGCCTGATGGCCGTAGGTATCGTTGTAGGATTTAAAATGGTCGATATCGGCCATGAGAAGCGAGAAGGGCACCTTGGTCCGGGCGGAACGCAGCACTTCTTCCTCCACGCGGGTCTGAAAAGCGCGGTGGGTGAACAATCCGGTGAGGCCGTCCTTTATAGCGAGCTGCCGCACACGGTCGAACATGTAAAGGTTCTCCATGCTTACCGTGGCTATGGTGGAAATTATTTCAAGGGTCCGCAGGTCGGGGGTTGCGAAGCGGTTCGGCTCGGAAGAGACCAGCCGGATAAAACCGGCGATGGAACCGAACAGGTTCAGGGGCACCACAACGAGGGACCTCTGCCCCTCGGCGAAAACCCCGGCGGAAAGCCTGTTCTCTTCGGCGCTGTTGCGCACCAGCAGCGGGATCTTGCGCTGGGCCACCCAGTTCGCCAGAAAATCCCGCGGCGCGCCGGACTCAAAATCCGCCGTGACCCCGGGGAACTGGCGCTTAAGCATCTCCTGAAGCCGGGTCTTTATCTCGTCGGGCGTGGCGCAGGCCGAAAGCGTCTGGATGGAGACCGACAACCCGGCCTGGAACTTGATGCGGCTTCTCAGCGCTTCCCGGTGCTCCGTATACATCCTGATCTCGCTTTCAAGCCCCCGGGCGCGGCCCGCGTGCGCCTCCAATTTGGACTGCAGCAGGTCCGCGGAAGCCTGACGGCGGTTTTGCGCGCTGTGAAGCGCATAGAACAGTGCCCACAGGGCGGCGACCTCCCCGAAACTGAGAAGGGCCGCCTCCACCGGACGCCCCTGCGAAACGGCGCGCGGCAGGACGAACCCTATGGCGGTGGCGAGAAAGATAAAAACGAACTTAAGCTCTTTGTCCTGAAAAAAATAGAACCAGATGAAGATGAACCCGTAAGCCGGGAAGATCCAGAGAAAATGCTGGTCATAGAGCCGCAGCAGCCAGGAAACAGCCGCGAAGATCGCGAAGGGCGCCGCGGCCCGTATAAATTTGTCGTTTATCATCCCAGACCCTAATTTTACTATAAAATGCCGAGAAACGGCATTTCATGGCGCCCGACACGGGATTTATCCATCATTGTCCCGGATCAACTTCCCGCTATTGCCGCAGGATGGAGGAGTTTGACATTGGTGATCCTGCCCGCGTCGGAGGTGTTGCAGGCGCCCACCGTGCAAACTTTGGGAACTTTGCAGGTCTGGCCGGGCGGGCGGATATAATCGGCGTGCCCTCTGACCACGATGCCTTCCACAACGCCGGTTTTCCGGTCGAATACAGGCGAACCGGAATTGCCGTCGAAGGTGTCCAGATCGCTCGCAAAAAAATCGGGGTTCGAATTGTCGAGGACGCCGCCGGCCAGCACTATTTTGGCCGGAAGCCCGGACGGATGTCCTATAAGCGCAAGCCCGGCGGAGCCGTCGATCCGGCCTTCGGTCCTGAAGGCCAGGGGCGGACGGTTCCTCACCGGCCTGTCAAGCTGGACCACGGCATGGTCGACATTCCCGAAACCGCCGTACGCCCGCTCTACGACCTGGACGCAGGAATAAATATCTTCGGCCGCGACGGTATATTTGTTCTGGTTCGCGCGCTCGGCCTGAAAGCCGAAAACCCATTTAAAGTTATCGCAGTCCTCCGCGGTGACCACGCAATGGGCGGCCGTAACTATAAGGTCCTCCCTGACCAGGAACCCGGTGCATTTGGAGATCATGACCTGATCGGCGAATTTTTGCCCGGCGCACACTCTTTGGGAAAGGTTTGCCCCCGAAAGCTGCGTGCCGTTAATTCTGTCCACTGAGATCATGGCGGCCACGGAGCGTTGTTTTTCAAGGAACATCCTGTCGCCGACCTGGTACACATCCTGCCGGTCGTCTGCGCCGAAAATGGCCTTGTTTTCCGCCGCCGCGCCGGCGCCGCAGGCCGCAACCTGAAGCAGAAGAAAAAATACACCGTTGTAAAACGGCGTTTTATCGTAAAAACGCTTAGCTGATAAGTTATCCATACAAACGCAGCCTCCTGTCACCGGATACCCGCCGTTGCACCCGGTCCATTGTAACATTTTTGGTATAATCAGGGTGTCCGGAACTCCGGATAAATCATTCTGGGATGGAGCTGTTCATGATCACTTGCCCGGGCTTTAAAAAATCGGCGGTTTTGACGGCGGGACTCTTTTTTTGCTGCGCGCGGGGTTTCGCCGCGGCGCCCCCGGACGGCGGGTTTTCCGTGGTTTTCAGGCTTTCAAAAGGATTCGCCGTCGAGGATCTTGCGGCCTCGCTGCGCGGGCAATTCCCAGGGATAACGGTGGAGGCGGTGGTGGGGGATGTTTTCGAGGCTAAAATAAAAAGCGGCAGGGCCGGGAGCGGCCGGGAGCTTGCCGAGAAAATAGCGGACTCCCCCATGGTCGCGGCGGCCCAGCTGCAGGAACCTTCCGCTCCTCCCGAACTCGACGCGCAGGCGGACAACTCGGACGGATCCTGGTTCATCTCCAAGATCCAGGCTCCGCTTTTTTGGGAAAAAAGCAAGGGCAGCAGGTCCGTGAGCGTCCTGGTCTGCGACACCGGCATCGAGTCCGGCCACCCGGACCTGCGCGGCAATATAGGCGCGGGAATGAATTTTGCCGACGGAAGCGGCAATACGGAACCCACCGGCAACGGCCACGGCACGCGCATCGCCGGCCTGATAGGCGCGCAGGGCGGACATACGGGAGCCGGCGCTTCCGGCGTCAACTGGGAAGTACGGATCGTCCCCGGCAAGATAACCAATAAACCCGACGGAGCCGTGGACCATGTGGTAAGCGCCAAATGCATCAAGTGGGGCGCGGACCAGGGCATAAAAGTCGTCAACTTAAGTTTCAGCGGGGCCGTCAACAACCTGGCCGTCCAGGAAGCGGCGGAGTATATTTATCAGAGGGGCGGGATCCTGGTGGTCTCTTCCGGGAACAAAGGCGAACATCCGGATTATCCGGACGACCCGCATATGATAGTGGTAGGAGGGACAAATTCCCTGGATTGGCGGCCGCCGGCTTACAATACCGGAAAGTTCGTGGACCTGTCAGCGCCGGCTTCCGGCCTATACACTACGGATGCGGGCGGAAAATATGTGACGACCAACGGCACCTCGCTGTCCGCCGCCGTGGTTTCCGGCGCGGCCGCGCTGATCTTGTCGGTAAAACCGGACCTGACCGCACAGCAGCTTATAGACCTTCTGCTGGCGTCGACCGCTGACCTGGGCGCTCCCGGACGGGACGAGATCTTCGGCGCGGGCCGCCTGGACCTTAAAAAGACGCTGGAACTCCTGAAGCTCTGATCTTTATAAAAAACGCCCTCTATTTTTTAAAAATAGGGGGCGTTTTTTATTTTTTCCGATACTGGCGGTTAACCGTGCCGCTGTTTGTTGGACTGGATGATGTAATCCACCACGGAATGGCACAGGGCGGAGTGAACCGTTTCCACCACCCCATAGACCTGCGAGGGCACATAAAAATTTATCGCCCCCATGGAACGCAGCGGGTTGTCAGGACCGAACCCCGACAAGGTCACAAGCACGCAGCCCTTTTTAAGAGCGGCGCCGGCGGCTTTAAGGATATTAGGCGACTTCCCTGAACTGCTGATGGCGACGAACACATCGCCTTTTTCCGCGAAACTTTCGGTCGGGACGGAATAAATATTTTCATAACCCAGGTCGTTCGCCAGGCAGGTCAGCAGGGCCGGATCGGTAAAGCACATGGCCTTTACCCCCCCGTTCTTCCAAAGGTCGGCCGCCATGTGGCCTGCTATGGACGCGCTGCCCCCGTTACCGATATAAATGACCTTACCGGAATTAGCGGCGCATTTAACGACCGCCTCGTAGAAGGCGGTTATCCCGTCTCCCACCGGCAGTTTTTTGCCGCCCGCCGAGCATCCGGTATTGTTCATGCCTTCCGCCACAGAGAGCAGAAAAACTTTCCCGAAATTCTTCATAATTTCCATCCGCAAACGCGCGGCTTAGTTGTTGGCGCGTCTGGTTCCAGTAACAGAATCCGCCGCGAATTTATCCGGGCGGCGCACTTTTCCTAAAACATACAGGTCCCGGACCAGCTTAAGATAATCTCCGGCCACATTCCGCAGCGAACGCAGGGTCAGGGCCTTGGATTTTCCGTCATTGCGCGCCCCCAGTTTGTAGGGAACTTCGGCAAAAAGATAACCGCTTCTAACCAGCCTGACAAGCATATCCGTCTGAAAAAAGAAGCCTGTATTTCTTACCCTCAGTTCCTTAAGCAACGATTTTCGGTATAGTATGGTACCGTTGGTATAGTTGAAGGATACCACAAAAGTGGCGTTCACGATAAACCTATAGAAAGTGGAAAGTATCTTTCTGAAAATGGACCGCACACCCCTGTTAAAAGTAAAAGGGACGATGATGTCGACATGTTTTAGAAGGGGAAAATAACGGAAGATCTCCCAGGGCGAGTTTTCATTATCTCCCGGGAACCAAACCACGGCTTCGCCTTCGGCGACATCAACGCCTTCCCAGAAGGAAGCTCCGATCCCGCGCGGCGAAGCGTGCGTCAGGATCCTGACCGCGGAATTAGTTTTGCAAAGGCCTTCAATAATTTCACCGGTCCTGTCCCGGCTGCCGTCATTGACCGCTACGATCTCGCCCTTAACGCCGAGATCTGAAAAAGCTTTCAGCACCCCGTTCATTGTGGCCGTAATGTTCTTTTCCTCGTTAAGAGCCGTTATAATAACCGTCAATTCAGTCATGGTTTTATCCCGCCGGACGATATCCTTTAAACGAAGTTGACATGCCCCGGCGGATTTTTAAGCATCCAAGCGTACTCATTTATAGCGTGCGTGCGGCAATTCGAATAACATTTCGACACATCAAGCCCGGCGATCCTTTCCATGATCTTTCTGTAACGGGCGCTGGTGATAGCCTCTTTGAACGATTCTTTCGTCAGATCGGCGATGCGGAAATCCTCTTCCATGCCCCTGCTCTTATCAAAACACATGCCGCAGGGATACAGTTTGCCGTCACCGCTGGAGTAAAGCAGGAAAGGGGCGCCTAAACACCTGGCATAGTTCCTTTTCCCTTCATTCCCTATTTTAAGCCATTTTATAACGACATTATAACCCGGGACCGCTTCAGCTTCCGCTGTTTTAAGAAGATCAGCGTAACTTTTATAGCTGCCCAGTTCGTCAAAAATCCCCAGCGCGCCGTCTATCGTATCGCTGCACTGTTTGACGACCAGATAATCAACCCCGAGTTTTTTTCCCAGCTTAGCCAGGTCCACGACCTGATCCCTGTTGCTGGGAGTAAGCACCATCTGCAAACCTATGGTAACCGGAAGTTTAAATTTTTTCTTTGTTTCCGCGCAGAAGCGGATCTTCTCTACCGCGGTATGAAACAACCCGCTGTTATGAATCCTGGAATACGCTTTTTCCGAAGCGGCGCTGATATTAAACCGTATCCAGCTGAGCTCGCGAAGGGCCTGCACGCCCTTCTTGCCGGTGTCAAAAAGTATACCGTTAGTTCCGAGAGCCATATCCACTCCGGCCTTTATGCCGGTCGTTATTGCTTCGTAAACATGGGGGTTAAGCAGAGGTTCTCCCTCGCCGATAAGAGCCATTGACCGCACCCCGACCTCACCCGCTTCCCGGATATACCGCAGCAGTTGTTCCCTCGGGAAAAATATTTTCGCTCCTTCCCTGCCGAAGTTCCCCTGCAACGCGCCGAAACAATATTCGCACCTGATGTTACAACCTTTGCAAAGACCGACATCTATATGCAGCGGAGCGATAGGCTTCCCCTTCATCCAGTCCGCCACTCTGTCGGGATGCCAGTAAAGCTTGTGACCGTCCAGTCTATATTGGTCCTTCATATTGTTCCCTCTTTTTCATTCAATCTGAGGCAATAATCTTTTACCGCTTCCCGCCACGGGCGCAGGTTCACGCCTTTCACCGAACTCAACGGAGTATTGGTATTTTTCATCCCCATAAAAGGGAAATCCCTGAACGAAGCCCGCTCCACCGCCACATTAAGCCTGAGTTCCGCGACGATCGCAGACATGAGCTCAAAAAGAGACGCCTTCCCCTGGTTGGCTATATGGTACAGACCGAAAGGCTTCCCGGTCCCCAGGATCTCCGCGACCGCGCGGGCCGCGTCCAGGCTGTAAGTGGGCGATGAGAAAATATCACCGGAGATCTTTAATAGCCGGGCGCCCTGCCTGACCTTAAGCAGCATTTTTTCAACGAACTGATTGGTTTTGTCCGATTTCCCGAAAAGGATCGGCAACCGGAAAATGTAGCTGTTATTAGACGCGGCCTGCACAAAACAGTCCCCGCCGTATTTGGTCAGACCGTAAACATGCAGCGGCCGCGGCGTATCGTTTTCGGTGTAGTAATCGCCTTTCACATCATCAAATACCCCGTCGGTGCTGAAATGCGCGAGCGTAAAGCCGTATTCCGCCGACATTTCAGCCAGAAGCCTGGGGAAAAGAGAATTAAGGCGTATCGCCCGGCCGGGATCCTGCTCGCAGGGATCTATGCCCAGAAAAGCCACGGTGTTTATCAGGATGTCCGGTTTTTCCTTTTTTACAAGCCGGCGCACGGCCTCAAAATCCATCGCGTTGAAATCAGCGCTGGCGCTGGGAATAAGTCTATAGGCGCCGGACAGCACCTCAGCCAGAGCGGCACCCATTTTTCCGGTCGCGCCTAAAAGCAGCACGCATTTTTTCATTTGATCGACCATACCGCACATTTTACCATAGGCGGAGTTCGCCGGGGTGATTATTTGGCAAAAGCCGACTCTATCGCTGAACATATTTTAGGAGCGGAAATGCCGTATTTATCCCGCAGACCGCTGTTATTTTTTATGGCATGGATAAATTCATTCGCTATGCCGAGCCGGATAAGGCGGAAAGCCAGGCCGCCCGACGCCTTCCATTCGGCGATCATGGAACCCAGCCCTCCTGAAACGAAGTGTTCCTCCACCGTTATGACGGTGTGAATGCCCCGCAATTTTTCAGCCAGAAAAGCCGCATCAAGAGGATTCAGAACAGGCGTGGAGATCACAAGCGGGTGGAACTTTGTTTTCTCCAGCGCGGAAACGACCTCCGCTCCTATTGAACCGTGAAAAAGCAAAGCGACCTCTCCCCCCTCCCGTACTACAGAAGGCACGGTGATGTCCTGTATCCGGCCTGTCGCGGGATGCACAGGACCTTCGCAGGCCTTGGAGAGCCGGATGTATGTAGGTTTCAGGCTTTTACGGGCATAGGCGACGCAGCTCCGGGCCTCGACCTGATCGCAGGGAGACAGTATCTCCAAATTAGGAAGAGTGCGCGCGATCGCGATATCTTCCACCGCATAATGCGTAACGCCCTGGGGCGCGTAGGCGACTCCGGACCCTGTCCCGACCAATGTGACGGGGAGCCTTTGATAACAGACATCGTTGCGGACCTGTTCATAGCATCTGTACAACAGGAAGGGAATGATATCGTAGACAAAAACTTTATAACCGGACAGCGCGAGCCCCGAGGCGAAGCTCAGCATATTCTGCTCCGCCACGCCCAGATTCAGGAACCTGCCGGCGTTCTTCTTCTGAAACTCGTCCAGTATGCCGAAACCCGCGTCACCGGTAACGAAAAACACATCACGGTCGCGCCCGGCCAAAGATGTTATCTCGTTTATGACGGTATCGCGCATTTTATTTCATCCCGGAAAGGCTTTTAAGCGCCTTTTCCTTCAGTTCTTCGGTGACGATGTAATAATGCCATTTCATTTCATTTTCCATGAACGGCACGCCCTTGCCCTTAACGGTACGCGCTATTATTATCTTCGGCCTGCCGTTATGAGGCGCATTTACGGCTGCGCGCAACTGTGAAAAATCATGTCCGTCGGCTTCACAGGTTTCCCAGCCGAAGGCCCGCCATTTATCGGCGACTGGCTCATAGCCGCAGATCTCGTTTGGGCGGCCGTAACCCTGCAGATTATTATAATCGAGGATCGCGGTAAAATTATCGATCCCTAATTTTGAGGCGAACAGCGCACCCTCCCAGATGGAACCCTCCTGGGATTCTCCGTCGCCTATGAGCGTAAAAACCTTTCTGTCCGGACCCTTTTTTTTGAAACCGTAAGCCATACCGAGACCGATATTAAAACCATGTCCCAAAGAACCCGCGGAAGCCTCGACTCCTTTCGCCGAGAACCGGTCAAGATGGCCCGGCAAAGTCCCATCGTTCTGGAGATAACCTTCAAATTCCGCTTTCCCTATGATTCCCTTGTCCGCCAGCACCGCGTAAAGAGCCAAAGCGGCGTGCCCCTTGCTGAGTATGAAGATATCCCTGTTTTCCCAGTCGCCCGGATCCACGCGCATTGCCTCGCCGTAAAGATAGACGAGCGCGTCCACGCAGGAAAGCACGGAACCTACATGCGGGCATCTGGAACGGCAGGCGTTCATTATTACCGACTCCCGCACATGGCGGGCTGTTTCCACCAGCCTTAAATTTTGCATATTTGTTTCAGATCCTGGAATGCAGAAATTTCAACATTTTCCTGTCGCGACGGCACATGCGCAGTTTACAGGCTTGCGCAAGATTCAGCCAGCCCCACCCTGCGCCTTCTCCCAGGCGCAGGGCAGACTTATCGGAAGTGTAGCGCTGGAAAAAAACATACCTGCGCATCTTCCTGCCGCCGCAAACAAAATCATGCTCGGCCGCCGGGGCGGCAGCCGCCGGGGAGAAAGCGAGCTCCTCCAGCGATTCCCTCTCCAAGGCCTCCTGCGGCGACTCGCCGGGTTTCATACCGCCGCCGAAAAAAGCCCAATATCCCGGCAGCAACGGCGCATTTTTTGTCCTGAGCTGCAGCAGAAAACGCTTTTTCCGGTCATAAAGCACGATGTTCACCACTTTCCGTCTGCCGCCCGGCGTCATATAAAGTTGGCGTGCTCCGCCGGGTTCTTCAGCCGCCACAGATAGCGGTTTATCTCGTCCATCCGGCAGTTGACGCGGCAGGCCGCGGCGTCCATCCCGCGCACGAATTCCAGGGACTTGCGGCGTCCGGCGCCCTCCCAGATCCGGCGGAACGAGCTTTCGTTTATGTTGCCGTAGCGGAACTTTTCATTTTGCAGGAACATGCTGCACCCCCAGACATTTCCGCCCGCGTCGATATAGGTCCAGAAAGGCAGCGCCAGGCAGCGGGAATACGGACGGCCCCCCTCATCCCATTTCCGCATGGTATTCAGCCTGAAGATCACCGAGAATCCGGGACGGTTGAATTTTTCCAGGTCCGCGGCCAGTTTTTCATAACCGGCGTAACGGATCTTTTTGTATTTTCCCGTCAGGCTCCGCGGGTGCTGGGAATAGGGTTTTATCACCAGATAATCCATGCCGGCGCGCCGCGCTTTCTCCGCCAGTTTTACGGCCTCGCCGGCGTTTTCCGGCAGCAGCACCATCTGCATGCCGAGCGCGCAGGCGAAGCCTTTCTTTTTTTTCAGCGCGGCGGCGTAGCCGAGATTGTCGAAAACTTTCCCGAAATCCGCGGGAGCGGCCCGGTGGATCTTCGCGTAGGTTTCCGGAGTGCCGCCGTTTATGCTCACCTTGATCCAGGAGGTGGTCGCCAGGATCTTGTCGGTTATAGCGGGGCGCAGCAGCGCCGCGTTGGTGGTGAAAGCCGTGTCTATGCCGCGCTTGTTGGCGTACACCGAGATCTCCGCCATGTCCGGGTGGAGGAACGGTTCCCCCTCGCCTGCGAACATGACGCTCTTCAAGCCGAGGCCCGCCATTTCCTTCAGCCTGATCTTCAGGATCCCGGCGTCCAGGAACCGCGGCTTATACTCCATGAAGTCCAGCGCGCAGTAGACGCAGCGGTGGTTGCAGGCGCCCGACGGAGAGATCTCGGCATAGATCGGGTAGATGTTCTTATGCCTCAGCCAGTCGCCGACGCGCTCCGGGTGGTAGATCAGCTTATGGTCGTCTATGCGGTATTTGTCCATAACATGTGTCCGCGCCGTATCAAGGGCTATGCCCATCGGCCGGCCATATCACTTCAGCAGCGTGGTTATAAATTTGTAAAGCTCCACGGGCTCGATGGAAGAGCGGTTGCAGACTATGCCTACTTTTATGGCTGCCACGGCGTTCCCGACAAAACCCACCATTTCCATATCCGCGCCGGAAGCCGCCAGCGGGGCGGTCAGCGAAAGGTACGCGTCTCCGGCGCCCACGCGGTCCACGACCTTGCTGCTGAAGATCGGGCATTCAAAAAAACCCTTTTTACTGTCGTAAGTCACCGACCCCAGGTGCCCCCTTGTTATGGAGGCCCGCCGGCTCCTCAGATCGCCGGCCACCTTTTTTATGATCCCGTTTATCTCCCCGTACTTGTTGTGGGCGGCCAGCCGCACCTCGGGCTCGTCGATGCACAGATAATCCGCCCTGCCGTACTTGGTGATGAGATTATAGCCCATGTTGGCGCTGTTGGTCTGCGCGTTCACGGCCAGGAATTTCGCCTTCGACAACGCCGCCGTTATGGGGCCGCTTATGAACCCGTGCCCGAAATCGCTTACCAGCACCAGGTCGTATTTGCCGATGGAGGCCTCCAGGTGGCGGCAGACCCGGTTTATGGCGCTCTCCGGCAGCACATAGTCTTCCAAAAAGGAAACTTCGAAAAGTTTTGTAAGGAACACCGGGTCCACGAAGCGGCGCTTCACCACGGTACAGGTGTCATTTCGGTAAAAGAACTTGTGCCTGATATTGGGTTTAAGATGCTCCAGGATGTAGTCTTCCTTGGTATCCACGCCGCCCAGGCAAGTGACCAGGTCGACCTTGTCGCAGAAGCCGGCAATGTGGTTGGCGCAGGCCAGCACTCCGCCGGCAAAACGCTCCTCGCTCACGAACTTGGTAGAGATTATATTATCCTTGGGCGGTTTGTTCATCCCCTTGCAATAGTGGTACTCGTCTATTATAGCGTCGCCTATGACCAGCACCTTCAGTTTTTTAAGCCGTTTAAGGCCGTCTATCACCTCTTCAACCGAATATTTCTTCTTAAAACCCCCAAGGAACTCTCTGGCCTCGTCGGAAAAAACTCCGAAGAACTTGTTAAGCAGCGCGGTGGAGCTGAAAGTCACCTCGTCCGTGAAATGCAGCCTGCCGCCGACAGATTCTATAGCGTCCTTTTCGTGCAGGATGCCGCCCGTAATGTCCTGCTCCGGCGCGGCGTAATCGGAACCTTTTACATATACGCTGGGACGGATGGTCTTTATGGTCTCAACGGCGGTTTTCCACTTGTTTACCGCGACATAATTCACGGCGGTGAGGGAGGCCAGCGTCTCGGCGCGCAGCACCTCGTTAAAGACCGGGCGGCCGGGGCCTTTGTTCACATATTTGTCGGGGGTAAGGGTGACCACCAGCACATCCCCCTCTTTTTTGGCGGCCTCAAGATGCTTTATATGGCCGGGATGCATAAGGTCGAAAACACCGTGGCAGAGCACCACGGTCCTGCCCTTTTTCTTAAGCTCCCCGACTTTCGCCGCCAGGTCCGTTATCGGCAGTATTTTGCGGATGTGAGACATGCGCGCAGCTCCGTTCTCCGTCTTATTTTCCCAGGTATTTGAACCAGTCCCTGGTGGCTTCGGCTATGTTTTCGGGCGTCCACAGGGGCGCGGACCGCCAGTAATCTATATGCTTCAGGATCTCCTTCACCCCGTCCCGGAACGACACCTTCGCGCGCCAGTTCAGCGCTTCGGCTATCTTCCCGGCGTCCGCAAAGGTGCGGTCCGGCTCGCCGGGCCGCCGGGGGATGTAGGAGATCTCCCCGCCCAGCAGTCCCACAAGTTCGTTGACGCTGTAAGAGCCGCCGGAACCCACATTGAAAGTCTCGCCGCGGACCGGCGACTCCGAAGCGGTAAAGAACGCGTCGGCCACATCGGTGACATAAGTAAAATCCCTGGTCTGGCTCCCGTCCCCCACCACGGTGAACGGCCTGCCGCCGAGTTTCTGCGCCAGGAAAACACCGAACACCGCTCCATAGGTCCCGGAGGTCCTGGAACGGGTCCCGTACACATTAAAAAGCCTGAGCGAGACCACCGGTATTTTATAGACCTGTCCCCAGTGCAGTACGGTAGTTTCACCCAGGAACTTGGTAAGCGCGTACGGGTACTGGGGGCGTATCGGGGCGGTCTCCTTCGTCGGATATTCGTCCGGGATGCCGTAGCAGGAAGACGACGCCGCGTAAACGACCTTCTTAACGCCGCAATGACGCGAGGCCTCCATCACGCACATGGTCCCGTCGACATTGGCCCGGAAATATTCGACCGGGTTTACGATGGAGGGGACGATATCGGCCAACGCGGCAAGATGGAAAACCCTGTCCGCCCCGGAAAAGATCTTTTTGAGCGCGGCAAGATCGTTTATGTCCTGCCGTATAACTTCCAGGTCCGGATTTCCCTTATGGTGTTCAAGGTTGCCGGGCCGCCCGGTGGAAAAATTATCCACCACCGTAACTTTATGGCCCTCTTTCAAAAGCCTGTCGGTTACATGGCTGCCTATGAATCCCGCGCCGCCGGTCACAATGCTATGCGTTGTCATATGAGTACCAGGATATTATATCAATATCCGTCGTTGTTCTCTAAAAAGATCGGGAATGAGCCGGGAACCGGTTATCCTGCCGGGGCGAGACGGGCACGAATGTTTTTAAGCGTTTCCGTCACTGCCTTCGCCAAAAAAATCAGGACAAAAGGTTCGAATGGGAGCCTGTACCTAGGGACCGCGACATAGATCGTGTGCATCACCGAAAGATAGATCAGGAACAGCAGTACCGGCATAATTGAGGGGGTGTTTTTAACGGACAGCAGTATCCCGTACAACGCCAGCAGCATAAGCGCGATGTGGACCAGCTTGTAGGCCTCCGCCAGTTCCTTGGAATACTGTTCCAGCATTACCTTGCCTACCGGCAAAGTCCAAAGTGTCACGAAATTTTTTCCTAGACTTTTTGCATATCTCAGAGGGTGGGCGGCGGCGCTCTTTATAGCTCTTTTGCTCACTTCGCCATCCCAATCCCTCATCGGAATATTTGCCAGGTCCTTATATTCCCTTACCGGGGATATGATTACGAACCTGTCACCGTCCCACTTGTCATCCTGGGCCGAAAGCCACAGGAGCTGCCCTGAACCGACCGTGATCGGGATAAACCTGTCAAAGACCCTGTAGTTCCTAACGGTCCAGACGAGCACAATGGATGTGCTGATGAGGAAATAGACGATGAACCCTTTCAGGAACGTCTTGGTCGATCTGGAAAAAACGATATAGACGAATAAAAAGAGCGGCAGGAGAGCGAGCGTGGACCGGACAAGGCACGCCGCGCCTTGAACCGCCCCGGCAAAGTAAAAATACACATTCCTCTCTTCATCGACCGCCTTTACAAATAAATAGCACAGACCGCACATTAAAAAAGTGAACAAGGATTCCCCGAGTTTCAAGGCGCTGTAAAGGATCAGGGGCGGGTAAGCCGCCATAAGCGATCCCGACAACAGAGCGACACGGGAACCGAAAATAATGCCGGCTATCAGCATTATCAGCACCACTGAGGCCGAACTTAGAATTATCTGTATGGATTTTACCGGCGCATCCCCCCGCCCGAAGACACGGTTAACCCCCGCCAGGAACAGGGGATACACAGGCGCCCTGATCTCCGTAGGCAGACCGTCCGCTCCGACAAACCCCCTCCCGGCCAAAAGGTTATCGGCAATCGCCTGATAATCCACGGCATCATACATTTCCGCCGCTCTGGTCCTATCGCCGACGGCGAGCAAAAACCCGAATCGCAGAACAAGCGCGAGGACAAACACAGCCGAAAGTGTTTTTTTATCTTGTTTACACATGTGTTCCTTCCAAGGTCGGCGCGGAAGTTTTAGCGCTGAGAACCGGCGACCGCCATTTATACGCGCGCATCTCCAGAGGATAAAACAGCTTGGGAATGCGCAGCCAAGGGAGACTGAGAGCCGGAGGGAAGGTGGCGAACAATGGGTACTTGAAATCAATTACTTCCAAAACGGCGTCCGGAAAAGCCACGCGGCCCAGTTCAAGCATTGATTTGACGGAGCGGAAATACATGTCCAGCTTCACGCCCAACAGGCGTCTGACTTGATTCCATAGAAGACGCTGCAGGAAGGCGAACATTTTCCACGGGGCTATTTCAAACACTAACAAGCATCCGCCAGGTTTGATCACCCTGCCTAATTCGGAAAATGCCTTTGCCACGATTTCATCGTTTTCCCGAACCGTCCTCCCCACCATATGATGAATCGAATAGAATGCGATCGCAAGGTCAACGGAATGAGCATAAAGAGGGATATTAGCCGCCGTACCGCATACTCCAAGGTCAACCTGGCGATTGTCGAGAATTGACGGGCCTGAGGGCTCAAGGCCGATCACGAAGGCTCCGGGAGGGCGCTCGTATGGCAGGTGAGGTCCGCATCCGACATCGAGGATCACCTGCCCCGGCTCGAAATATCTCTGCAACAGAGCTACCTGTCGCTCAAAAGAGATCCGCCAATTAGCGCCGCGGTCCAGGATCCCCCGCCGCATGAGCTTGACCTTATCGTCGAAAAAAGAAAATTGATTCCCATCGGACATAACCGCAATATTGTCCTGGATCCTGCCTTTGAAGCCGCACGATGCGCAGGAGATGGCTCCTTCGCGGACAACTAGAGCGTGGCGGGATCGCGGACAAACAAGATATTTTTCTACGGCATGAGCAGTACCTGCCTCGCGGCCGTCATGAGAATGATCACTCATAATTTTTGTCCAGGGAACAAATTCGTCGTTTGCGGAGATTTCCCACGCCCTATTGTAACATAACCGCGCAGCCGCCCTCAATACTTCCCAAAAGCCATGTTTTTCGCGGTTTGTCTCCCGGGTTTTAAGCGGCCGGACTCCGGTGTGCCGTCGGTCTTCCCGCAAACATTTCACCGACATTCCCAAATCCTCGGATAAGCCGAGGCTTTGGGCATAGCGGCACCTTTTTCGCCATCTTTTCACAAACCACTTTAAATTTGTCAGCTTCAAGCACGCAAAACATATGTTTTAGATGTGTGGAAG
>JBAYJD010000044.1:0-23696 GCA_041665305.1 Elusimicrobiales bacterium
CGGGAAATGCTGATGGATCGCATTTCGCTTATTGATTTATTAAATCTAAACGAGGCAAGGCTGGCTAAACTGCGGTGTCAAGAGCAACAGTTGTTGTTTCAAGTTTAACCGGACAGGTCTGAATTTCCTTGGAACTTGGGTATATGCCGGAATTCAGCGAGGCCGAACTGTTTCTGAAGGACAGGGCGGCTTATTATCGCGCACTTGTTTTACGTAACGAATATACGTCGCTTTTACTGCGAAAGGAGGAGATGGCTGACCCCTATCCCGCTTATCGCAGGCGTTGGGCCGAAGCGATAATGGCGCTTGAAAGTGAGTGCGGAAAAGTGTCAGGTGGCAAAACACCGGCGCAGCATTGCGATTTGCAGCGACAGGAAGAGTTGGGCGCGATCATTAAACAGATATCCGACATATTGGTGATCTTTGAGCGTCCCGGGAATGGGACAGAACTTAAATCAATGTCCAGGAAAACGTCCAGGAACGGATTTATCAAACAAAGGCGCCACATGATTGAGGAATTGTCAACGCGATTCGAAGATCTGGCCAAATTTCAGAAAGTTCCATGAGGGAGAACTGGATCTTGCCGGCGTCGCCCAAAGATTAGGCGTTTTAAGAGGGGGAGCCTGCCGTGTCTTTATGTGTCGCATCGAGGGCCGCGTTAAAAATAGCGGCCGGACTGAAAATTACCGTAACCTGCAACATGTCCGAAATCTGAGTGCCTGTTTTTGTTGATCTATATTGGAGCGCGTATCTTAACATATCCCCATTTTCGTTCTTCCAGTCCGCAAGCCACTGATAAACTTTTCCGGTTTTATCGATATAATTCTCCCAGCCTATGACATGTGAAGTCGGTGTGCCGGGGTTTAAAGCATCTTCCTTGAGGGCTATCCAGCCGGACACTTTCAATTGTGCTGAAATTTGTTTAAGCGCCTGTGATGCAGGATATGATTCCGTGAGTTTATAGAAAACCTGATCCGTTCCGCGATATTTGGAGTATTTTACTTCCATCGCCCCCGGAAGGACAATCAATGCCTTGGAATATTGAGCCGGGTCCTGGCTGGGCGGCCTGTGACAACCAACAGCGCCAAGGAGCAATACGACCATAAATCTCGTGAATATTGCCGATATGTTTGTCCGATCCATGTGTGTATTATATCAATAATTCAAGGCAGGCTCGTGGGCTTTACTACGGGAACCGAAAATATCAAACTCAATCATAAAATTACGGGGCGATTACAAGACGGTGCTCTATCACTTTGTTGCGGTGAAGTTTAATCTCCATTTCTGGTGTCCACCTGAGTGTCCATCGGCCACTAAAACCGGGCAATACCGGGTAAAGCGGCGGAGGGGGTACAAAAGGATTTCACGAAGAGGGCTAAGGCCTGATAAGATTGGTTAAAGTCGTCTGTAACCTGTGTAAGAGAGGCGCTCTACCGCTGAGCTAACCGCGCTAGCGTTCTTAATTATACTAGATAATTTGCGGTTTCAGGAAATCGCTTCAATTGTCGCCGTATTCGAGTCCGTACGCGTAGTGCCGGCGATGAACTGGTAAATATACGAACGGATCGCTGCGCCGGCGCTTAACCGGGGAAATGAAGAGAATTTCCTGGGCCGATAAACCTAACCTCTGGCCAAATCACTGAGAGTCCCGTGAATCATGATATCTGGTGTCTGCCTACGAAGGGAGCGCGCGAGCTTAATATAGATATATTCTGCCGATAGAAAGCGGGGGCTCCAAATGTTTTAAATTCGTGAAGCGGAAATAGCCTGATGTCCGCCGGGCCGTTCTGCGCTCGAATTCTACCTATATCCCAGCGTATAAGTCCGTATAGTATGTCAGGGCGGACAAAGAGTAATGTGGAGATTAAGGGGATCAGATGCCGTATATTAATGTCGGTGAAAAACCCCAGGACCATATCGACCTCTGGGAATAAAGAACGGGCCGCACGGCCTGATATGGACCCATGCGGAGCAGGTGAACCATGAACTGACCGGTTTTCTCGGCCGGAAGGATGTACAGGCGCAACGAAGCGGCCGGCCAACGACGAGCTTTGCCCGGGTGCGTGGCGCCGAGGGCGATATCCGATAGGATTTAAACACCATGGAATTATTCTCTGGAAAACATTTAAAGTTAAGGCGGACGCTTGCGATAGCTATCGCCTGCGCGGCTTTTCCGTCTACGGCCGTCAGGGCGGAGGACTGGAAATTCAGTTCTTCGGTTAACTATGACACCGGCAAATACGGCACATCCGACCGCACCAATTCGATCTATGTGCCGTTCACGCTTAAACGATACTACGGCGGCGCGGATCTGTCCGTGACGGCGCCGTACCTGCGCCAAAGTTCCACCGGTCAGATAGTCTGGGTCGGCGGAACGCCGGTGCGAACTGCCAGGGGGAAAGCGACAACGGCAACTTCCGAACAGTCCGGCCTTGGCGATATAACGGTGCGCGGAACCTGCCCGCTCAAACGGAACAAGTCTAAGTCCTTTGACCTCGCGCTGGCCGGCAGGATTAAACTGCCCACCGCCTCCAAAAACAAGGGGCTGGGCACCGGTGAATTTGACGAGGGGGCCGGGCTCGAATTCTCCAAAGAGGTCATTCCAGGCTGGACCATGCTTGCCGACGGCTACTATACCTTGATCGGGGACCCGCCCGGTGCGAACTTTAACGACCAGGTCTCTCTGGACCTTGGTTTTTACAGACCCCTGCGCGAAAACCTGAGCTTGACCGTGCTTTTTGAGACCCAAAGCGCCATAGTTGACGGGAACGCGGCCCCCCGCAGCATCAGCGGCACGCTTTCATACAGCGTGCCGGAAGGAACTCAGTTTTCCAGCGGGTTGACACTGGGCATGTCCGATGGCAGCCCTGACATAGGCATAAGCGCCGGTTTCAGCCGGAAGTTTTAACGATAATGTCGGGAAAATAAAGGAGAGAAGATGAAAAATAATAGACTGCGGCTGATGTTAGCGGGGTTGTTTTTGTGCGCGGCGGCTGTTCCCGCCTTCGCCCAGGGAAAATCCAAAGATGATAAGAAGCTGGAGGCCGGCGCCGTGGAACTGGACAAAAGCGCCGCCGGGCCTGAAGGGCAGCAGCGGGTTGCCGACAGGATAAAAACGGAGTTCGGAGTGGATGACGCCCGCGTGCAAAGCCTGCGCGACACGAATATGGGCTATGGCGAGATTTCCATAGCGCTGGGTCTGGCCCAGTGTTTGCCTGGCGGCATTACGGATGCCAATGTGCAAAAGGTGATGGCGCTGCGTCAGGGCCCGCCGGTTATGGGCTGGGGTAAGATAGCCAAGGACCTCGGTTTAAAACTCGGGCCGGTGGCAAGCAAGGTCCATAAGATGTCCGTCGAGGCGCGTAAGCAGGAAAAAGTCGGCAAGGCGAACAAGGATAAAAAAGAGAAGGGTGAAGGAATGGGAAAACCGGAAAGGCATGAAAGGGCCGAAAAGATGGAGCGGCCGGAAAGGCCTGAGAAGGGCGGTAAACATTAACCCGGATCCTGCGGCTTTCTGGCTGATTTTTTGTTGAGATCATAAAGAAGGACGGCGATCCGCCGTGATCCCGTAAGGGGATCGGGCGGAGCCGTCCTTTTTTTATTACTGCGAGTTGAACGCCTCGCACATCTTGCCTTGAATCTCCGGGAATTTGAGGGAGAAAGACCTTTCTCCCTTAACTCCGATACGAGAATGGATAAAACTCCGTGTCTGGTACGATAAAATGTCGTCTTGCGACATTTTATTATGACTAAATCGCGCTGGTGCGGTTTCGGTTACTGGAATTGCGCGGAATAATTCTGTTCCCTGATCCCACCATTTTCTTGATAGTTAAAGTGAGAATATCTATTCATATCCGTAACACTACTTATATGCGTAAGTAAAGGTCCGCATTAGAAGATAACGGTCCCTTTGGGTATAATTGTTGTATACTATCGGAAGGCGGGGATATGCCAGAGGGGTTCATATCGCACATCGTACATCGCACAAAAGGCATGTGAAGGGGACCGGCAAGCTTCTTTTTCCGGTAGCCGCCATCGGCGCTTCCGCCGGCGGGCTTAAAGCGTTCTCGGACCTTCTGGGCGGCCTGCCGCCGGCGCCCGGGATCGCGTTCGTCATTGTTCCCCATCTGGCCCCCCAATATAAGAGCCAGCTGGCCGAGATCCTGGCGCGGAACACCAGGCTTCCGGTCGGAGAAGTAAAAAACGGAGAAAAGGTCCTGCCCAACCGGATCTATGTCCTCCCTCCGAACCGCGCTATGCTGATAAAGCGCGGGGCGCTCCATCTTTCCTCATTCGGGCACAAGTCCGACTGGCGCAATCCCATAGACAGCTTCTTCCGCTCTCTGGCCTTGGACCGGAAGAAGGGCGCCATCGGGGTGCTCTTGTCGGGGGAAGGGGATGACGGAACGGACGGTTTGCGCGCTATCAAAGAAAGCGGCGGAAGAACTTTCGCGCAGGACGGGGCCACCGCGGCTCATCCCAGCATGCCCAATTCAGCCGCCGCCGCCGGTTTTGCGGACCTGGTGCTTTCACCGGTCGAGATCGGAAAACGGCTCGTCTCCGCCTCCGGCGTCGTCCGGTTCCAGGACAGGAGGGGGCCGCGCAACAAGCCGAAAGGCGAACAAACCCTTAACGGTATACTGGAGCTTCTGCGGACCGCCAAGGGGGTGGACTTTGAATTGTATAAACAAAGCACGCTGCGCCGGCGCATCCAAAGGCGCATGACGCTCAAGCGGGTCCGCGAACCTGAGAGATATTTCAACATGCTTAAAGCGGACCCCGCGGAAGTAGAGAGGCTTTACGGCGATATTCTGATATGCGTGACCTCGTTCTTCCGGGAACCGGACGCTTTTAAAGTTTTAAAGCGCGAGATCTATCCGCGCATCCTGAAAAACAGGCCGGCCGGCGCGCCGGTCCGCATCTGGGTTCCCGGCTGTTCCACGGGCGAAGAGGCCTATTCTCATGCCATAAACCTGATGGAGTTCCTTGGCCCGCGGGCCGTCCAGATCCCTTTCCAGATCTTCGCCACGGATGTCAACCCGGCCGTCATAGAAAAAGCCCGCCTGGGGCTCTATCCCAAAAAGATCAAGGCTGATGTTTCCCCCGAGCGGCTGCGGCGTTTTTTTCTTGAGACGAAGGACGGTTACCGCATTTCCCCGGTCATCCGGGAGCGCTGTGTGTTCACCGCCAAGAACCTGTTGAAGGACCCGCCTTTTATAAATCTGGACCTGGTCAGCTGCCGCAATCTGATGATCTACCTGGGGCCGTCGCTGCAGGAAAAAGTATTGCAGATCTTCCAATACGCCTTGAAACCCCGGGGTATCCTCATGCTGGGCCATTCTGAAACCATCGGAGATCCCGCCGGAGGCTTTTCGCTTTTGGATGTGAATATAAAAGTTTTTTTCGAACGGACTTCGGTCTCCAACATGCCTCCTGATTTTATAAAATTCGGCCGTTTCATGGCCCCGGAGCCGGGTTTTAAGGACCTTGCGCAAAGCGGGGAATTGCAAAACAAAACGGTCCAGGACGCGCCGGACCTGCAAAGAGAGCTGGAGAGCGTGCTGCCCGCCCGTTATGTTCCCAACGGCGTCATAATCAACGGCGATCTGGAGATCCTGCGGTTCCTCGGGGATACCTCGGCCTATCTCAGGCCTGCTCCCGGCAAGCCGGGCATGAACCTGCGCCGCATGTCCTCAGGAGAGCTGCTCCTGGAATTACGGACGGCCGTCCATATGGCTAAAAGATCCGCCTGCGCCGTCCGCAAGGAGATCTCCGCGCCGCATGCTCCCCGCGCAAAGGCGGGGTGCGCCCGGATCGAGGTCCTGCCGATCAAAACCCAGCCTCAACAGGATTATTTCCTCGTCTTGTTCGAGGAAATTGTGAACGCGGAGCCGGTCAGGGCGCGGACCGGCGCGGTACGGGGGAGCAGGGACAGCCGCCGCGTCATTGAGCTTAAGGAAGACCTGGCGGCCTCCGGAGAGCAGCTCAAGGCCATTATTGAAGAGCAGGAGTCGAACAATGTGAAGCTTAAGGTCTCCAACGAGGAGCTCCTTTCCGGCAACGAAGAACTGCAGAGCGTCAATGAAGAGTTCGAGACCGCCAAGGAAGAGCTTCAATCCACTAACGAGGAACTGGTCACTTCCACCGAAGAGCTCGGCGACGCCAACCGGGTGTTGAACCTGGCCAATAACGATTTTTCCAACCTTTTGGCCAACATCGATATCCCGATCGTCCTGTTGGGCCCGGACCTGGCCGTCCGCCGCTTTACGCCGCCGGCGGAGAAAGCGCTGGAGATGTCCCAGGATAAGATAGGGCGGTCTATCGCGGATATAAGGCTGCCGCTGAGGCTTCCGAACTTAAAACAGCTGCTTCTGGGCGTGATCAGGACCGGCCATGTCCAGAAGCTGGAAGTCCAGGGCGCGCAAGGCCGCTGGCACTACCTCTTTATCCGGCCCTACCGGACCGACAAAAGCAAGACCGAAAGAAGCCGGATCGACGGCGCCGTGATGGCGCTCGTAGATATCCAGGAGCGGAAGCTGGCGGAAAGGAACCTGCTGCGCCTGGCTACGGTCGTGCTCGACTCCAATGACGCCGTCATCATCTGCGATCTTAACGACCGGATCACCGCGTGGAACAAAGGCGCGCAAAAAATGTACGGCTACTCCGAAGAGGACGCCTTAGGGATGAATATCAGGCGGCTGATGCCGGAAAACAAGCCCATCCGCGCGCGGGAACTGGTCCGGGTAGCCGCGGCGCAGGGAAAGAAAGGGGCGCCGATCGAGGCCCGGCGCCATACGAGGGGCGGACGGATCCTGGATGTGCTGCTGACGGTTACGGTGCTTCGCGATGAGAAAGGCCGGCCCGTGGAGGTGGTGACCACCGAGAGGGACATCACGGAGCGCAAGCGGGCCGAGCAGGAGCTTCGCGGGTTGCACGGGCGCGCGCTTTCCGCCCAGGAAACGGAGCGCAAGCGCCTTGCCTGCGAACTGCATGACGGCGTCGGCCAGATCCTTTCCGGAGTCAAATTCAGGCTGGAAGCCCTGCCCGGAGAGATGGCTCTGGGTGGAAAGGCCGCGGCGAAGATCGTTAAGGTGAGCGGAGCGCTGAGCAGCGCCATCGCGGAGGTCCGCCGGGTTTCGCAGAACCTCATGCCTTCGGAACTTGTCGACCTGGGCCTTGAAGCCGCGCTGCGCACGCTTTGCCGGGAGTTTAAAGCGCGCGCGGGAGTGCCGGTGACGCTGCATACCGGGGGCGTTCCCACGGATCTGGCGCCTGGGCCCGCGCTGGCGCTTTTTCGCATAGCCCAGGAAGCGCTTAATAATACCGTAAAACATTCCAGGGCGGCAACGGCGGCGGTGGACCTCTCCCGTAAAGGGGGGGAACTTGTGCTGACCGTGAGCGATAACGGTATAGGATTCAGGATCGGGGGCAAACGCCCGCGGCCGGGCCGGGGCATAGGGCTTGAAAGCATGCGCGAGAGGGCTGAATTGGCTGGAGGATCCCTGGAGCTTCATTCGACGCCGGGGGCCGGGACCACGCTCAGCGTCCGCATCCCTTTAACGGGCCCGGGAGGAAACGCATTATGAAAAAAAATAACCGGAGCAAGATAAAAGTATTCCTGGTGGACGATCATCCCTCGGTGCGCGAGGGCGTCCGCTCCTGTCTGGCCGGCCGGGGCCCGTTCCTGGTGGTGGGCGAAGCGGGCGACGACAAAGAAGCCCTGCGCAAGCTCAGGAAGACCGAGGCCGATATCATCCTTTTGGATATAACCCTTCCTTTTTTGGACGGCGGCGAACTGGCACGGCAGGCGCGCAGGGCGGCGCCGGGCGCCAAGATCATCGCTTTCAGCATCCATGGAGACCAGGAGCATGTGGTCCGGATGGCCCGCTGCGGCGTACACGGCTATGTGACAAAGGATTCGCCCATAACCAAACTTGTGGAGGCTATCCGGCGCGTTCATGAGGGCGGCCTTTATTTCCCTTCCGAGATGACCGACGCTATTCTCGCGCCGAGGACCGTCCCGGCTTCCGACGGGACCGGCAAAACGGCGCTGACAGCGCGCGAGCGGGAAGTGCTTGTCCTTCTGGCCGAAGGCCTGGCCAACAAAGAGGTCGCGCGAAAACTGGGGATCAGCGTCCGGACCGCAGAGACGCACCGGGAGCACCTTTCGCGCAAGCTTAAGATCACGGCCGTCGCCGGGCTTACGAAATACGCTATTTCGCACGGCCTCACGCCGCTGGGCTCCCATGCGCAGAAAATCATCCGTAATATCCCCATTCCGCTCCGGGTATAATTCCGTATTGGCAGCGTTCCCGGTATGCGGTATGATTAATGCTTGTGAAAAACGATAAATCAAAAACGATCAAGGTTTTCCTGGTAGACGACCACCCGGTCGTGCGCGAGGGCGTACGGTCCTACCTGTCCGGCCACGCTATTTCCGTGGTGGGTGAAGCGGCCGACGCCCCGGAAGCCGTTCGCAAGATAAAGAAGCTGGCGCCGGATGTGATCGTATTGGATATTAACCTGCCTTCGCTTGACGGGGGGGAACTGGCCCGCCGCCTGCGCCGGCTTGTCCCCAAGTCCAGGATCATCGCTTTCAGCATCCATTCCAGCGAGGAATATGTGGTGCGCATGGCCCGCTGCGGCGTACAGGGGTATGTCATGAAAGACCAGCCGACCGCGGAGCTGCTGGACGCCATAAGGCAGGTGTCCAACGGCGGACTGCATTTCCCGACAGGCATGGCCGGCGCGATCCTGGCTTGCGCGCCGGAGTCTTCTCCGGGCCGTCCGGACAGCGCCGCGCTGACGGGCCGGGAGCTGGAGGTGCTGTCCTTGCTCGCGGAAGGGTTCTCCAATAAAGGCGTCGCGGCCAAACTCGGTATCAGCGCCAGGACGGCTGAAACGCACCGGGAACATTTATCGCACAAGCTTAATATCCTTACGGTAGCCGGGCTCACCAAGTACGCCATCCAGCACGGACTGACTTCCCTCCAATAACATTATTGAGCCGGAGCGCCTCAGTTTTTTCCCGCCCCCGCGTAAAAATACGCGTGTCCGTAATACTACCGGACCCGCAGGGCATAATTCCGGATAGCCGCCGGAGCGGAGATGGGGTATGCTTATTTATAAGTGAAGAGCGGGAGGCGGGATGAATAGAAATATCGATGACCGGCTGGCAGCGGGCAAAACCAGATCGTCGCGGATTTCGCGCGAAAAACGGGGCGCGGACCTGAGTTGCTCCCGGGCGGTCGGCGCCGCGGTCAAAGTCCTGGAAGAACTCTACCTGACGGACCCGGATATTTCATTGGCACGGATCTCCAGGGCGGTGCTTGGAGAGGCGTGCCGCCTCACCGGCAGCCGATTCGGTTTCGCGGGCTATACGGACCCGCCCACAGGGTGGCTTATGGCGGCCACTCTTGCCGGCAAGGCGCCGCATAAGCGCCGGATAAAAAGGGGACCTTTCAGCTCTCCCGAATTTAACAGGCTTTGGGGCCGGGTGATGAAAGGGAAAAAGCCGCTTGTGATGAATTTTGTGCCCTCGGGCCGCCGTGCCGGCGATAAGCCGCGCGGCCGCGCAAAAATAGCCAAGTTCCTGGGCGTGCCGGCGATGTCGGGCCGCAAACAGCTGGGGATACTGGCGCTGGCGGACCCGCGTGGAAATTACTCCGCGGCGGAGCTGGCGGCAGCAGGGCAGCTGGCCCGCGTCTACGCGCTGATCATAAAGCGCAAACTGGCCGAAGACCTCCGGCGCAGCGAGCACGACGGTCTTCTGGCCCTGATCGCCTCCTCGCAGGATATAATCTATTCGGCCGACATGGAGGGAAAGATAGTTTACGCAAGCCCGAAAGTAGCGGCTTACGGCTACAGGCCTAAGGAGATCATCGGCCGCAGCATTTTTGAATTAGTTCATCCACAGGACCGGGAATTCGTCGTAAAAGCCCTGGCTAAGGCCCGGAAAACCGGCAGGACCCTTCCGATGATCTCCTACAGGCTGCGCAAAAAAAACGGCGGCTATTTTTCCATGGAACAGAAAAGCGGGATCATCCTGTCGGGAGGCTCCCCGGCTTTGATAACCGGCGTGGTGCGCGATGTCGGGGAAAAACTCGGAGCCGAGAAACTGCTGCGGGAAAATGAAGCGACGCTGCGCAATATCTTTGAGACTTCAAAAGACGCCATTTTTATAAAGGACCTCTCCGGCCGCTATATAAAGGTCAATAAAGCCTGCGCCGAGGTTCTTGTTTTAAAGCCTGAAACGGCGCTGGGCAGGACCGACGCCGAAATTTTTCCGCCTGAAACGGCGCGGGAGTCGGTAAAGGACGACCGGGAGGTGGTCCGCGGCGGGAAAACCATTGTGCGGACTTACGACAGGATCCTGCCTTCCGGCAAGTATTATTTCAACACCGTCAAAACGCCCCTGCGCGCCGCCGGCGGTAAAATAACAGGAATACTGGGTGTGACCCGCGATATTACGGACGTCAAGAAAGCGGAGTCCGAACTGGCCGGGTTCAGGGCCGCCGAGGCCATGAGCAAAGTCGCGCAGCCGCTGGCGCACGACTTCAACAATGCCCTGTCCGTTATTAACGGGCACGCGACGCTTATTGATGAGGATGTTAACGCCTCCAGCCGGGTAAAAACGGGAATAGTGCAGATAATGAACGCCGTAAAGTGGGCGGCCGAACTGACCTCGCGCTTCCAATACTTCGCCAGGAACCCGAAGCCGGGGGCCGGAACCGGCAATTTCAGTAATACTACCGAGCCCGCAGGGCATAATTCCTGATAGATACATGATCGCCTATGGATTATAATAACAACGACAATAAGGAGAATATGGCATGAAAGCAAAATATTGCATGGTTCTGCTGGCTGTGGCCGCGGTCCTGCCGGCGTTCAATGTCCCCGCGCGCGCTTCGGAATTGGACAGACGCATAGAATCGGACGCCAGGCAGCTGTATGTGTTCAAGATCTACCTTGCAGGCGATGATATTAAGATCGAGTCCAGGGACGGCGTAGTAACTTTGACCGGGCTCATCGCCGAGTACTTCCACAGGGCGCTGGCCGAGGTCACCATAAAGGACATCCCCGGCGTCACGGGCGTGGACAACAGGCTTGAAGTCAAAGGCTCGTCCCCCACCGCCAACTCCGATGCGTGGCTCCTTAACGAGGTAAAAGCTACGCTCGTGTTCCATAGGAGCGTGAGCGCCGCCGCGACCGAGGTTTCCGTAAAGGACGGCGTCGTTACCCTGCGCGGCGCCGCGGCAAGCCCGGCGCAAAAGGACCTTACCGCCGAGTATTCGAAGGATGTCGAAGGCGTCAAGGATGTGATAAACGAGATGACCGTGGCCGCGGCGCCGGAGAAGAGAGCCCTGACAACGGGGGAAAAGATAGATGATGTCTCCATTTCCGCCCTGGTCAGGATGGCCCTGCTGCTGCATCACTCTACCAGCGGCCTGTATACTTCAATAGGGGTAAGGCGCGGTGTGGTAACGGTGGACGGCCGGGCTAAAAATGCGGCGCAAAAAGATCAGGTGACCAAAGTCGTCAAAGACATAAACGGCGTGAAGAAAGTGAAGAACCTGATGACTCTCGAGTAGCAACGCCGCCGGATAACCGCAGTCCGCCGGCTGTGCGGCCGCAGGCAAAGCGGCCGCCGGTCTTATGAGGAGGATCGTATGTTGTGGACTATCTCCGTAATACTGATAATTCTGTGGCTGCTGGGGCTGGTCAGCAGTTACACGATGGGCGGGTTCATCCATATCCTGCTTGTGATCGCGATCATAGTGGTGCTGGTCAGGGTCATTAAGGGGCGGAAAATAGCGTAGGGAGCGGACTCCCGCCGGAGAAGACGGGGAGTTTTCCGGGAAAATCTGGAGATTAGGAGCGACCGTGATGAAAAAAAGAAATATCGTTAAAGGAGCGAAATCCATAAACAATAATCCGATCGTGGCTCCATGACGGAACAAAATTGCTTTCCCAGCGGAACGCGCGTTCTTGCTATAGCGGCGGCGCTCGTGATCATCATCTGGGGGATCAATCAGGCGCGGTCGGCCCTTGCGTCCTCCCTTGTCGCTGCTTTTCTCGCCGTCCTCGGTATGCCGCTGGTGCAATGGCTGGAAAAAAAACGCGTTCCGGCCGCCGCGGCGGTATTGATAGCGCTGGCGGGTATGATCGCAGTCCTGCTGGTCTTCGGCGGGCTTGTCGGTACTTCGCTCAGCGGTTTTAGCGCGGCCCTGCCTTCATATCAGCAGCGGATGCAGCAGGAAGCCTCGGGGCTCACGGCTCTGCTGGCCGGGAAAGGCATCCATGTCACGGACAAGGCGCTGCTCGAATATCTCAATCCGGCGGCGGTGATAAAACTGGCCGTCGACCTGCTCGGCGGACTGGGTTCGGCGCTCGCTAATATCATCCTGATCCTGCTCACCGTAATGTTCATTCTGCTCGAAGCCTCAAGTTTTCCCGTCAAGCTGCGCGCCGTTCTCGGCGATCCGCGGCAGGCATTCCCGGAGTTCGCCAGGTTCGTTAATGATATCCAGCACTACATGCTCGTTAAGACCGGGCTCAGCCTGGCGGCGGGGGGCCTGATCTGGGCGTGGCTGACCATCCTCGGAGTGGATTCCCCCGTTCTCTGGGGTTTCCTGGCCTTTATCCTCCTGTATATACCTCATGTCGGTTCTATCATCGCGGGCGTTCCGGCGGTATGCCTTACCCTGGTCCAGTTCGGGCCCGGCCGGGCCGCGCTGGTCGCCGCCGGCTATGTGGCCGTTAATTTTATACTCGGCAATGTGGTCGAACCGAAGCTCATGGGTTATAAGTTCAACCTGTCCACCCTTATAGTATTCCTCTCGCTGATCTTTTGGGGAAGAACGCTCGGCCTTATAGGCGCGGTCCTGTGCGTGCCGTTCACCATGACGCTGAAGTTCGCATGTGAGAACCATAAAAGCACGAGATGGCTCGCCGTACTGCTCGGGCCTGAAATACCGGCGGGCGGCAGTTATTGAGCCTCGCATAAGTAATGTCCGTTGCTTTTCAGGACCTCCCGCGAGAACGGCTTATATGTTTCCTACGGACAACCCCGGTATGCGGGCGGCGGCTATGATCCTGGCCTTGCTGGCGGCAGGAGGCTCCGTTACAGCCGGCGCCGGAGGCAATTACGGGCCCTGCCCCGAAATTAGATTTACGGGTCCGGATAAGATCGAATTCAACGCAATGGAGAGCCGCCTGGTCTGCGGGGATCCCGGCACCGAGGGCTGGGGTCATGTTCCTTTCAACCAGGCCGAAAATTTACTCCGGGCCTTCCTTCAACAGCGGGGTTACCAGGACCCCAGGTTCGACCCGGGGCATGATGTCCTGACGGTGCATCCCGGCGGGAAGACAGTCGTTAGTTCATTCACCGTCTCCGGCTTGCCGCCGGGGATAGATCCCCGTAAGCTGCGCAGGATCAGGCGGCAGGTGATGACGCCCAGGCTGCTGGACACGGCCCAGGCCGCCCTGCAAAGCGCCCTCCGGAACCGGGGTTACGCCTGCCCGGTCATAGAAATGAGGGGCGATGGTATTACCGGGCAGGTTTTCGCGGAGGTACGGCCCGGCGAGGTCTACCGTTTCGCCCACATCTCCGCAAAAAGATCGGCGGAGGTGGACACGGATATTTTCTACCGCTACGAGGCTTTCAGGCGCGGCCAGCGCTTCGATGCCAGGCTCCTGGACCTTACGGCCCAGCGAGCCATGTCCGATTCGCTGTTCCTGAACGCTTATTTCGATGTCGACTGCTCCACTGGGGGCATGAGCATAACCGAGCGGGTGGTAGCGGGTAAATCGCAGATCTACAGGCTCGGTTTAGGTTTCGACACGGAAGGTCTGTTTATCGGCAAGGCAAAGTGGCAGAACTCCCGCATAGGCGCCGGGGGTAATTCCATGGAAGCCGCGCTTTATGCCTCCTACCGCGAGCAATCGGCCACAGCGGATCACCGCTATTTTCCGGCGCCGGCTTCCAGGTTTTTCCTGATGCCCAAGCTTACTTTCGAGCGCCGCAATGAGCCGCAGTATGAATCCCTCCATTCGGAGCTGGCCCTGCTTCCGGCGATAAGCCGGGATGGACAAAGCCGGCGCGTGGAATTTTCGGCGGGCCCGGCGCTGGAATATGTGCATACCAGCCGAGGGCTGGGGCCCGATAACACCTATGCCGCTTTTGAAACCCAGCTGGAGGTCCGCGGCCACCTGTTCGAATACTATGCGGGCGACCCCCGGACGGGCGGACGGATCGCTTTCAGATCGCAATCGCGGATAGCGGGGATCTATTCCGGCATAACGGCCCACCTGTTGAGCCTCAAAGGCGAACATTTGTGGAACCTCGGCGGTTATGAACCGCCTGCGCTGGTGCTGGCGATGCGCTGCTTCGCTCAGACGACCCTGGTGAAAAAATCGCTGCTGGCCGCCGGGGAAATACCGCCTGATATGCGCCTTTTCCTGGGCGGAGACGCCAACCTGCGCGGGGCCGGGCTGAATAAGGTGCCGGCCGACGCCGCGGGTCTGCTGACCGCTATTTACGACGGCGTGGAACTGCGGATGGGCGAGGTTCTTCCGCACGGGTTCCAGCCGCTTATTTTTTTTGATGCCGCCATGGCCGGCAGGAGCAGCTCTAAACTGAACCCCAATGTTTACTGGTCGCCCGGGTTCGGCTTCAGATGGAATTCCCCCGTGGGGCCGGTGCGCGCCACGCTCGCGCGCGGATTTGTCTGGCGCCGGGACCCGGCGGCCGAGGCGCTGCTTGCGCCCCAGTGGCGGTTCTTCCTGAGCCTCGGGACGGAGTTCTGATGCGAATAACTCATAAGCTGCCGCTCATGCTCCTCGCCGCGGCCGGCGCGCCGGCGGTGTTGCTGGCGCTCGTGTCGGCGCTGGTCGTTGCCGAGCCGCAATGGTTCCTGACGACCCGCGTTTTTGCTCGGGCGGCGCGGGTCTTCGGGAGCGCGTACCATCCACGCTGGAAGGCCCTGGCCTTCGACATCCGCTCCTTAAGTTTTTCCGAAAAACAGGTCCGCATACGGGCGGAGGACCTTTGTTTTGAGAATGCCGCGGCCGGGGCGGAAGGCTGCCTGAAGAGTTTTAATGTCCGGTTCAATCTGCGTCTTTATTTTTTCGGCGCCAGGCTGACGAAGTTATGCGAGCTGGCCGTTTCCGGAGACCATTTTAACCTGGATCGGACCATTAACCGGCCTGCCGGGGCTCCTAAAGAAAGATGGGGGCTTCCCGCCGGCCTTCCCGCCGTTATCCCGGAGTCGCTGCGCGGCCTGGAACTTGGGCCGCTACAGGTGGACCTGCCCGGCAACAAGATCGTTCAGAGCGGAGGCACGTTCCGGGGCCGGCTCCGGATGAGCCTTGATCCCGCTACTGCCGGGCCATTATCGCTTAAATTCGAACTGGAGCGGAGTTCAGGGACGATCATCAGGCGTTATCTCGGCGAAACTTCGCTGTCCTCCGATATCCTGAAAGGCCTGCCCATGACCTATCTTGACGCCTCGGGCAGCCTGACGGGGGAGGGCGTAAACGCCGGATTCAAAGCGCGGGTGGCGCAGAACGGTCCCGGTATCGTGGCCTGCAGTTTAAGCGTCTCGGCGAAGACGCCGGCCCGGCGGATGAAAGCGGAGCTGCGGGGGTCGCAAAAAGGGCGCGATCTGTCCCTGGGCGGCTTCGCCGGGGTTTGGGGGTCCATGGGCCCGGTAAAGAGCGTCCGGCTTAAGGATTGCGCCCTGACGGTACGGCTTAAGCCGGGTCACGGCGGTTGGGACGCGGTTAAGTTCGCCGGCGGCTTCGAAGTGGAACCCGCGGCGTCCGGGGCCGGGAAGACGAGCCGGAGTTTCGCCAGGACGCTTGAGGGACGGCTGGCGTTCAGCGCCCGTTCCGTCCCGGGGATGCCGCCGGGAGATCATTTTACCGCGGAGGTATCGGCGGAGATAAAACCCGTAAAGGGCTGGTACGAGTTCTCCGGCGGGGCGGAGGCAAAGGTTTCCGGACGCGCCGGCCGGGTGGGGGAACTTAAGATAAGCCATAAATTCGACTTCGGCCTGAAAGTGGAAAAGTTCGAGGACCTGGTGAAGTTCCTCGCGCATACCCCGTATTCGGTGCCGGCGCCGGTCAATGTTCTGCACGGTCCGCTGAGCGTCGCCGTTAAGGGCGGCGGCGACTCCCGCAACAGCGTCCAGGAACTGGCTTACACCGTATCAAGCGGCCTGGCCGCGGGCCGGCAGGCGCTTAAATTCGAAGCCGGCGGAAAACTTACCTCGTCCGACTTCTGGGCGCCCGGACGGTCATTCAAGGCCGTGACGGACTTGGCGCTTAAGGAGATAGCGCTGCAACTCCCCCGGGTGGATCTCAAGGGCATGGCGGCCGTAACCCCGGACAGCCGCATAAAGGCGGGGCGGGAGGCCGGTAAAGTAAAACCGGCAGGGGAGGGTTCTCCCGGCCAAAGTTCCGCGCCTGCCGTGGCGGCGGAAGTGCGCGTAAGGACCTCCAGGCCCTTGATCCTGTATTCAAACCTGGCGATGGACCCGGTCCCGATAGAGCTTGGTTGTGTTTTTAGAATGCCGTACAAGGGGGTTGAGGGGGTCGTGGAGGTCGGGCGGTTCCGCGCCGTTATTTTCCGGCGCGTCGCGTCGGTCGAGCATATCAAGTTTTCCGGCCGCGCGGGTTCGTCCGTAACGGACATGGACGGCTTGATCGTCTACCAGGCGGCCGAGGCGAAGATCTCCATCCGCCTGCTGGGCACCGCGCAAAAACCGCGGGTGGAATTTGAAAGCGAGCCGCCGATGAACCAGGCCGATATCATGGCTATGCTGCTCTTCGGCAAATCCCCGGACCAGCTCGACTCCGACCAGCAGTCGAGCGCGGCTAACGCGCAGACGGCGGTGGCCGGCAGCGCTTTCGGCCTGGCTTCTCTCTACCTGCTGGCTTCCACGCCGGTGGAATATGTCGGATATGATCCCGTTTCCAGGACCTATACGGTAAAATTCCGGCTTCCGGGGGGCGCGACGCTCCAGGTGGGTTCGGACGGCCGGAGCAACGGCGTGCAGCTGCGAAAGCGCATCTCGTCCCACCTGGCGATCCAGACCGAATTCACGAGCACACAAACCCAGGGGGATATAGTCACCACGCTGCTGGAATGGTACGGGCGGCGCTGACATATAGAGGCGGGAAACAGGCTCTTATGCTCCTATCCGATAAAAGCGGCCGGCGGGACGGCAAAGCGTTACATGAGGATTAAACAGATTTTTGCGCTGCTTGTTTTCCTGGCTATGACATGCTGGGGGATAATGGCTATGGCGTACTCCAATCTCCCGGCGGGCCCGCGCTTTACCGCCGCGGCGGCCTTTGGAACGGCCGCGCTTGCCTGCGTTCTCCTGCCCCGGGGAGGGCGGAAGAAAGCGGCTTGTTTCGCGCCGGTATTCGCGCTGGCGCTCGCGTGGTGGCTGGCCTTGCGGCCAAGCAATGAGAGGGACTGGCGGCCTGATGTCGCCAGGCTTCCCTTCGCCCGGGTCGACGGCAGCTCGGTCACCGTCCGCAATATCCGCGATTGCGATTACCGGTCCGAGGACGACTATACCGTGCGGTATTATGACCGGACCTTCGAGCTCGGTTCGCTGCGCAGCATGGACCTCTTCCTGGTCGACTGGGGTTTGCCCGGGGTCGCGCATACCATGCTCAGTTTCGGGTTCGGCGGGGATAAATATATCTGCTTCTCTATAGAGGCCAGGAGAAAAAAAAGCGAACAGTATTCTTCCGTCAGGGGTTTTTTTAAACAGTATGAGTCGACCTATGTCGTCGCCGACGAACGGGATGTGGTGCGGCTCCGCTCCGATTACCGCAAAGGCGAAAATGTGTACCTGTATCGCCTGAAAGCGTCCCCGGAGCTGATCCGGAAAGTTTTTATGGATTACCTGGCCGGCGTTAACAGGCTGCTGGAACGGCCTGAGTGGTATAACGCCCTGACCGCAAACTGCGCTACCGGCATCTGGAAACATATTGCGCCTTACTACCCAAAAGCGAAGCCGGACTGGCGCATCCTGGCCGGCGGGCATGTCGATGAAATGGCGTACGAGCTGGGCGTGGTGGATCGTACGCTTCCTTTTCGGGAGCTCAGGCGCCGCAGCCTTATTAACGGGCGCAGCAAGGCCGCCGGGCGGGATCCCGCATTTTCAAAAATTATACGGCGCGGGTTGCCGGGCTTCTAATATGAGAAGGAGAGCCCGGCGAAACCCCTGCGTCCGAACTGATCGAAGCGCAGCAGGGTTTCACCGTAGCCGTACCAGTACTGAAGGTAAAGCGCGAAATTCATGCTGGGAAGCTGCTGGCGGAATTCGAACATGTAAGAGTTTTTCCGGCTGGAACGGAACAGCGGCGTTTTAATATCCAGCTGGTGGTTCTTCAGGCTTCCGCCCCAAAGAAAGTTCCTGACGCTTATCCCGGCCTCGCCCCGCCCCATGTAGTCGAGGAATTTATTTTTGCTGCCGATAGATTTGAGATACTCATCCTGGCCGGAATAGCCCGAGGCGCGCCAAAGCTTGAGATAGAACGACGCCTTGTCCGCCAGGAAAGAATTCGCGATCTCCAGTTTTTCCCCGGATTCAACCCCGAACTTTATCATGAGATACTGTCTGTTCCAGCTCCGCGACCGGACTCCGGCTAGACCGTCGGATTCGTGTTCGAAAGGGCAGATGACGATGCCGCGCAGTTTAACCCGGCCTATGCTCAGAAAGCCGGCGGGGTAATCCAGGAAAAACTCCGGGTTATAGTCGCTTTCCTCGAAAGGCCTGGATCGTTGGCCTTCGTTCCAGAGCGACTTCTGCGTATAGCCTATATATGCCGGAAAAAAGTCGTACTTAAGAACATACAGGTTCGGCTCCAGGACCCGGAACTTCATGCTTATCTGGAATTTGATCTGCGCGAGGCTGTTCGCGGGCCAATGATTAATGGAAAAATAATTGACCTTATGCGCGGAAACGGGTCTGTCCGCTTTCCTGCCGAAGTACAGGGTTTGAGGGGACTTCCGCTGTTCCTCGGAGGGGAGAGCGTTTTTCGGGTTGTTCACATCTTTGCCGAGGCTCGTTATATGGGCCGCCGGGAACGATCGGGCGGGTTCATCTCCGGCGGGGGGCACTCCCGCGGCGGCATTGGCGGCGATGAACAACGCGGCGGTTAAAGCGGTAATTGTTCTTTGCATAGTATGACCGCTATTTAGGAAATATTTTTTCGCGGCAAGCCGCTCCCGTCGCCGGATCCTTTCCGAACAGTACTATATACTCGACCTTGGGGCCCAGCAGCCTTTCGCGGGCCTGGATGAACATCTTTTCCAAAACAGCCTGCCGGCCGTTGATGGCCGCTTCCGCGCGCACCGCATCTCCGACCTTCCTTACGGCCAGCGGCATCCAGGGGGCGGCCGACAAGGTTAAAGTATAACCATCCTGCGACGGAGCGGACTTGATCCTGATGCCGTAGGCCTTTTTCTTTTCCAGCCAGTTAAGTTTTTTGCGGCGTCCGTCCTCCGCGAGCAGGACCCAGTATGCTATCACCGGTTCGCGGGGGTCCAGGTTCCCGTCGGAGGCGAGGCGGGCCTCGTAACGAACGATATTGGCGTTCTTGTTGCGCTCTATCACGAACAGCGGCCGGGTGTCCGTATGCGCCGCTGCGGCGCTTTTAGCGGGGCCGGCCGCTTTTTGGTGAACCGTCGCATGTGCCGGCATGGCTTTTATCAGGCTTTGGCAGCCGGTAAAAGAAAATAACGCGGCTGGAAGCGCGAGGATCGAAACCCGCCATATTGTTTTTTTCATAGGAGCTTATACGAAACACCTGCTAACGGCGGCTCAAGCGGCCTGTTCCGAATATGGACAGCGGATATTCCAACCTGACGTGGACAACTCAGTAGAAGTAGTACCGCAGGCCGATGCTCGCGTTCACATCGGCGCCGTCGCCGCGGCGGAGGTGCAAGACCGGAACTATATCAAAAAATATTTCAACCGGATTACGCGGCAGCCAGTAGGCAATGCCCGCTACCGCGCGCAGCCCTAGATCGTTATGATGAGAGTCACCGATCTGCGCGCCCAGGCCCAGATGGACGGGGAGTTTGCCTTCGGCCGGCTGGGGAAGCACTTTCCAGCTATGCCATAAATAGTCGCCATACAGGATGAAATCCGGGCCGAAACCCAGCCCGGCGTCCAGCGCCCGGCTGCCGTCAATCCAGAATTTGGCCGTGGCCCCCGTGGGCCCGCCCAGAACCACGCCCGCGCCGAAGTCGCCAGCCTTCTGGGCATACAGCGGACTTGTTCCCGCCGCGAGTATATAAAACAAAAACAGGATCTTTTTCATGAATATCTCTCCATAACCCGATCCGGCTATCGGCGGGCCTAACCCCAGCGTTCCTGTTCATAGGATACTCATTGCGCGCCCCCAGCCGCTATACGGAGTTATACTCGTAGTTATAGGTAGATCCACGAAACAGCCCGTCCCGGTACGCAGCCCTTCAGGCGCATGGAACACGGGTAAAGCCCCATGTCCGCATCCGGTTTCCGTAGTATTACCTAGCGGACCGGGCAGAATTCCGAATAGATGCCGTATCCGTCAGGAGGTATACTTATCTTGCCGCGGCGCCGGGCCGCTGTAGCTTGAGGGGCGGCGTTCCTGCGGGGGAGGGGATAATGAAAAACATAAGCCTGTATAGCGTCAGGTTCCGCATGATAGAGTGTATAGCTTACTTTATGCTCCCTATCCCATGGATCCCGGATTTTCTGCCGGTGAACGCCCTTCCTTACGGCATTCTCCATCTGACGGTTAAAATAATCCTGAGCGCGGTCCTGGTCGCTTTTGTCGTCCTGCTGCGTGATGTGCGCAAAAAGATAAATTCCCTGGACATACTGAAGCAGGACTTGTCCATGGCCGCTATTCACGACCTCAAAGGTCCGCTGACTTCGATAATAGGGACATTGTCCCTGGTCTCTGAGCCGGACATGGACCTTCCGACAAAAGAGAAGCTTCTGAATGTGGCCTCGCAAAGTTCCCAGTCCATGATAAGACTTATCCAAACCTTGGTTGATACCGAACGCATGGAGGTAGCCAAGCTGAAATTACAGCCGGAAATGTTCGACCTGCGGTCGCACATAACGGAGTGTATGGCCCCTTTCAACCCCGTAAGCGTCGATATGGGGATAAAACTGGAACTGGAGGTGGAGGACAAGATCCCCGCTATCCGCGCGGATAAGGAACTGCTTGGCAGGGTTTATGAGAACCTTTTACTGAACGCGTTCAAGTATTCGCGCCGCGGCGGAGAAATACGGGTATCCGTCAGGTTTTCGGAAGAGAATTTTTATTTTGAGATAAAAGACACGGGCTCCGGCATTTCCGCGGAATTTATCGACAAGGTGTTCGATAAATATTACCGCGTAGAGGGCCGGGAGCAGGATTCACGCAAAGGCAGCGGTCTGGGCTTATATTTCTGCCGCCTGGCCATAGAAGCCCATGACGGGAAAATAAGGATCGAGAGCAAAAAAAACGAAGGGACCAGGGTGTTCTTTGAGATCCCGCAGAGCGTGGGCGCGGTCTCCGCCGTTATCATATCATGACCGTCTTTTCAGGAAAAAAAACAGGAGCTGCCCGCGGAATGAGCCGCTGGCTGGCAGCTGCGGCTTTGGCGGCCGCCCCGTCGGCGTACGCCGGTTCGCTGATAAGCGCCCGGTACGCCATTTCCATCCCCATGCTGGTCAACGGCGGCGCCGACACGGCTTCGCCCGGCTACAGGATCCAGGCCGGCACGATCGGGCAGAGCCTGTCCGGGAACTCGCAAAGTTACAATTACGGGAATTCAGGCGGATTTGGGGACCGCGCCGCGGCGATGGCTTATCCTCCCGCCGCGGACCTGAGCGACGCCTATGTGTACCCCAATCCTTTCAAGCCGAACAGCCCCGGCGCCTTCCAGGCCGCCAACTTAACCTTTAAGCATCTCCCCGCGGAGGCGACTATCCGCATATTCGCGATAACCGGCAGGCGGGTGGCGGAACTTCACAAGACCGACAGGACGGTCGATTATTATGAGTGGAACGCCGTGAACGGCGACGGGCGGAAACTGGCGAGCGGCGTCTACCTCTTTTTCATGACGGCGCCCGGGGGCGGGAAGGCAAAAGGCAAGTTCGCGGTGATAAGATGAAGGCGCAAAAAAAGATCATAATGGCGGGGGCCTGGGCGGCGCTGAGCCTGGGCGCCTGTATCTTTGCCGAAAGCGCGCCGGGGACCAGCGCGTTCCAGTTCCTCCAACTGGGCGTGGGGGCCAGACCGTCGGGGATGGGCGAAGCCTTCGCGGGCGTGGCCGGCGATGTGAACGCGGTCTATTGGAATCCCGCGGGGCTTGCCGCCCTGGAACGCCGCGAACTGTCCCTGACGCACGCGCTCTGGTTTTCGGAGATAACTTATTCGAACCTCGCCTGCGCCCGGCCCGCCCTGGGCGGAGTCGCGGGTGCCGCGTTCAATGTCCTTAATTCGGGCGGGATCCGGAAAGCGGACAACACCGGCGCGCGTCTTTCCGAGAAATACGATATGGCTGATCTTATGGGAGCGCTTTCCTATGCCCGGCAATGGGGCGGGCTGGCGCTGGGCGCGAATTTAAAATTCATCTCCTCGCGCATAGAAGAAGAAACCGCGCATTCCTATGCGGCCGACCTGGGCGCGCTCTACGGCGGTTTCAGGCCCTGGGGACGAAAGCTGCTGGTGGGCTTGTCGGCGCAGAATCTCGGCGCCAGGGCCGGATATGTGGCCGAAAAAAGTCCCCTGCCTGTGATCCTCCGGGCGGGAGGCTCCCTGGAGCTTTTTGAAGGCTTGCTGGTCGTTTCCGACCTGAACTACCTGGAAAAAGGGCTCAACCTCCATGTCGGGGCCGAATACGCGCGCGCGTTCGGCGCGTTAGTGACGGCGGTCAGGGGCGGGTATAAAGATGATACGGTAAAGGAACTGGGCGCGCTTTCCGGGCTGACCGCGGGTCTGGGCGTAAAATGGAGCGATTATCAGCTGGACTACGCGTGGAATTCGTTCGCCGAGCTGGGGGTTACCCATAGGATCTCGCTGGGAATAAAGTTCGGCGGGCCGCATGATGGAGGGGGGCTATGAAAAGCAGCATGAAGATGGCGGTTTTCAGCGCAGCGCTGGGCGGACTGCTGATGGTTTTGGCCGCCGCGCCGCCGGCGCGGGCGGCTGTTCCGGAACTGATAAATTTTCAGGGCAAACTTACCGGCGCCGACGGTAAAGCGGTCTCCCGTCTTGTCCCTATAGTGTTTAAATTCTATACGGCCGCCGCGGGCGGTTCTCCCGTCTGGACTGAAACCCGGGACATAACGCCGGACAATTACGGCATTTACAGCGTAATGCTGGGGGAGATCGTTCCTTTCAATTTAAATTTCTCCGTCCCTTATTGGCTGGGCGTGTCGGTGGGGAGCGATACCGAAATGACGCCCCGCTACAGGATCGTTCCTTCGGCTTATTCTTTATACGCCTTAAACAGCGCCACCGCCGCGTGGGCGGAGGGCGCGGATTGGGCCTCCCTGACCAATAAACCGGCGGTAACCGCGCAGGGGAATGTTTTTAACGGCGCGAGCCAGCTTGTGCAGCTGGGCGCCGACGGAAAGCTGCCGGCCGTGGACGGCTCGAATCTGACCGGCCTGCCGGCCGCCGTC
>JBAYJD010000045.1:0-23509 GCA_041665305.1 Elusimicrobiales bacterium
AAAGCGTCTCAAGCCTGTCGCGGTAATTTTTTATCGCCTGGTCCTTTTGTTTAAAATAATCGCTCCCCGCCGCCTGCGCAAGCTTGTCGATCCACACTTTGCCTTTATCGCTTTTGAGAAAAGCTAAACTATCCTGCAAAACTTTTTTTACTTCCTCGAGTTTTTTTATAATTATGGCGTCGCCATTGATATCATCCTTGATGTCGCGGAAAGAGGCGGGATTCAGTTTATGCGCAGTCGCCAGATGGTCGATAAACCTGAGATAATAGCTGTTGGTGTGCGATTCATTTCTATAGCGGTCCAATTTGGCTTCAACTGCGGATAGTCTCTGGGCATATACAAGTTCCGGAATATACATGTCATCGCTGTTCAGTATAAGGGCATATGAGCCGGTAAGATCGGTACTGGCTTCCATGTGTTCGCTTGGATTTTGTACATAGTTCCAGACCTCATCCGCCGGTCTGCTCCCCAGCTCTGCGGCCGTCAGCCAGCCGATAAGGTTCGCATTCTCTTCCTCATCCATGTTCATGTCATAGAGGTCGGTAAGGGTGTTGGGAACCTTTTTCCGTTCCAGAACATGCCCCAACATTTCGCGCGTAAGAACGCTTATTCCTTTATCGCTGGCGTACTTCATAAATAGCTTGTTTAATTTAACGTTGGGCGGATCAGTGGTTCTTGTATAACCCAATGCTCCCCAAACAGTTTTTTTGCCGGCCACTGTCGCTATGGCGCTGCCCGGCATCTCTTCAAAGGCAACTTTCGCGGTCGCACCCGCCTTTATGAACTGCGCGGCTTTTTCCCTGGCCGTGGGGCTGTCCATCATGCGCAGGATCATGGCTTCCAGGGCGGCTTTTTCCGCCGGGTTGCCGTGGTCGTCGATCTTCAGTCGTTTTTTGAATTTGGCGGCCAGTTGTGTTTTATCTTCTATGGCCGGTGCGGCGGCTGCCGCATTTTTAGGCGCATATTGCGTCGCATGGTCGAACAAGACGGCGTTCTTCTGCGCCTCGGCGTCGAGTTCCTCCGCCTTTAAAAGCGAAGCCGTACAGTTAAAGGCCATAGCGGCCGAAAGTAGAAGCGCCGGAGTGCGTTTCATAGTAAACATAGTTTAAGGCATGCACTAACCGGTGTCAAGGGGCCGAATTGAATCAGTTAAAATGTTACCGAAACGGGGCCGCAGGACACGATGCGCGGCCACGGGGGCCGATAGCGTGCTCGGCAGCTCCATGCCCCCGGCAGGCCCCGTGGACTCGCAGCCCTGCCGTTTTATTGAGCCCTGCGTAAGTAATGCAGGGCTCAATAGCCGGCCGAACTGTTTAAAATCTGCGGAAGACGAAGGATTGGTTCTTTTGACCAAGGGTCAGTAGTTTGAAGAGCAGCCAGAGCAGCAACCCGCCTATGAGCAGCAGGGGGATCCCGATTATGGCGCCGATAAAGGTCGAGGTAAGGATCAGACCCAGGATTATAAGCCCGACGCCGGCCAGCAGCATAGCGGAGATAAGAAGGACTTTTAGCCTGAGGAACAAGCCGTAAAACGGCAGAGCGGACGGTTTGTGCCCCGGGGCGTTCCCGTCCCCGGCCCCTTCACGGCGCGCGCCGGGCCCGGACACTATCTCCGCGTCCACGCAATCGTCTTCGGCCGGTTTTTTAAACATGTTTGTCCCCGTTTGATCAATGGCTATGCAAGTACGATAAAATGTTGTGCACAACATTTTATTATACCAAGAACTTGTAACAAATCCGCAAAAACATTCAGGCTATAATATATGCATGTAAGCGTTGTCGTTCCCGTAAGTTCTACGGGCGCGCTCATATGCCTGCATCGATCGGCCTGACCGAGTAGAGCGTGAGTCTATGAAAAAAAACCTATCCGCCGGGGTATGGCGCGGCCTTTCCGACCGGAGCGCGCTGTTCCTGCTCGCTTTTTTTCTTTTCCCTTCCGTTTCACGGGGCGTGCCCGCCAATCCCGCTCCTGTGTATGTTTCCCAGCCGGACGGGAGCAGGATCAGGATCGTGCTCAGAGGCGACGAGTTCTATAAGTGGCATGAGGACGATAAAGGGTACACCATCCTCAGGGACACTTCCACCAAAGAATGGACCTACGCCGAACGGGGCGCGGGGGGGCGCCTCAGACCCGGAAAATATAAAGTCGGTGCCCATGACCCCTCAAAACTGGGGTTCGCTAAAAGGCTGGCGGATCCCGTAAGGGTCTCCGGCGCCAGGCTGCGCCGCGCGAAACGGGATGCCGTTTCGGTCCTTTCCGCCTCCGGTGCGCGCCTGTCCGCGACCGGGGCAAGGCTTCCGGCGCTGACGGGGACCATGAAAAATCTGGTCATACTGGCCGAGTTCCCGGACCTGCCGCACACCTATACCCAGGCCCAGTTCAACAGCTTATTCAACCAGACCGGCTATACTGTGGACGGCGCCGTCGGCTCGGTGCGGGATTATTACAGCGAAGTTTCATACAACAAACTTACGGTGCAATCAACCGTGTCCGGCTGGGTCACCCTGCCGCACCCCTTCTCCTATTACGGCGCCAACGATCTCAGCGGGAATGACGAGAAGCCGCAGGAAATGGTCGCGGACGCCGTAAACGCGCTGGCCGCCACGGGATTCAATTTCGCCTCCGTAGACGGGAACGGCGACGGAGAGATCGACGGACTTGACATTATCCATTCCGGCCGCGGCGAGGAGACCGGCGCCAACAATCCGGATTACATCTGGTCGCACGAGTGGAACATGGCCGCTCCGATCGTTAAAAACGGGGTACGGATGCAGATGTACCACACCGAGCCCGAGGTCAGGGGTGAGGATTCCAATGCCGGCACCTGGGGGCTTACGCGCGTCGGAGTCATCTGCCATGAAACCGGCCATTTCCTGGGCTTGCCGGACCTTTATGATACGACCTATGCCAGCGCGGGAGCCGGCGACTTCTGCCTGATGGCCTCCGGCAGCTGGAACGGCCCCGGAAGCGACGGGCGTTCCCCGGCCCATATGAGCGCGTGGTGCAAGAAAACCCTGGGTTGGGCCTCGGCCTCTCAGCCGTCGACAAGCGGGTCGTATTCCCTGCGCAGGGTGGAAGATCATAGCAACGCGCTGTACCTGTTAAGCGCCCCGGTTTTTCCGTCCACGGAGTATTTCCTGGCCGAGAACAGGCAGGGATATGGTTTTGACGCTTACCTTCCGGGGTCCGCTAGGGGGATGCTGATCTGGCATGTGGATGAGAGCAGGCTTGATAACAACGACCCCACGCATTATCTGGTGGACCTTGAAGAGGCCGACGGGGTGCAGAACCTTGAGCAGAGTTCCCTCGCCACGGGTACCGACGCTGATTATTTCCGCCAGGGTAATAATACCGCCTTTGGGGACGATACCAATCCCAAAAGCAGAAGCTATGCCGGAACCGGCCTTGGAATGTCAATAAGCGGCATCTCGGCGACCGGCGATCCTATGACATTCAGTTTGGGGGGGGTGGAAGCGGCTCTGGCGAGCCTGAGGAGCATGGACCGGCTCAAAGCCTACCCCAATCCGTGCTATTTCAGCAGGTCGGTCCTTCATATAGACGGGATCCCGCCGGATCCGGCGCCGGAAATATATATTTACAGCGCCGCCGGAGAGCTTGTCCGGACCCTCAACCGCGGCGACGGGATAGACTCGTTCAATAATGCCGTATGGAACGGGAAGGACAAAACGGGCGCAAAGGCGGCCAGCGGGCTTTATCTTTATCTGGCCAGGACGGCCGATTCCGGCAATGCCACGGGGAAATTCTATATTTTTTGGTGAGCGGGTAAAGCGTGAGGCGTGAAGAGTATCACCGGATTATGAAACAGAGCGGCATTTTCCTGACGGCGGTCATGCTCGCGGACCTGATGGCTCCGGCGCTTTACGCCGGAGCTGGGGCCGACGGGGCGGCTTTCCTTAAGATCGACGCCGGGGCCAGGGCCGCCGCTATGGGGGGCGCGTTCACAGCCGTGGCGGATGACGCTTCGTCCGTTTTTTACAATCCCGCGGGACCGGCTTTGCTGCGTAATCAGGAGATCATGCTGGGCCATAACGAATGGCTGGAGGGGCTTAGGAACGAACACGCCGCCTATGTGCACCCGGTGTCTTCCGCCCTTACGCTCTTCACGGGCCTTGCGGCGCTCATAACCCCGCCGCTCGCGGGTTACGACGACGCCGGCGCCCCGACCGGAAAGTTCAGCGTCATGGACGGCGCGGCCGGAGCAGGCGCGGCCTGGGCGGCCGACGGTGATCTTTTTTTCGGCGTGTTCATAAAGGGCGTCTATCAGCAGGCGGACGGGCAAAAAGCCCTCGCTTACGCGGGCGACCTGGGCGTTATAAAAAAATGCGGAGCGAGCCTGCGCCTGGGAGCGGCCGCGCAAAACTTCGGCACTCCGATAAAACTTTACACGGATAGCTTCGATCTGCCGCGCACTTATCGCGGCGGCGCGGCGTACCGCGTCACCGACCGGCTTTGGGTTTCAGGCGAGGCTGTAAAAGCAGGCGCTTCGGATGTCACGGTCGCGGCCGGGGCGGAGGGAAGCATTGAGGACACTTTTTTGGTGCGCTTCGGCTATAAGACCGGCCGCGCGCAGTACGGCGGCCCGGGTTTCTCCGCCGGAGTCGGTTTCAGGGAAGGCGACACCTCCATTGACTACGCCTTTACCCCGTTCGGCGACCTGGGGAGTACGCACCGTCTTACGCTTTCGTTCAGGTTCGGGGAGAACCGCTGGGAATTTGCGCCCGGCCGGAAACCCGAACGGAGCCGGCGCTCCGTCAGGACTCCGGCGCGGACGAAACCGTCCAGACCCGTACCTGCTGCGGCAAAACAGCCTCCCGCCGCGGCGGAAGAGAATCCCATCAAGTTTATCTGGTAAATTGTGCCGCTCCGCGTTACGGCGTCAGCAGGTTTCGCCAGAGGGCGGCGATTTTTGAAAGTTCAAAATCTTCCGCTCTTCTGAGCCCGGCGCGGGCGTATTTGCCGCGCGAACCGGCGTCCTCAAGCATTTCCCCCATAGTTTCGGCCCAGATCTCTTCGGTCGGATCGAGAGGAGCGGCCGCCGCGCGCCTTAAGCCCGAAAGGACCGGCATGAGTCGCCCGTAGGGGGCCGGCTCCGCCTTGAGAGTGCGGTAATAGAAGGGCGTTTCCGGCGATAGTATTTCCCTCGGGCCCGAAGCGCAGTCGGAGGCTAAGACCGGAACTCCCGAGGCCAGGGCTTCCACAAGAGCGTTCGGGAAACCCTCCCAGAGGGAGGGGAGCGCGAACAGCCGGGCCCTGGCCAGAAAGCGATACGGGTTCGCCTGAAACCCGGTAAAATACACATCCGCGTCCGGCGGCGGGGTGCCGCGGCCTGAAAAAGTTTTAAAGCCGAGTTCCCGGCTCAGGCCCGCCAGATAGTTCTTAAGCTCGCCTTCACCGAGCAGCACCAGCGCCGCGTCATCGGCGGAAATCTTTACTTTTTTAAAGGACCTCAGCAGGTGCCACTGTCCCTTGGCGGCCGTGAGTCTGCCGCTGGTTATTACGACCGGCCTTTTAAAAACGGCATCGTAGAAGCCTTCAAGCGGCCTGGAGGCCTGCTCAGCTATGCCGGCCGTGTCGCAGCCGTTGTGGATCACTTTTATCTTCCCCGCCGGCACGAAAAAGCCGTCCGCCAGGTCTCTTTTAACCCCCAGCGAGTTGGCGACTATAAGGTCCGCCTCGGGGTATAGTTTTTTAATGAGGGGCCTCATGAGCGCTCCGCGCAGGCCTGAAAACTCCCCGGAAGGGCGGGTGCGTTCGCAGACGACCGTCCGGTGCCCGCTGCGGCGCGCAGCCAGGATGTTGACGAAATTGGAACGCTCCATGAAGGACAGCACCGTGTCCCCGCGTTTTGTCAGCGCCGCCAGCCTGCGGGCGTAGACCGGGATGCAGGCTGTTTTAAAAGCCGAGGATGTGGAAGCGTCATGGTCGGAAAGGAAGGCAAGCTTCTGGAGACCGGGGGCCTGGGCCGTTTCCCGTTCCAGCAGCAGGAACAACTCGTGAGGAAGGAGGGCGGCGAGGGCGGCGAATTGCTTTTCCGCGCCGCCCCTGAAGAGAGAATTTATCAGAAGTTTAAGCGCCATGGATCGACCTTGTGGTAAGAGGGAGTTTGAGGGAGAAGGGGGCTTCGCCCTCAACTCCGACGCGGGGACGGCAAAACCCGTGTCGGGCACTATAGAATGTCGCTTTGCGGCATTCTATATCAGGAACCCGGTTATGGCGGCCGTCATAAAACAGGCCAGCGAGCCCGACAGGACGGCGTACAGGCCGAGCCGCGCGATGTCGTGGCGGCGCTCCGGCGCCAGCGCCCCTAGGCCCCCTATCTGGATGGCGATGGACAGGAAGTTCGAGAAGCCGCATAGGGCGTGGGCGGCTATTATAAGCGAGCGCTGGCTGATCGCGCCGGGGTTGCTTTTAAGGAAGTCGGCCATGCTCAGGTACGCCACGAATTCGTTAAGGACCGTTTTCTGGCCTATCCAGTTGCCAACCTGGGCCGCTTCGCCGGCCGGTATTCCCATAAGCCAGGCCAGCGGCGTGAACAGCCGGCCGAAGATGATCTCAAGCGAGAGCTGCGGATAATGCAGCAGCGCGCCGGCGTGGCCGACCATAAAATTAAGCATGGCCAGCAGCGCCATGAACGCCAGCAGGCAGCCCCCGACATTCAGCGCCATTTGCAGGCCGGTCGTGGCGCCGTTGGCGGCGGCGTCGATAACATTCTTATCCGGCAGTTCAAGCTGCATTTTCAGCACGCCGCGGGTCCTGGGCTCGCCGGTCTCCGGTATCATGATCTTGGCTATAACAAGGGAAGCTATGGCCGACATTATCGACGCGGCAAGCAGATGCCCCCCTATGCCGGGAATATACGGCATAAGCATGCCGGAATACGCCGCCATGACCCCGCCGGCTATGGTGCCCATGCCGGCCGTCATAACCACGAAAAGTTCGGACTCCGTCAGGGCGGGCATATACGGCCGTATGGCCAGCGGGGCCTCGGTCTGTCCCACGAAAATATTCGCGCTCGCCACCAGCGATTCGGCGCCGGAGGTGTTCATCAGTTTTACCATTATCCTGGCGAAGAAAAGCACTATTTTCTGCATTATGCCCAGGTAATAAAGCACCGACATAAGGGAGGAGAAGAAAATTATAGTGGGCAGGACCTGGAAAGCGAAGACGAAACCGATGGACTGGTTGTTAATTAGGCCGCCGAACAAAAATTTCGCCCCGACATCGGTGAAGGAGAGCAATTTTATGATGACGCTGTTTATGAACATGAAGAGTTTCTGTCCTACGGGAACTTTCATGACCAGCGCGCCGAAAGCGATCTGCAGCATAACGCCGCTCGCCACGGCCTTGTAATTTATGGACCTTTTATTTCCGCTGAACATCCACGCGATGCCCAGCAGCGCGAACATACCGAAAAAACTTATAAATCGTTCCATGGCGCCTCCTGCCTGACGGGTATAAATTTTTGCGGCAAAAATTTATAATCAAAGTGTAGATAATTTATCCCGCAAATACAACTTTAAGCGGATTCCGCAATTTTGATATCATATATCGCGCCATAAAGGCGCGATATATGGGCGCCGGACCGATTTCCTTTAGAGGTCCGGCGGCAATCCGCCCCGCGCATTGAGCGCGGGGTGCGACATAGGCCCGTGCGTTTCCTTTGCAGCAAGCACGGGTACCGCTTAAGGGGGGTTTAGTTCACTGTACCCCGCCTTTTAACGGCGGGGTAAAAGTGAACGACGATGAAACGGGGGGCTTAGCCCCCCTTGTGGAGCACCGGACCGATTTCCTTTAGAGGTCCGGCGGCAATCCGCCCCGCGCATTGAGCGCGGGGTGCGACGGAGGAACTTATGTCGGAAACCGATGAACAGTCTTCTTTCAAATACGAGTGGTTCACGCTGGGCGATATAAACGGATTTTTCGGGCTGATGTTCGACAATGTCACGGTCCTGTCGTTCATGGCCGGGATCCTGATCTTCGCCTTCGGTTTTCCTTCCGAAGTTGTTTTTAAAAAAATGTTCCCGGGCACGGCTTTCGGGGTCCTCTTCGGCGACCTTGTTTACACCTGGATGGCTTTCCGCCTGGCCAAACGTACGCTCAATCCCAAAGTTACCGCCATGCCGCTGGGCCTTGACACCCCGTCCAGCATCGGCATCGTCCTGGCTGTCCTCGGTCCTGCCTTTATCGGGTTCAAGGCCAGGGGCATGGCGGAATACGACGCCGCCATGATGACCTGGTACCTGGGCATGGCCACCATGGTCCTTATAGGCCTGGTAAAGTTCGTTCTTTCTTTTTTCGGCGGCTGGCTCCAGAAAGTCATCCCCCAGGCCGGTCTGCTGGGTTCGCTTGCCGGCATAGGCCTGGTCCTGATCGGCTTTATCCCGATGGTGGAGATCTTCGGTATGCCGCTGGTGGGGATGATAGCGCTCGGACTTATCCTTTACACTCTTGTGGCCAAAATTAAGCTCCCTAAAAATTTCCCGGGCGTGTTCGGAGCCGTGGCCGTGGGGACGGTCCTGTATTATGTCCTCGCTCCCTTCGGCCTTGCAGGCGGGCATTACCAACCTTTTACCGCGCAGCTGCATTTCGGTCTGCCCATACCGTCGTTCGATTTTATTAAAGGCATGGCCGAAGCCGTAAAATATCTGCCCATCGCCGTGCCTTTCGCCATACTCACCGTTATCGGCGGCGTGAATGTCACCGAAAGCGCCCGCGTGGCCGGCGACGACTTCAACACCCGCGATATCCTGCTGACCGAAGCCGCGGCTACCCTTCTAGCTGGCATCTGCGGCGGCGTGGCCCAGTCCACCCCGTACATCGGCCAGCCGGCATATAAGCAGATGGGGAGCCGCGCGGGGTACACCCTGCTGACCGGCATTTTTATCGGTTTGGGGGGATTTCTCGGTTATATAGGCTTTATAGTGGAACTTATTCCGCGGGCGGTCATTGCGCCCATATTGGTTTTTGTGGCGCTGGATATTATGTGCCAGGCTTTCCACGCCTGTCCTGTCCGGCACGCCCCGGCGGTGGCCTTCGCGTATTTTCCCACTGTGGCCCGTCTTTTGCAGATCAAGCTGTCCAACCCCGCCTTTGTGCCGCCGGAACTGTTCGCCAGGCAGCTTGGCGCCGTAGAGAAGGGCCTTCCCGAGCTGCTGGTGACCGTGGCGCTGGGCAACGGCTTTATTCTCACCGCCATGCTATGGGGGGCCTTCATCGCCAAGCTGATCGACCGGGAGGTCCGCGCCGCTGCGTTCTATGTGCTGGTCTGCGCTTCGCTGGCCTTCTTCGGCATTATCCATTCCGCCATCCCGGACGGCAACATGTATCTGCCCTGGTCGCTGGCCTATCCGGCCAATCAGATCCCGTACCAGTTCACGGCAGGCTATCTCGCCCTGGCCGCGCTGCTGCTCGCGCTTTCTTTCTCAAAGGAAGCCAAAGAGCTTTAGTAAAAACCACGTATTTTGCCGGTGACCGCTGAGAGCGGGAGGAAGTATATTTTTTCCCCGGTCGCCGGGTCCCTCCAGGTGGAGGAATCGCCTGAATTGTCGCGGTTGTCTCCCAATACGAACAGTTCTCCCCGGGGCACGGTAAGCGGGCCGAGGTTGTCCCCGTCAAGCAGTTCGTCCGGCCTGGTGTGTTTGGCGTATATCTCCAGGAGCTTTTCGCCGTTAACCCTGACTTCCTTGTTCCTTATCTCCACCGTGTCGCCGGGCACGGCTATGACCCTTTTGACGGATTCGTGCCCAAGGCCCGCCGGAAAGCTGAAGACCACTATTTCGCCCCGGACCGGGGCGCGGAACCTGAACACGAGCTTGTCCAGGATAAGGCGCTGGCCCAGATAAAGCGTGGGGGTCATGGATTCGCTGGCGATATACATCGGCTCGTAGGCGTATTTCCTGGCCGCCAGCGCAGAGCTCAGGGTTATCAGGACGATTAGAAGCGTTCGTTTCATTAAAAATTTTTGCGATAAAATGTCGTTTTACGCATTTTATTATTCCAGCTTTACCGGCAGCCGTCCTCTCGGGTCCGTCTCACCGGTCAGAACTTCCCCGGCCGCGGCCATGCCCGGGGCCGTCATGCCGTATACGGCCAGCTGTGTGCCGGCTTCCGGGTAGCCGGCCAGATCGTAGGGGCTCATGAGGCTGATCAGGATCGAGGGCTTCCCCAGGGCCAGCAGGGCTTTTATCGCCCTCCGCTGGTTGGCGTTCTGCGCCTGCGCCCATTGGAAACTGCCTATGACGAGCCGGTCGGCTTTTGCGCCTATGGCGGCGATTTCGGCCGCGGTCCTTGCGTCCGGATTAATTTCGAACACGGACTGCTCAGCGCAATAGCCTTTCGCGATGATCGCCTTGTAAAGAGCCAGCGCGTTAGGGTTGAAGCGGGGCGGGGCGAATATGATGATCGCGGTCTTCAGAGCCTTGTCTTTCAGCGGGATAAGGCGGTCCTTGTCGCCCACCAGCGTTACGGCTTCGCGGGAGAGGGTTTCGGCGATGCTGACATAAGCTTTGTCGAAGGGGGACGGATAGCTCTGGGTTTCAAAGAGCCCGGCCGCGCGCTTGGCTTTACGGATCCGGTAATAGGCGTCGTCCACCCGGCTCTCGGGGATCATGCCGGCTTTGACCTGGCGGACGATTTCGTTCCTGGCTTTCATAAAATCGCTCTTCCCCAGGAGCACGAGGTCGGCGCCCGCTTCGACCGCCCTCGCAGCCGCTTTAGGCACCGTGTAACGGGAGCTTATGGCCAGCATGTCCAGGCTGTCGGTTATCACCAGGCCTTCAAAGCCCAGTTTTTTCTTAAGCAGGTCCGTTATCACGGGTTTTGAAAGCGTGGCCGGCTTTCCGGGATCGAGTGCTGGGTAGAGGATATGGGCCGTCATGATGAGCGGCACTCCTAGCTCTATCGCCTTTTTAAAAGGAGGCAGGTGCAGGGTTTCCAGCGGAGCGCATGCGAGGCCGATCACGGGAAGAAGTTTATGGGAATCCTGCTCGGCCGCGCCGTGGCCGGGAAAGTGTTTCGCGGCCGCCAGGATCCCCGCCGCGCGCCAGCCGTTGATCACGGCCGCGCCTATTTTTGAAACCAGTTCCGGGGTCCCGCCTATGGCCCTTACGCCGATTATCGGATTTTTCGGATTGGTGTTCACATCCAGGACCGGGCCGAAGGCCATGTTTATCCCGGCCCTTTTCAGCTCGCGGCCGGCCAGGTAGAAGAGGGAGGCCGTATTGTTCTCGTCCTGCGCCGCGCCCAGCATCATGTTCGTAGGCAGTTCGGTCAGTCCAAGCGTGGTAGGCGCGTAAACGCTGCCGCCCTCATAATCGGTGGCTATGAAGAGGGGGATGCGGGAAACGCTTTGAAGCGCCTTGCGCTGCAGTCCCTCGGTAAGGCGGCGCGTGTCTTCCAGGGAATACGAACCCCATTGCAGCTGTATTCCGCCCAGGCCCTGCGCCACCGGCTCCGAGGCTTTGGCCGCCTCCGCCGCGTCAATGGAGATCATCAGGAGCTGCCCGGCTTTCTCCTCAAGCGAAGGCTCCGCCCGGGCCCGGAGTCCGGCGTCGGATAACGATAAAATCCCGGCGATCAGTAGGTGTGAGAACATTTTACGCGGGGCCCCGGTTCACGGCCGGCTGAATTTATAGCCTTTTTTCACGGCCTGCTTATGCACCGCGTCGAGGACGGCTTTGTCCAGGGTCGCGGGCCCGCCGGAGAGTTTCTTTTCCTGTTCGGCGATGTAGCTCCTGCGTTCGTCCTGGAGACGGAGGATCTCGGCCTTCACTTTTTTGCGCTCGGCCAGCTTGCCGTCTATGAATTTATTCAGTTCGGTCCCGTTCATCCGCCTGAGCTCTTCCGGAAGCTGTTCTTGTTTTATGTCCGCGCGTTTTATCGCGCCGCTTTCCACCGCCGTTATCATGTCCCACGACGATTCGCGGTCCTCCATGGCCGCCGGCGCGGCGGCTTTGAAGGCGGCCCGCTCCGATAGGATGCCCGCGCCGCCCGAGGAGGCGATATTGCTTTCAAGCGCCTCTTTGCGGCTCAGTTCCGCTTTGCCGCGCGGGCCGTACGCCACGAAGGTGGAGTCGAGCCTGGAACTGAGATCGGCTATCCGGTCGTCCTGCGGCGCGTTTACGGATACCACCGGGGCGGCCTGGTCGATATTGGAATATTCGCCTTCGGCCAGTTGGGCCGCGGCCAGCCATTGTGTGGCTATGCCTTCCTGGCGGCGCCCGCAGAAGATCGTGTTTACAAAGATGCCTTTGGCCTTGGCCAGCGCGACGCTTTGTCGGAAGTCCGCAGTCCCCTGGGTAAAAGGTTCGTTGCCGGCGATAAAAATAGCCTTGTATACATCGTCCTTGCCGCTCCAGACCAGTTCTTCCACGGCATTTTTAATCACCTGTCCGCAGAATTCGTCGCCGCCGTCGGTCTTCAGGGCGAAAAGTTCTTCCGCCACCTTGTCCAGGTCCCGGGTGAAGGGGAGCACCCGCCGTATATAGCCGTTAGAAGAGGGGAGCGAGGAATTCCCATACTCGTAGACCGCGACCTCTATCACGGGTGAGGAACCTCTTTTTTCCGCGGCGTTAAGTTCGTTGACTATTTTCCAGACCTGGTTGCGGGCCTGATTGATAAGCCCGTCCATACTGTTGGAGGTGTCCAGCAGGATCGCCAGCTGCACCAGCGGTTTTCCGGCATAGTCTTTGCCGGGCCGGGCCGGGGCGTCCGCGTCGTGCCAGGTTTTTTTGATCCCGGCGGCTCCGGCGGAGAGGATCTTTCCCGATCCGGTCTCCACCAGACGGGCGTTGACCTCCGTTTCTCCCTCCTTAAGATCGTTAAGCGTGCCCGTGACCACGGCGTCGGCGCCGAGAAGCTTGCCGAGTTTTAGGGCGGCCTCCTCGTTGACGGCTCCGGAAGCCTGGAGTTTTAATTCGCCCAGAACTTTGTTGAGAAGGTTGCGCTCTATGAGGGTCAGTTTTCCGTTGCCTGCCAGCAGGGTGGTAAGGCGTTCCTGGACTATCACGGGCCCGTCGGAAGCTTTTCCGTTCGTGTAGGGGAATTCCAGGACGGCTATTTTTGCGGCGGGCCGGTCCTTAAGTCCGGCCTCTATCGCGGAGGCTATCCGGGCTAGTTCCGTGGAAGGCGCGGCGTCGGCGCCGAACGGTATAAAAGACGCCAAAACGAAAAAGATCATTGTTTTCATGAAGGTCACCTTCCGTGGTTTGAAATTAAACTCGAATACCGCCGGCCGAAGCCGGCAACTTATATTAAGGAAAGTCTACCAATAAGACGGCCGGGTGGCAAGGGGACTGCAACAACTGTTCCGGGCGGGGGGAACTTTGGTACGATATGCGCTTATATGGAACAGGACCGATCCCGTCGCGCAATAACGCTCGCTTTCCTGGCGCTCTCCGTGTATTTCCTTATTTTCTGGCGGAAGCTGTTCTTCTGCGGGGTCGTACCGGCCGACGCTAACACGCTCCTTGCGTACTACCCCGGCTGGCGCATAGGGAAAATGTTTTTCAACGGCGCCCTGCTTCCGCTATGGGATCCGTTCAGGAACCTCGGGGAGCCGTTCTTGGCCGATCCCCAGACTTCGATCCTTTATCCCCTGACCTGGCTCTCTTTCCTCGGCGGCTGGGCGGATTATGTCAGGCTTTGGACCGCGGCCCATACGCTCCTGGCGGGAGTTTCGGCCTATCTGCTCGCCAAAAGGCTTTTCGGGGACGGTGAGGCGGCTCTTACGGCCGCGATCCTGGCGGCTTTTAACGGAATGATGATAGCCAGGTCCTCCATTCCCGGTCATTTTGCCGCGCTTTCCTGGATGCCGGCGGCGGCATATTTTTTTATTTCCGGGAGGCCCGTCCTGCTGGCTTTAAATCTGACGGCCCAGTGGTTCGCCGGCTATCCGCCTTTTTCCATGATAACCTGCGCGGCGCTGGTCATGCTGCTGCCTGTGACTGAAAAGCCCGTAAAAAGCGTCCTGCTCCTGGGCAAGGCTTATCTTATGTTCTTTTGCCTTGCCGCGGTCCAGCTTCTGCCGTTCCTTGAGATGCTTAAAGAGTCCTCCAGGGGGATGCTGGTGGACGCTTCCTCCGCTTTTGTCTACTCCCTCTCCCCCGGCGAGCTGTTGAAAATGATCTTCGTTCCGCTCTGGTACGGTTTTTTCCCGCAGAATTCGGGCGATCCTGCGATGGTCGATTTTTATTTCGGCCTTGCGCTGCCGGCCGCCGCGCTTCTTGCGCTCTTGCGGAAAAGGGAAAAAAACCGCCTGTATGTGTTCGCGGCGCTTGTTTTCGCGTTCGCTTTGTGCCTGGGCCGGAAAAATCCGCTGTACGCTTTTCCTCTGATGAAATTATTCCGCTATCCGGCCAACTGGCTGGCGCTGGCCGCCCTTTTTGCGCCTTTGGCCGCCGCCGCCGGCTTCGGCGCCGTCAAAAGTCCGGTCTGGAAACGGGTTCTGTCCGCCGCGGTCGCGCTGGAACTTCTTGCCTACGCGCAGTTCCGCCATAAGCTGTGGGTGGAACCGGCCTTTTTTTCGGATATGCCTGCCGTCCTGAAAGAATGTCCTGGAGGGAAGGCGGTCTTCCACTCCCCCGTGCTCAGGGCGAGTATGGAAAAAGGCTTCGGCATAGGCACTGCGGGCGACGCCCTTCTGCTGAGGGAGACCGCTTATCCTTCCTACGCGGCGGCGTTCGGCTTCGGCGAGCTCGGAAGCTACCAGGTCCTGACTTCCAGAAGGGCCAGGGCTTATTACGGCAGGGCGGCCGCCGCCGGCCCCGGCTCCCCGCTCCTGGACTATGCGTCCGTAGGCGCGGTGATCACATTCAAGGCCGACCCTTCCGGAAGAATGCTGCCCGCGCCCGTCGCTCTTGCGAACAGGGAGGCCAGACCTTTCTGTTATCTTGAGCCGCCCGGCGGGAAAATAGAAATTGAAGAAAAACGCCCCGGCCGCCTAAGGGCCGTCGTCGAGCCGTCCGCGCCCGCCATGTTCGTAGTTTCGCAGGCCTGGTACCCGGGCTGGCGGCTTAAGGTGGACGGCAAAAAGTTCGCGCCCGGTATCTTTGAAGATTTTTTCCTTTCCACGCCTCTTAGCCCGGGGCGTCATTCGGTGGAACTGACATATATGCCGCTGTCTTTTGCCGCCGGTCTTGCGGTCTCCGTGCTGTCCGTTCTCGCGCTGCTGCTCCTGAAGGCGGGGGGCCGCCGTATTTGAAACGGAAGCGGGAAAACTGGTATCCTGACCGTGCGGGGTAAAAAATGGTCCTTTTCAAAAAATACGCTTTAGCCGCCGCCGGCCCGGTCTTGGCGCTTGCGCTTTTCTCCTGTTCAAAGAAAGAAGAGCCGTCCTATGTCCGCACCCTGTTCATCATGGGCGTGCCGTCTCAGATCAGGGTCTTCACCTCCGACGAAGCCGGGGCCGGGGCGGTCGCCGACGCCGTGGTCAAGGAATGGGCGCGGATCGCGGGGGAATATAATTTCGGCGAGCCCTCCACCTACACCTCCTATGTCAATAAAAAAGCCTATGCGGAGTGGGTCGAAGTGGATGGGGAATTCCTGAGGCTTCTGACCCTGTCGCTGGATTATTACAAGCTGACCGGCGGCGCTTTCGATATCACCTTCGCGCCGCTGTGGGCGGTCTGGAAAGAAGCGGCCTCTTCCAGGAAGATACCCTCGCAGGAGGAGATCTCAAAGGCCCTTGCCGGCATCGGCTCCGAGGCCGTGCTGACGGACCCCGCGCGGAAGCTGGTCCGTTTCACGAAACCCGTGCAGATAAACCTGGGCGGCCTCCTGCGCGGTTACTGCCTGGAACGAGGTTATAAGGTCCTCAAAGAAACCGCGGCGGATAAGTTCGCCGTGGAACTGAGACTCGGCGGCAATATGCTGGCCTACGGCAAGAGGGACTGGTCTTATGAGGCGGCCGATCCTCTCCACGAGGGGCGTTCGCTGGGGCGGCTCCGCTTCAGCGGCGGCGTGGTCATGTCTTCGTCGGGCCGGGACCATTTCGTGCAGATAGACGGGAAGCTGTATTCCCATATCCTGGACCTGAAGACCGGCTACCCGCTGCCGGATTTTTCCAATCTTATAGTTTATTATCCGGGGATAGACGACGGAGAGTACGTCCCTTCGGCGGTGCTGGCCGTGATGGGCAGGGAAAAAGCTTTCGCGCAGCTGGGCCGCATAAAAGGCTCGGCCGCGCTGTGGATAAACGGTTCCGGCGACGTGGCGCCGTTTATCAACCCGGGAAGCCCTGCCGTCTGGGAAAAACGCAGAAGCTTTTTTTAAGCTGAATTCCGTTGTTTAACCTGATTTTTATTATGAAAACCAGGGAACAGACTTAGCATGAGCCCATATTCGCAAATATTTACCCCAGAACAACGAGAGCATCTTGGCCTAGCCGCCACTACATGGCGCTTTGAACACCAAAAAACTTCGCCCCGACGGGGCGAACTAATTGAACATCATGAAAATAGGTGTTTTTTTGGTTTCACTGCGGAAGATGGGCCAAGGTAGTCGCGTGCAATGTTGTTTGCGATATACAAGACGCTTATTTCTGCATTATGGAAAAAAGCCTTGTAAATAGGCGAAAAACCTGCTATACTTTTCTATAAGAGGGAAAAATACATGAATATTGCCACGCGATTGAAAGCTGTTAGAGCAGCTTTTGGGCTTACGCTTTCCGATGTTTCCAAACAAACAGACATCGGAATTTCTTCATTGAGTGACTTTGAAAATGGCAAGCGGGAGCCGATGCTTGGTCAGTTAAAAAAACTTTCAGGTCTTTATCAGAAGCCGGTGTCTTTTTTTCTGGAGACTGCGGCTATAAAAGATCCCTGCATTCTGTGGCGCAATAAACCTTCAGCCCCAAAGAGCGTTCAATTGGAAGCGGAATTTGTAAAATTCTGCACACAGTATCAAAATTTAGAAGTATGGACAAAATCAGCTAAAGTTAATTCTTTTAAAAACCTCTTTGCTGCCGTTTTCCCCAATGACTATGCTGAGGTAAAGCAACTAGCGCATGTGATATGTAAAGGAATGGAGTTAGGGGCCAGACCTGGAGCAAGTTTGTTCCGGGTTTTGGAGGAGGTTTACGGCGTAAAAATATTTCATATAAGCTTAGGGGGTGACGCTTCTTCAGCTTGCATCTATACTGAAGAATATGGGCCGGCAATCATGTTGAACAGCGACAGTGCGCAATGGCGCAGGAATTTTGATCTGGCCCATGAACTATTTCACCTTGTTACCTGGAATGTTAGAACAAAGACGGAGCTAATGGAGAAAGAGGAAAAATTTGCGAATCATTTCGCCGGTGTGCTTCTGATGCCCGAGCAGGAAATACGGGAAATTATAGATCTATCACTTAAAAATGATTCATTGTTGTACAACGATTTGGATACAATAGCGCGCCAGTTCGATGTTTCTCTCGATGCTCTACTGTGGCGCATTCATCAACTTTATAACACGCCGCAGGAAGCGACAATAAAATGGATAGAAGAAACAAAGTTGTATTCGCAGCTGCCGCTCAGGCGAAGCGAGAAACCGGAAAAATTACCCTCAAGATATAAATCACTTGCTTTTGCGGCGCTCAAAGAGGGGGAGATTTCAACAAGGCAATTTGCCAACTACATGGACATGAACATCTCCGATACTTATTCCTACCAGATTGGAGATGGGGCCAATGCTTTCAAAATCAACGATAGTCCTATGTGATACATGCGTTATTTTGGAGGCTTTTCGCGTCGGCGCCTGGACGGCTCTGATTTCCAAATTCAACATTCTTGTCTCAGAAACAATAGTCGCTGAGACACTCTGGTATACCGATTCGCGGGGAGTTAAGAAACCGATCGACCTCGCGCATTACATTAAAAATAAACAAATACAATCTTTTGATATTTCCATGAAGGATTTAAAACACTTCGTCGGGAAATACGATCCTGCTTACCAGGACAGATTGGATTTAGGGGAATTAAGCTTGCTGTGCTATTTGTTCCAACAGGACGGCAGTAATATGCTCATTTGCTCCGGAGATGCGATAGTATTTAAAATTCTTGGGAAGGCCAGAAAATCGGCGCAAGGTGTTTCCCTAGAAGAGTTATTGTCTAGTATCGGACATGCCAAACCCGTTTCACATCAATTTAGAAAAAAATTTAAGGAACGCCATGGACAATCCGGCTTTTCAGATTCATTTTCGTAAAACAGGGATGTGGATATTTCCAACCCCGGCGGTCTGCTCCCGAGAGTATCATTTGAACAGATTGAAGTGCTGTTCTTCGAATTCGCCTTTGGTCTTGTTCTTCCTTACATTGTCCCAGTTGAAATAACGGCCGTTCATCGCGATGTAGACGCCCGGGGGGAGCGTCTGCGAGAAGGAAATAGCCGAGCCGAGATTGAACATCCCGTCCGAACTGCCGAATTTATACGGCACCATGGCGCCGGTGAGCACCACGGTCCTGTCCTTGATCTTGGGGCCGAGGAGCCGCGCGGTTTCCGGCATGGTGTCGGTGCCGTGGGTTATGACGATGCTGCGCTCCCTGGAAGCCAGGCACTCTTTGAGGATCCTGCGCCTGTGCGCGCCGGTCATAAAAAGGCTGTCTATCATCAGCAGCGTTTTTATGTTCACGCTTACGCGCGAACGGCCCAGCGCCAGCATCTCGCGCAGATGGGTGTCCCTGAAGAAAAGCTCGCCGTTGAGCTCGTTGTATTCCTTGTCGAAGGTTCCGCCCGTAACGATGATCTTTATAGGCATAAGAAAAAGAAATTTCTTCCTTTGCTCCGGCACTGGGGTTTATTCGCCCAGTGCCGGGTGCGATAAAATGCAGGCTTACGGCATTTTATTATTTCCTGGCGTCCTTAAGGAACGCGAGATACGCCTTATAGGCCATGTAGATATCCAGCTTGCCGGCCAGTTCCATGGGAGCGTGCATCGAAAGAAGGCCGACGCCGCAGTCCACCACATTCATGCCGTAGCGAGCCATGAGCCAGGCGATCGTGCCTCCGCCGCCCTGGTCCACTTTGCCCAGTTCGCCGGTCTGCCAGATCACGCCGGCCTTGTCGAAGATCCGCCGTATTTCGGCCACGAATTCCGCGCTGGCGTCCGAGGAACCGGATTTGCCGCGGGACCCCGTGTATTTGGTCAGGCACACGCCGTGGTTGAGGATGGCGGAGTTCTTCTTGTCCGAAACCGAGGCGTAGAGCGGGTCGAAAAGCGCGTTCACATCCGCCGAGAGCATCCAGGAATTGCTCAGGGCCCGTTTTAAGGCCAGTTCGCTGTAGCCGTCCGTGGTCAGGTTAAGCAGTTCCGCCGAAGTGTTCTCGAAGAAGTTCGAGGCCATGCCCGTGGCGCCCACGGAACCGATCTCCTCCTTGTCGCAAAGAAGCACGCAGGAGGTATGTTCCGGGACTCCTTTCAGGTCCGCCAGGGCCCTGAGCGCCGTGTACGCGCAGACGCGGTCGTCCTGGCCGTAGCCGAGGATCATGGAACGGTCCAGGCCGGCTTCCCGCGGCTTGCCCGCGGGCACCAGCTCAAGCTCGGCGGACTGGAAATCCTCTTCGGTCACGCCGTATTTGTCGTGCAGCAGTTTGAGGACGGCGTATTTTATTTTGTCCTTGCGGTCCTTTTCTACGACCGGCATGGAACCGACGATGACGTCGAGATTCTCGCCTTCGATGCCTTCCGAGAGGGTCTTTTTGGCCTGGTCGGCTCCGAGGTGCGGCAGCAGGTCGGTGATGCAGAGGACGGGGTCGGAAGGGTCCTCGCCGATGGCGACGGTGATCTTCTTCCCTCCGGGTTTGACGAACACGCCGTGCAGGGCGAGCGGGATGGTGACCCACTGGTATTTTTTTATGCCCCCGTAATAGTGGGTGTCGAGGAGCGCCATGTCGCCGTTCTCGTAAAGGGGGTTCTGCTTGATGTCGATGCGGGGGGCGTCGGTATGGGCGCCCACGATGTGCATGCCTGCTTCCAGCGGCGTTTTGCCGATGACGACGGCCATGAGCGTTTTCCCCGCGCAGGATTTGTAAACCCGGTCGCCCGGGGCCAGCCTGGTCCGCTCCCGCTCGAATTTAACCAGGTCCCTGAAACCGGCGGCCTCCAGCAGGCGCACCGCTTCGTCGTGGGACTCTCGTTCCGTCTTGCCGGCGCCTAAAAAATCCAGGTACAGTTTGTTCACGGCTTCCATCAGCCTGGCGTCGGCTGCGGAAAGTTTTTCGTAGCCGTTCTTATTGGCGTATGTCAGATCGTTGGCTTTTTTTGAAGGCTTTCTGGTGAGGGTTTTCATGATATCTCCTTAAAGATCACGGATAGCTCAGTAGCGCGGAAGTCCCGCCGCTGGAGCCGCACGGCTGGCCGGCTATTTTTAAATATTAGCATAATTGTGAATTTTTGCCGCAAAAAATTATATGACATTTTATCGATTAAAAAATTTTTGCGGCGAAAATTTTTGGTATCATAGCCGTAATGTTCACGGATAATCCTTACTCCAGAAGGGTGCTGTTCCTGGTTTTCGGCATCAGCCTGTTCAATTATATAGACAGACAGGTGCTTTACGCAGTTTTTCCGCTCATTAAAAAAGAGCTTTTCCTGACCGATACGCAACTGGGGCTGCTGGCCTCCTCGTTCATGATCGTTTATATGTGTTTCGCGCCCCTGGTCGGCTATTTCGGCGACAGGTACAAGAGGTCGGGAATAATCGGGCTTAGCGCGGTTTTCTGGAGCGTTGCCACCATCTTCACCGGCTTGACCGGGACCTATGGCCAGATGCTCCTTGCCCGCTCGGCCGTGGGAGCGGGAGAGGCCGGTTACGGCACGGTTTCGCCGTCTTATCTGGCGGAGTGGTTCCCCATCGGAAAGCGCGCGCGCGTCATGGCCCTGTACGCCCTGGCTATTCCAGCCGGCAGCGCCATCGGCTACCTGCTCGGCGGCGTGCTGGGGCAGCGATTCGGCTGGCGAGCCGCTTTTTACATCGTCGCCGCGCCGGGCATACTCCTGGGAGCGGCGGCCATGTTCCTCAGGGAAACCGAAGAGAAAACGGCGAGAAAAGGCGGGCAAACGGATTCGCCCCGGTACAAAGAACTCTTCAGGAACAGGACCTTCCTCCTAATCGCTTTCACGCAGGCCGTCGGCACTTTTACGGTGGGCGGCCTGGCCGCCTGGATGCCGACCTTCTTCGTGAGGGATTTCGGACTCACGGTGGCCCAGGCGGGTTTAATGTTCGGCGCGATCACGGTGCTGGCCGGGATCTCCGGCAGCCTGGCCGGCGGCTGGGCCGCCGACTGGCTGCGTACAAGGACGCGGCGCTCTTATTTTATCGTCGGGTACCTCAGTTTTTTTCTCAGTATGCCCTTCGGCGTCCTGGCCGTGCTGGCCTGCGATCTGCGCACGGCGCTGGCCATGGTCTTTCTGACCGAATTTTTTATCTTCGCGCATTCCGGCCCTTACCACGCGGCTATCGTGGAGATCATCCCCGTGGAGATGCGTTCCATGGCTTTTGCGGTGGATATTTTTATCCTGCACGCTTTCGGCGACGCCGTTTCTCCCACGATACTCGGCATGGTTTCGGACGCGGGCGGCCTGGGGCTGGCCATTTTCCTGGCCGTGCTGGTTTTGTTCTTCGGCGGAGTCCTTTCGATTTTCGCCGGACGGTGTTATAAAAAAGACTTCCACCCGGAGACCGCCTGATGAACCTTTTGAATATACTTTTCGAGGATGAAGATTATGTCGTGGTCGATAAACCCTCGGGCCTGCTGACCATGCCGGGGCGCGGCCCCGCGGCCAGGGAAAAGAACCTGCTGGCTCTCCTTACCCAGGCGCTTAAACGCCCCATGTTCGTGGTTCACCGCCTGGACAAGGACGCAAGCGGCCTGATCCTTTTCGCCAAGACCGCGCAGGCCCATCGCTATTTCTCCACTCTGTTCGAAACAAAAGGAATAAAAAAGAAATACCTGGTCGCGGTGGAAGGCCAAGTCGCTCCCCGGCGCGGCGAGATAGATAAACCGATCAAACCGTACGGTTCGGGGCGGATGGGCGTCGGTTTCGACGGCAAGGATTCTTTGACCTGCTATGAAGTGCTGGAAGAGTACGATCGCGCCACCCTGCTTGAAGTGCGGCTTATCACCGGCCGGCGCCATCAGATCCGGGTGCACATGTATTATATCAAGCATCCAGTCATCGGCGACCGTCTTTACGGCGACCAGGCCAGACAGGCGGCGTATCCGAGGCTGATGCTGCATTCCTATTCGCTTGAATTCGCCGATCCGGCCGGCAGAAAAAGAACCTTTAAAGCGGACCCGCCGAAGGACTTCCTGAATGTCCTGCCTTTTTTGTAATCTTTTTACGGGAGGAGCTCATGGCGATAATGGATAAGGAAACGACCGACGAGACGCGTAAAAGGCTGGAGGCGCTTGAGGCGGAGGTTAAGCTGGTTTTTTTCAAGGAAACCCTCCTGTGCCGGACATGCGGCCCGGCCGAGGATTTCCTCAGGGAGATCTGCGCGCTGTCGTCCAAGGTAAAACTTGAGATCTACAACCGCGTTACGGATGTGGAAAAAGCCGCGGAGTACGGCGTCACTCTGACCCCGGCGGCCGTGCTGGAGGGGCCGAAGGGCCGGCGGGTCCGTTTCTACGGGATCCCCGCCGGTTACGAATTGGTCTCGCTTCTGGAGGGGCTGAAAAATTCCGCCGCGGCCTCCGTAGAGCTGTCGAAGGAAACCCTTGAGGCGCTGGCCGCGGTCGTGTCGCCGGTGAATATCAAGGTTTTTGTGACGCCGACCTGCCCCTATTGCCCGGCTGCGGTCGTGCTGGCCCATAAATTCGCGCTCGCTTCGCCCAAGATCACGGCGGAAATGATAGAGTCGACCGAATTCCCGGAACTTGTCCGGAAATACGGCGTAGAGGGCGTTCCGCGCACCATAGTGAACGACAAAATAGATCTGGTGGGGCTTCAGCCCGAACAGATGCTTTTAAAAGCCGTCCTGGAAAGCGCAGCCGGCGGAAGGGCTTGATTAAAAATTTTCGCGGCAAAAATTTTTACCATGTCGGGTATGATAAAATGCCGTCTTACGGCGTTTTATGAAGGAGGGGGATTATGATAACCAAGAATGTCGGAAGTCCGGACCGGATTATACGGATAGTGGTCGGGCTCGGCCTGATGTATGTGGCGTTTATGAACTCCGGGGCGGCCTCCGTCATCCTGTGGATCGCCGCGTTGGCGGCGCTGGCGACAGGATTGGTGGGCTGGTGCGGCGTTTATTCCCTACTGGGGATCGATACGGCCTGTAAAGTGGATAAGCCGTAAGCGCGGTTGTCCGCGACCTTTTAAGGAAACGGCAGGTCTGCGGGTTCGCGGGCGTGCCGGGGGTATGGAGCCGCCGGGCACGCTATCGGCCGCACCGCGGCCGCGCTCCCGCTCAGGCGGAAGTAGTGTCCGTAGTAAACCTCTGGTAGCGTAGTCCACTCGGCGCTTGCGTAAGCCTCGGCTTGCGCGACGGCCCGTCAGCCCCACACCCC
>JBAYJD010000046.1:0-21906 GCA_041665305.1 Elusimicrobiales bacterium
CGGCCGGCTGTTCTCTTTCAACCGGCCCTGGTAAGTGATAAGATCGGGCACGGCGGCGGCAGCCGGTAGACTATAACCGGCTGCCAGCAAAAGACATGAAAGAAGCGTTTTCCACATATGATATTTACCGTAAAAATTTTTGCGGCAAAACTTTTTAATTAAGCACACTGTCCCCGGAATTTAGAAACGGACGCTGATCGAGAAGCGATGGGAACTGCCCAGCTCGCCGTAGGGGAGCAGGGCGTAGTCTATTTTTACCGGGTTTATGGCAAAGCCCAGGCCCATATAAAAGCCATAAAGCTCGGAAAGGCCTGAAGAACCGCCGAAGCCTTTGCCCAGGATCGCGCGGCGCTGGGACGCCGGGGCCGTCCGGTAACCGGCTCTGAGGGCGATCAGGTCAAAGCCCGTATACTCCGCGCCCGCGCGGAGCACCGCGGTGGAGTCGTTGGGGAAATCGGCTTGCGCCGAGAATACGGCCGGGAAGGACCGGCCGGCGCGCACAGCAAGGCCCGCGCGATAAACCAGCGGCAGCGGGAACCGTTCATCCTCGAATTTGATCTTTGTACCGAGGTTGGACACGGACACGCCCAGGGTGACGGGCGCCGTTTCAAAACCGTACAGCAGGCCGGCATCGGCGCAGACGGCCGAAGCCGCGCTGCTTTTTATGCTCTGCCGGACGGCCTTAAGCGCCGCTCCGGCCGACAACCGCCCGATGCGCGCGGCATATCCGCCGGAAAAAGCGAAATCCTCCGCCGTGAAATCCGACGCGGGATTTCCGGAATCATCCCTGCCTTCCATCGAACCCGCCGAAAAATAGGTAAGCGAAAAACCGGCGGGCCCGCGGGCGTATGCCAGCTGCGTGAGACCCGTATCCTGGATGTGCCAGGAATGCGAGACCAGGAGCTCGCCGCCGCCGGCTTTATCCCCGCCGGCGCGGCGGGCCGGCAGGCCGGCGGGATTGTAGTAGACGGCCGAAGCGTCGTCGGCGACCGCCGTGAAAGCCTCGCCCATGCCCAGCGCCCTGGCGCCGAAACCCAGGCTCAGGAACTGCGCCGCTGAGCTTTCCGCGGCGCGGGCGTTCGCGCAAAAAAGCGCAAGAATGCCGAAGAGCAGCGGCGCCGGCCTGAAGTTCTTTGGAAGTCGCATAAAGTCCCGCCTCTCATGCACCCGACAGCCCCGCCCGTCCGCTTTATACCCGCATCCCGGGCAAGGCTGTTATAGTATACATCGCGAAACCGCGGAAATCCAGAAGAAATAACGAAGAACGGACCGGCGGCGCGTCCGGGGAATTCCCCCCGTGTTTCGCCGCGTCCACCCGCTCTTTTGCGTTATTTCTTCTTCAGTTGGATCTCCACATCCTTTGTTTTACCGTCCTTGTCGATCCTGAGCTTCAATTTCTTTTCTCCTCCGTCCTGGGCGTTCAGCGCGTCCAGGAATTTCTGCATATCCTTGGCCGTAACGCCTTCCTGCCAGTTCCCCAGCTCGGAAGAACTCATTTTTTTGGCCGCCGAGGGGGCCGCGCCGGCGCCCGCCACGGTGCTCATCTGGCCGGCGGCCAGGGACCGTTTGCCCAGCTGATTCTGGACATCGACATGGCCCTCGTAAACTTTTACCGTCAGTTGGGTCCGTTGTTCTATGTCGGCCTCGGTGCCGCGGACGGCGCATACCGCCGAAGGCGTCCTGACATCCAGCTTGGCCATCTTATGCAGCATCCTGGTCCAGAGCTGCCCGACGCTGAGACGGATCATTTCCCTGATCCGGCCCCCCGGCTCGATGTTAAAGGTGGAGTTCTCATTCAGCCGGACCTCGGCGCCTCCCTTTGTGGCCAGGGACGCCTTGCCCGCCGGACCGGTCTTGACCTCATCGCCCGCGTAAAGCAGGTCGTTGAGGGCCAGAGCCGCGAACGCGTTTTCGCCGGACCGCTTGACCTGCACCTCCCCGCTCACATAAACCACGATAGCGTTCACCTTCCCCGCCGCCGAACCTGCGGCCGGCAGAGACAGCGCCCCCAGCAGCGCCGCGAGCGCCAGTTGCGCGAATCTGTTCCATTGTTTGCGTTTCATATATCGTTCCTCCGTTATAATTGCCGAATTTATTTTCCGCCGTCCAGTCTTCTGAAATTGACCTTGCCCGCCTCCTTATCCGTCGCTTTAAGGATATAAGCCGCGGCCGGGAGTTCCTTTCCCTGGGGGGCCTGTATGAAATAATAATCCACCGTAAGGCCCTCGTCGGTCCTTCTCCTGGAAAGTATGCGTATGGTCTCGGCCCTGTCGTCGGCGGCGGAAACTATGCCCAGCACCATTTTATGCGAAAAATCAACCTCGGGCAGCTCGGACTCGGACAAGGACTGCCACAATTTTTTCCATTCCTTCTTTTCCGCAACTACGAAGGTGGAGGTTTCTTTTTTCGAGAACGCCGAAGCGTAGCCCGTCCATTCGTCCTGGAACGAGGACTGTTTAAGGACCTCCAGATCCATGCCTGGCGGCTCTTCCTGGGCGGCGGCCGCCGCGGCCGCGGGTCCAGCCTGCGGGGCCGCCGGCGCGGCGGCGCCGCCCGTCTCAAGTATGCTGGCGCCGGAGAGGGTGGCTTCGCCGCTTATCAAGGCCGCGAGGAGGTCGTTAAGCTCGGAACCCGAACAGGCGGCGCAATCTATGCTCTGGAAGGTATAGCCGTCAAGCGTACGGAGCGCGTCCGGCCCCAGCCGTTTTTTCAGTTCCGCCCAGAGTTCGTCATAGCTCAGTTTTTTTGAAGGCCCTCCTCCCGCCCCGGCGCCGCCGGTCTCCTTCGCTATTAATTTCGTCCTGCAGTTATCCGTGAGGTTGTCGTCGAACACATCCACGCAGACCACCGCCAGGCTGGAATCCTGGTCCGAGGGCATGAACGCGGTAAAGGGCACTTCTTTTCGCTCGCCGCCGGTCAGGACCTGTATTTGTTTGGGAGAATCCTGGGCGCTGAGTCCTCCGAGCGACATCTTGATCCCGACATTTGTTTCGGCGCTGTTGCCCGCGTTATAGACCACGGCCTTGAAATTCAGCGGTTTGGTCCTGTCCGAAAGCGGGGTGGAGAGGTTCAGGTCCGTCACCGTGATGTTGCGCGACTGGGAAGCGGCCTGGTTCCTGAGCGAAAAGCTATAGACATTGCTTTGCGAGATGGTATTGCCCGCGGCGTCCAGGCCCTCCACTTTCCAGTAATAGAGCTGCTGGGGGACCAGCTGCTCGCGCGGCACCGAAGGGTTCTGCGGGTAACTGAACAAAGTTTCCCCCGTGTTGACGGACTGGTGCACCGGGTTATAAAGCCCCGCGTTCTCGCCTACGGTGATCCGGTATTGGGAAGCGCCGCTGCCTACCCACCTGAAGATAAGCGGCGTGTCGGAAAGTCCGACGGCGCCCGAAGGCGGATAAATAAGCGTGATGTTCGGCGATGAGACGGTAAAAACGGCCGCGGGCGGAGCGGAGGTTTCCCCGTCCAGGGTCGCCGTGCCCTGGAACGAATAATTACCCGGAGTGGAATAGAAACTTGAAATGGGCACGCCGGAGATCTGGGTCTGGCTGAGCCCGGGAGTGGAGGGGGCCGCGTTGCCGGTATGGGTGAACGCCGCGGCGCCGGCGGGGTTCAGGACCTTGAACGTGAAATTTATCATGCCCGCGCCCTGCACCGCGTTATTAACCTGCTGCCTGAGCGTGACGGTCTCGGAATTGGAGAACGAGGTCCGCGGAAGGCCGCCCGCGTCGACGACCGAGACCACATGGCCCGTAAGATTACCGGCAAAAGCCCCGCGCGCCAGACATCCGGACAAGATCAGCCAGCTCAACATTTTTTTCATAGTACGTTCCACTCCAAACCGAATATTCGGCGTAATCCCGCGATCTGAGACAACCTGCGCAATCCGCGGATCGTTCTCCCGTTCATCCCGTATATCCATGTTTATCGCCCTTATCCTCTCGACGGCGTGAGACGCGGCTTCGTCTCAACGGATCACCGCGAACTTGCCGGTTTTTACGCCGGTCTTTCCCGTGGCCGGAGATTTCACATTAAGCTTGTAAATGTAGACTCCCGGCGCCGGTCCGGCATCCGAAAAGGTCCAACGGAATTCATAGGGGTTCCCCGCCCCTGTCCAGCCCGCGTCGTCGCCGCGAACCTTTTTTATCAGGCGGCCGGAGAGATCGAAGATGTTCAGTTCCTTTTCGGCCGACGGATCGCCGGTCCGGAAACGAAAGGTCACGAAACTACGGGCCGGATTGGGATACGCGTAAAGGGAATCGGCCGTCAACGGTCCGCCGGCTGGTTTCACGACCAGGTCCTCCCCGCTCCTGAGACGCACCGCGAGCGGCGCCAGGCCGGATGCGCGCAGCTCATAATCGCCGGGCAGCAGGCCGGCTATTTTAAACTCTCCGTTCTCCTCCGCCTCCGTTATCGCCACGCGCCGCCCCTGCCTGTATAATTCGACGCGGCCGGAACCGGCGGTCCGCCGCTCTCCGCCCGCGGCCTGCGGCCCCGGGCCGGGCAGCCGTCCCGAAACGGCGGCCAGCGCGTAATCCACCGAAAGGGTGAAGTCGGCGTCGGCATAGCCCACGGGGATCCCGTCCTTGGAGACGGAACTGGCAATCCCGTTCTCCAGCCAGGTGACCTGGATCCTGTAGACGCCCGCTTCAAGGCGGGACACCGCGAAACTCCCGCTTCCGTCGTCCACGGTATACGCCTGGCGGGCGGAGGAGCCGGAAGCGTCGAACGCCTCCACCAACACGCCGGTTATCCCCGCCCCCGGTGAGGTGAGCACGCGGCCCGCGATCTCATCGGGCAGGCCTTCTCCCGACAAGCCGGAGAATTCGGGGGAAACCGCCGACCATAAACCGGCGTCGTCTTTCGTCCAGAGCCTGAGGTAGTAGCTTGTTGAGTTGAGAAGTCCGGAGATAAGGCAGCTCCGTGTGGTTCCCGGAACTACCGAAGCCGTGGAAATAAGCGCCTGGGCCGAAGCCGTACTGTAGGCGAAACCGGTGAAGGTGGCATATTTGACGGCGAACTCGCCCGCGCCCAAGAGCCCGGCCGCCCCGTCGTCTCCGGGAAACACCCAGGAAACGCGCAACCGGCCCGGAGGGACCGCGGCGGGATCGGTGGAAGCCGAAACCTGTACCGTCTGCCCGGGAGGAACGGTATCCAGGACCGTGAAGGTGGAACCGGCCAGGCCGAAAATGGAAAGATTGGCGGGAGCCGCCGCGTCCGAAACGCCGGCCGCGACAAAATAATCGTAGCCGCTCAGCATGCTGCCGCGCAGATAAACATCGGGGAAAAAGGTCCAGGCCCCGAATGAAACGGCCGTAAGGCTGGAGGACCTCACGGAGCCCCACGCCCGGGCCTGAAAATCCCACCACTTTCCGTCTATCACCCGTTTGACGCCCACTTCCGCCAGGGCGGGACCGCTGCCCGCGTCGCCGGCCGTGCCGGACACCGCGTCCAGGGAATAAACCGTGGAGAGCGCGGCCGGTGAGGAAAGATACACCGACGGAGGGTCCTGGTCCAGCGTGAATGTCGCCGTGGCGTAGGTCAGGGAATAGCGGCCCAGGCTGTCCTTGGCCCTTGCCGACGCGGTATAGGAAGACGGATCGACAAGCCCGAAAGTGGAAACATTCAGGGTCCACGCCTGGCCGCCGGCCGCGCGGAGCCAGACCGGCGCGGACGCGGTGAACGCGCCGGAGGCGCCGTCGTAATATTTCCCGCCGGCGAGCTCCTTAAGCGCCGCTTCCACGAAGCTTACCGTTATGCCGTCGCTGCCGCCCGTGGCCGCGCCCGACAACGCAGTGACGGTGGAAACATACGCGGAGGACGGAGAAATGAACGAAACTCCGGGACTGCCCGCGGCCTTCAGGATCTTAAAAGCGTCGATGAGCGTCGCGGCGTTGCCGGCGGCGTCCACGGCGCGCACGCTGATGTAATTGGTCGCGCCTCCTGCCAGCGAAGCGAAGTCCACGCCCCAATCCGCCGTATAAGAACTTGAAGAGGCCGGCGTGTCGATGTCGGTCCAGCCGAGCACCGAGGCGTCGGCCGTGCCGGGGAGAGCGCTCGCGCTGTACCGGATGGAAGCCAGCCCCGAACGGGCGTCCGCGAAATCCACATTAAAAACGCCGGAAAACGAGAACTGCCAGCCGGACGGGGAAACCGCGTTGTTGATGATCACCGGAGGGGTGGCGTCGCGGCGGACATAAAAAACATCCGTGGAGACCGTTACATTGGCGGGTACGGCGGCGTCGTAGACCCGGACCGAGACATACGCCGTAACCCCCTCCGTTATCGCCTGAAAAACAGGGGCCGGGAGCTGCCAGTCCGTGTCGTAATTCCGGGAGTTTATGTCGGTCACGACCTGCGTCCAGTCCGCCAGCGGCGTCCCGGCCAGGCCGGGCGAGGCCGCCAGTTTAACCTCGAACCGGGAAAGCCCGGAGCCGAGGTCGGAAAAATGGACCTTGTAAACGCCGCTTGAAGAGCCGCGCCAGGCCTCGTCTCCGGCCTGCAGATCGATCACGGACGGCGGACTCATATCCGCCCCGGTCAAAGTAGGGGCCGCTCCGAGATCCAGCCAGCCCGTCTCCCTTAACAGCGCGTCGCGGGCTTTTACCTCGAAATAGAAGGTGACTCCGGGATCCAGGGGCGCCACGGCGACCTGCGCCGCCCAGGCGGACCAATTCCCGGCCCAATGTTCGTCGCCCTGAAAATCAGAAGAGGAAGAAACATGCAGAAAATATTCGGTGTAGCCGGGATTGGAATTTTGAAGCCAGCGGACATTTATAGTATCGGAGGTTTCCCCGGCAAAACTCCCAGACCCGTGGAGTTTGGGGACATTCGCCCGGGTCAGCGTGGACGGAAATACCAGATAACCGGAGCCCGCTCCCGCCGAATTCAGGGAGGCCGCCTTGAAATAATAAGTGGTATTGGGCGCCAGGCCATAGGCGGCCAGCCCCGATTCCGTAGTTACGGAGGAATAATTCAGGGTCAGGAAATCGTCGCTGGAGACCCCGATCACATACGCCGTGCCGCCTGCGTTGCCGTTGGGGCCCCAGGAAAGCAGCGCCCCGCTGGAATAGACGGCGGTATAGGAGGGTGAAACGGGCCGGGCGGACAGGGTGATCGTGGAACCGAATACGGCGTCGCCGCTCTCCACTCCGGAAAAACCCAGGGTACGGGCGCGGATATAATATGTGGTGTTGAGGGCCAGGCCCGTGAAGGCATAGGAACCGGCCGCGGTCAGCGTCGAGGCGGGTACCGCGGTAAAAGCTTCATCCAGCGCCGCCCGGACCAGGTAGACCGACCCCGGATTATTGCCCGCATCGGACCAGGCGACGGCAAGACTGGAGCCGTAAACGCCGGTTATCGCCGGCTCAGCCGGGGGGTTGGGGTCCGTGGCGGCCGACGCCGGGAGAGAATAAGCGGCGTCGGGCTCGGAGGACACTTTTACCTTGAAAAAATAGGTCGTGTTCGGGGTCAGGCCGTAATATGAGGTGGTCTGGTTATGCAAAGAGCTGATGACCGAAGAAACCGCCACGCTGAAATCCGGCGCGGTGGAGATGACCATCAGCGGATATTCGGAGCCGGGAGCGTCCAGAACCCAGGACAAGGACGCGGTATGGGTGGAGACGCCGGTAAACTGTACGGTAGAAGGCGTGGAACAATGTCCGGGTCCGGCCGCCGGCGCAAAGCAATACGCCAGCAGCAGCATAAGTCCCCTTCTCCAAAGCCGGGTGACAGGTCCCCTTTTGGCGCGCATTCAAATATTATATACACTTGGCGAAGATAATGGCAATGCTTTATTGGTTACACTCAAAATATCCGCATGGGCAGCCGGCTTTCATGACGAAATTCCGTTATCCGGACACGCGGCCCATGCCCCCGGCACGCCCGCGAACCCGCAGGCCTGCCGTTTCCTTTTTTCCGGGACAGCATCAACAACTATCTTCGTCAGGTTGCAGAAACCGACGGGTGGGCTAATTGCGCTTTATCATAATTAAGGGTGGGGATATGTTAAATATTGAATAAGCGGCAGGTGAATAACTGGAGCGGGATGCCGGGGGTGTGGGGCTGACGGGCCGTCGCGCAGGGTGAGGCTTACGCAAGCGCCGAACCCGAGCGGGAGCGCGTCCACGGTGTGGACGATAGCGTGCCCGGCAGCTCCATGCCCCCGGCACGCCCGCGAACCCGCAGGCCTGCCGTTTCCTAACCGCCGCGCACCCGGCGCATCCGCCGTGGCGGCCGGAAGGGAAAAATTTTTGCCGCAAAAATTTTTACGGCTGCGTTTTGGCCGCCAGGCTCTTGGTATCGGCCGCCGCCGTCCTGGCCAGGTCGGTGAACTGCCTGGCATTGCGGGAGATATCCCTTGCCAGCCACTGCGCGTTATAACCGAGGAGCTGGGGGTCGCCGAAGCCTACGGTCGATTCCAGGCGTCCGGCGGAATCCTGCATCGTCGGCCACGATCTGGCCAGAATATCGCGGGCCGACCAGTCCATGCTTTTGGCGCTTTTATTGAGCTGCGGATCCTTCTGCGCCAGATCAAGAAGGTTTTTGATCTCACCGGACAGGAGCCGCAGATCCTCAACGCGCCGGGACATATCCCGGGACGCCCTGTCCAGGTCGGACTGGAAAAAAGAATCCGCCGTATGCGTCTGAAGGATGTTGTTCGCACGCCTGTCCAGTTCGTCCAGATCGCGGCTGACCCAGGTAAGGCTGTTGCGAAGCGCCCCGAGATTGGCGTCGGCCCTGTTGAACCGGGCCGCAAGGTCCTCCGCAGCTATGGGAGCGCCGGGCACGGGTATTTCTGGGCCGTCCTGGCCGGCCGCGCAGACCGCAGGAACCGCGAACAACGACAAGATAAACACAACCTTCTTCATATTTCGATCCTCCTGGATTTTATTTAAAAATTTTTGCCGCAAAAATTTTTAATAAAATGTCGTAAAACGACATTTTATCGTACCCGACACGGGGTTTCATCCATCCCCGTGTCGGAGTTGAGGGAGAAATTCCTTTCTCCCTCAAACTCCCTCTTACCACAAGGTAACCCCGCCCTAAAGGGCGGGGCATGATAAAAATTTTTGCCGCAAAAATTTTTAATCATGCAGCACCATCATGGACAGCGGGGGCACTTCCGCGAAGCCGGAGAACTTGCGGCCGCCGGCGCAGGCGCCGTTCTCATCCAGCGCCTTTTCATATTCCCCCAGCGGCAGGGCGAACTTCCGCGCGTCCTTGCGCGGATTGATCAGGACCACGATACGGTTCCAGGAGTCTCCGGCCAGGGCGCCGTTAAGCACATATGCGATCTCGGGGGTGCTTACCGGCAGGCCGAGGTCCTCGTAGAATTTAAGACCGTCCCGGACTTCCCGGGCCGTCTTCAGCCTGAAAGCCGGATGGGCCTTGCGCAAGGCGATCAGATCGCGGTAGAAGGCGAACACGCCGTTGTTGCTTTTTTTCAGCGTCCAATCCAGCCTGTTGATCTCGTCCGGCCGGTCGTAGGAGTTCTCCTCCCCTTTTTTGGTGCGGAGGAATTCCTCCCCGGCGTGAAGGAACGGAATGCCCTGGGAAGTAAGCACGACCGCCTGGGCCAGCTTGTCCATCCGCACACGGTTCTCCCTCGTTTCGTCGCCGGCCGACAGGGCGAGACGGTCCCAGAGCGTATGGTTGTCGTGACAGCTTACATAATTCAGGGTTTCGAGCGGCGAGTCAGCGAATTCGTCTATGGCGCCTTTGATCCCGCGCATCACCGCTTCGCGGTTGGCGGCCGCCTGCACGAAACCCGGTTCCGCCGCCTTGAAAACGCTGCCTTTGAGGGCGTCGCGCAGGCCGTCGTTGAACACCGCGAAGCCTTTCGACCGCTGGGTCCCTTTCCGCACGCCCCTCACAGGGGTGTCGCCCGAGGCCCAAGGCTCCCCGTAAACCAGAATGTCCGGTTTCGCTTCTTTAAGGCGCTTTACCATGGCGAACGCCGTCTCCTGGTCGATAAGCCCCATCAGGTCGAAACGGAAACCGTCCACCTTGTACTCATTGACCCAGTGCAGCAGGCTGTCGATGATGAATTTGCGCCCCATCGGCGATTCGGACTTGAACTCGTTGCCGCAGCCGGAGCCGTTCCAGCGGGTCCCGTCCTCCCTGACGCGGTAGTAATAGTCTTTCGCGAGCGCGTCGAAATTAAAAACCTTGCCCCCGGTCTCCGCCGTGTGATTGTAAACCACATCCATAACGACCTTGATGCCCTTTTTGTGCAGGGCGTCTATCATAGCCTTGGCCTCTCTCACCCGCTCGCCGCCGTAAAGACCGGTGGCGTACCAGCCTTCCGGCGAATTAAAATTGACCGGCATGTAACCCCAGTTATACGACGAAGAACTTTCGTCGTTCTCAAAATCCTGGAAAGGCAGGAGATGCACGGCGTTCACGCCGAGCTCTGAGAGATGGTCTATGCCGGTCTTTATATCGCGGTACTCCGGATGCACGGTGCCGGTCTCCGTGAAGGCCAGGTACTTGCCCTTGTGCTCCATTCCGGAAAAACCGTCTATGCTGAAATCCCTGATATGCAATTCGTACAGGACGGTCTCGGACAGGCCGAAGACCGGTCCGGGCGCCACAGGGGAAGCGTCGGAGACCGCGAACGCCGGCCCGTCGTGGGCCGCCACCGAAGCCGCGTAGGGGTCCGTTCCCTCGTATGACCGGCCGTTCTGCGCGGTGCGAAGCTTCCAGTACCTGCCGGTAAGGTCGGACGGGATCTCCGTTTCCCAAAGGCCGTTCTCCTTCCACTCCAGCGCATAAAGCTCAGGGTGCTGACGCGGCGGAGTTCCGGAAACTCCGCCCTTTTGGCCGCCGGCCGCGCGTTTGCCGCCCTCGGATCCGCCCGCGGGCGCGGAATAAAAAAGAGCCTCGACCTTCGACGCCGTGGGAGCGAAAACCCTTATATAAGTCTTTCCGTCCCTGACGCGCAGTCCCATTTCCTTGTCGCTCTTGAAATAGTCGCCGTAAACGGCGCCGCCCAGGCCCAACGCCGCCGGTTTCAGGTCCCTGGAATGGACCTGCCAGCGGCCGGAGTTGAGCGCCTTGTAATCTATCTTGCCGAGGCTGTCGAACATAAGAAAGGCGGCCCGGCCGTAAGCCGCGTTGTCCGGGAACGCGGCCTTAAGCGGATGAAAAGTGTCCTCGCCGTTGGTGGCGTAAAAACCTTGTTTTGAAACATAGGGCAGGTCGACCGGACGGTTGAAGACCACCTTGATCCCGTTTTCACTTTCAAGGAGGGCTGAAACGATCCTGGTGGAGATCTCCGGCGCCGCCGTGTAAACTGCCGGGTCGCCTTCGACGAGAAAGATCCCGCCGGGGACGGCTTTTTTATACACGCGGTCGACGCCGTCCCTGGCTTCCCAGTTTTTATACCGAGGAATAAGCCCCACGGCATGTCCCACGAGATTCCGGAGTTTCAGATCGATCCTGAAGACGGCGCCGTAGCCGTCGGTCCCGGCCGGGACGGCTTCAAATCCCTCTTTTTTCTCCCCCGCATCCCAGACCCACAGGTTCCAGCCGTTATAATCGCCTTTGAGACGGTTATAATGCACGATGGTCTCGCTCTGCGCATAAAGGTTAACGGTCATGAATGACACCCCTGAAAGAACTACGGACAAGATTCCCTTCATCCATAAATTGTAAAATATATTCATATGCTTAAGACAATACTTTTTTTGCTACTCGCGCCGGCATTCCCGGTCTCAGCCGAAGTCGGAACTTCAACTGCGCCCGCCCCCCCGTCCTATTCCGCTCCTGGAACTCCGAAGGAGCAGGACCCCGCAAAACCGCCGTCCGGCGGAGCGGTCCCGGCCGTGTCCACCGACGCCATCCACCGGAAGATACTTTCTGAAAAAGCGGTGCGCGGCATCCATCTCAGCTCCTGGGGAGCCGGGTCCGGGAAATTCCGCAGGGAGCTTATCGCGAAAATACGCGGCTCGATCATCAACACCGTGGTCGTGGCGATCAAAGAAGTCGACGGCAGGGTCTATATTCCCGGCGTGGAAACGGCGCGCAAATACAACACCTACGAACCCGCCATCTCCGAACCGGAAAAAATGCTGAAGGATTTCAAGGACGCGGGCCTGTACACCATCGCGCGCATCGTGGTATTCAAAGACAAAGTGATGCCGCTGGCCCGCACGGATCTGGCGGTCCATAATCCGGACGGCGGCGTCTGGCGCGCAGCTAAAGGCGCCACCTGGCTGGACCCGTATAACAAGGAAGTCTGGGCGTACACCGTGGACATAGCGCAGCGCGCGGCGGCACTGGGCTTCGACGAGATCCAGTTCGACTACCTCCGCTATCCGACGGAAGGTAAAACCTCGCTTTGCCGCTACGCCAGGCCGCACACTTCAAAGAACGCCATCGCCAATCTGCAGGACTTCCTCATCTATGCCCGCGGCCGCCTGAAACCTTACAAGGTGAAGATCTCGGCCGATGTCTTCGGCCTGACCACGACCGCCAAGGACGATATGGGCATAGGCCAGGATATCAGGACCATCGCCAGGAATGTGGACTATGTTTACCCGATGATGTACCCCTCCCACTACTACACCGGGGAATACAACCTTAAAAACCCCAACAGCCAGCCCTACAAGGTCATCGACCGCGGCCTTAAGGACGCGCTGAAGCGTCTGGGCCCGGACTACGCCAAACTCCGGCCGTATCTGCAGGATTTCAATCTGGGCTGGCACTACGGCCCGCACGAGGTGCGGGCGCAGATCATCGCCGCGCGGCACAACATGCTGGAAAGCTGGATCCTCTGGAACGCTTCCAACAAATACAACTGGACGGCTCTTTCCGCCCAGTCCTTCCGTGCGTTCGTGGAGCCCGGTTACCGCAAGGGAGAATAAAATGTTGTTTTACAACATTTTATCGCACCTTAGCTTTTAGGTTAGTATCTCTTTTTTGAGGATGTCGTAGAAGTTCTGTTTGGCGGCTTTTTCTATCCAGGGCCTGTGGCCGCAATCCTTGAGCGGGATAAATTTAAAATCCTTGAGCGCGGCCTTCAGCGGTTTGCTTACCCCGGCCGCGGGATGCGGGTCATGATCGCCGTGAATGGCCGTCACCGGGCATTTTATCAGGGCGGCGGAAGACAACAGCGCGCCGCTGCGCCGGAACCGGACCGCGTCCTTCCAAACTTTCTGAAAGATCCCGGCGTCGAATGCAACCCCTCCCGCCCGGGCGGGCTCTTCGGGCTCAGGGTCGTAGGCGTCGGTCCTGGCAAGAAGTCCCCCCAGGCGCGCAAAAGCCGCGGTCTGCCCGGGGCTCGCGGGCCCCTCCACCTGTTTTATCAACTCGCCGGCCTCGGCGCGCTCGGAGGCGCCTAGCCGCGCGAAGCGCGTCCCGGTGACGGCGTGGGAGTACTGTTCCTCAAAAGGCCCGCTTCCGATAAGGATAAGTTTTTTAACCAGCCCCGGATGACGGGAGGCCAGAATAAAAGCCAGCCAGGCTCCCCAGGAAAATCCCGCCAGGACAAAGGGGCCGCCGCCTTCTTTCTGCAGGAGCTCCTTTAACTCCTCCGCCTGCCCGTCCAGGGAGCAGGCGGTCTGCAACGGTTCCAGAACGGAAAGATCCGCGGATAAAGCGGCCGCTACCGGAGCCATCTCTCCCGCGGCGCCCGGCCCGCCGTGGATAAGCGCGGCTTTAAAAGGGGCCTTCCCGTATTTCCGTATATTTTCCATAAAAAATCCCGGCCGAAAGTTAAGCGGTAAAATTTTCACATACCGCCCATTATGGAGGGGTCACCTTGAGGCGTGGTTGACGATCTCCAGATACGCCTTCTGCACGCCGAAAAGCTGCGCGATCACGGACCCGATATCGGAAAGGCCGGGGCAGTCCCCGGTTTTCAATCCGCCCAGTTCCCCGCCGAAGCCTTTGCGTACGGCGAGGAACGGCAGCGGTTCCCTGGAATGATACCCGTAATCCTTCCTATGCTCCATGCCGTGGTCGGCCGTGATGATGAACAGATCTCCTTTACCCAGCCGGCTCTCGAACAGGGGAAGCACGCGGTCGATCTCTTCTATGGCCCTGATCGCTCCCGGAATATCGCGCGTATGGCCGTAAACGCTGTCCGTATCCACCAGATTGGTGAAGATGAACGAGCCTTTAGGCCGGTAGACATGCTTCGCCCCGGCCAGCGCGTTGACGGTCCCCTGGATGCAATACGGGTTGGTATCCTTTTTCCCGGGATGCACGAAACGCAGGCCCAGGGCCGGGTCGAGGAAGCTCGCGTGGTTAAGTTTAACCTTGGCGTGATATGCCGTATTGACCAGGTCGCTGGTCTTGCCCACGGCCTCCGTCCAGACATTATTTTCGCGCAGGAGATCCACCAGGGTCCTGCGGCCTATCGGCAGGACGGCGTCATGCCGGTTGGAAGTGCGGACGATCCCCCCGGCCGAGTCCCTTATATAGGACCGCGCTATCGCGCGGGTGATCGGCAGCCCCGTTTCCATGGCCAGCGCGAACGCGATATCGGCTATCCTGTGCTGCTCCGCCACCGGGATAACGGCCTCGTTCATGGCCAACTGGATGAGCGGGTCGCACTTGCTGGCATAGGCGATAGGCATGCCGGTCCGTTCATGCTCCGCCGCGTTCAGCTCTATTGCCTCCATCCCGGCGGCCATCTTATTGAAGAAAGTCCTCCGGCCGATCCGTTTTTCAAGCTCCGCGAGATATTTCTCCGGAAAACCGTCGTTGAAGAGGTCGTAGGTGCGGTCATCCAGCACCCCCATCATCTCCCGGTGGCCGACCAGGCTGTCGGCCGTGGCCGAGGCCTGAAGGATCGCTGCGGCGTGCGACTTCCCGGCGAATTTGGGCGCGAAACGGCTCCTGAACCGCGGAGAAACGATCTCGCCCAGGCCGAGGCGGGAAAGGTTCGGGAGGCGGACCCGGCCTTTGCGGCCCTCAAGCAGGCATTCCAGCGTGGAAACGCCGACCGCGTCTATTACCAGCAATAAAGCCACCGGCGATCTTTTCATTACGGCTCCTTTCTTTCTTCCGCCCATTCCGAAATTATAGTATATTGTAAATTCGTCGGGGATCGATAAATAATAAGATAGCGTCTATGGTAAAAACTTTCTTCGTTGCTTTTATTTTCCTATGGCCGGGAAGCCTGAGCGCCGGAATCATCACCCACGACCTCAAGGTGAGGATCGAACCCGCCCGAAACAGCCTCGCGGCCGAAGACACCATAACTCTCCCCCGCTCCGGGAACGGCGAGGCCGGAATTATATTTTCCCTGCATAAGGGACTAGCCCCGTCGATCCTCACCAAAGGCGCGACCCTCAGGGAATTAGATCCCGACGGGTCCAGCGCGGTCTACGGCCTCAATTACTCCACTGGGACCGTCGTCGCCGCAAAATATTCTCTGCTCCTGCCTCCCGGAGTAAATTCGTTCACGATAAAATACTCCGGGGTGATAAACCATCCTCAGGCCGAACAGGCGGAAAACTACGCCCGGTCCTTCTCCGAAACCCCCGGCCTGATAACCGCCGACGGCGTCTATCTGGCAGGCGCGAGTTTCTGGTATCCGCAGTTCGACGGCCGGCTCTCCGCTTTTAAGCTCGAAACCGACCTGCCTTACGGTTATGAGTCGGTCGCAGGCGGCGGCCGGCTCTCCCGCGCGGTCCGCGGCGACCGCACCCTGACGGTCTGGAAAACCGCTTCCCCCCAGGATGAGATAACGCTTGTCTGCGGCAGATACAAGGAATACGACGCCGGGGAGGCGGACCTCAAGCTGCAGGTCTTCCTGAGGACGCCCGACGACGAACTGGCCCGGAAATATCTGGACGCCGCCGGACGGTATGTGGAGATGTACTCCGGCCTGCTCGGACCTTACCCATACGGCAAATTCGCGCTCGTGGAAAATTTCTGGGAAACCGGCTACGGCGTCCCCTCCTTCACCCTGCTGGGGTCCAGAGTCATCCGTCTACCTTTCATCCTCAACTCCTCCTACCCGCACGAGATCCTGCACAACTGGTGGGGCAACGGAGTGTTCGTCGATTATGAAAAAGGCAACTGGTGCGAAGGGCTGACCGCCTACCTTGCCGACTATCTTATAAGCGAAGGCCGCGGCAAAGGCCGCGAATACCGCATGACCGTCCTGCAGAAATACGCCGACTATGTGCGTTCGGGAAAAGACCTTCCCCTGCGGGATTTCCGTTCCCGGAACTCCTCTGCCTCGGAAGCCGTAGGCTACGGCAAGGCGCTGATGTTCTACCACATGCTCAGGGCCGGTCTCGGAGACGAAAAATTCAAAGCGGGCCTGCGGGACTTTTATAAGAAGAACAAGTTCAAATACGCGTCCTTTGAGGACCTGAAACGCTCCTTTGAAGGACAAACCGGCGGGACCGGGCTGGATGAGTTTTTCGCACAATGGGTGGACCGGTCCGGGGCTCCGGAACTTGCCCTGAAGGATGTAAGGGTCACGCCCGGGACCGACGGCTTCGAGCTGGAGTTCTCCATCGCGCAGCTACAGGACGGCCCGGCCTATAAACTGGAGGTGCCGGTCGCGGTACAACTTGAAAACATAAGCCGCCCCCGCCTGCTGCGGCTGGCGATGAAAAAAAAAGAGGAACACTTCAAGTATTCCTCCACGATGCGCCCGGCCCGGGTGGAAATAGACCCGGAATTCGACCTTTTCCGCAAACTGAGCCCGCTTGAAACCCCGCCCACGCTGTCCCGCCTGCTGGGCGCGGAAAAACCGCTGATCATACTTCCCTCCGCCGCTTCAGGCGCGGCGGGCGCGGCCTATGAAGCCTTCGCCCTTGCCTGGACCAGGGATAAGAACAATCTGCCGGAGATAAAGAGGGATTCGGAACTCGCCGGACTCCCCGCCGGCCGCCGGACCTGGGTGATCGGCGCGGAAAATAAATTCTACCCCGCCTTAGCCGCCCGCCTGGAACCGCGGGGCGTCAGGTTCTCGCGGGGCAGGACCATGATCGGCAACCGGGACTTTCCATCATCGTCCTGCACATTCGTTTTCGCGGACCTTAACCCCGAAAACCCGCTCTATTCCACCGGGCTCATCCTCGCCGCAAGACCGGAAAAACTGCAATTACTGGCCTCCAGGCTGCCTCATTACGGCAAATACGGCTACCTGGTCTTCGACGAAGAAATGACCTCGCTGGCCGCGGGCGGCTGGGAAACCGGAAATTCCCCCCTGGCCGCCGTGCTGGACCCCGGCGCGCCGCGGCCTGCCTACCCGGCGCGCGAGCCGCTGGCTGCGCCCGCCTCCGCTTTCTCCGCGGACCGCATGAAGCAGCATGTTTTATATCTGGCCTCCGGCCCCGAAGGCCGCGGCCCCGGCGAACCGGGCCTTGAAAAAGCCCGCAAATATATCAGCGCCATGTTCCGCCGATACGGCCTTATGCCGCTGTCGGAAAGCGGGTTCGCGCAGGAATGGACGGACTCCGGACGGACCCTCACGAATCTAGCCGGTATGGTCCAGGGTTCAGGGCGCAAACACGAGTATCTGGTCATAAGCGCCCACTATGACCACCTCCCGCCGGAACACGGCAGGAGCTATCCGGGCGCCAACGACAACGCCTCCGGAGTGGCGCTGATGCTGGAACTGGCGGATTATTATTCTAAGCACGCGCCCGGCCGCTCCATAATATTCGCGGCTTTCGACGGGGAGGAGGAAGGCCGGCTGGGATCCGAACGCTTCGTCAAAAGCCGGCTGGCGCCGCTCAAAACCGACGCGGACATCAACCTGGATTCCGTCGGCCGCCTGGACGGCGGGAACATGATGTTTTTAAACTCCGGTTCCTCCGATAAATGGGTACATATCCTGAGAGGCGCCGGATTCGTCACCGGCTACGACTACGAAGCTTCGAAGCAGGACCTGGACTCAAGCGACCAGGCAAGTTTTATAAAAGCCGGAGTGCCGGCCGTCCAGCTTTTCAGCGGGGTGAACGCCGACTACCACAAGGCCACCGACACGGCCGACAAAATTGATTACGGCGGCATGGTAAAAGAAGCCGAATTTATCAGGGAAATAGCGGATTATCTGGCCGGCGACTCGGATTTCATCACCCGGCCCCGGTCCTCCCTCAATCCCCTGCCTCCGGCCCCCGGCCTTTCCCCGAGGAAAGCCTCCACCGGGCTGACGCCTTCTTTCGACTGGCAGGGAACGGGCGTAAAAGCGGACTCCGTGGCCGACGGTTCTCCCCTGTGGAGGACAGGGTTCAAAGCCGGCGATGTTATTGTCAAAATTAACGATATTCCCACGGAAGACCTGCGCGCGTATGCGCGGGAACTGAAGAAATACGCGCCCGGAGACAGAATAAAAATAACATATCTTTCCGACAGCCTAGAAAAAACCGCAGAAATAGACCTCTCCGCAGTAATTCGGTGAAATTCGGTGGGAAATTCGGTGACACACAACTGTTATGTGAGGTGTCACCGCGATATGTACCGATCGGCCCTTGACAAGCGGGGGGGCGTCCATTAACCTATTCTTGGGATATTATGGAACGCCGGATATTAACACTGTTGCTGGTCCTTACCCTTGCTTCCGCGGGCGCGCGGGCGGAGGACCTCGACGCCGCGGCGCAGGCGGGCGCGCAACGGTTCGACGGCGCGAGCCGTTACCCCACGGTTTCCAAACCTTTGCCTTCCGCCCAGGATAAAGCGCAGCTTCTGACGGAATTTAAAAAACATGTGACTATAAACGACCGCGGCGTACCCGCCGAAGGCGCGGCTCTGAACGCTATTTTGACGCGCCTTATGGACAGCCCTACGGCCAGGGAACTTGCGGGGCAATTTATAAAAGAAGACGCAAAAGCGGTGATCTCATTTGAAGAGCTCCCTGACACACGGATTATCGAGGCCAACGGTAAAAAAGAATTCTACAACACCGGCGGCCACCTCCATCAGAACACGAACCCCATCATAAAGGTCGACCTGAACAGCGCCTACCTGATAGTCCAACGGCACTGGGGTTCTCCTGAACAAACGCTTGCGCACGAACTGCTGGGACACGCGCTGGAGAAGGCCAGGGCGAAAAGGTACGGAGTGGCGGATGTCAATTATTACAACCTGAACGATGAAGCCAACGCAGGACTGGTAGGTTGGACGGTGGACGCGGAACTGGGAAGACATATAGCCAACCCCCTGGCGTGGACATACATGGCGGACCCGGATGACTACCTTAATCAGGTAAAATTGAGCGCGTCTTGTTACGCGCCCATGTTAAGTTCGGAAGAAATGAAAGATCCCCAAGCCGCTTTTAAAGAACGGCTGGCGGACGCCGACGAGCTGCTGGCAAACATTCCGGTCAAAAAGAAAAACAATGAAACCTGGCTCCGGATAATCGAGCACCTGATAACCGTGCACAAAATGGACCCGGCGGCCTTTCTAACGCGGAAAGAAAACCTCGTCGGTAATCTGAAGACACTGCCCGATACGGAAGCCGAATTGCGGGACATCAGACAGTCCCTGGAACAACTTATAGCCAAATGCAACGGTCAAAACGGCGCGGCCTGGATCGCAAGTCTTAAAGCGGGCTTAAACAGCGCGTTTTTCAGGCAACAGGACCAGGAGATGCAGAAACACCGGCAGCTCCTGGCCGGCCTGATGCTTGGGAAGACCGAACAGTCCGAAGCGCCGCCGGACCGCCCAGGCCAGCTCACCTGGGACCAGCTTAAGGAACTTTGGGAAAAAGACATAGCCTCCGACTGCGGCGGCAAGTTGTGAGGCGCGAAAATTTTTAAATTAATGCGGAAGGAGGTGGGCCGTCGGCTTTATTTTTGGTACACTTCATTGTAAGCTTATGCGATCGAAAGAATTATTATTTCCGCTTTTAGCCTTCCCGCTGCTGGCCGCGTGCGGGACCGTCGCCGCTCCGGTGAACATTAAAAAAGAGCCCGTCCGGGTCGAGGCGCCCGCCAAACCGCGGCTTTCCCCTGAAGACGCCAAAAAAGTGGAACGGCTCTATTACCAGGCCGTGGACGCCTACAGCATGGACAACCTTGAAGGCGCCGCCCTGTACCTGAAAGAGATCTCCGCAATAACGTCCCAGTACGCCCCGGCCCGCGAGCTTGCTGAAAAAATAAAGCTTGCCGGGCAAAAAACGGCGACACAGGGAACCCCGCCCGCTTCCACACAGTCCGCTCCCACGCAACCCTCCCGCTGAACCGCATACCGTCCGTCGGACGGTTTGTCCGGCGTTAAAAATTAGGTACCATATCCCCGGGAGAACAAATGAAAAGGACCGGCGATCTGGCGATAAAAATTTCCGCGCTGTTCGTGCTTGTCGTCTTCGCGGTGATAGCCTGGACGGCGGGTTATATCCTGAAGGACGCTAAAACGAACCTCCTGGCGGATATGTCCGCGCGCACCGGCTCTTTCGCGCGCTCTTCAAGAGAAGCCTTTTCCCCCAAACTGGACAGGTTTTGGCTGCATTTCCTGGTTAATGAATTCGCGCGGACGAAAGCGGCGCGGTATGTCCTTATCTCGGATGCGGGCGGCAAGATCCTTTCACATTCCCTGCCGGAACGGATCGGAGAGATAGACAACACTCCCGAAGGCCGGGCCGCCAGGAAAGCTTCCGGCCCGCTCATGCGCGCCTTCCACGGGGCCGACAACCTGGATTATTATTATTTTTCCGCTCCGATAACCCTCGGAGGCAAGCGTCTCGGCACGGCGGCGGCGGCCGTAAACACCGTGACGATAGACGCCTCCCTGTCGGACACAAGGAAAAAACTTGCCGTCATCCTTCTGGCCGCCCTGCTGGCGCTGGTCATGATAGCCGCGATAATGGTCCTGATCAGGCGGGAACAGCGGGCGGCGAAACTCAAATCCGACATGGTCCACCTGGTCAGCCACGAGTTCAACAACGCGCTGGCGACCATCGACGCCTGCATCTTCCTGCTGGAAGAAACGGAACCGGCCGGCAGCGACCAATCGCGCAGCGGCGTTTACCGCACCCTGGCCGACTCGCGCAAATCTCTCAGGCTTTATGTGAAAAATATCCTGAACGAAGCGCGCATGGAGTCCGGAAAATTCAGGATAGAAAAAGTGCCGCTGGCCCTCATAGACCTGACCGAAGAATCCATGACCGCCATGAACGAACTTATCCGCCAGAAGAGCATCGCGGTCTCGATGCACCTGCCCCGCGGCTGCAGGCTGCTGGTCAGCGCCGACCAGGAAGCCCTGGCCATAGTGATCGCAAATCTCATAGGCAACGCCGTTAAATACACGCCGAAGAACGGCAAAGTCAAGGTAAGGATCATCCCGCACGAAGACACGCCCCAGATGGTGATCTTCCAGGTGGAAAACACAGGCGCGGGCATTTCAAAAGACGATATAGAAAGGATCAAAGCCGGGTTCTACCGGACCGAAGACGGGCGGGCCGCGGCCGCGGGGTTCGGACTCGGGCTTAAGATCTCCAACCAGCTGCTTTTACTGCACGGCAGCAGGCTGGAAATTGAAAGCGAACAAGGCAAATATTCCAGGTTCCATTTTTCCCTGCCCATACTCAGCACCACCTGCGCGCTTGAAAAAAAACCCATACCGCGGCACAAAGAAAAGCCCGCCTGAAACCGCGTGTGTCCGGTAACGTGCCCGGCAGCTCCATACCCTCGGCACGCCCGCGAACCAGCAGGCCTGCCGTTTCCTTAAATTTTTCTGTGACAGCATCAACAACTATTTTTGTCAGGTGCAGAAACCACCGGGCGGGGTTAATTGTGCTGTATCATAATTAAGGGCGGGGATATGTTAAATATTAGGTACGCGGCAGGTGAATAACTTGGAGCGGGATGACGGGGGTGTGGGGCTGACGGGCCGTCGCGCAAGCCGAGGCTTACGCAAGCGCCGAGTGGACTACGCTACCAGAGGTTTACTACGGACACTACTTCCGCCTGAGCGGGAGCGCGGCCGCGGTGC